>CAZPXP010000047.1:0-26947 GCA_964590975.1 uncultured Ferruginibacter sp. | reverse complement strand
CATCACTCTTAATTCTTCAAGCCCTTGGTTCGAGATTTGACCTACCGGGGTCACCTGAGTTCTTTTATTGCCCGATAGTATAATGGTAGTACATCAGATTCTGACTCTGATAGTTCAGGTTCGAGCCCTGATCGGGTAACTCTTTCTCTTTTGTATCGGACGGATACGTTTACCCATGCGGGTATAGTTACCTGTTTTTTCCTTTCAACTTTACGAAATCTTTGTGTAATGGAAATATTGGTATGACTGTGCATACGTGACCCGGTATGACTGTACTTTTTATTATACTGAAGCGGGTTGCAGCTTCAGTGCCGGGAATTGTCTTTGGGCCAGGGCAAAAGTACCGAATAAAACACCGGAATAAAACAGGTCGCCAAGAAGGGTTCCTTTGAGGAAGGGAATACCTGCTGCATAGCATTTCATAAGCCCGGCGAAGTTCTGCGAATAAATGGATGCTCCCGGCCAGCAGAGAAAGTTGGTAATGATAAAGAAGATTGCAGTGGAAGCCAGTGAACCAGCGAGTACACGTTGTATGGTTACTTTCTTAAATATAAATATTCCTGCCAGTACGATCAGCATATAGGTTCCATATATCCAGTAAAACCCGCTATAAAACCAGGTGAATGTTGGATTGTACTCTGCGTATATGACATTATTGATAAACAGGTCGCTGGCAAAGGTTGCAGCGATGGGTACCAAAAAGGCCATCCATTTTTTCTGAAAGTGTGCTGCGCCTAACAGGCTTATTGCACCGAGTGGGGAGAAGTTTGCCATGTGCGGTATACAGCGGCTGAAAGCGGTAAGCAGTATCATGCCAATGAGTACAGAATAGTGGAGGTTGACTTTTTGAGTTTGCATATCTATGTTTATCGGCGATAAAATTAAGGAATATTCAAGTTCCGGAATGCTTTGGCTTTTATGGGTTCTTTACCTGATGCTGCGCCGTGAATTCAGTGCTTTTAATTAGCTTTGGAAAAATTATACTATGGAGTTTAAGGGTAAGACTGTTTTAATCACCGGGGCGAGTCGTGGTATTGGTAAAGCTATCGGGCTGAAGCTGGCAAAGGAAGGCGCTAATATTGTTATTGCTGCAAAATCTACGGAAGAGAACCCGAAGCTGGGCGGGACTATCTTCTCGGCAGCAGCAGAGATGGAAGCTGCGGGTGGCCAGGCGCTGGCGCTGGCCTGTGATATACGAAATGAGACTCTTGTACAGGAAGTTGTGGATAAGGCTGCAGCTCATTTTGGGGGTATTGATATTCTCGTTAACAATGCTTCGGCTATTTCGCTTACCAATACTGAAAAAACAGAGCCTAAACGTTATGACCTGATGCACCAGATCAACGTGAGGGGTACTTTTTTCGTAAGCCGTGCCTGCATTCCTTATCTTAAAAAATCTACGAATGCACATATCCTTAATCTTTCTCCGCCAATTAATATGGATATGAAGTGGTTTACCAATCACCTGGCTTATACCATGAGCAAGTATAATATGACGATGATTGCTCTTGGGCTGTCGGCGGAGTTAAAAAAATACAATATTGCAGCTAATTGCCTCTGGCCCCGTACTACTATTGCCACAGCCGCTGTACAAAACCTGCTTGGCGGGGACGCCCTGATCAAGATGAGCCGTACCCCGGATATCATTGCTGATGCGGCTTATTATATCCTTCGCCGACCGGCAGCATCCTGTACAGGAAACTGCTTTATTGACGAAGCTGTTCTGGCAGACGCTGGTATTACGGACCTTTCGCATTACTGCGTGGTTCCTGGTGGTACGCTCTACAACGACCTGTTTATTTAGGTTTTACGAAGTGTTGTAAAAGAAATGTTAATTATAAACCGCTTGTGATGAGCGGTAACATTTTGCTGCTTTCCACGTCTAACTTCGTAATTAAGACCAACAAACCCAACTGTACTGACATGACCACTAAAACAGCGCTGCCGCTGATTGCTTTACTATGCCTTTGCATGCAGCTTTCTGCTCAACCGGTGTCTAAGCGGCAACTGCAGATCAAGCGTACAGCATTTCCCATTACTATTGACGGTGAGCTTAAGGAAGAGGTTTGGAAAACAGCTCCTATGGCAGATAAGTTTACAGAGTTTCAACCTACTCCTTTTAAGCCTGAGGAGGCGGCCAACGGTACCCAGTTTTATTTCCTGTATAACAATGAAGGGATTTATGTAGGGGGCTACTGCCATGAGCGTAACAAAGACAGTATTTCTGCGGAACTGATTGGCAGGGATGGATTTGGTAATAATGATTTTGTGGGTTTTGTTTTTGACACTTACAATGATAAGCTGAATGGTTTTGAGTACTTTGTTACCCCACTGGGTGAGCAGATGGATGCCAAGAGTTCGCAGGGTGGTAACGAGGATTTTAGCTGGAACGCAGTATGGAAGAGTGCCTCCAAATTACAGCCTGACGGATGGAGTTTTGAGATATTTCTGCCGTATTCGGCGATCCGCTTTGGTAAGAAAAAGGTGCAGGACTGGGGGCTTAACCTGGTTCGGCGCAGGCAAAAGAGCGGGAAGCAGCTTTTCTGGCAACAGGTTGATCCTAATATCAATGGTTTTCTGACGCAGGCTGGTTTACTGGTAGGTCTTGAAGATATCAAACCTCCTTTGCGTTTACAATTTTCTCCTTATTTTTCTACTTATCTTAATCATGACGGTACGGCTTCTGCTGATGTAAAGAAAACAACGACGCAGGTTAACGGGGGTATGGACGTTAAGTATGGCATTAACCAGGCTTTTACGCTGGATATGACGTTGATACCTGATTTTGGCCAGGTGCAATCGGATAACCGCGTGCTTAACCTCAGCCCTTTTGAGCAGCGTTTTACAGAAAACCGGACTTTTTTTACCGAGGGTACCGAACTTTTTAATAAGGGCAATCTTTTTTACAGCCGTCGTATTGGCGGGCAGCCGATCAGGTATGGCGGCGCATACAGTAACCTGGCTGCGAACGAACGGGTTATTGAAAACCCTGCACAGAGCAAGCTGGTAAATGCTACCAAGATCAGCGGGCGCACACAGAAGGGGTTGGGTGTGGGCATACTTAATGCTATTACCAAACCGCAGTATGCTAAAATAGAAGATAATAACGGACATACGCGCAAATACGAAACTGACCCCCTTACCAATTATAATGTGCTGGTACTGGACCAGACTTTTAAGCATAACAGCAGCCTTTCTTTTGTTAATACGAACGTATGGCGCAGCGGCAATGATTATGATGCTAATGTGAGTTCCCTGCTGTTTGACCTCAATGATAAAACGAATACGTGGAATGTTGGAGGCAGTTTGGGGGTAAGTGCGTTACTTAATAAGAACAACAGGAATGAGATGGGCTATACGCACAGTCTTTATTTTGGAAAGACCAGTGGCAGGTTCACTTTTAATTTTTATCACGAGCTGGTTAATGACAAGTATGATAAGAGCGACATGGGTTATTTCACGAATAATAATACCATGGATCAGAGCTTCTTTTTTGGATATAACTGGAGCAAGCCTGTAAAATGGTATAACCAGCTCAGGATGAATATCAATGGCTGGAACAGCCGGTTGGTTACCCCGCTGGATGAGGTGAAGGGCCGCGATCGTATGACGCAGGGCTCGGGGATTAACTTTAATGTTAACGGGCAATTAAAGAATCTTTGGTGGGTAGGCGGCTACGTGAGTGGCGCTACGAACTACAACGACTTTTATGAACCAAGGGTAAGGGGACGTGTATTTGACAATAGGGGAAGGATTGGCGCGGGTATTTTCTGGAACAGTAACAGTGCGAAAAAGTTGTCGTGGGGAGGAAATATTGACTGGGGCGAGGGTGGTGCGTTTACAAGAAAGACCCTTGACTGGGGCTTGTTTGGTAAGATCCGTTTCAATAGTAAGTTTTCTATTGACAACAGCATTATGACGCAGAATTCCAAAGATCAACCGGGTTGGGCTGATATTCTTCCGGCGGCTACTGCTGCTGAAAAGGATACTGTAATCTTCTCGCGCCGTAACCTGCGTTCGGTAGAAAATATGCTGAACCTTAAGTACAGTTTTACCAACAGGATGGGACTTACGCTTCGTGTGCGTCATTACTGGAGCAAGGTGGAACCGGTGCAGTTTTACAAGCTTAATACGGATGGCAAACTGGTTACTCCTGACCGGCCATATACGGGTAACCGGAACCAGAACTATAATTACCTGAGCGTGGACATGGTGTATACGTGGCAGTTTGCGCAGGGCAGTTTCTTTAATATTGTATGGAAGGATATTGGAGAAAGTTTTACAAGGAGCTTTGAAAAGAACTATTTTAAAAATGCACAGCAGTGTGCTTCGGGCCCGCAGTTCAACAGCTTGTCGCTACGCCTGATCTACTTCCTTGATTACCTGACTTTGAAAAACAAAAACAAAAAAGCTTAGTTTGGTTTGAAAATAAAGAAGGAGGCTGTCTCAAATGTCCGAGGCAGCCTCTTTTTATTCGTATTCCTGGTGGAGAAAATTTTTGTACAGGCGATTCTAAGGCGGTTTATTTTTCTTTTGAGACAGCCGCTTTTCTGTTGTGGGGATTACGGGGCTGCTTGCTGCTTAATGATGATGTTGTACACGCGTTTGACATCGGGGATAAATTCGAGTGAGGGAACGTTTTTTCTGCTGATATTCCTGCCTGGTGTATTGGCGGGTTCTTCACTACCGAGTAGTATTGTGCCTGAGCCGTCGGGCTTTTCGGTAAAACTGATGTCGTCAAGCGTACGGATATTAATTGACCTGACGTGTTTTCCCGAGAGCCCGGACTGTATGATGATGTGGTTGGGTGTTATACCGTAACGGATGTTTTTCCGTATCCGGGCGTCGACTAAAAAGCGCCCGGCAACCATATATATACCGATGAGTATAAATGGAATTCCAAAGAGCATAAAGAAGAAAGGGGCTCCCATTTTTATTGCCATAAATTCCCAGAAAAATGCAAAGCTGGCCCAGAACAAACTGAATGGTATCATATACCTGTCGCCGGGGCGCAGGAGTATTCCTGTTTTTGGCCGGCCGGTCCACAGGAGTCTTTCTCCTGAAGAAAGGTTGGGACGCAATTCGTTTTCAATTTCAAAATCCATTGCTTTGTATTGCTTTTGTTGTATAAGGTATCATCTGAAGTTATTGCAAATTGTTTTGCTGTTGTTTTTATTGTGTATGGCCATGGATTTATACGAGTTCTTTTGAAGAAACGTATACGGGCTGTGCGGGTAATGCTCCATGGCCGGGAAGATCGACATAGATAAAGGAGCCGGAAGATTTTACAATGCTGTGCAGGAAGCCGAGGTTACCGTTTTTTGTTACTGCTTCATATAAAGGGGATTGTTCATCCAGCCAGAATACAGCGGCTCTTACTTTGTATATTTTCAGCAGGTGTTCAAAAAGCATTAAAAGGTTTTTTCTTTTACCATTGGCTGTATAGATACCGTCGAAGGTGATGAACCTGAAATTGCCGGGATTAAAGTATTTGTTGAGGAATGGGATGCGGGGCAACAGTTTTACAAGAAGGGAGTGATTGGCTGTGCCGAGGTTATCTATTTTCCAATTGCCTTTACTGACTTGTACCCCTGCTATTATACGTCCGTTTTCGTAATATGCGTAATAATTACTGCCGGGTGCGGAGAGGTTGAGGCTATCGAACTGCAGCAGGAAGTGATCTTTATACCTGCTTTCCAGCAGGGCCAGCACCTGTTGTTTTTCTGCGACGGTTTCGAGTTGCCGGATTTGCGGGCGGGTTCGCGGGAAAAGACGGCTGAAGCCGATGACGCCTACTTTGGCCATCTTCCTGAAGCCAAGTTTTGAAACGATGCCCTGTGAAATACTGTTTTGCATTTCGATGCAGGTGTACAGTATATACCCGGCTGCTTTTTTTTCTTTAAGATAATCGAGTACCCGGCTGCCAAATGTTTTAACGGCTGCTTTTCCGCTGATTTCCGGGGCTATTGCCAGGTAGCGTATGTATGAGGCTTTTGCTGGCTGCCCATTATCTGACAGGGTTCTTTCAGAAAAGACCACAGCGCCTATTACGTTTTCATCGATATATACCATAAAGAAAACGGGATTGGGCACGAGGGAAAGTTTTTCCTGTATGGCTCCTGCCTTGTAGGCTGTATCGCCTGTTCCCCACCGGACAGATTCTAAAAAACGCACCAGATCTGCGGAGATGACCGTTGTTGTTGTTACATCAATCCTTTTGCCCGGGTCTTTCTGCATAATGTAAACGGATTAATTACCGTGTGACTACAGGTATCAGAGATCGTATTTAGCGTAGTATTCGATGAGTTCGCATTTTCCTACATTAAACTCGGGGAATCTTTCAATCAGGGAGTTGTATAGCCGCTGGGCTTTGAAGTTTGTTCTGGATGTTGTGCCACAGACTTTCCTGAATCCTTTTTGAACTGCATAATCGAAGCAGTGGCGGATCAATGCTGTTCCCATACTTTTCAGGTTGCCTGTATTGAGTTCGGGCAACATATAGAGGTCGTTGAGGATGCATAGTTTTTCTGCACTCACGGAGGAGAAGCAGTAGTAGAGTGTTGCGAAGCCCACCGCTTTACCTGTTTCGTCGAGTGCTACAAATTGTACACCGGCTGAGGGGTCGCGCATAAACTGGGAGAAAAATGTTCTATTGTGTGCCTCGTTTGGTGTAGCCTCATAAAAAACCTGGTAGGCGGCAATCAATGGGAGTACCTTTTCAAAAAGTTCTTCGTTGTCTACAGTAAATATCTTAATCATAAGCAAGTGTTTTGTTGCTGCAACCTGTTAAGATGTTTGTATAAGTATGTGTTTATCTTACAGGGGGCTCTGAATGGCCGGGGTCAAATATAGTAAAATCCATTTATCCGGGTAACTGAACCCAATCTTCTTTCAGCATAGAAAAGCAGTACAGGTCGATAAAATGGTTATTGACAAATTCTGCCTGCCGTATCACGCCTTCGAGGAGGAAGCCTAACTTGTCTGGCACTGCACGGCTTTTGTGGTTCTCTGTGCCACACCGGATCTCTATACGGTTCAGGTTCCAGTTTATAAAGGCATAGTTGATAAACGCTTTGCAGGATTGTTGAACAATTCCCTTTCCGAGGAAGTTTTCGCCGAGCCAGTACCCGATGGAGCCGCACTGGTTTTGCCGGTTGATATTGTACATCCCGATTCTGCCTGCCATTTCGCCATGATGGAGAATGATGTAGGGGTAGTCCTGATCGCCGGCCGATCTTTTTTCTGCTTCTTCAGTGAATTGTTTAAACTGTTCTTCTGAGACCATGCGGTCTACCCAGGGCAGCCATTTGCGCAGGTGCTGCCGGTTGGTATTAACCAATTGGTACAAGGCTTCTGCGTGTGTCTGTACGAGTGGTTCGAGCACCAGACTTTCGGTGACAGGTATTGTATCCGTCATCTATCAAATATAGTAAAAAGTGAAGGGGTACTGTGGTATCATCATTTACGTCGATGCTATTCGGGTTTATGGCCGGTACCATTTTCCGGGGCGCAGGTAGCGGGCGCCTTTCCTGGTGGAGAATCTTGTAGCGATGGGTTGCCATTGGCCTGCGCCATCGTATTGCCAAACAAGGAAATGAAGGTGAGGGAAGAGTGTATAGCCTGTTTTACCGCTTACTGCTATGGGCTGGCCCTGCTGTATGGTATCGCCCAGGTTGGGCCGGATGCTGTTGTACTGCAGGTGCCAGTATCCGGCACGTGAGCCATCGGTGTGCTGTATGATGATAAAGTTGCCATAGGGCCTGTTCTTTTTGCTCCATCCGCCACGGTTTCCATCTTCCCGAAGCCGTACTACCACCCCGGCCCTCGCAGCGAGAACAGGTGTTCCTTTTTTCATCTTAAAGTCGAGCGCTGCCCGGTTTTTGTGAGAGAACAGGCTATAATAGCCCTGTACGAGGAGGTGTGGTTTGTCGTTATAGGGCAGGGCGTACACATAACTTGTGTCTTCGGTGAGGCGTCCCTGCTGTAATTGCTTTATGGTCTGCCGACGCGGGTCTTTACCGGCTGAGCATGATATGATCTGTGCTGCACCGGAAAGCATGCCCAGAAGAAAGATGACTTTTTGGTTCATATTTTATAAAAAGGTGACGTTTGATATATCGCCACCGTTGCCGACGTCTTATGTGCTATTTAAACGCATTATTCTGTTCTGCCACTTGCTGCTTCTATTACCTTACCAAAGAAAACAGCATTGAGCAGAAGTTTACTGCTGCCCAGCCAGAAGGCGCGGAAGGTTGGATTGTCTGCAATATTAATGATACGGCCGCTGCCCACCGTATTTACTATTACTGCGGCGCTGTTCTTAACTGCATCAAGGTTTTGCTGGCTTACCCATCCGCTTTGGAGTGGCGATGTTCCGTACCAGAATGGTGTAGCGAAGGGATTTTTACTTTTCTCCATGAATACTTTGTTTGCTTTAAAAAGGCTCACAGTGGGTTGTCTGCAGCCATAGGCAAGGGGGTGGGTGAGATCGGCATCGGCACTAAAGATGGCTCCGTTCATCTGCTGAGCGCCTTCTACCTGCTCGCGCTCAATATAAGCCAGCCTCCGGGAGCTGTCTGCCCCTGATTTTGCTTTTTTGAGGGTTACGTTGTTTACCCCGTTCTGCGAAGCCCAACTAACGGCTTCTTCTGTAAGGATGAGGGTGCCTCCAGCCTGCACCCATGTTTTCAGCTTGTCTTTGTTCAGCTCGGGGTAACTGCCTCCTACCATGATGATCGTATTATACCTGCCCAGTTCTGCGCGGTTGAAGACAGTTATTTCCAGGTGGGTGGCGGGGATATCCATGCGCTGGTCGAGCAGGTGCCATATTTCGCCTGCGTCGGTAGCGTTTACGCCCGGGCCTACCAGCATTGCGACAGAAGGTTTTGTAAGCCCGATAAACTGCGTACTGCCCAGGTCGCTCCCTGATGCTGCATCGCCACTTTGCGCTGCATAAATAGTAAGCCCATTCTGCGCTGCCTGCTCTTTGAGCATGCTGTAAAGACCGGATGCTGATTGTGACTGGATGGATACAGGAATTACAAGTGTGCCGTAATCGAATTTCTTTATGCCGCCTTCCGTGTTGATGGTAAAGGGCCTGGTGGCTACTTTTACCAGTACTCCTGCTGATTGCAGGGCATAGAGTAAGCGGGGCGCGTACAGCTCATCCCATTCGAGTATATAGGCGTAGGCTGCTTCGCCTCCTATTACTGTACCGGTTGGGAAGGATATTTTATCTATCTTTTTCCCGTAGATATTCGCACTGGTTACTTCTTTATATGGCAGGCCGAAGGCGAGGGGCAATGTCCAGCTTGTAATATCGTAGAAGAGGCTGTCTTTAAATGCCAGTTGTTTTTCGAAGATTGACCGTATGAGCAGTTGCTGTGGCTGGTTTAACGATACAGCGTATGCGCTTCCTTTTTCAAACCCGCTTTCTTTGTATCCGTCGGGAAGTTCATTTACTACAATCTGGTGGCGTTGCAGCATCTGTACGAAGAGAAATGTTTTTGCTTTATCGTTCTTATCGCCAAATACATAGCCTTTACCCTGGAAGGCGGGGTCTGTTTGCTGGTAGAAGCTGCGCTGGTAGTCGAGCAGTTCCCTGCGCAGGGCCTGGGCTCCTTCGAGTGTAGACAGGGTGGTTACGAACTGGTTCTTTATGGTTGCGGAGAACCGGAGGATACCGTTTACTGTTTCCTGCGCATGGCCGCGGGAGGAGGCCTGTTCGAAAAGGATGCCTATGGCTCCGTTTACATCGGGATAGGTAGATCCTTTGCCGTAATAAAAATCGTCGTAGTTTTCTTTGCTGTAGTAGAGGGAGCCGATCCTGTCGAGGAATTTTGCGTGAAAGCGGCCCAGTTTTTCTGTCAGTTCCTGGTTCCTGGCGGGGGTAAGGGGATTGACCCTTGAGGGTACGCCGGGCTGGAAGAAGAAAGTGGCGTTGCTGCCCATTTCGTGATGGTCGGTGAGTATATTGGGTTTCCAGGCGTGAAACCAGGCGAGGCGGTTCTGGCTTTCGACGTGTACGGCCGGTAACCAGTCGCGGTTAAGATCGAACCAGTAGTGGTTAAATCTTCCGCCGGGCCATACCTCGTTAAACTCGCGGCTGTTGGGGTCGGTAACGAGGTTTTTACTTTTGTGCTGGTTTGCCCAGGTGGAGAACCGCTGTAAGCCGTCGGGGTTGAAGCTGGGGTCGAAGAGGATGATGGTATTGTTCAGCAGGGAATCGATTGCCGGGCCCTGTGCGGCAGCTAAATAGTAGGCGCTTAGGAGGGCGGCGTTTGCCCCGCTTGATTCGTTGCCGTGTATGGAATGCCCGATATAAACCACTACGGGCATATCTGCGGTGGAGAGGGCTGCGGAGCGGGAGGGATCGCTGAGCTGGAGGTGCTGCTGGCGGATGGCTTCGAGCCGCTGGTGATTGGCCGGGGAGGTAATGATGAGCAGTTGCTGTGGCCTTGCTTCGTAAGTATAGCCCATGGTTTCCATCCTGATGCGGCCGGGCGCTGCGGCGGCTACAGCGGTCATGTAATTTACAAGCCGGTCGTGGGTTATGTGCCATTCGCCCACTTCGTGATGAATGATCTCTTTGGGTTTGGGGATGGCTGCGTTGTAGTTTACATTACCGGGCAGGTAGTAACCTAGATCCTGTGCATAGCTTATACTGGTGAGCAGCAGGCAACAAAAGAAAAGGAAATGTTTCATTTTGAAAGTGGGTTGGTCAATCATGATGAAAGGTAAGAAATGATGAGAAATGTGCGGTGTAACTATTGGGTGAGTGGTATATAAAATGTTGCTATATGCGCCTATCTTGCTGTAGTTTATAACGGCTTAAAACTGCACAATCATGAAACAGCTATTAGCAATTTTCGCCAGCCTGTTTACTATCGGGGGCGCGGGGGCGCAAACGGATATAAAAACCATACAGGAGATCCAGACGGTTTGCACCTATTATCTTGATGGGGGTACAAACGGTGACAGTGTAATGTTTTCCAAAGCTTTTCTGCCAGAGGGGCAAATGTTGTTTATGCGTAACGATACTCTCCGCATTGTTTCGCTGGCGGATTTTATGGCGAGGATGAAGAACACGGGGGAGAAGCAGAAGCGCAGTACGAAGATAGAGAGTATACAGGTGTTTGGAGATGCGGCCACGGCAAAGCTGACGATTGAGTACGATACTTTTTATTTTCACGATATCATGTCGCTGCTTAAAACGGAGAAGGGGTGGAAGATTGTGAGCAAGATATTTTACCGGGAGATGAAGGTGGCTAAATAAGACAGGATTAATATTCGTCCAGCATGCGCAGGTAATCGTGCCGGAGGTCTTCGTGAAGGCCTTTTACTACGGTTTTGATTTTTCTGACCTGTGCGTCGTAGATGCTTTGTAATACTTTGCTTTTATAAAGGTGCATACCTGCCTGGATAAACTGTTGACAGAAATAAATGCGCAGTTCTGTTTCGGTTGTTTTGATGCCACTGTATGTGGCATGGCGGTTGATGATCCTTATTATTTTGCGGAGACTTTTTTTTATGAAATAAGGTGTGCTGGTATTTATGGTGGTAAACTGCTCTGCTATTTCCTGTTTAATTCCTTCAATATAGTCTGCTTCATCGCCTGCCTGGAAAAGCAGGTAAGAGAGCAGGGCTTTGTTTTCCTGCTTAAACCGCGCCAACCTCAGGCAAAGCCCGGTAAGCTGTTGGGGTGTGGCATTGGCCAGTTCCTGTTTGATCTCGTGTATGCTGCTGATCTGCATCTTTTTGCAACAAACTTATATCAATTTGAATTGAGTTATACCTGTGGTGTTTTTTTGTACTCCGATTGTAATACAATCTTATGCAAACAAAAATCCCTCCTGCAGAACAGGAGGGATCTTAATATTACTGTACAGGGATTATTTCAGTACCTGTTTGGGGGCTTCTTTTCCGAGCAGGTGCTTGTAGATAAACTGCGTTTTCAGGTTCTGAAAATGGAGACCTTTGTTGCCACCCCAACCGTGTCTTCCTCCGGGGTAGAGCATAAATTCAAAATCCTTCTTAGCATCTTCAAGCTTGCTTATGAGCTGAAGTGTATTTTGCAGGTGCACGTTATCGTCGATCACACCGTGTACAAGCTGCAAGCCACCGCCCTTGTATTTATCGACATAATTGAGTACTGAGCTGTTCTTATATCCTTCGGGGTTGTTGGCGGGTGTGCCCATAAAGCGTTCTGTATAGTGACTGTCGTACAGGCTCCAGTCTGTTACGCTGCCGCCTGCCATTCCGTGTGTAAATACGTCGCTGGCATAGGTAAGTGCATAGCAGCTCATATAGCCGCCATAGCTGAAGCCGGTGATACAGATCTTTTCAGGGTCTGCACTGCCGTTGGCAATGAGCCATTTTACCATTGTACTGTAGTCTTTCATCTCCCAATGGCCGAGGTTGTGGTACATATAGTTTACCCCTTCTTTACCGAAATGGCCGCTTGCTCTGTGGTCCATCACTACCTGTATCAACCCTTCTTTTGCATACCATTGCTGGTTGCCGCCAAGGGTGAATGCATCCATACAGGTACCTGCATTGGGGCCGCCGTAGATTGAGATCAGTACCGGGTATTTTTTACCCGGCTCCATATTGAGCGGCCAGGTTACCTTCATGGGCAGGTCGTAGAGCCCGTCGTCGCTCTTTACACGGAGGAGCTCTGTTTTGGCAAGGTTGTAACTGTCGTAATCGGGGCCTTTGGCATCGCCGAGTTCTTTAATGATCTTTCCTTTGTTGCTTACCAGCGCCATTTTATTGGGCGTTGCTGAGTTGCCGTACACCGTGATAAAATAGCTGCCGTTGGGCGAGCGGTTTATGCTGGCATGGTTAAATTCGCCAAACGTAAGGCGTTGTAATTTCTGTCCATTAAGGTTTACGCGGTAGAAATCTGTGCGGGCTGTGTTTTCCCTGCTGCGCGCGGTAAAGTACACCACACCGGCCTGTTCGTCTACATAGTTTATACCAGTTACGGTATAGTTGCCGCTTGTGATGGCGTTGACGCGTTTGCCGTCTATACTATGGTAGTACATGTGCATCCAGCCGGTTTCATCACTCTGGAGGATAAAGCCTTTGCCGTTTTTGAGGAACTGTATCCTGTCGTTATCGTCGAGGCTTACCCAGGTTTTTTGTGTTTCGGTATAGAACTGTGTTTTTGCACCTGTGGCCGGGTTTACTTCGTAGATGATGAGGTTGTTCTGCAGGCGGTTCATCCACTGCACGAGCAGGGCGCTGCCGTCGGGCTTCCAGAAGGGCATACCAAAGTACTGGTCGTCTTTCTGATTGAAATCGCTCCAGGTGGGGGTGCCACCGTCGGGCGAAATGATGCCTACTTTTATTTCGGGGTTAGGGTCGCCTACTTTTGGATAGCGTTCCTGTTCTACCAGCCCGTGCTGGCCGGTGCCGTCGGTAATGGTGAAAACGGGTACGCCGCTGTCGTCGCTCCTGAAGAAGGCGATCTTCTTACTGTCGGGGCTCCACCAGAAGGCGCGGTATAAAGACGAGCGGCCGAGGATCTCTTCATAGTATACCCAACTGGCATAGCCATTGAGGATGACATCGCTGCCATCGGTGGTAAGGCGGGTCTCTTTTTTTGAGGCGATGTGTACGGTGTACAGGTCGTTCTTTTTTGTATAGGCCACGTAGTTACCATCGGGGCTCATTGTTGGGTTGATCTCTTTATCTTTATCGTTGGTGAGCTGTATTTCTGCGCCATTTATTTTTATAAAGAGGTCGTTGCTTTTTATAAAGGCAGAGGGGGTTGCAGCGATTTCGGGAGTTTTTTTATCTGTTTCTGTGGCTTCTTTTTCGGCTCCTGTTTTACAGTCTACCACAACGGTTTTTCCCTCTTTCGACATAAGAAAGTGGCTGTCGTCTATCCAGCGGGTGATAATGGGAAGGGGCTGGGTGATTCCTTTAAAGTTTCCTTTGAAATACTGCTCTTCGGTGAGCTCCTTTTTCTGGGCGCCCGCAGCAAGGACAATACCGGCTAATAATGCTGTAGCCGCAAATTTTTGCCTTAAACAATGCATATTGCGTTTTTTAGTGCGGTAAGATAGTTTTTTTGCAAGAAAGGAAAGCAGGTATTTTATAAATGGTCGGGTAGGTGTTTTTTTAATTTGGGGGATGTTTCAGGCTTGTTTTTGGGGCTTGTGCGGGAGTATGGTATCTATACTGCAACATCGCTTTAACTACGCTGCAACTACGCTGTTACTATACTTTAAGTTTGCCGGCCCCCCCTGCACGGGGTAAGCCTGCCTAACGGAAGGTAAGCCACCCGTTCTGGAGGCGGTAATATCTGACGGCAGGCGGGTTGCTGTTTTGCCTGAGGGTTATTCTGCGCGAAGGTTTTTTAACCGGGCTGGGGCGAAAAGGGTACATTTAACTTTTTTAGGACCTACAATGATTGGTATACTTGTTCAACTGGCCCTGTCGTGGCTGATTGTCTGGCTTTTTGAGAGAAATAACCTGCGGGTGCTGGGGCTGGCGCCTACCCGGGGTAGAATGCTTGATTTTGGATTGTTTTTTCTCGTTACCGGATTTTGCTGCCTGCTGGATTTCCTGATGAAGATGGGAGTACTGCACCAGCGGTGGGTGTTGAACCCCAAACTTGCTCCTTCACTTATTATTGAGGGGCTTTGGTGGAATCTTAAATCTGTATTGTTCGAGGAGCTGATCTTCCGCGGGGTATTGTTGTATATATTGGTAAAAAAACTGGGGACAATCCGGGCCATTATCATTTCATCCATCGCTTTTGGTATCTATCATTGGTTTTCGCAGGAGGCATGGGGTAATCCTGTACAGATGGCCATTATTTTTGTTCTTACGGGCACTATGGGGTTGATCTATGCATACGGGTACACTAAAACCTTTTCGTTATATGTTCCCTGTGCTATTCACCTGGGTTGGAATCTTGTGCGGAGTGTTGGTTTTTCAGAAACGGTTATCGGGGGTCAGTTGTTTGTGCCGGTTACGCCACCCGCAGAGGTTACCGTGTCGTATTTTGTTTACTTTGTCCTGCTGCTTTTACCTATAGTAAGCGCAATCGGTATTAATTTTTTACTATTGAAAAGAAAAAGGCAGGCGGTGGTTATGTGATGATGCTCTTGGGGGTTGCGTCATCTATCACAGGCAATACGGCGGGGTTGTGTGCTAAGGGTATGGCAACAAGTTTGTGTACCCTGATAATCCTGAGCCAGTTGAAAAAGCGGATAATGGCGTATGTGGGGTCCAACTCGTACCACCGGAAGCCAAAGTTTGTGGAGGATGGGTTTTTGTGGTGATTGTTGTGGTAGGCTTCTCCCATCATCAGTATATCCATTTTAAAAAGGTTGGTGGAGGTGTTTTTCATTGTAAAATTGACTGAACCATATTTATGTGCAAACCAATTGATGATTACTCCCTGTAGTGGCACCATCAGTATATGCAGGGGTAGCAGCAGGAACCACCAAACCGAGGGTGCAAAAAGAATATAGCATACTGTATATGCTGCAATCCATAACAGTCTTGACCCGGCAGAATGAGCTATTTTATCAAGCATTGGCCAGTCGGGCAGGTTTTTAAGAAACCGGGGTTCTATTTTCCCTATCTGTTTATATATATCTGCTGACACTTTCCGGGTGCGCCACATCATTACAAAAAGGTTACTGTCGTTTTGGGGGGAATGGGGGTCTTTATCTGTATCTGTATAAGCATGGTGCATACGGTGCATAATAGCATACACCCTTGGGCTTACGTAAGATGATCCCTGTGTAATATAGGTGGCGAGGTAAAAGAATTTTTCCCAAAATTTACTCATACTAAAAGCACCGTGGGCGGCGTAGCGATGCTGGAGAAAAGTTTGCATGAAAAGTGACAGGTACCAGTGGATGATCAGAAAGAGCAGGATAATTAACATTTGTAAATGCACCCGTTGTTGAACTGGTACTATACAATATACACTTATTTACCGGAGATTTTCATTTATTCGCTGTTGCTACCCATTATTTTAACGTTTTTCATGTGGTATATAAATGGATTAATCTAAATAATGTTATCTCGATTAACGCTGAACGAAAGAGGTGTAGTCTGTTTATGCTTCCAATGCTTTTACATAGCTGTATGCTGCTAACTGTGCGTTGATGCTTTTCCCCCCGGTAGTTACGGGTGTATTGGCCAAATTTTCGCTGATGTGTACGGCTTTGGTATTATCGGCGAGCTGCAAGTGCAGCAAGTGTTTAACTTGTTTTGCCAGTACAGGATCATAGACCGGGAAGCATACTTCGATACGCCGGTAGATGTTGCGGTTCATCCAGTCGGCGGAGCCCATAAAAAGCTCCTCGGTGCCGTTGTTATGGAAGAGGAATATGCGACTGTGTTCAAGGAACCTGTCTACCAGGCGGGTAATGCGGATGTTGTCGCTTTGCCCGGGTATGCCCGGAACGAGGCAACAGATGCTTCTTACGATCAGTTGAACTTTTACTCCTGCCTGCGAGGCTTTGTACAGTGCGTTGATCAAATCCTGCTCCTGCAGGTTATTCATTTTGATGGTGATGGCTGCGGGCTTGCCAGCTTGTGCATGGTCTATCTCCCTGTTGATCAGTTCGAGAAAGCGCTGCTGTAAATTGAACTGTGCCACGAGCAGATGGTTAAACCGTATATAGCTGTATGCTTTTGCCTGCTGACGGTTCTGCAGGTAGGCAAAAAGCAGATTCAAGTCGGTTGTAATGCCGGGATGGGCCGTCATTAACACTTCATCGGTATAAAAGCGTGCTGTGCTTTCATTAAAGTTGCCGGTAGAGAGGAGACCGTAATACTTCCAGCCCAATCCTTCTCTTCGTTTTACAAGGGCTGCTTTGGCGTGTACTTTAAGACCGGGTATGCTGTACACGATCTTTACACCCGCTGCCTTCATCTGCTTGGCCATGTTTACGTTGTTCTCTTCATCGAACCTTGCCTTGAGCTCTACAAAAACGGTTACCCGCTTGCCGTTACGGGCAGCACTCATTAATGCACTGATAATATGGCTGGTTGAAGCCACGCGGTAGATGGTGAGGTAGATCTCTTCCACACTACTGTCTATGGCAGCTTCGTTAAAGAAGCGCAGCACAGGGTTGTAGCTATTGTAAGGAAGGTGTATTAGTCTGTCTGACACTGCTACCTGGCTAAAGATGCTTTCGTAGCCGGTAAATAGTAACGGCGTAATGGATGGCATATGTGGATAGTTCAGCCCGGGTATATGTCCAAGGGGCAATGTTGCCAAATCGCGCAAGTTGTGGTAGCGCCCACCTTCTACGAGTTCGCCTGTTGGTAAGCTAAGGAATTGTTGTAGTTTTTCTAATACCGCAGGTGGCATATCTGCATCATACAAGAAGCGTGTAGCGGCGCCAAGGTTACGAACAGCTACCTGTTTTTCGATCTGCGCCAGCAGATCGCCGGTATATTCTTCCTGCAGATTTAGTTCAGCGTCGCGATTCAGCTTGAAGCTGCAGCAACTGGTAATGGTATAACCTGGAAAGACTGCGGACAGGTGCTCGCGTATAATATCATCCAGGAAAACCAAGTATTGTTTTTCTTCCCGGGCAGGAAGTGCAATAAAGCGGGGCAAGGGTGGTGAGGGAATGTTGACGATTGCCGTTCGGGTATCTGAGCTATCGGCTACGAGATGCATAGACACTGCAAAGTAGAGCCCATTATTTTCTACAAACAATTCCCTGCTGCCCGGATCGTCGAGCACCACAGGCTGGAGATAAGATAGTATACGTGAGAAGAAATATTCTTTTGTTGCGCTGGAATGGATGATATCAATGGACTCTTTATAATACAGATGGATGCCTGCTGCGTCGGCCTGCGGAAGGATAGATTGGGTAAATACCTGACCAAACTGTGTAAGCTGCCGGGCTACGATCGTTCTTATTTCTTTTTCAGTACCTGCCGCGGGCTGTACTGTTCCTTCAATATCTACATGTTTGAGTGCCTGAATTTCGGGCATCCGTACCCGAAAGAATTCGTCGAGGTTGGAGGAGTAAATAGAAAGGAAGCGTATTCTTTCCATCAGCGGCACTTTTTGGTCTGCGGCTTCGAGCAATACGCGTTCGTTAAAAGAGAGCCAGCTTATATCTCTGTCAAAGTAGGTCATGGTATACCATTAGATTAAATATTTTGTTTCGGTTGCTGACCGGCATACGATCAGAAAGGAACAGGCGGTGCGCTAGCCTCTTTACCGAAAACAAAGATGGCTATGGCGAATGCTACTACTGAAACAACTATGCCAAACATAAAGATATTGTACGCAATACGCAGCATACGATATTTCCTGCCCAGTACCACACCGAGGAAATAAATGTCTTTAATGAGACTACCATAGAGATACTCCCTGTCGTTAATCATTTCTTTCATTGCCCATTCGTATTCTTCAAGCCGCATTTTGTAAAAGTTTCCAAAGAACAGCAGGTTTGTTTTACGGGTGGTGATGTCGCTTTTAGAAAAGAGGCCCGGGTTTACGTTGGGCCGGGTGGCGAGCACTGAGAAGATAATGGTGGTGATGCTCACACTAAGAAAAATGACTGTAGGTATAACAAGATGTGGGGAGGTTTCGAGGCGCCGGAACAGTACGGAAAGAAGTACGGTGATGATGATGGAGTTTACCGTTACGAGGATATTGGCCTTACTGTCGGCCATAGCACTTAACTGCAGATGGTTGGAGGAGGTAAGACGGAACATGGTTTCCGTTCCACGGCCGGGCAGTTTTGCTTTGTTTGTTTCCCCGGTGGTGGTCTTTTCTTTTTTTTCTTTCCCTTCCGCCGGCGATGCTGTTGTATTTTCCTTCGCCTGCCTGGCGGCCTGTTTCTCCTGCCGTTGCATCAGCCATTCCAGGTTTTCCTGCTTGCTTTTTTGCTGCATAGTACGTGCATACTCAGTAAAATAGTGATGTTCAGACATAAGTCTTATGGTTTCGGTACGCCATAGACTTCCACTTATTTCCTGCCCGCATATCAGTTCTTTCTCGCGGCGCAGCATTTTTGTTTTTTCTCTGAAGTCTTCCAAGCCAAAATTATACAGGTCGGCATCACATACAATTTCTTCGAGAAGGTTATGGGGTGCCTGGGGCATTCGTGTAGCGAGTATACAGTCTTCCACTTTTTTTACCTGTTCTTCGTTTACGTTCTGCTGACGTAAAAACATAGCGGCTTTTTGCGCACCTGTTACCTCGTGTCCGGCAGCAGGTCCGAAAAGATAGCCGATATCATGGAACCAAGCAGCTACCAGCACAACGAAATTATCGGCTTCTGAAAGTTGGTAATGTGCAGCAATAGCTGATGCATGTGCCACCACCTCTTCGGTATGCCTGAGGTTATGATATAGCAGAGTATTATTTTGTAACTGATGGTATACAGACCGCACATGGGTTTCTGTGGCTTGTAATATAGATGAAAGTTGCATAATCGGATGATGAACCTGTACACAGATTCGGGCTATGTACTGGTTGTATATTAAAAAGTTGGTTTACTTTACCGGGCAGCGTTGTTTAAAAACGAAAGCCCACTGATACGAAAGGCAGCGTTTCTTCTTTTGAGAAGCCAACTGTTGCCGATATCACCACCAACCCGGCGGGTGAAACATACAAACCTGCGCCGGGTGTATTGTGCCAGGTTGCGGATTCATTCCCCTTGTACCAAACCCGGCCTATGTCGTTAAAACCGATAAGGCCAATGGTACCGGGAAACAAGTACCCTGCAAAGTCGAACAGCTTTATCCGGAGTTCCGTATTGCTATATACCATACTTCTTCCCGCAAAACGATGATTACGATAACCACGCAGGTTATCGTGGTTCCCCAGTTGCATGGCCTGAAAGAAATTAAAGTTACCCCATATATGGCCAGCGCCTATACGTGCTGCCAGTACCAGTTTTGCCGGATCGTTAAGGGCGGCATAAAAACGAAGGTCTGTTTGCAGTGTAAGGGTATTTTTGCTGAAACGATTCAGGCCTCCCGCTGCTTCTGCCTCGGTGTTCCAGTAAATGCCGCGATTAGGGTTACTTTTATTATTCCGGCTATCTATCTGTACGCCCAGGTCACTGGTAAGATAATGCTTTCTCTGGAGTACCTGATCGTTTACTAACCCGTTGATACCGGTTTGTAAAATATAGCGGTTCTGGTTGTCGTCGTCATCCATTGAGTAAAATTGGTAGCCTACCCCATACTGGACACGGATATGGCGTCCTATATTGCTTAGCAGGTTAGCCCCCGTTTTGATGAGGTTATATCTTGCCCTGTAAAAGCGAAATTGCCCTTTGCCGATATTAGTATAGACGGAGCTGTTGCCGTAACCAAAAAAATTAGTGGTATTGTTAGGGGATTTTATATCGGCATAAAGGCTGAGGCCAGTTTTTCCGAGCAACTGGTTAAAGGTTGCTCCTGCTTTAAATCTAAACGCTCTTGTTGAGAGAGAATGACTGGCCATAAAATGGTAAACGGCTTTGGGTGACTGCCGGAAGCCATTTCTAATCATTTTTACACCAGCGCCAAGTGACAACCCATCATCTGGATTAAAGCCAATGGTGAACTGTGGAATGTTCTGGTCATATTTAAATGATGTGCGGTTATAGGTATTGATACTGGCGTCTCTGCTGGTGCGTATTGAAGCACTGCCTGTTTCACTGAGGTCATTTTCTTCGCCGGTGCGCTCGTAGATAAATGTGCGCAGGCTGCTGGCTGTATGGTACTTATCTTTTCCCTTTCCGCCGATAATGCGGAGGTTAAGCTTTGTGGTTATAAGAGAATCTGTAATAAATTGATCTGCACCCCCCATACCATACAGGCGCAGTTCTTTTGTTTCGCGGGGATCAATCTCCCGGCGGTATAGTAAAACCGTGTCCGTATCGTTTTTTGTTATCTTATGTACCTGCAATAGTATACGTTTATTGGGAAGTGGTGTTAAGGTGAACCGCTCTCTTTTGTCGCTGCCTGTTATTTCTATGGTATGGGCAAGGGAACGATAATAGGTCATTATGTCTTTTACAAAGTAGTTACGTTTTCCTTTGAGTATATTGCGCAACGCTTCTCCGCTGATAGCAAGGATATTATCAGGCAGGCAGTTTATAGCACGGTCTATTACACTATCAGTGAGAGCTTTGGTCATCGCTTCCGCAGCTTCGCGCCAAGTTTTTTCGTCCAGCGCATTTAAAAAGTTACGATCGAAGTAGCGGCTGCTGAAGTTGAAGGTATTGATGTTGCGGAATTTTTTACGAAAGCCCTGTACGGAGGGTACAAGATGGGGTTGTGCCGCGAGCCAAGTTACCCATCCATTGTTGATGAAGAACGCTTGGTCGCGGTCACGGGGAACGGGATAGTAGGTCTTTCCCCTATCGTTCTTTACGGCTCCCCAACGCCATTGATCTTCGTGCCGGTCCCAGTCGCCAATAAACATATCGAACAGGCGTGCTTTAAGCACAGCCTGTTGGTTGATATGATCGTCATTATCCTCTTCCAGGTTTTCGAGCACTTTTGCTGTACTGTAAGATCTGCCTGTGATGCCAGGTTCTCTTTCTTCAAAAAGGCAGAGCGTGTTGGCAAAGTCGGCTTCGTATCCACCAAGTGCTGTATCGGCAGGTATCCAAACAAATTCAGGATTGGCGTGTGGTACACCTACTGCCTCAGCCAGTATGGGTATCACCAGTGGGGCATAGGGGTGTGCTGCAGATATCTGGTCTTGCACAATATCTACTGCAAAGGTTTCCTGAAGGGCAGGCGGTAAGGCGCTCACCGGGTTTTTGTTGATGCTGCGCACCACCCATTGCTTACCTGTTTTATCTTCCAGCCGTAATGATCGCGTTTGTTTGCCCCCTCCACGTTGCAATATCTTAAGTCCGCCTTTTTCTTTCGTCACATGAAATACCCGTACGCGCACGGGTTCGGCCCAAACCTCGCGATAGCTTTGACCAAACAGCCAGCGCTTTAAACCACTGGCGACATTGTACTCTTTACCAGCAACGACTGTAACTGTATCCACAGCTGGAGGAGGGGTGACCGCTATCGTTCCTGTGGCAGTTAGCTTGGTGAGTGTATCGGTATATGTATACAGTTGTTTATTCGTTGATGAGTAGTAGCTGATAGTAATAGAACGATTGTCCATAACATCCATTACGGCGTAGCCATTTACTGCGGCAGCAAACTTTGAGTATTTTCCTTTGTGTACCCTGCTTGTTTTTGCACCAGATCCGCTTACGATATAATTCTTGTTATTGTACAGGATATGTTGCAGGTTGTGGTCGTGCCCATGGACAAAGACAGTAGAAGGATGGTTTTCAAACGGCAGTGTTATGTGGCTGGTCATCTTTCTGTATAATGGGTGACGGGTATCTTCCACATTCCCAAAGACCTTCCGGGAGATGGGGTAAACACTGCCGATCAAAGGCAACGGTACCCATAGCTTTTTGTTTATATCTGTTAGCGGGAATAAGTGTTGCTTTATCGTAAAGTAGCCACCGTGTGGGCCATAGGTATGAAAGGCATGGTGGCTGGCAAGTATAATAATATCATTACGATGACGGTAGGCAATATCGTTTAAGCGGGCGCTTACTTCGTCACCGGTTTTACAATCGCAGTCAGAACTGATGCCTGGCTTTTCGCCTTCCTGTAACCACCACTGGCTATCTACGATGAGCAGTACTACGCCAGGCGTCAGTATGATTTCTTCAGGGCCGGGACAGCCGTTACCCGGAAAGAAATGAGCATTGGGTAAGTGGGCAGAATCAATATAACGTTGCTGGTTATTAAGCATCTCCAGTCCATCAGAGCGGCCATTCGCCCAATCGTGGTTACCCGGTATAAAAAAAACCTGTGCGGGTGATTGGCTGGCAATCTGTAATTGTGCATCTAATACCTTAGTGTACCACTCGTAATTGCGTGCACCCAGTGCCGGCAGGCCATGTGGATAAACATTATCACCGAGAAAGATAATACTGGTTTGGGCGTTGATAAGCGAAGAGGACAGAGCAGCTTCCACTACTGAGTGTTTTCCTTTTTTCAGCAGGCCTGCATCTCCGATCAGCACCAGCCTTTGTACCAGCTTCTGTGCGTTAACGGGTAAGGTATATAGTAAAATAAGCAAGAGAAACGCCCATTTTACATTTTGAGGAAGACGACGGGTCATGGTTGTTGTGCTTTAGGTTTGAAAATAAGCAGTGTTGCGTTTCCTCCCGCGCCTTCGTTGGAGATATAGAGCGTGCCATCAGAGGAGAAGCAAATGCCTTCAGGTTGTTTAAAAACAACTGGGTCGAGTTTTATAACTTCCTGTACTTTTCCTGTGGTGGTCATTTTTAGGATTTTTTTATCCGGTGAGGAGAGCATATAGACCTTTCCATCACGAGGGTTAATGCAAGCAGCAGAAGCCCTGAATGGCGGCTTACCATCTCCCGCCGGCAACATAGAAAAATCGAGGTTTATAGTTGTGAAGCTGGTTGATCCGTCTGCCTTCTCATCGGCACCTACCATATAAGGCGTATTACCTTTACACTTTTTGCAGGCAATCCAAACCTTACCGGTACCCGCTTCATACCAAGCTGCTTCAAATTCACCATCCGTTGGTACTGGAAAGGAAATGGGCTGTGTTTCTTTTACCTGTCGGTTGCTGAACTTAACCTTAATAAAACGTCCGCTGCTGACCATCACCCATAAAGCATCCGGCCCATAAAATAATTCTTCATAGTCGTCTTTGCCTGCAAATTTTAACATGTTTTTAATCTGACCCGTCAGCAGGTCAAGAAAAAATATTTTCCCCTCTTCATCATTTACTGTAACAAGTGTATTAGAGTTACTGTCGTATGCAATACCAGAAATCTCATTCAGCTCTTCGGCAAGTACCAGTTGCCTGAATTGTTTCAGATCATACCCACTGAACAGGGATGCTAAAGGGATTTCCTTTTTTTCTTTTTTGTGGCTGTTGCTTGTGCAGGCCAAGAGTAAGCACAATATCAGTGACGGCAATATTCTCTTCATTATAGTTTTTAGTTTAATTCAGGCCTTTCGAGATTTACACTTACACGTATTGCCTTTAAGCCGCTAACACCCTGAAGGTGATCAATATCCAACATTTCGTATCCCAACTCTAACTGGCCGGTATGCTGCAGGTATTTTACATATTGCAAGTACTCCTCCGCCTCACTGGCATGTGTATATACAATGGCTATTTTTCCGGGTTGCGTTAACCGTTCGCCCGTATTTTTTACCAGTGCTTTATCCAATCGCTTTTTAACTACCTCATATCGAATATTATAGGCCCCCTCCACGTCAAACTTACGTTCATCTTTACGAAAGCTTATATCGATAGGATGATGATGGGCGAGGATCAGTTGAGTTGTTTTCAGCATATGTGGCAGCACCTGTTCCATCTGGTATGTAGCAACTGCAATATCGGCCATCGCACTGAGCTGCCAGAGCCTGAGATTCTTGAGGTAGATCCAGTCGAACTTTTTCTGTGGCGCTAAAGACTGGCCAATGTAAATATTGTACTCGATGCCATCTGACCGGTACTTTTCAAAATAATGGGGGAAAGATTTCTGTATTTGCTCCTCCTGTTCATCAAGTATTTTAGCAATCGTTTTATTAATAAGGGACAGGCTGTTGTCAAACGCCCGGCGGTGAGTGTGAAGAAAACTCTCTGTATCTGACACCTGTTTGTAGTAGCCTTCCACAATAACGGCTGCTTTTTTATCTACTTCAGAGAAATGACGGAAAGTCGACCTCACATCGCCTTCCAGAAACTCGTTAATTTCAGGTTCCAGTTCAATATCCGGTATTGCATGCAGCTTATCACTCAGGGTCCGGAGCCGAAACAGGAACCCTTCGAGTATAGGCAATCGTGCAACAGCCTGTATTTCTACAACCGTAGTTTCAGTGAGTTGCAATTGTACACTCAAGTCCTTGCCAATGGCATGTGCTCTTTCTACAGAAGAGTTACGAACGTCTACTGCGCCATAGATGGGGTATACTTCCCGAAATAGAATGGGTGCCAAAGGTTTGTCGTTTCCCATCAGCCGGTTTTGGATATGAGTCCACGCCACTTCGATAAACTTCCACTCTACAGTAGGTTGTATAGCAGTAAACTCATTTTTCATCACTAGGTTAATGTCCTGCTTTATCTTATCGTGATATTTTTCAAATGCCATAACCAGCAGTGGGTAAGCCATCGCCAGTTTGCTTTGGGTAGACTGGTTAATGGTATTTACCTGTGACGAGAATAGCTCCACCACACCAATCAATCGATTATCGGAAAAAATCGGGAAGAGTAGTAGGCTACCTTCTGTGTCAGTAAGATTTTTGATAAAAGGCGTCTGGTACATTGATGCCTGTTCTTTTATATTATACAGCAAAAGTGGGCTGCCTCCCTCTGTAAAGTAGTTTGTAAATACTTTGTATTTTTCAAGCGCGTTTTCGCCACTGCATACATCGGTGATCATTTTTCTTTTTCCTTTATGCTTATCTGGTAACTCCATTTCATTATTGATACTCACCACCGGCATCAGTTGAATATTGATGTTGTTTAATTCTACTAATCCCTGTATGCTTCCGATTAGTTTTTCGTACACCTCTATATTAATGTCAATCGAAGAATTTACTGTAAGTATGGCGTCTTTGATCTGATCTGCAAATGCAGTACTGGTTATGTCTTCAATATGCCTTACTAAGAAACCATAAAATTCAAAGTTTGAAAGAGGAAGTTCCTTTTGCAGTTGGTCTACATCGATAATACGATAGGTCTTAGCGCAGATTGAATCCAGTTTAAACGGGGGCAGCTCACCCGCAAGCCTTACATCTACAAAACGGTCGTCAATCATTACTTTACCATACCGGGTGAGGCCGGTGAAAGGATCTTTTATATGGTATACAAGTTCACCATCAAGATTAAGATCAAAATTGTAGAATTTTTTAAAGATAAACTGGTAGGCCAAACTCAGGTTTTCCTGTCTTATCTTCTCTTCGCTTATGTCTGTGGGAAAGCTGAGGAGTACTTTTCCATCAATGTTTCTTGTAAAGTATGTCCCGAATACATCCGAGTAGTAATAAGTGTGAAAAAGATAAGGTGCGCAGAAAGAATAAAATGTTGTCTGTTCGTCAACCGTCGCAGGAAATATAGCAGAAGCTACTAATTCGGTAAACTCATTATATCCTTCGGGCAGGTGTTCATCATCGATTGGTGCCAGCATAGCCGGGGTTTGCTCAAAGCGGTTGATCAGGTAGTCGAGAAATATAGTTTTACGACCCTTGAGCTGTTCAGCCTTGGTTTTGATAAACCGGTAGAAGGGGAGGAAGGAAATCTTACTCCTTATTCCTTCTGTTGATTTCTCTAGTTCGCTCTTGGCACTTAATACCAGCATAAGATGTGAGATTATATTTATTAAATAACGTGTTGTGCTATTAACAAATGTTGAAAAATAAAGATCTAATAGCTTGAATAAAAAGATGTTGTGCGATTGTCTTAGTTAGTGACTAAACTCTCTGATAACGATGCACAACATCAAAACAAATTTCGGTAGATTTTACCGGATATGCAAAGCGTTCTTTGAGGACGAATCTGACAGCAAAGGGAATCTTCAATTTTATCCCAAAAAACCTGTGATGGCAGATCTGGAAGTGATTGCGTTGTCCTGCATGATGGAAGCACTGGGCATTGATTCAGAGTATCTTTTTTGGAACAAGATAAAGAAAGATTATCCCGGCTTGTTTATACACCTTATTTGCAGGATACGGTTTAACTGGCGGCGGAGACGGCTGCAACCTTATATAGTAAAGGTTCAGAATAAAGTATCTGCAAGACTGGAAGATCAAAGCCAGACGATGGTAATCGACCCTGTTCCTGTTGTAAAGATGGCCGGGGAAAGAACTTATAAGTCTTTCCGAAGGAGTTTTGAGACAGCCCCTGTCAAAGGATATAGTTCAGTGAATAAAGGCTGGT
>CAZPXP010000046.1:0-27937 GCA_964590975.1 uncultured Ferruginibacter sp. | reverse complement strand
GCCACAAAAAGCGTAAGCCCCCCCCCGATCACCCATACCAGCAGAATAAGCCAGGGATTATCAAGCAGCAACGCCATCTCGGCAGGCCGGATAAAAATACCCGAACCGATCACCGTACCAATCACCAGTGAAATAGCTGTATATAAACCGATGGTTCTTTTAAATTCCGCCTGCATAAACCATTAAGATAATAAAATAATATACACCGCACTCATTTAAACATAAGGGCATAAAAAAACCCCTCTAAGAGTAGAGGGGATAGCACTTATAGGTTAGCAGAAATTTTTGACAGTATCGTCAGGTACAATAAGTGCGTATTATACCTTTAGTTCCTGATAATAATTTGTGATGAACGCCTTGCTTTATTGTCTGTTACAGACAGTGCATAAGTACCAACAGGTACCGACAGCTTGATGCTCTGGCGGGGAGAGTTCACAACACCTGTGCTGTATTTTGTTCTTCCCAGTACGTCTGTAATAGTATAGGTAGCAGGCAACTTATCCGCCGCAATGGTCAGTTGAACAACCGATTCAAAAACAGTAGGCTGCACCGCAAACTGAGGTTTGCCCGTTCCTGAAATTGCTTCCGCATCCGTTGCTGCTCTGTTACCCACTTTATTGCGGGCCTCTACACGGTAAAAAGCAGCCGCATTGCTAACCATTTTGTCAGTCCAGTTGTAAGAAAGCGAAGCGCCCGCAGTGCGCGCATCCACAGAAGCAATATCTGTAAAGTGAATATTGTCGTCACTTTTCTGGATCACGAAAACCCAGTCCTTTGTTTCAACCGTACCCTTCCAGTTCAGCAATACTTCATCGTTGGTTTTAGCAACGTCCACATCTTTGATCACCACACTCGGCTGATCAACCGGCATTACCATACCCGTTCCTGAAACCCCAAACTCATTTACCCTGTTATGATTGATCGCAAACGCAACGGGCAAATCATCGTTAATATAGAAATGCGCCTCGCCCTTTGCATCAGCAACAGTGCTGGCAACCAGTTTACCACCATCAGGGCTGTTGTACAACTCAACATCGCTGTTGGGCACACAATTGCTCACTACATAGTGACGCTGGCTATTGGTTACATAATGAAAAACATTTACACCGTTTGCTTTAGGCGTGGTGTTCTGGTCTTGCTGCGCAAAAGACACTCCCGTAACGAGAAGCCCGAGTGCCAGCATGGTTATTTTATATCTTTTCATAATTAGTTTAATTTGATTGTGAATGTTTCCGGTCTGCCTGTATTAGTGAACCATGTTTAACGGACGGAAGAATGCAATATCAGCAGCAGCAAATACCTTGATCGAGCAATTGATATTGATCAGGTTCGCCAGATCCTGCGACCTTCTTTCCAGATCATTAAAACCCCATTTGCGAACAATAGCTGTTCCCGGATAAGTACGGCCCGCCGGATCTTTCGAATAGAACAATCCCGTAAGCGTATTATCAGTTGCATTCTCCGCAACACTTGTAGAGTCATCACCAAAAATAAAACCACCACCGCTTGGAATAACATCAACACCCGTAAGGAACGGAGAGATAAACGTTTTATGCTCTACACCTGCCGACAGGAAGTTCAGCGTAGTCCAGTAGTTCATCGCAACACCCGTACCAACATAATTTACGTGTGTAAAATCTGTTTGCGGTTCAGCACCATGGCAACCCGTACAGGTAGCTACTGAAAAATTCTGGCGCGTCTTATCATCAATGATAGGATTTGCAGCAGTACCATTCCAGAAGCCCGGAGATACCAGTGGCGACGTGCTGGGGTAGTTTACTTTACCAGCAAGGAAATTGTTTGCACCAATCAGGAGGGGCACCAGGTGATTGTCAGCCTGGATAGCAGCACTGTTGGCATTAACCCAGGTAGACATGATGTTCACATTCGCAGGAGCAGGCACAAAAGGTACATTATCAGCACCATTGTATTTGTTGGCAGGCTCCTGTGCAGTAGGCACTTCAGCAATCTGCTGTACACCTGCCGCTACCGGAATCTTAAATTCGCGGAACTGCCAGCGGGGCGAACGGTCGTTAACATTATTTGCATTATTGGTAAGTGCAATCTCATTCGTACGCAGTTGGTTCAGTGCACTCTTATTACCTTTTAAAGGAGCCGCACCCGGAAGTGTAACCGTATTGGTAATCACCTGAAGTTCCGCATTATATGCCGCAGAACCAAGTACAAGCGTTGGCCTGCTCAACTGGAACCACTTATTGGCGAGGTCCTTTATTGCAGCACAAGATGTACCAGGGTTACCAAATTCAAATATACAAGTCATACCGTCAAAACCACCACTGCCTATAGAGTCGCGGCAGTTAGCAGCCAGGCCACTCTTAAGAACTGAGTAGATAAAACGCGTTTCTCCGCCATTGGCACCAAAGCCGGTATAACCCGAACTCTTACGAAGGTCAAGGCGGTTAACAATACCAGTCAGTTTAAAAGGAGCTACGTTAAGAATAGCGTCTTCAGTAAGACCGTCCCAGATCGCCTGCCAGTTTGCAGCAGTCACAGCAGGTATGGTTGTACCCCTGGCTTTGTCAATCCAGGGCTTAATCAACTGGCTCAGTGCACGGGCCGACCTGTTGGTCACCGGTTCGCCGTTGATTACCTGGTTAACCATCCAGTTATTCAGCCAGTTCTTTACAAAAGTACGCGTAGCAGGAGCAGCACCACCACCGGCAAGACCACGCATAAGCGTTTTGAAAGTCCATGCACCATTGGGGTTACCCACACCAGTACAGGGGTTAAATGTACGCACAGGATCTTCCACCACAGCAAGACTCGTAATAAGCAATGAATTTTGTTTCTTGATCGGGAATGGTAATGGCGGGGGACCAAAACCACGGCCACGACCGGTAGTAACATCACCACCAGTACCCTCGCTCAGCGTATTCGTAGTGTTGTTGGGCAATAATTGCTCAGTATTTGTAGTTTGCTGAAAGCCCGTTTGTGTAGACTCCGCCTTATAGTCATTTACATTAACGCGCAGTTCAGAAGCCTTAAGGCTCCTGCCCTCCGTATAAGCCGGGATACGGAAAATATCGCCCGATATTTCAACCGACTCTAACCGGTCAAATGCATCAGTATCAAAAAAAGGCCTGTCACGCTTTTCGTAAGAGCCTACCCTCTTATCAAATACCAGGAGAGTATTACCATTCTGCTCCAGGTTTTTGTTGTAATTGATCATTTCCGCTTTAAGCGCATCAACGTCATCATTTACATAAGAAGAAAAAATAAAATCACCCGCGCGTTGATCCCCGTCGCGGCCATCATCATGTAAAACAATTTTAGACTGATCCTCATCCCCATACATAGCTACGGCAGAACCAGAAATAGTGTTTCTGTCGTATGCTATTTCAATGAGCATATTCTCCCCGTTAGGAGCTTCCCCTGCCTTAAGCTGGCGAACCATGAATTTTTCTACTACGGGCGGATTAGTAGCGAAATCTTCTTCATTGGCCAGTTGTGCAGTTGTACCTGCCCCTTTATCTTTTGAAGATGTCATGGTAAGGGCAGCAATACTGCAGCACAATATCGTGCCTGCAATGATTTTGTTTCGATGTTTGAAATGTTTCAACATAAGCTGTGTTTTTATTGTTAAACTTTTTGTGTCTGTTATCTAACTGTCATAGAAAGATGACAATTATTGACGTAAGTTATATACCAGACGCAAAGCATATTGCATTTCTTTCCCCCTTTTATTTACCATTTTCACCCCTTTCCAAAGGGGAGATTTGGGGTATTACCCGGTCAATCAGGTAGACTTAACAAGCCAAAGCTGTAATAAGTGTAGTTTTTAAGTCAAAAAGGGGGGAAATAGCATATACACTTAAGAAATTTTCTTATTTTTAGATGAAAATTGAAAAATTGCTGACTTAAATTTTAATATTCCCCCTTTTGCATTAGGGCAATTCCTAAAATGAGAAGGTGGATTTATCTTTGTGCCGTCAAACTCCACAACTTATATGAGCACTCCAAAAACTACCATTGCTATTGTTGATGACCATGCACTCATTCGGCAGGCGCTAACCAGCCTGATTAACTCCAGCGATTCTTACACTGTATGCTTCGATGCTGCTAACGGTATCGAAATGCAGCAGAAGATCAGCAACCAGGAAAAACCCGAAATGATACTGCTCGACATCGCCATGCCAGAAATGGATGGCTACGAATGTACACTATGGCTGAAAGCCCATTACCCCGACATTAAGATTCTTGTTATGTCGGTCAACGACTCACAGGAAACACTGTACCAGATGGTAAAGGCCGGTGTAAACGGTTTTGTATTAAAAGAAAGCGACCTCGAAGAGATCCTGCGCGCCTTCCGGGAAATCAGGAAGTACGGGTATTATTTTTCCTCACGCATGCAGGGCCATCTTACAGCTATCATCAAACGAAGCCTGCTGCCCCAGCCCTCACTGGCCGAAGCCATCCTGCTTAACCAGCAGGAAAAGCGTTTTTTAGAACTCCTTTGTACAGAACTCAGCTACAACGAGATCTGCGGCATCATGCACATCAGCTATCATACGCTGGACAATTACCGTGATGCCATCTATAGAAAACTAAATGTGAAAAGTCGTACCGGTTCAGTTCTCTACGCAGTTAAGCACGGCCTTGTACAGGTCTGATACCTGCCCTTTTTTGTTTTCTTTAACAATAAATCCATTTTTCCTGCATTATTATGGCACGAAACATGCTCATAAAGGTCATGGTATGCTTTGCCCCGCCGGCAGCAACTGCTGTACATGATAAAATCAACCCTTATCATCGCCGGAATCAACACATACCCGTCATAGCAGTATGCCCGTTTATTTACTATATTTAGCCTCCAAAAGGCTTTTGTCATGCTACCCACAGCACGGCAATAACCAGACAATAAAAACCAGATGCAAATGAAACGATTTTTCTCTCTTCTCTCAGGTGCCGTGCTCATCGCTTCAGCAGCCGCAGCACAACCCACCACTCCGGCAGCCCTTCCTAAAGATGCCCCCATCAACGTGAGCGTGGTTGATATGCGTACCAGGCATGCCCGCAATAATGAGCTCATCATTTTCCAGAGCCAGAAAAACGGCAACCAGTACCAGGGCATTACCGACGAGCAGGGTAAGTTTTCACTCAAACTCCCCTCCGGCGATAAATACGACATTTTTATTATGGGCTTTAAAGATTCGATCAGCTATAATGTACTCGACATACCCGGCCTCGCAGCAAATGCCTATTACAAAAATGCATTTAACGTGGCCATTGAGTTCGACCCCCCAAAATCATTTACCCTCGATAACGTCGAATTTGATTTTGGAAAATCAACCCTTCGCCCCCAGTCTTACCCCACACTGGATGAACTCGTAGAATACCTCCAGCGTAAAGACGACGAAAAAATAGAAGTTGGCGGGCATACAGATAACATCGGCACCGCTGCCAGGAACCTCAGGCTGTCGCAGGAAAGGGCCCAATCCATTGTAAACTATCTTGTTTCAAAAGGCATCGATGCCGCAAGAGTAACAGCTAAGGGATACGGCGCTACCGACCCCATTGCAGATAATGATACAGAAGAAGGCCGCCAGAAAAACAGGCGCACCGAAGTAAAGATCCTTTAATTATTAGCTACGCCATAAATAAAAAGTGCAGCCCCCCGGGGGGCTGCACTTTTTATTTCATCACAATTCCTCCTGCGGAACTGTTTAGTAACTTAATTCAGGCTCCTGAAATCCACCGGCACCAGCTTACTTACACCCGGCTCCTGCATCGTAACCCCATAGATCACATCCACCGCACTCATCGTCATCTTATTGTGCGTAACGATGATAAACTGGCTCTCCTTACTGAACTGGCGGATCATCTGGGTAAACTTACCTACGTTGGCATCATCAAGTGGCGCATCCACCTCATCAAGGATACAGAAAGGCGCCGGCTTAATCAGGTAGATCGCAAACAGCAGGGCCGTAGCCGTAAGCGTCTTTTCTCCCCCGCTCAACTGGCCGATGCTGCTGGGGCGCTTGCCCTTGGGCTTGGCCATGATATCAATACCGGTCTCTGCCAGGTTCTCAGGGTTTTCCAGTACCATATCCGCTGTATCATCCTCCGTAAACAGCGCTTTAAATACTTTCTGGAAATTATCCCTCACCTTATTAAAAGTTTCAAGAAACTGCTGGTTCGCAGTAGCTTCCACTTCCTGTATCGTCTGCATCAGGCTGTCTTTGGCAGATACAAGGTCGTTCTTCTGTTCAAGGATGAACTCATACCTTTTCTTCATCTCCGTAAACGCCTCTATAGCCGTCGGGTTTACTTCCCCTATATTTTCCAGCCTCTTCTTCAGCCTGTCATTTCTTTCCTGTAAATCTTCCAGTGCCATCTCCGTTGTACGCGCTTCATCCAGTATTTCATCCAGGTCAACCTTAAACTCAAGCATCATCCTTTCCTTCATTCCTGCCAGTTGCAGTTTCAAATTGGTCAGCTTATCCTTGATCTCACTCAGCAGTGTATCAATAGTTTCTTTTGATTTCTGTTTGTGACGAAGCTCACTTTCCTTCTCCTGCAAAGTATTGCGCAGGTTGTAGTATTCCTGGTCGGCTTCGTTCAGCTTGCGTTCTTCAACCTCTTTATTCTGCAACATCGTGTACAGCACTTCTTCAACCTGCGATAAGTTGGCAGCCGTTTCCGTTATACTGGCTGTCGCTTCGGTCAGTTGACTGTTACTGCTTTCAATCTGTGTTTGCAGGTCTTTAAGCTGATTATTCTTAAATTCCATTTCCTGCTTCAGCGAAGCCACTTTACTTTGCTGGCGCGTTACCTGGAGATTGTTGTCGTTATACGCAGCATTGGCAAAACTATACTCCTGCTCCGCAGTAGCATAGTCCTGTTCAATCACCTGCATCCTATCCGCCAGTTCTTCCAGTTGGGTATTGTATTTCTCCAGTTCATCGCGCGTACTCGCAATCGCATCGTGGTTGCCTTGCAGGTTCTGCTCCAGTTCGTCCAGGCGTTTACTGCTGGTCTCTTCCTGGTAGTGCAGGTTCTCAATTTTATTTTGCAGCGAAAACACAAGATTGGTCAGGTTATTAATATCCTGCTGTGTCTGTTTGATCGCGTTTTCCTTTAACTGTTCGTTATAACCGATCACCTCGTTATGCCTTGCCTGTATCTCCGTCTTCAGTTTTGTTACAATAATATCCTGTGCCAGTATTTCTTCCACCAGTTTCTCAAGGTTCTTGGCACGCCCGATCTTCTTACCTTCAAAAAGCCCTACACTCCCTCCGGTAAGCGAATAGCGGCCCTTTACATATTTGCCCGTTTTCTCCAGCACCACAGCGCCATTGCTGTTCTCCAACGCTTCCTCATTCTCGGCGATAAACACATTTGCCAAAAGGTGTTTAGCCAGCCCTGCATACTGGGCATCATATTCCACCACAGAAAGGGCCGGTATAGTTTGATCAGGCTGGTGGGTACCAGCCGGCTGCTCCTCGTTGATCTTATTCAGCAGGAAGAAATTGGCCTTCCCCTTTTTATACTCATCCAGCAGGTGCACCGCCTGTAAGCCCTCATGGAGATTACCCACCACATAGTAGTTCAGGTAGGGTTCCAGCACATTTTCTACCGCAGCGCGATATTCTTCTTTCACATAAATAATATCCGAAAGAATAGGAGCCGTATGGTTCCACGAAGGATTGTTGTGCAGAAACTTTACGCTGTCCGGGTAGCCCTCCATCGAATCGATCAGGCTCTTCAGCAGATCGTGCTCATTCTTTTTAGCATCCAGCTTGCGGTTCTCATCCGCCAGCTCAGTACGCAACCCCTCCAGCAAACTTTGTGTTTCCAGTATCTGGTTGCGCGTAAACTCATGCTGCTCCTGCAACTGCTGAAGGTCGGTTTTCTTTTCTTCCAGTTCTTTTTCCTTTACCGTCTTCTCCCCTTCCAGTTGCTGTAATTGTCCCTGGCGCAGTTTCTTTTCCTCCTGTATCTGGAGAATCGTACGTTGCAGGTTTTGTATAGAAGTATCGGCTACCGCTACCTTTTTCTCCGCTTCAAACTGGCTGCGCTGTATGGCCTGGTTTTCCCTGCGCCCTTCGTCAATGCTGGTACGCTTTTCATCAAATACACGGCGTTTGCTTTCCAGCGCCTCCTTCAGTTCATCCAGCCGGCCTTCCGTATCCAGCAGCCTTGCCTCCTCATCCCTGATCTGCTCCATCGTAAACCGGATGCTCTCTTCAATACCCTTTAACTGTCCTCCCGCCTTCTGTAAAAAATCACCAAGGCTGGTTTCCCTTTCTCTGAGATATTGCAGGCGCTGGGTGCCAAGGTTCTTCTCACTCTCCTTATGACGCACCGTATCCAGCATGGCGTTAAAAGCATGCTGCATTTCCTGCAGCGCTTTTTCCTTTTCGATAAAGCCCAGCTTTTCCTGCTCCAGCCCGGCCTCCTCTTTGGCAATAGCCGTTTCAATCTCGATCCTTTTATCTACTTCAGCCTGCTGCTGCTCGTTCAGATCCCTGTAAGTAATATTAAACCCTTCCAGTGCAGCTTTTGCCAGCTCTATGCTGATTTCCTTGTACTCTTTTTTAACCTCGTAGTATTTCTCTGCCTTTTTAGCCTGGCTTTCAAGGCTTTTCAACTGGTTATTGATCTCGAAAAGAAGATCTTCAATACGCGCCAGATCCTGCTCCGTAGCATCCAGTTTCAGCTTCGCTTCCTTTTTCCTCGTCTTGTAGATCGATATTCCCGCCGCCTGTTCCAGCATCTTACGGCGGCTGTTTTCCTTGTCCTTGATAATGTCATCCACCATACCCAGTTCAATAATGGCATAACTGTCCGTACTCACCCCCGTATCAAGAAAAAGATTATGAATATCTTTCAACCGGCACTGTACATCATTAAGGCGGTATTCACTCTCCCCGCTTTTATAGAACTTGCGGGTTATCGTCACTGTATTAAATTCGGTAGGAAGAAGGTTCTTTGTATTCTCAAAAGTGAGGCTCACCTCCGCCAGGCCACTGGCGCTCCGGGTCTTGCTGCCGTTAAACACCAGGGCCTCAAGGTTCTCACTCCGCAGGTTACTGATCTTATGCTCGCCGATCACCCAACGGATACTGTCTACGATATTACTTTTCCCGCAGCCATTAGGCCCGATAACACCGGTAATACCCTCGTCGAAGTTCAAAACGGTTTTATCGGCAAAACTTTTAAATCCTTTGATTTCTAAACTCTTTAAACGCACTGTTTCTCTGTATTTTTTATGTGAAGGGGAGCAAATATATCGTATTCGTCAGAATCAAAATTTACAGCGTGGGTAAGGTTATACATTACTTATACACAGCTTCTTAACAAAAAATGTTTGTTTTCCACTATTGTTAAAATTTTCCAAAATAAGACCACTCCATGCACAAATACGAACAAAATCGTATTTTTGATTCCATTAAAGATAAAACCCCGGATATTATGAAATATTTGTTTACACTGGTATTACTTACAACAGGCGGAGCCGCAATTGCACAGCCGGTTAAGATAGCGCAGGCTACCATTACAACAAAAACAACGGTGATCATACCCGAAGGAGCCGAAAATGACGGTCCTACAGCCGTTATTGTACAGCGCGGTGGCGACGGACAGCAGGTAACCAGAACAATAGGCGATGGCGAAACCATCAGCAAAACCTATGTTAAAAATGACAAGACCAAGACCGTAGTGGAGAATGAAATGGGCCGCACCACCACCATCCGCGACAATACAGCTAAAAAAACCACTACCCTCCTGGAAATGATGGGCAGGAAGAACGGATTTTATGCTACCGATGAAGAGCAGGAACAGATGAAAAAACGTATGGACAGCATGATACAAAGCCGTAGCGCAGGCAGTATGATACAGGCCCCGGCCGCCCCCGAACTCGTATATGCCGATGGCAGCAGAAAAATAGCAGGTTACGATTGTAAAAAAGCCCTTCTCATCAGCAGCCGGCCCAACGGTACTTTTGATACGGCCTTGGTATGGTACGCCCCCGGCATCGCTTTTGAAAGCCTGAAATATACCGGCAATCCCGGCGGTGGCTTTATGGGTATGGCAACACGCAATAGCACCGTAGAAGCCCTTGAAAAAATAAATGGCTTCCCGCTGGCATACGAAATAAACGGCCGCCGGGGCAGGAAAACCATCGTGGAAGTAACTAAGATCGATACAAAGAAAGAAGTAGCAGATAAAGAATTTGAGATACCCAAAGATTTTGAGGTAAAACCCATGAAAGATATGCAGGGTCCGGGAGGTGGCATACAGATGCGTATTGGAGGTCCCCCACCCACGCAATAAGGCATACAGGTTGCTTGCTGATACAATAAATGCCGGGCTCATGCCCGGCGTTTTTATTATCGCACTCGTACCATTAAAATCTTCATGGTCGTAGTGCCAGGTTATATACTACCCCCTGCATACCGTACCGGTAAACATCATCAGTAATTAAAAAAAATCTCCGTAGCGCCGTAACCAAATGAAGGGTGATACTGGTTAACAAAAGATTTCACTTCCCGTTTTAGCCGGAGTATATCGTGGATCTCATCGCGCAGGCGGCCACTGCCCACCCCGTGCACGATGATCAGGCTGGCTTGCCGGTAGGCAACAGCGAGATCGTAATATTTCTCAAAGGTTTTTATCTGTAACCCAAACTTTTCCGCATTAGACATATTGCCGGGGCTGTCCGTCAGCTTTTCGATATGGATATCCACCACCGACCGGGCCGGTTCAAGAAACTGCCCGATCTGCGAAAGCTCATAAAGCCGGAAGTTCTTATTACCCCTGGGGTTCAGCACCACTTTTTCCTCCTCTGGCTTTTCCGGGTACACCTCCATCAACTGGTAGCGGAAAGCAGGTTCATTGCTTATCCTGATCTCTTCTATCCGCTTGAACAGTTGTTTAGCCTTGAGCTTCAGCGAGGTTTCAAAATAAGGCGCTTTACGTTTGTTCTCCTTTGCAAGCGTAAACTCAAAGTCAAAACGCGGAGCATCGTTCAGGTCTTCAAATAACACATCGTGCAGGTAAAAATCAGTGAGTGGTTGTACCGTATTGCGCAGCTCAAAATTAGCATCGCCGCCAAACATGAGCGTATAGCAGAAGTTGATGGCATCATTGGTCTGGTTGATGAGGTAGAGCTTGAATTTTTCCACCACATCATCATCAAAAATATCCTTATCAAATACAGGTAAAAAGCTCAGCCATACCCCCTCCTCCACTTTCTGCCTGGACGCGCTTTTTTCCTTCTTTACCTCATCGATATACACTTTATGCTGCACTTTAGGCTTATCCACGATCTTACCCCTGGTAAACTGGTGAAAATAAGGAAAGTCAATCTGGTCCATATACGCCGGGAAGCGTACCCCACGCACTTCGATCATCACCATTTTCTCGTTCATGATCTCCACTACCTGCCCTTCCTCATTAGAATGCAGCACTATAATCTTATCGCCAATTTCGTATTTCATGCTGCTGCAAAGGTACGGGTTACCTGAGTATATCCCTTATGCCGCCATATTGTGTTATCCAAAAACCTGAAGCACTAACTGGTGCAGGAAAAAAGCTAACCACCTGAGCTTTCACACAAAAATTACTTTTATTCAACCGTAAAGCTTGCGATGATATAGATATACGACGGTACAGGTTTACCATCCTTTGCAGCCGGTGTAAACTTCATAATCCGGGCTACTTTGGTAAACTCATTGCCATTTGTCATATATGCCGATCGAAATTCAACATTCGTTACATTTCCTTTTTCGTCCACAGAAAGCCATAAGCAGGTCGCCCCTTCTACATCCTGGTACCTGGGTTCAAACAATACCTTTGGGGTTTTTATTATTGCTTTGATGGCTTCCTCATTGATACAAACAGGATAGGTATCAGCAACAGGTAATTCTTTTTCCTTCAGCCATTCCTCCTTCATCAAATAGGTAAACCTAACCTTACCAGTTAGGTTTTCAGACTTAGAAAAAGTCTTGTACGATACAGACTGCCCATTTTTGTAAACCTCTTCACTCTTTATCCTGCCGTTTTTATAATAGGCCCTTGCCAAACCGTCAGGAAGGCCATTTACCATTTCCTGGCAGAGCGTCAATACACCATTATCAAAAGACTTTTGCTGCCCGTGCTGCCTGTAATTATTATATTCCTGTTCTTTGCGATAAGTATCGCCACTGGCATCGGTGTATTCGTTTACATAGATCCCCGTCCCATCTTTCAATAGTTGCTGCCCTTCCCCATTCCAGTAATTGTGGAAGAAAAAGACACCATCCCTGTATTCACCTTCAATTCTCTTACTCCCATCCGAATAGTATTCAAGCCATGCTCCATCCCTTTTACTGCCTGTAATATATGTTCCCGATTTCGACAAGTGTCCGTTCTCATACCATTCCCGGTATTCGCCTGTACACTCCCTTTTACCCGTCAACCTGTGCTCCGATTTTTGAGGATTTCCATTCCCGTAAAACCACTGATGATGGAACTGGTCTAATCCCCGATCGCGCTTTATCCTGTATTTTATATTGCCATTTTCATAAAACTCATCCTTTTCTCCTGTTTGAGCCCCATTCAAATACAATATCCTCTCCTGCAAAACACCATTTTCATAAAAGCATAAAAGCTCATCCTTAACAGTACCAGCTTCCAGGGTAAACATTTCTTTCACACTACCGCCGGGATAGTACGTTATACAATCACCTGAAAACCCTGTATCAAATTCGAGCCCATTTTCATCAACACAGAATTCGTTGGGATTTGCACGTATGTATTTTTCAATAATGGGCATTGTTTTCTTATTCAGCACATAATATTCATCATCCAGGGCCGACAATTCATCCAGTCTTTCATATATATCGGTACCAAAAAATGAAGCCAGCCTACGTGCCCTGTTGATTACCCGCTTACTCTTTCGATATAATTTCTCAGCCCGGCCAACCAGGTCTGCCATTTCCATATCACCAATATGTGTAAGACTTTTCAGAATGATGGGAATATAGCGCCCATAACCATTATAGTAAAATTGAACAAATCCGCCATTGGTTACCTGCCCGTCAAGGTTTTCCCAATAGTAAAGCGCTTTTTGTCCGTAAGAGAAAGCGCTGCCCTTTTCAGTTTCGTATTTCGGATCTCCAATATACCCCCTGAGCGGCCTGGATATAAGCGCAGTAAAATCAGAGCCTGTTAGCCGGAAGAAACTCCCTTTATCCACCCTGGGCCGGAAATGACTATCCTTTTCAAAACCCGAATAGGGATCAATACCCGGTTTGTCCTGTTTGAAAAACCTAAACATGTTTATCATAAAAGCTATCGCCAGATTGATTACAAACGCCGCTCATTCAGCTCCGTAAACACCACCCCGGTAGATCCCGCCGCTTCCATAGCCTCACGTAGACGTGCTGAAGCATAATAACCCAAACCACCGTATGGCACCGACCGGAGGGCGAAGAAGTCAACATTTATATCCTCGCGTAATACCAAATGATTAATATACAATGGTGTAAACTCCCCGTAAGGCAATTTTTCAGCATCGGCTATGTTATCGTTATATGCCTTTTCCAATGCTGCTGCACTATCAACAGTGAGCTCCGCTACGACATTATATTTGAATGATGTATCCGTGTACTGAAAAACAGAAGATTTTACATCAATAAACGGATATCCGAATGCATAAGGATATACAATGCAGTAAGGTTGGTTACCATGTTTCTCACTGATCAGTTCTGTAGGAAAAAACTGTACTCCATAACATTCCATATTTTTAAGCATAGTGTATGTAGTATCGCTGATCAGTAAGTTACCACTGAACCCTACAAAGCTGACGGAAAGACATTGTGTAAGTTTTGCGCCGCGGCGTAAGATTGGTTTTGGTATAATAACCGGCTCCTCTATACGCCGGCGATAAAAATTACCAAGATATTCCGGGTCCGTAACTTGTCCGGTAAACTCTGCCTCGTTAACTTGGGGAGAAACCCCAATTTCCTTCTTGGTAGAAGCATGATTTATTCTAAAAAATTGCATATCAAAATATTAAGTTGTTAACAGAAACATTAGAATTGCCATTAATAATTGCCCTTACTTCATTCATCAAATCATCAATCGCATCTCTTGCGCCTTCCGGTGTAACACCCGGATTATTACTCCATATCCGTTGTAATCTGAGTCTTATTAATTCATTATAATTAGCATGGCCTCCTCCTCCATGCTGTACAGGCAGTAAAGGTATACCGTTCAATTCTTCATTCATGTGAAAAGGATTCGGACCCTGTGCCGCCCGCTGTACCAATGGATGCGTCCGGTGCTCCCAGGCAATAATGTGGTGGGCAGCATTGGGATCACCTACGGCTAACCCCAGCACACGCCGTAACTGCCCGCGATCGCCAAAATCGATCAGTCCATTGGTCAACCGTGTCCAGCGCAAAACGGTTTTGCTGTTGTTAACAGCGATAACCACGCGCTTAGCCAGTTTGAACCCCGCGGGGAACCAACTGGCGCAGGTACCCCTCATCCTGCTGGCAGGTAACCGCATAGCCCTCTGCCATATCATTCTTTTTGATGGGTATGGCTTTATGCCAGGGGATAGCATCAAAATGGCCCGAAGGAATATGCCGTGCAACAAACTGTTTTAGTTCCGATAGCAGGGGATCGGCAGGCCGGGCAATACTAAGGTCTTCTTTTTTACAGGCACCAAAGCATGCCATTATCAATAGCAGCAACATCACTTTTTTCATACGCAGGCTGTTCAGGTTTTAGCAATACATGTTTTTCAGCGGGTAAAAATATTACAAATTTTCGGAAAATAAAATTTTGTATCCTGCACCCGTAACAAAATATCAAGCGCACTGATATACCATTAACAGACCAGGGAACATTTGCAGAATAACGGGATATTTGAGGGAATATGTAACTTGGGGAACATTCTACCTTAAAACGAATGATTATGAATAAACTTGATCCCAGGCTTGCGGCAAAAATCCTGGCCGACCCAGGCGCCAACTTTTTTGTCATTATCCTGCTCGAAAAGGCTATGGATCCTGATGCGCTGCCCTTTGGCCCATACGAGAAACTGATGGACAATATTCTTTCGGCTACGCTTAGCGGAAAAGACATTCTCCAACTGGCGGAAGACATCAATATCCGTTCTATCCAGGAAGACCAGGAGATTAAGTTTGGCTGATACCCTTACTGTACCAACAGTATCGCATCAGGCTTCAGCAGTAGCCAGCTTGCTTTTCTTAGCCCCGTACAGGAGATAGATCACCAGGCCAATACCCAGCCAGGAGATAAACCATATCCAGTTACTGGCGGTCATACCTGTAAGCAGGTACATACAGGAAGTAAGCCCCAGCAGCGGAATGAGCGACCATTTGCGCAGGAAAGCCAGGAAAGCCAGTATAATACAGGCAAGCCAGAAAATGATAGTGGTAAGATTCGTCGTTCTTTTTTGCGAAAGATTACTGTCAAATTTGGCTTTAAGGCCCTGTATGGTAGCAGCCCCAAAATCCTTATTAAGCAACCCAGCAAAATCGGGCTTGGTGGTGGCGCTGTCTGTATGATTTGCGAGGTAGTTGTTGAGCAATACCTGGTTCTTCCATTTGGCCAGCAGGGAACTGTCTTCCGGATCGGCGGATAATACTTTTTCTACTGCGGCGGCAGATGTGGCTTGTCCCGATGAAGTAAAGGCGGCGCCGGCCAGTACCGGCTGCAGCTCTTTTTCAAAGTCCAGCTCACCCGGTGCAAACAGGTTACCTGTATCACCGGCTGCTACTTCACCGGTGCTCTTTAATGTTGCGTAAGAAGGCTTGGCACTGATCTTAGCCGTACCAATACTATCGATCATGGCATTAAAAGCATCATTGTTTTTCGTAAAGCCAGTAAGATCTGCCTGTACACCAGGTTGCCCTTTCAGCTTTTTATTGATAACATTTACCTCCGCCGCATTAAGAAAATAAGTGCTGCTGAAATTCGCTTTGCTGTCGCTTACAAGGCTGCCCAGGTTACCAGCCTTATCCTCATCATTAAGTGCAAACTGTGTGATGTTGCTGAAGTAATCCTTCACACCTGCACCCAGTATGATGAGAACACCCAGTACCAGCGCGGGGAATATAAGCCGGGCATTGATATAGGGTATGCTGAAACGACCGGCTATCTTTTCTTTACGGGGTATCAGCAGTACGCCGCCGCACACCAGCACAAAGGCAAACAGTGTGGCAATACTCGTAAAGTCGAGCACAAAGGTTTTATCGGTAAACAGGATGGGCACGCCCACCACAACACCGGTAAGGATGGTAGAGAAAGATGGCGTTTTGTGTTTGGGATGTATCTTCTGGAATACACCGGGCAATAATCCGTCGCGGCTCATGCTCATCCAGATACGAGGTTGCCCCATCTGGAATACCAGCAGTACGCTGGTCATGGCAATCACCGCACAGATGGCCACCAGGAACTGCATCCAGCCAATATTGAGGTTGTTCTTTTCGAAGATGAATGCAAGAGGATCACCTACCCCGTCAAAGCTGCGGTAGTTAACCGCACCCGTGAGCACAAGGGTAAGCAGGATGTAAACGATGGTACAGATAATGAGCGACAGCACCATACCACGCGGCAGGTCGCGCTGCGGGTTCTTGCTCTCTTCGGCCAGTACACTCACCGCGTCGAAGCCGATATAGGCAAAGAACACCCCGCTTACCGCGGCCATTACACCGCTGAAGCCGTTAGGCATAAATGAATGTTCGCCGCTGCCGTTATCAGGCGTCCAGTTAAAACTGAGTCCGTTGGAGAAGATGAGGTAACCGCCCACAAAGATCACGAGCAGTACCACGATGAGCTTGAGTATCACCATCGCATTGCTGAAGTTGCGGCTTTCACGTACACCAAGGTACACCAGGTAGGTAATGAGCACATTGATCACGAGAGCAGGCAGGTCGAAGATAATGCGGAGCCCACCCACCATGGGTGCATTCTTCCAGGCAGCGAGTAACTCAGCATTGCTGCTGCCTTCCGCCACGGCCTTTTTGGCCTCTATATAGCTGCAGGTAAGGTATTCGGGTATGTGTACATTGATCTTGGCCATAAAGGAAGTGAAATAATCACTCCAGCTAAAAGCCACATAGATGTTTCCGATGGAGTATTCCATGATCAGTGCCCAGCCAATGATCCAGGCAAAGAGCTCGCCAAAAGAAGCATAAGCATAAGTATAAGCGCTGCCCGCAACGGGTATGCGGCTGGCAAATTCACTGTAACAAAAAGCGGTAAAGGCGCAGGCAATACCGGTGATGACAAAGAGCATTACCACACCAGGACCACCACTGAACACGGCTGCACCCAAACTGCTGAAACTGCCGGCACCGATGATAGCCGCAATACCGAAAAAGGTAAGGTCCTTAAGTGTCAATACTCTTTTGAGACCACCCCCGCCGTGCGGATCATCGCTTCCTTCTGCTAATATGTTTTCGATCTTCTTGGTTCTGAATAATGAACTTGCCATGAACAGTTGGTTTTGATGCAGTAAAATAGGGAAAAAATTTGTAATGACCTTTTTGATACATACAGTTTAAACAATTTAAAACGACAATTATGATCTTTAATGTAATGGATTTTGGCGCTGTCGGGGATGGCGCTACAGACGACCTGGCTGCATTCAACGCAGCGCTGGATGCTATGGTTTCCAATGTAAAGGGTGGTGGTGTCCTGATGATCCCGGAGGGCAACTATTTTTTAAGCAGTACCCTCGTCATCAAACACCGCGTAGAGCTATTGGGCTTCTCCGGCCGGGAGGCCAATAATGCCATCAATCACAACTTCGCCTACGATGCCATAAACGGCGTACGCAAGGTAAATGGTAATGGCATACCCGATCCCCTCGCTCCTTCACCTACCGGCATCTCCAGGCTGATGTTCCCGCGTGGCGTTACGGGCATACTTGTATCACTTGGCGGAGTAAATGGCATTGATCATGCAGAAGGCACCATCATCCGCAATCTTTCCATTGTTTCGGCCATACCCTTGCAGGATCCCATTGGAATATTTACACCGGCCGACCCTGAAAAAGACCCCACGCTTTTTGATACGCCGCCAAAGTTCGGGCATGGCATTTCAATAAAGTGCAAGGTACATGTAGACAACTGTTTTATCGATGGCTTTACGGGCAATGGTATCCATATTGTAACGCCGTCACAACCACCGCCAACAGATGATGGCCAGCGCATGTACGACATCAAGCACCCTTACCTCGGTAACCTGTACGCGGATAATGCTTATGAAGACCCTGTAACGCACGAGATCACCAACTATAACGCCAACGCGATAGATTCTAAATTCTGCAACATCGCCTGTGTAAGAAACGGGCTAAACGGTGTATATGTGATAGGCAGCAATTCGGGCAATATGCTGTTTGAGCATATTTATTGTACCGGTAATAAACGCTATGGCTTCTTCGATTCGGAAAGGGCAACAGGTAATACTTACCAGAACTGTTATTCCAATGAGAATGGGGCGGGTGAATACTACAGCCTCGGAACGGCATTACAGAAAGACGCCCTGGGTAACTTTGCATACGCTGCTAAAGCTGGAAGTGGATCGGTGTACCTGAACTGCTACCAGGAAGCGCCGGGCTCAACGGTATATTTTCCCGCCATGATTATTGAAGGGCAGTTGTCTCTTGATGGGTACCATAATACCGACACAGACGCCGAGTTCCTTGCCAATTACCAGGTTATAACCGATGTGCCGATGCCCGACTCACCTTTTGGCGGCGCCCGGCCCTCGGTAATAAGACAGGGCGGCGGTGGTGGCAGTTCTGCTTACACGCATATTCCTTATGGTGTGCATACCAAAAATGAATCAGCCTATACTACGGCGATTGATATTGGCGGCAACCAGGCTACCAATGGAAAAAATGGTGTGCTAATGACTTTTTATCATCCTGATCCTCTTGGTTCTTTTCATTCATTACGGTACGACAAGGATACACAGTATGGCTGGTGGAGTATGGAAGATTTATCACCGCAACCGGTATTGCTCTTCTCTACCAAAGAAGCCAACTGGGGAAATTCCGAAGGGGATAGTGCGCTTTATCCGGTTATTGGCGCAGCCAACCAGAGCCATATCTGGCTGAAGGCAGGCATGTTCCTGGGCGAAAGAAAACAGGGCGGGCCTGATTTTAAACGCCCGATCTATATCGGATCCTCGTATGACAACCCTGCAACAACCCTGCTTATGCCACCTTCTACAGACTGGCAGGCGGGCGATATCATCCACAACATGAATCCCCAGCCGGGTGGTTATGCAGGATGGATCGCCTGTAACGCGCTGGATGGCGAAGGTAACCCAACCATAAGATGGAACTGTTTTGGAAAGATCGAGGAATGCCCGATACTTTAGTTGAATATGCTGCAAACAGGAGAAACACAGAAAACCTTTCTCCTGTTTGCTTTATTATTCTTTGCCGGGATGGTGTCTTTCTTCCAGCACCTTTACCACATCCTTAAGAGTAAAGCCTCTTGCCTGTAGTAAGATGAGATAATGAAAGAGCAGGTCGGCCGCCTCGTTCTTAAACAAATCCTCATCCGTACGCAGCGCTTCTATCACCAGTTCTACCGCTTCTTCGCCTACTTTCTGCGCAATCTTATGCGTCCCCTTTTGAAATAGTGAAGAGGTATAGGATTGATCAGTGGGGTTATCCTTACGGTTGGTAATGATCTGCTCAAGCACATTGAGGAAATTATTACCGGTATTGACTTCATCAAAACAGGTATCGGCCCCGGTATGGCAAACGGGCCCCACGGGGTTAACTTTAAACAGAAGGGTATCAGCATCACAATCTAAGGCCCCTTCAACAAGCATAAGAAAGTTACCGCTCACCTCGCCTTTCGTCCAGAGGCGTTGCTTGCTGCGGCTGTAAAAGGTAACTTTACCCAGTTCCATTGTACGCGCCAGCGCAGCTTCATTCATAAAGCCCAGCATAAGCACACGGAGTGTTACTGCGTCCTGCACGATTGCCGGTACAAGACCGTCTGCATACCTGGAAAAATCAGGAGCTAATATTGTAGTAGATTGCATAACCATTGTTTTATGTGTACTCATTATAACCTTACCCTTACCCGCTGGCTGGCGAGGTATGTTTTTAACTGTGGTATCCCGATCTCGCCATAATGGAAGATGCTGGCAGCCAGTGCGGCTTCCGCATTGGATTCTTCAAACAGTTCCTTAAAGTGCTCCATCGTACCCGCACCACCGGAAGCGATCACCGGAACGGGCAGGGCATTTACCAACTGCCGGGTAATGTCTACCGCAAACCCATGCTTACTGCCATCGTGGTTCATACTGGTAAGCAATATCTCACCCGCGCCCAGGTCTACCGCATCCTTTGCCCAGTCGATCGTAAGCGTGCCTGTTTTTTCACGCCCCCCATTCAGGTACACATACCAGTTACCATCTGCCTCCTGCCGCGTATCAATGGCCAGTACCACACACTGGCTGCCAAAAGCATTGCTTAGCTCACGCAGCAGTTCAGGCTTACGGTATGCCGCGGTATTAACAGACACTTTATCGGCGCCATGCTGCAACAGTACAGATACATCATCTACAGCAGCAATACCCCCACCCACGGTAAAGGGTATACTGATCTGTGCTGCTACCTTGTCCACCAGTTCTGCCAACGTCTTTCGCTTTTCGTTAGTGGCCGTAATATCAAGAAAAACCAGTTCATCCGCACCCTGCGCGCTGTACAACGCGGCCAGCTCAACAGGATCACCGGCATCCCGGATATTTTCAAACTGTACGCCTTTAACCGTTCGCCCGTCGCGTATATCAAGACAGGGAATGATACGGCGGCAAATGGTATTATTTACTAACTTCATATTATCCGCTGTTTTACCGGCAACACAATCGTGCCTTCATAAATGGCTTTGCCTACAATGGCCCCTGTGCAACCGGCCGCACGGAGCGTTTCCACTTCCTCAATACTGTTTACCCCGCCACTCGCAATAAGGTATAGACCCGGGAAGGCATCGAGTAGCTTTTTATAGAGCGCCTGTGCCGAGCCCAGCATCATCCCGTCCTTAGAAATATCTGTACAGAAAAACTGTCGCAACCCCGCATCCAGCATCTGCCTGATGAAAGCATAAACATCTATGCCGCCATCTTCCAGCCAGCCACCGATCCTGATGGTTTCGTTTTGCACATCAGCACCAATAAGCAACTTATCTGCTCCCCACTCCTTTGCCCATGCAGCCACCGCTTCCGGCTGCCTTACTGCTATACTGCCTGCAGTTACCATTGCTGCACCCGCATCCAGCACCGCCTGTACCTGCTGTGCTGTCTTAATGCCACCCCCAAAATCTATCACGAGGCTTGTGGCAGCAGCAATGGCTTCGAGCACGGCAAGATTCTGCGGTGTACCTGCCTTAGCCCCGTCGAGATCAACCAGGTGCAGGCGCTGTGCACCTGCCGCCTCAAACTGCTTTGCCACACTTACCGGGTCGTCGCTATATACTTTCTGCTGCGCATAATCGCCCTGCGTAAGGCGTACGCATTTACCCCCGATGATGTCAATGGCGGGGATGATGAACCCGCCTGTCCACAGATGCTGGTATTGATTATCTAAACTCATTTTTTATTTTATGATGACCCACGGCCGCAACAGAACAGATCGTTTACATACTCAGAAAATTATTCAATATCGTTTCCCCAATCGTCGCAGATTTCTCTGCATGAAACTGTACTGCGTAAAAATTATCCTTTTGCAGGGCCGCACTATACGTAAGCCCATAATCGCTTTTCGCAATGGTATCGGCACCAGGCGTAGCATAATAGCTATGTACATAATATACAAAAGCATCATCAGCCAGCCCGGCAAAAAGCGGCGAACGATAGTCATATATCGTATTCCAGCCCGTCTGCGGTATCTTTAACGTGCCGGGTATTACAGCATGGTCGAAACGGCACACTTCTGCATCAAAAATACCCAACCCCTTTGTATCGCCCTCTGCTGAATGAGAACACAGCAACTGCATACCTACACAAATACCCAGCACAGGCTGCCGCAACCGCATAATAACCTCATCAAGCCCTTTGCTGCGCAGCGATGCCATGGCCGCCCCAGCATGACCCACACCCGGGAAGATCACTTTATCGGCCTTCAGCAATACCGCCGTATCGTCCGTAATGACGGCTTCTGTATTCAGCCTGTGCAGGGCATGCTGCACACTCTGCACATTACCCGCGTTGTATTTTATTATTGCAATCATATTTGTATCAACAATAATCTCACCTATAATCATGTCACCCCTATAATCATGTCACCCCTGGCGGGGTTGTATCTCATAACCCATAATTTCACACCTATAATCATGTCACCCCTGGCGGGGTTTGTAATTCATCACTAAATAACCCCCTTTGTTGTCGGCAGTGTATTGCTGTTTGCGTCACGCTTTACTGCCGCTTTTACTGCGCGGGCAAAAGCTTTAAAAATGGATTCAATTTTGTGGTGCTCATTATCACCCGTGGCCTGTATGTTCAGGTTACACCTGGCCGCATCGCTGAATGATTTGAAGAAGTGGAAGAACATCTCCGTAGGCATTTCACCGATCTTCTCGCGCTGGAAGCCGGCTTCCCATACGATCCAGGGTCTGCCGCCAAAGTCAATGGCTACCTGCGCCAGGCAGTCGTCCATCGGCAGCACAAAACCATACCGTTCCATGCCCCGCTTATCGCCCAGTGCCTTAGCCACAGCTTCGCCCAGCGCAATACCACAGTCTTCGATGGTATGATGCTCGTCGATGTGCAGATCGCCCGTACAACTTACCGACAGATCCATACCACCATGACGCGCCAGTTGATCCAGCATGTGATCAAAAAAACCAATACCCGTTTGGTTGGAGGCGATACCCGTACCATCAAGGTTAAGGTTTACCGTGATCTTTGTTTCGTTCGTATTGCGTTCGTGTGTTACAACCCGTTTACCCGGCAGCAGGTAAGCGTATATTTTATCCCAGTCCGGCGTATCCAATACAATAGTATCCTTTAATGCCGCGATCTTGTCTTTGATCTCCTCACTGCCCAGCCCACTGCCATTGTTGAGCCAGATGCCTTTACAGCCGAGGTTTTTAGCAAGCTGCATATCAGTAATACGGTCGCCGATCATAAAAGAGCTGGCGAGATCGTATTTCGCCGCGTCAAAGTATTCAGTGAGCATGGCTGTACCCGGCTTTCTTGTGGGCACCCCATCGGCGGGATAGGTACGATCGATAAACACGGCGCTGAACAGGATATCCTCACCTTCAAGACTCTTCATCACGAGGTTGTGCAGCGGCCAGAAGGTGTTTTCAGGAAAAGCATCGGTGCCCATCCCGTCCTGGTTGGTTACCATCACCAGTTCATAGTCCAGCTCCGTTGCAATCTTCCGCATATATTCAAACATATGCGGATAAAACGTGAGCTTTTCAAAAGCATCAAGCTGGTAGGTGGGCGGCGCCTCGTTGATGAGCGTACCGTCACGGTCGATGAACAACACTTTTCTTGGCCTGGTAACGGATTTTAAAGCAACATCATAACGTACAACGATCGGTTCTTTTGTCATGTTATAGTTTTAGTACTGTGTTTTAATTTATATCGGTAATAAAATGCGGGCAGCCTATTTTATGTCAACTGCTTATTTATCGAATAGTAAAGCACTCTACCCCACTACCCCTTCCATGCTTCAAGTGCTGCCAGCAACGTATCATTCTCGGCCTCATTCCCCACCGTTATACGGAGGCAGTTTTCGCAACCCGGCTCACGGCTGCGGTTACGCACAATAATACCCTTACCTGCCAGGTATTGATACAGGCTATTGGCATCCGTTACCTTCACGAGCAGGAAATTGGCATCGCTCGGATATACTTTCTCTACAAAGGTAAACTGCACCAACCTGGCCGCCAATGTATTTCTTATGGCAACGGTCTGCTGTATTGAGGCATTGACCCAACCGATATTCTGCAATGCCTGCGTACCCAGCGCAGCGGATGCTTTGTTGATATTATAGGGTGGCTTTACCTTGTTGAACAGTTCGATCATATCCAGCGCAGCAAAGCAAAGCCCCAGCCGCAGCGCCGCTAATCCCCACGCTTTGGACAGCGTCTGCATAACGATAAGATTGGGATAGGTGGTCAGCTCCTGAATAAAGGTTTTCTGCCTCGAATAGTTGATATAGGCTTCATCAACCATCACGATACCATTAAAGTTATTGAGCAACCACTCCACGTCGGCACGGCCCATATTGTTACCCGTAGGGTTGTTCGGACTGCATACAAAGATGATCTTCGTCTGTGCATCCGTAAGGTTCATGATCGTTTCGAGGTCTAACTGAAAATCGCTGGTAAGCTTTGCCTTACGCACTTCCACAGCATTGATACCGGCAGACACTTCATACATACCATAGGTGGGCGGACAAATGATCACATTATCCCTGCCCGGTTCACAAAAAATGCGCAGGGCCAGGTCGATCACTTCGTCACTGCCATTACCGATAAAGATATTCTCTGCCGGCACACCCTTGATCTTTGCCAATGCAAACTTGAGTTGCCATTGCAGCGGATCGGGATACCGGTTATAGGGCTCATCTAACGGCGACCCGGAACTGTTTTCGTTGGCATCGAGATACACCGATGCTTCGCCTTCAAATTCGTGCCGGGCAGAAGCATAGGGCTTCAGTTGCCGGATATTTTGCCTTACGAGTTGCTGCAGGTCAAATGCCATTGTTGTTGATTTTTTGTAAGCGTATGGATACTGCGTTCTTATGTGCGTCAAGGCCTTCGGCTGCGGCCATTACTTCCACCGCGGAGCCAAGCGCGCTGATGCCTTCGGGGCTGATCTGCTGGTAGGTGATCTTTTTTACAAAACTGTCTACCGAAACCCCGCTGAATGCTTTTGCATAGCCGTTGGTAGGCAGGGTGTGGTTGGTGCCGCTGGCATAATCGCCCGCACTCTCGGGGGCATAATGCCCAAGGAATACGCTGCCGGCATTCACCACTTTATCAGCCAGCAGCGGTGCCTCATCCGAAGCGATAATCAGGTGCTCGGGCGCGTAGGCGTTGAGCAGGGCAAAAGCAGTATCTACATTTTCCATGATCACGCAGCGGCTATTGATCAGTGCCTGTGCAGCAAGGTCTTTACGTGGCAGCAGCGCCAACTGGATATCCAGTTCTTTCTCTACCGCGTCTGCAATAGCAGGCGTAGCCGTTACCAGCAATACCTGGCTGTCTGCACCGTGTTCCGCCTGGCTCAGCAGATCGGCCGCCACAAAAGCGGGATCGCAGGCAGCATCGGCATATACCGCTACTTCACTCGGGCCCGCAGGCATATCAATAGCCACCCCGCACCGGCTCACCAGTTGCTTGGCACAGGTAACGTACTGGTTTCCGGGACCAAATATCTTCGATACCCGCGGTATGGATGCCGTACCGAATGCCATCGCCCCAATGGCCTGTACACCACCGGCCTTATACACCCGGGTTATACCCAGTTGACCGGCCACATATAATACTAAAGGGTTTATCTTTTCATCTTTACCACAGGGCGTACAAACCACGATCTCTTTACAACCCGCCAGTACAGCAGGAATACCGAGCATCAACAGGGTGGAGAACAGTGGTGCAGTACCACCGGGTATGTACAGCCCTACCTTTTCGATGGCCACCGACCTGCGCCAGCAACGCACGCCGGGCATCGTTTCCACCACCGCTTCTGCTACCATCTGCTGCCGGTGAAAGCGGGTGATGTTTTGCCGGGCTATCCCGATCGCTGCTTTCAGCTCATCACTCACCTGTGCACCGGCTTCTTTTCTTTCCTCCTCACCAACGGTAAGATGACCAGGCGTTGTACCATCGAAAAGATTATTATAACGCAGCACAGCAGCATCGCCTTCCTGCCGCACCGCATCAAGTATGGAATGTACCTGTGCTTCCAGATCCCGCGTATCAAACACCGGCCGTTGCAGCAATGCCGCCCATTCATTTTGCGGGGGGTTATTGTATCTGTTCATTACTATTTTTTTTAGAGGCTGTAAACGATGAGCCAGGAGTTAAAAATTATGCGTTTTATAATTCATAATTTATACCTTATAACTCATCCGATCATTTTCTCAATCGGCACTACCAGTATCCCTTCGGCCTTATATGCTTTAAGGCGCTCAATCACATCCCAGAAATCATTTTCATTAACTACGCTCTGCACACTGCTCCAGCCCGCCTCGGCGAGGGGCACAATGGTAGGGCTTTTTGCACCGGGCAGTACCCTTGCAATATTTTCCAATTGGTCGTTAGGCGCATTGAGCAATATATATTTTACGCTCTTGGCCCTGCGTACTGCGTTGATGCGCAGTAACAGCTTATCCAGTATAGCCTGCTTGGCTTCCGAGATATCTTTTGCTGCTGCGAGCACCGCCTCCGATTGCAACACCACTTCCACTTCCTTAAGGCCATTGGTAAAAAGTGTGCTGCCGCTGCTCACAAGGTCGCATATCGCATCGGCCAGGCCGATTCCCGGGGCGATCTCTACCGAACCGCTGATCTCGTGTATCTCGGCATCAACCCTATTGGCATCAAGGTACTGCTGCAGCAGGTAAGTATAAGTAGTTGCGATCTTCAGACCGGCAAGATCCTGCAAACCATTATAAGTCATGTTCTTAGGCACAGCTAACGAAAGGCGGCACCTCCCGAAGCCAAGGCGGCTCACCAGTGCTATATCTTTATTCTTTTCGAGCAGCACGTTTTCTCCTACGATACCGATATCCGCTACGCGGTCAAATACATACTGCGGAATATCATCATCCCTGAAAAAATACACTTCCACCGGGAAGTTGTAAGCAACCGCCTTAAGCTGTTTGTTACCGTTGTTCAGCTCGATACCGCATTCGCGCAGCAGCTTGAGGGAATCTTCATATAAGCGCCCCGATTTCTGTATCGCGATCCTGAGCACTTCCCCCGAAGAGATATTGGTCTCCTGTGTCATTACTTAAGTTTTTATAAAAGAAAAAGGGCTCACGATATCGTAAGCCCTTTGTTGAATTATGTGTACACCTACACCAATCACAATAGCTTACCCGCGGGTAAGAAATGATGATGATGTATGTGGATGAATTGTTGCATTTGTAGTACAAAGTAAAGTCTACTGAATCACTTCGCCAAAAAAAATTATTGCGGTTACCGGAAGCGTAAAAGAATACACGATCTGCAATAACCCAACTGGTGGCTCCATGCTACTTTACGTCCCAGTCAAAAAGGCGGGTTTCATCGTATTCCACCCCGAATGAATTGAGTATCGCAAGGTATTCTTCCCGGAAAGTGACTTTTTTGTGATGATCTTCCTGTTTGTGAATATACTGGTACACGTTCCTTACTTCGTTGTTCGAATAAGTAAACGCGCCAAACCCCTCCTGCCAGGCGAATTTACCGGGTATATACTTTTTACTGTTGATGAAATTTGTCGTATTGTTCTTCACCTCCCGGATAAGGTCCGATACCGACATTGAAGGTTTTAACCCAATAAAAAGATGTACATGGTCTTCAACACCATTGACAATGATTGATTTCTGACCCTTTGCATTGATAATATCCGCCATATAACGGAATACATCGTTGCGCCAGGGTTTGTGCAGAAGAGCGTGTCTTCCTTTCACAGAAAATACGACGTGAACATAGATTTGTGAAAACGTGTGCGCCATAGGTTTAAGTTTATAAGTGTAAAAAAGTGCGCGCAAACATATAGTATTTTGTATGCCGAAAAAAGGTGTGAGATGTTTTTTATTAAAAATATCATTATTTGTATTTAATAATAATGCCTCTCCTATAATCATGTCACCCCTGACGGGGTTATATCTCGTAACCCATAATTCACACATACAATCATTTCTCCCCTATAATCATGTCACCCCTGACGGGGTTATATCTCGTAACCCATAATTCACACA
>CAZPXP010000045.1:0-28405 GCA_964590975.1 uncultured Ferruginibacter sp. | reverse complement strand
CACCACTGGGGGTTGATTGACGTCGTGTGTGTTTTCTGTTCCGATAATAATGTTACCCAGGCGGGATTTTACGCCGGACAGTATATTTTTTTCAGTTCCGATAATAATGGCACCGTGGCGGGGTTTTACGCCGGACCGCATATGTTTTTCTGTTCCGATAATAATGGGAACGCTACAGGGTTGACGAACACTATAAGGATATTTTTATTTCTATAATTGTCTCACCCTGATGGAATGGTTGACGTCGTGTGTGTCGCAATTTGTTGGTTGCGGGGTATTACGGTATTTTTGCGGCACAATGAATACAGCAAAAAGATACCTGATCACATCGGCGCTGCCATATGCCAATGGATTGAAGCATATTGGGCACCTGGCAGGGGCATATTTACCTGCCGACATCTATGTACGTTACCTCCGCGCCCAGCAAAGGGACGTGGTATATGTTTGCGGCAGTGACGAACATGGTGCGGCTATCACTATCCAGGCGATGAAGGAAAATACTACGCCCCGGGCTATTGTAGATAAGTACCATGCCATCCTTGAAAGTAATATGGCTGACCTCGGCATATCTTTCGATATCTACCATCGTACTTCTGACCCGCTACAGCATGAAACGGCACAGGAGTTTTTTGAATATCTCGACAAAAAGGGCGACCTGGAGATCAGGGACAGCGAACAATTTTATGATGAAGAGGCTAAAACCTTCCTGGCAGACAGGTATATTGTAGGTACCTGCCCTGTTTGCGGTTATCCCAATGCCTACGGTGACCAGTGTGAAAAATGCGGCACTTCCCTGAGTCCTGAACAACTGATCAATCCGAGGAGTACGCTCAGCGGGAATCCGCCAATAAAAAAACTGACTAAACACTGGTACCTGCCACTGGACAAGCACGAGGAATGGCTGCGGCAGTGGATACTGGAGGAGCACAAAGATGACTGGAAAGCGAATGTGCTGGGGCAGTGCAAGAGCTGGCTGGATGCAGGTTTACAGCCAAGGGCGGTAACGCGCGACCTTGACTGGGGCATACAACTGCCCGCAGGTACACCGGGTGGTGAGGGCAAGGTTTTGTATGTATGGTTTGATGCGCCTATCGGCTATATCAGTGCTACGAGACAGTGGGCCAGGAACACCGGACGCGACTGGAAACCGTACTGGTATGATGGCGATACCAAACTGGTACATTTTATCGGCAAAGACAATATTGTTTTTCACTGTATCATATTCCCCATTATGCTGAAGCTGCACGGCAATATCCTGCCGGATAATGTTCCCAGCAATGAGTTTATGAACCTGGAGGGGGATAAGATGAGCACCAGCCGTGGCTGGAGTATAGAGATGGAGGATTATATCAATGACTTTGTGAAAAAGGAAAATGGGGGTGGTATGCTCGTTGACTCTCTGCGCTATTATCTTACGCTGATTGCCCCGGAGAGTAAGGACAGTGAATTTACCTGGAAGGGTTTCCAGGATGCTGTAAACGGTGAGTTGGTGGCGATATTTGGCAATTTTGTGAACAGGAGCTTTGTATTGATGCATAAGCTTTGCAATGGCAAAGTGCCTCCCCTGCATACACAACGCCTGGATGATACTGACCGTACACTGATGGCGGCTTTGGAGGAAACGAAGGTATCTACCGAGCAGTTGATTGAGGGTTATAAGTTCCGTGATGCCTTGTTTGGGGTTATTGACCTGGCGCGCAAGGGTAATAAATACATGCAGGAGAAAGAGCCATGGATTGTAGCTAAAAGCCTGGCGGCAATACCTGAGAACCAGGAGTTGATCGATAACTGCCTGCATATCTGTCTTCAACTGGTGGCTAACCTTGCCATATTTATCAATCCTTTCCTGCCTAACACGGCCAGGAAAATGCTGCACATGATGAAGGTGGTGGATAAGATGCTGGAATGGGAAAATGCGGGTAAAGCAAGGTTACTCAGCACGGGTTACAGCCTCAGGGCGCCTGAATTACTTTTTAGAAAAATAGAGGATACTGAGGTGGCAGAGCAACTGGAGAAACTTAAAACGAGGGCTGCTGCTTTAAAAGCGGACGCTGAACCAGCGCCTGTGGAAGTGGTGCCTGCGGCTGCACCGGTTAAGGCTGAAATACAGTATGACGACTTTGCCAGGCTGGATCTGCGGGTTGGTACCATCGTAACTGCCGAGAAGGTAGAGAGGGCTGATAAACTATTGAAATTACGTGTGGACCTGGGTTTTGAGGAAAGAACGATTGTATCGGGTATAGCGATGCATTTTGACCCGCAAGCAATCGTTGGCAAACAGGTAGTGGTAGTGGTTAATCTTGCACCCCGTAAAATGAGGGGCATTGAAAGCCAGGGTATGATCCTGATGGCAGAGGATAGTGATGGAAAGCTGAAGTTTGTAAACCCGGATGAGAAAACGATAAATGGCGCAGGGGTGAGTTAAGTCAGCAGCGATACCTGAGCATTAGTCTATTAACTGATTTTTCATTGCATAGAAAACCAGTCCGACAGAGTTTTTTACTCCAAATCTTTCCATAAGCCGGTCTTTGATGGCTTCGACTGTACGGGCGCTGATGCCCATTTTCTGGGATATTTCACTGGCGGTGAATTCCATGCAAACCAAGGTCAGTACTTCTTTTTCCCTGTCGCTCAGCACAGTCTCGTTAGTGAGGCTGGGGTTGACTTTTTGTTTGGAGAAGTTCTTTTTGATCAGTACCCTGTTTACGAAGGGGTTAAGATAAAACCCTGTGCGCATAACATCGCTGATGGCCCTTTTAATCTCGGCGGGATCGGTACTTTTTAGCAGGTATCCTGCTGCTCCGCAGTCCATCAGGTGCCCTACAAAGCGTTCGTCTTCGTACATGGTGAGAATAATCACCCTGATCTGGGGCCAGGTTTTGGTGATGTGTTTGGTGGCGTCTATCCCATCTTTGATGGGCATCTTCAGGTCGCAGAGAATAACGTCTGGCTGGGCCTCGGGTATTTTATTCAACAGGTCTTCTCCATTGTCTGCTTCCATTACAAATTTGATCTGGCTGTATGGCCGCAGCGAGAGGATAACCCCCTTCCTGAAGATTTTGTGATCGTCTGCTATGGCTACTTTTATAATACTCATAAGTTAAAGTAAAAATACAATAGTTTTTGTGGAAATCGGCAACCCTGTTTCTCATATTTCCAGTGATATTTTTACAATGATATTCACAAAGGAAATACCGGTGGCGTATCAGTTAACCGTTCAACGGGGCTACCGTGATGCCTAAGGTTTATTCTTATCTATGGGAACCTCAAGCGTGACTTTATAATAGGTTTTGTTGGCGTCTATCTCGAAGAAAATTTTACCGTTAAGGACTTTTGTACGGCTGGAAATGTTTTTAAGACCAAGGCCAAGGGCACTGTGGTTAAGCTTTTCAAATTCAGCCTGTACAAGGCCGATGCCATCGTGGTGCAGGCGAAAGTACATCATGCCGTTGGCTACATTCTGGGTAAGGTGAATAAACCCGGCATTACTGTGTTTAATCACGTTATTTACGAGTTCCTGAACAATGCGGAAAACGAGGGACTCCTGTTCTACTTTCAGGCGGATTTTATAATCGTGAAATCTTGCGCTGGCGTGTACACTTCCACTGCCTGTGATTTTCTGGAAGAGGTCGTTCACGGCACTTTCCAATCCAAAGTTCTTGAGTGTGGGCGGCATCAGGCTGTGGCTGATATTGCGGATGAGCTGTATGGCGTCGTCGATGAGCTGCTTGGCATTGTAAATACTCTGGAGCTGGGTGGGTGGGTCCTGATTAATGATATTTTCATTAAGGTAAAGCCGGATGGTGGCGAGGAGCGGGCCTGCGTCGTCGTGAAGATCGGCAGCGATGCGTTGGCGTTCTTCTTCCTGGAAGCGGATAGAGGCATGGAGCATTACCTGTTGTTTTTCATCTTCTAATTGCTGCAGTCGTTTATTGAACCGGTACACGCGTTGCTGATAAAAAATCACAAACACAATAATCGTGAGTACAAGCGCCAACACAATTACTGTTCCCATCAGGATAGTCCACCTTGGGTCAGTTGTATTGTTTGCTAATTGAAGAATAATCATAGTTCAATAATCGTGTCGGACAGCCATGCTCAATATTATATGGCCATTTTGGGGTTTTCTTTTACGGGTTTCAGGCTGAGCCAGATGGCTATTGCAAACAGCAGATCCTTAAGAATATTACAAATAAACAGAATCTTCCACAGGTCGTTGCGTTCTTCGTTTCCCAAGTCTTCTGCATAAGCAAAAACGAAAAAAGTACCGGCAAGGTATATCAACTGTGCTACTGCCAGCCAAAACTTGTACGAACTATAGATAAATTCAACCTGCGGATCAAATATCTGTTCACCAAGGAAAAAGAGACAATAACCAATGATAATGATGCACTCTATGGAGCTTTGCAAAGAATCAAAGCTTTTTATTGCCCGAAAGTAGTAAATACTGACCAAGCAGAAAACTACAAATGAAACGGAAAGTGCAATTAACAGGTATTTAGCTAATTTATTCCGGATTAAAAAAAAGATAATTATGGCAAATGTTATGTATTCAAAAAGTGTGAAGTATTGGAGCAGGTGTCTGATAGATTCATTATGTTCGGTGTAATAAATGATGAACTGGTTATTGATAAAGGAATAAAGCGAGTATAAAAAAATAACCCATATTGGTAATATTTTTATTCTTTTAAAGAACAGCAATATTACCAATATGGGTAATAAATCTAAGTAAACGCTAATATTTTCTAGCTTCGGCATCTATATGATTGAGATCTTTCTCAAATATATAAAATGCATTTTACTTAGAATAAATTAATTAAACTCCCAGGAGTGTTTCAATAACTTCTTCCCAGAACTCTTCAACTGACTGCTGCGTTCTAACCCTGTCGGCTACGATACCGTCTTTTTGTTCCAGTTCGCCGGAAACATTTACAACGGGGAAACTGAGGATTGCACTGCCTTCGGCGTCAACGCCTACCAGTACGAGAGTCCTTTCGCCGTTTTCTTTGGCAGCACTGGCGATGTTGATGCCTGCGCAACCAGGCTGAGCCAGCATTTGTTCGAGGATTTCGCGGCCAATTACATGGCTTGCGGTGTCAGTAGGATTAGCGGCACGATAAGCCTTAATCATGGAAGCACCTTCGGTCAGACCGATGTCTTCACCTACCTGTGCAACTGGCTTTACTGCTAGTTTGTTTTGGATCATAATTCGTAATTTTTAGTGGTTTTAAGTAAATTTCGGACTGTAAACATCACCTTAAAACCGTGCCCGCACAAGCCCTAAAACCCATTCCGCAAAGTTGTAAACTCGCCAAATGCAGTATGGGCGTGGCTTTCAGACTTAAAATTTGTTAAAAAATGTTAAAAGTTTTGGTAAATGTACGAATAAAAAATAGTAAAATTACTGTCCAAGTTTTCGTATCTTTGACATCGTAGTTTTACTATTAAATAAAATTAGTGGCCCGAAATGTGGTTTGAAAGAAACCGGGAGTTTAACAATGGTAGCCGAAACTTACTTAAAACCGGGGATTTTCACAGATTTGGATCGGGGTGTTGGACATTTGGTTTAGCTGAACAGTTTAACTGCGGTATTGGATTTTTAAAACGGGGGCATCTTAAAAAATAGTTGATTGACACTGGCAACTCAAGCACAAACAGGTTTTCAACAGGACAATTGGTTTACTTCGTTTTTCGTGTTTATTGGATTTGTTGGATTTTTTTGGATAAATAAACTAACGAACCAATGTCAATCAACTGGTACAAAAGTAATGCACCTACACCCCCCGGACAATAGCACAACTGCCCTATTTTGGGCTTGTAATATTTACTTTTTATCGCGTACAAGTGCAAAAAGGGCAGGTAAAAAGACGATCGTTTTTAATCGTATTTATACGAAGTATATTTTCGGCTAAAACTGTGTTTTGCACAGTATTTCAGCCTGAAATGTGAATTTGAAACTTATCGTAAACAATGTCGTAAATTGCGCATATTAAAAAGAACCCATTACCAACAATACTATGAGTGCCGCTTATTCAATTAAGATTGCAATTGCAGATGACCACAAGATTTTCCGCGATGGCATTAAAATGGCTCTTTCCGGAAAGGACAACCTCAAGATGCTATGGGAGGCGGAGGATGGCAAAGACATGATGCACAAAATTGCCATTAAAAAACCAGATGTGCTGCTTATGGACATCCGGATGCCTGAAATTGATGGCATAAATGCCATCCAGCTTATCAGGAAGGAGTATGAAGACATCAAGATTATTGTACTTACCATGTATGATGATCAGCAAATGATCAGTAAAATGATGGAAATGGGCGCGAATGCCTACCTGACCAAGACAACTGATCCTGAGGAGATTTACGAGGCTATTCTTACGTGTATGAATGATGATTTTTACTTTAACGAACTCGTAAATAAGGCCGTGATGGGGAAGCTGATGCAGAAAAAGAATGTGCGCCAGCATTATGGAAGTGCGATGCCGGTCAATTTCAGTGAGAAAGAAATCAAGATCCTGCAACTCCTGGCGGAGGACAAAACCACAGAAGAAATCTCCAAAATCATCTTTCTGAGCCCGCGTACGATCGAAACTATACGACAGAATATGAAGACTAAAGTGGGTGCTAAGACCATTGGTGGCCTTATCATGTATGGCATGCGTAATAAGCTTATTGAATAAGGCGGTTTGCATGAGTGCCCCCATGCTACGGGCTGCAATTTCATTTTGCCGGATGTTTTAGTGTACCCTGTCGCCACGCAATTCGATACTGGCCATTACATCAGCTTCGTAAGTGAGCCATTCGGCCCAGCGGGTTCTTACTTTTTCTTTTGAGATATAATTTTCTGCGAGGTTAATAAACAGGGTATAGTGCCCGGCTTCACTTTCCATGAAGCGCCGGTAAAAACCACGCATATAATCATCATCGAGTCCTTCACTCAACCTTTTAAACCGTTCACAGCTTCTTGCCTCTATCAGCGCCATAGTAAGCAGGTGATCCAGAAAACGCTCTTCAGGGTTCCCTCCCTTTTTCTGAAATTCGAGCAGGCGGTTAACATAGAGGTCTTTTCTTTGTTTACCGAGTTTTAACCCTCTTTTTTTAAGTTCTGCCAATACGGCCCTGAAATGGCCCCATTCTTCTGTTACAATCGGGCTCAGTTCTTCCACCAGCAGTTCCCGGTCGGGATATTTCTGTATGAGTGAAATGCAGGTGGTGGCAGCTTTTTGCTCGCAGTAGGCGTGGTCGGTGAGGATTTCTTCGAGTTGCATGGCTGCCAGGTTAACCCAACGCGGGTCTGACGGCAAGCGCAGGCCCAGTATATTGCGGGTATCTTCACTTAATATTTCCATGGGGCAAAAGTAAGATTTAAGCAATAATGTGGTTGGGCGGATTTGTTATCTTTGCTGCTCTATCAGCCAGGCTATCGTTCCGCCAACGCGGGAAGGAAAGTCCGGACAGCACAGGGCGACACACCGGTGAACAGCCGGATAGACCGGTTCAAACCGGTTTAATAGAAAGTGCCACAGAAAATAACTACCTGTACCCATGGTACAGGAAAAGGTGAAAATGTGAGGTAAGAGCTCACGGGACAGGCGGGTAACTGCCGATCCGGGTAAACCTTGTGTGCTGAAATGCCATGTATATCAGTGGTTGAGGGCGGCCCGCCCGATTCCGTTATACGGGAACGCTGAAGGGTAGGCAGCAAGATTCTTTTAGTAATAAAAGAGCCAGATAAATGATAGCCCACGACAGAATCCGGCTTACCGGCTGATAGATTTTTAACTTTCTACTCCCCCTTCACGGAGGTAATTGAGAAAGAGTGCCCGCGGGATCATTTCTGCCCCAAGGCTTTCGAGGTGCTGGCTATAGACCTGACAATCGATCAGTATTACTCCTTCTTTTTTTAAGCGCTGCACGTAATTAATAAAAGCGTACTTACTGGCGTTGCTTACTTTACTGAACATACTTTCGCCAAAAAACAGGTTACCTATCCGGATACCATACAACCCTCCCACCAACTGGCCATTATACCAGGTTTCTGCACTGTGGGCATGGCCTAACCCATGCAGTTCTGTATAGGTTTTGAGTATGCCGGTATTGATCCATGTACCCGACTGGCCGGGACGGGGCTGGTTGCGGCAGGCCTCTATTACCTTCCGGAAAGCCTGATTGGTTGTGAAAGTGAAAGCTGGTTTTTTCAGTACCTGCAGCATGCTTTTACTAACTTTCAATTTATCGGGGAAAAGTACAAAACGCGGATCGGGGCACCACCAGCAGGGCGGTTCGTCTTCATTATACCACGGAAATATGCCCCTGCGGTAGGCCAGCAGCACCCGTTCTGTACTCAGCGTGCCACCAATTGCCAGCAATCCTTCGGCACTGGTTAACTCTACCGGCGGAAAATCCATGGCCTCGTCTCTTATCCAGAACATGCTTTATTGAGTAAGGTGAAAATGGGGTTCACACGGGTACAACTTCGATGGTGGCGCCGATACCCCTGTCTGTGATGGCGTCGCACATGGGTTTCAGCTCGTCGAAAGAGCCTTCTTTTACAGCATACTTACCCTTATGATGTATAATAAAGGCGCATTGTTCGGCCTGTTCCTGCGAATGCCCGCATATTTCAATAAGTGCACTAATGACCCATTCGAAAGTATTGACCTCATCGTTCCATACAATGAGGCTATATGGCTCTTCGGTAAGGGTAAGCAAGAGTGTTTCTTCCTGCAAATCTGTATTGGTATGTGTGCCTGTAGGTTTCAAGAAACAGGGTTTGTTACAAAAATAAATCTAAATATGGTTGAATTGAAATATTGGTGCAACATTTTAATTAGTGCCTTTGTCTATGCTTACAGGTAATGATATCTCCGGCATTTCGCCTTCTGAACAAAATTACCAATACTCATGCGACGCATAACCAGGAAAAAAAAGGAAGTTTCTGAACTGCCTTCTGCCAAACAGCAGGCAGTGGTACTCCCTTTGCATCCTGGTAACCGCAGCCTGCACTTCCTTATTGACTTTATCAAGAAAATAAGACCTGAGCATCCCCGTAATACTGAACAGGCTGAACTGCGCTTTAAGGCTGTGCTTTACCAGCTCAGCCAGGATAAGAGTATGCTTTTTTCGCTCAGGAAATCGCTGCTTTCGCAGTTCCTGCATACCAATATCGTCATGGCCCTTTCGGAGAGCGGCATTGTGAGCAGCCGTGGTTTTGTGCAGGAGCTGATGGGCAAATTCAAACATAAGCTGCTCCCGGAGCTGCAGAGTCCGGATAACTTCCTCTATGTTATCAATAAGGTTTTTTACAAGCAGCGTGATCATATCTGGGTAGGGAGCATTGATAAAAGCCTGTGGGTACAGTTCTTTGAGGTACTGGGTATACAGGTAAACCTTACAGAATCGGTACTCATCAAGCAATTGCAGCAGGCTATGCAGATCCTCAGCCACCGTATCACTACGCTTGGCCTGGAAAAGGAGCTTACGCAGCGCTATGAGAATTTTGAAGGTGCTATCTTCCCTTTTTATGAACAGAACAGGCTGGTTGAAGAATATATAGCCCTGAGCAATGCACCGGGGCAGGAGGAGCGGGCCAGGGAAGTGCTGGAGAATATTACTGAAACGCTTTACAATTGTAACCAAAGCATACAATGGATCAAGGAGCAGCGCCGCATCTTCGGTACCAGCCTGGCACAAACTTATGTGTTAAGCCGGCTGCAGCAGCAACTGGAACGTATGTTTATCATTCTTGACGTACTTGACAGTGATAACCAGTTTAATACTGAACGTTTTGTGGGGTATTTCCAAGTGGTTATCCGGAATGAGAACCGCAAGAACTCCATTAAAGAGTTCCTGAGTGAAAATACGGGATACCTGGCCTACCAGATCACCGAACATGGTGGCCGTACGGGTGAGAAATATATTACCAGTACTAAAAAGGAGTTCTGGCGGATGTTCAGGAGCGCTGCGGGAGGGGGTGTGATCATTTCATTTATCGGCATCATTAAAAACCTGCTGGGCAAAATGAAGCTGGCTCCCTTCTGGCAGGGGTTTCTTTACAGCAGTAATTACTCTCTCGGGTTTATTCTAATACAGGATACGGGCTCTACGCTGGCGACCAAGCAGCCTGCGTATACGGCCAGTAACCTGGCTGGCTCATTCGACAGTAAAAAACACAGTGGTGAGCCTGATCTCCGTAACCTGGCCATTACGGTGGCTAAAGTGAGCCGTACGCAACTGGCTTCTTTTGCGGGTAACCTGCTGGTGGTATTTCCACTTACTTACCTGCTGGCGATGCTGTTCTTCCAGTCTACGGGCCTGCAACTGGCTGAAGATGCTGTGGCCAGGCAGATGCTGAAAGACCAGCAGCCTTTTCACAGCCTGGCCTGGGTGTACGCCTGTTTTACCGGCTTTTTTCTTTTTTTGAGCGGGCTTATTGCGGGCTATGTAGAGAATCATGTGGTATATGGGCGCATCCCGGAAAGATTAAGGCAATTATCTTCTTTCAGAAATACATTCAGCGAAAAATGGCAGTTCAGGATTGTGCATTATATAGAGAATAATCTTGGTGCACTGGTGGGTAATATTGCGCTGGGCTTTTCACTCGGCATGGCCGGTTTCCTGGGCAAGACATTCGGGATTCCCTTTGACATACGCCATATTACCATTTCTGCTGCCAATACTGCTATTGCCTTTTTTGGTCTTGACCATTCGGTATCTGTTGGCCAGATGGCTTATACGCTGGTGGGTGTAATGGGTATTGGCTTCCTCAATTTTGCGGTGAGCTTCGGTTTGGCTTTTTACGTGGCCCTGAAAAGCCGTGGAGTACGGCTGCGCAACTACCCTGAATTACTGGGTATTCTTTACCGGTATTTCAAGAAATTTCCTTCTGACTTTATCAGGCCGCACAGCCGGGTACGCCAGCCGGAGGAGTTGCATTAGAGATGGTGAGTGGCTGAAATTTATTTTGTAAAAAATTTTGTAAAAATAAATTAGCCCTTATCTTTGCACTCCCGTATAAATAATGTGTGTGCACATTATCAAAAAGGGAGCTTAGCTCAGTTGGTTTAGAGCATCTGCCTTACAAGCAGAGGGTCACAGGTTCGACTCCTGTAGCTCCCACTACACCCCGCAACAGCGGGGTTTTTTATTGCACTTATTTTTTTGTTATTTATTGTTGGTTGGGTGCATCCGGGGATGCAGACTGTACAGTGGGGGCATAGGGTTGATTACTGTAGCTTCTACCACAGGCGTTTGAAGTTCTTCTTATTTGCACACCATCTGCGGATGGTTTTATCATGTGCTGAATTGAATACAGGATGAAGCCATCGGCTATCTGCAAAAAATGTTATGGCTCTTAAATAAAATAGAAAGCATCGGGATTATTAAGATCAAAGAAAATTCTTCAACCTAAAAGAGGTATTCTACGGTTAGATTATAGTTGCAACAATGGAGATGACTTTGATTGGCCTGGGCTCATTGGTTCTTAACGCGATTGCTTTTACCATTAAACCTTTATCTGACAGCCGGGATTGTACTTTTGCTTTTAATGTATACGTTGTATTGCCGGGCAGGTTGAGTGTTTTTTCATTCAACAAGAGGCAGCGGCAGGAGTTTGAAAATTGCAATACCCTGATCATAGTATCGCTATTGTTAACAATGGGAATTGAAAATTCTTTTTCTTCCCCGGCTTTGATTGCTCCCAGATTAAGCGTGTCGTAAGGGAAGTACACGCCGGTTACCGGAGAATGGCTTTTTTTGCAGGCTGAAAAGAAGAGAACGAATATTATGGGTATGGTTATTAACTGAAGCTGCTTATTCATCTGCTTTTTATATTAATGTTGTGAATAATAACATGCAGAGGTAAAGCTAAGGGTATGCATTATTACCGATAAGGATTACCGGAGACTAAGGATTATTATCCTGGCTAGCTAAAGGTGTGTTCACAGTTCCTTTAAAAAGTATTGTTGCAATTATCCACATAGTGGCTGCGAGGAGAAAACTAATTCCGGTAAAAGAGAAAAGCCTGAGTGAGTGTTCCGAAACACTTATTGGCTTCATGCCATTTAATGGAAAGAATTCGGCAATGATGTAGTACGTTACAAACAAGACAATTAATGATACAGCAAGTATTACAAGGGTTTCGGTTCGACTATATTTATCCAGAAGCCTTCGAAGGAAGAAAGACAGGCACAAAAACAAAAAAGCTAAAATTGGTAAAAGTTCCCAATAAAATTTTGTGAAAGATTTTGTGGTAAAATAGGTTAATACTCCGGCGATAATTGCAGTGACTATTAACTGAACGGCGGTTGATGTGATTTTCATTGTTTCTAAAATTTTTCAGGTTGATCATTAACGACAATTAGCATTATTTTTTCATTGATAGAGGGTATCATGATCGTATTCTGTTGATTAATTGGTTTATTGATTAAAATCGAATGATTTAAATTTTATTACTCGCACAACCCATTACAGACAAAGCGCCAGGCAAAGCCACAGGCTACCTTACCTTCATTACAATCGCCGTTACTGACGCAATCTGAAAAGCCAAAACAATAATCACTCTCGGTAGAGCAGGAGCAACCTGTCTTTCCATCTAATGTATCATCTGTATTATCATTTGCTTTACTGAGCGCCATAAATGAAGGGTAATCCATCAAAGAGTTAAACATAAAAAAAGCCAGGCGCTTATCGGTGAATAATTGCTGACTGGTTTTTCTTTGTGCGTTGAGCCACTGCCTGTCTTCAGAGGACATGGGGTCGTTGAATAACCTTGCAACCATACCCTTAGACAAGGATTGCAGGAATAAAACTTGTTTACCCGAAAGTTGTAACTTACCTGACAGGGTGATTATATAGTTGATGTGGTCTGTCCATTCTTTTAACTTTTCTTCGCCAGACAACAAATTGTATATGACTCGTTGCTGGACTACCGGGTATTGTGCTATGCGGGGGGAGGAGTCTGATGAAAGCCGGGGGGTAAGCTGGGTGTCTTTTTTGTTACAGGAAAATGGAAAAAAAAGATTGATAATCAAAAACAATAACGTGAATAGCTTTGCATTCCAATACTCGTGATGAGTATCTTTTCTTAGTGTCCTGGTCATATTTGATTTGGTTTAGCAAAAGATTGCTTGTTTAGGGGTTAACGCTTCATTAAAAGATAATATAAAAATAATGAAATTAATGAAAGTAAGAAATAAAATTTGAGTTGTTCGATAAATAAGGGGTAAAACCCCAAGGCTATAAATCTCACGAAATAGCAAAACTACGATTAAACAAGGCTCTACATGGTATATATACGGCATTTCAATTGGAAATAAATTGGAAATAAATGTATGATTAAAACTTATCTCACATACATTTTCAAACCGATTGGCTTCTTTCTTTCCTTCAGATTCCTGGGAGCATATTTAATTTCAGTATTAATCCAGGCGGCAGAATCCGGATTCACCCATTTTATTTTATCAATAACTGCATTATTGACTTCCCATTCATAACTACACATTATTGACTCATCTTTATGTATTACAGGCAGCGTCGTGGCGGAGGTATCGGGGAATTTTAATACCAGAATTTTGGAATAATCATTACCTATTTCCTTATCTTTTATTGTTACTGATACGGTATCGGATAATAAATAGATGATATTTTCACTGTTATTTGATAGGATAATTTGTCCTGTTAGCCAGGTTTGACTACCTTTTTTAAAGATATTACCTTCTATTCTGTTATCGTAGTGTGTGCCTGCAAGGGTTATGCTTCCTTTATATTTCAGGGAATCGAAAAAGAGCAGAATTCCTTTAAACGAGCTTTCGACCATAAACGGAATGGTAAGCGTGGATAGTACAATAAGGGAAGTGGTAACGAATGGTGTGAATATTTTAAATAAGTATTTTTTAAGATTGAGGGCGTTCAAATAACTAAACACATGATAGGATGACCAAATCAGATAGCCTGCTGTAATAAATGTATTGATGGTATCAATATCGATAGATGCGCCGCGAAGGTGAAGACCTGACGCTATGTAATCTGTAATAATGTAAATAAGAATTATGGTGCCGACAAAATAATATATGAGGGGCTTTATAATGAAAAAGATTTCCTGTTCTTTTCGTATTATCATTTTAAAAATGAAAGTGACAATTTTAGCAAGAACAAAAATGGCAAATACTGATGCTGCGCAGGCGACCAGGTGTTTAATAAGACTTACATCGGTAAGATAATCTATACTTGATGATATTTTCTGCCTTATGCCCTGTGTTAGTTTATTCTCTTTATTGAAAAACTTGGTACGGTAGAAGCAAAACGAGATGATGGTTGAGAAAATGAGAAAAAGAAATGCCCCGATATATTTTTGTCCTTCGGGAAGTTTATTTGCAGGAGCCGGCAAATCGGGCTTATATGTTTTAAAGACAACCTCAACTAACCCGGAGGGATAAATTATACAGTGTGATAAGGTATAAAAGAATTTTCGAAGAAAACCGATTATATCAAGCAGTGCTTCTTCAATTGAAAAGTGGCTCTCCTTAATTGAAGCCTCCAATTCTTTTCTATCTTCTTCTTTTTGAATTTGTTCCCCGGTTTTAATGTCATTCATACTCAGGTTTTATATGCTATCAAAGTTATAGTAAATCTGTGCATATTGTGTACCGGAAGATCCTGTAATAAAAGTGACAGCTATATTCTGTATAAAAAACATGAATGTTTGAATATTCAATCTTCTCTCTTTTTATACCGGATGGAGCGATAATATTTGAAGAAATAATCTTCGATGGATATCCTGATCTGACTGAACAGGAACTTATCAAGCTTATCATATTGTGCTGTTCCTTTTTTTATTACTTTCGGCTCGATCAAAAAGGTTTCATTATCATTTTGTAAAACAACTGCAGCCTGATCGGCTCTTATGGCTATACAAGCATCTGCGCAGGGGTATCCTGAATTATCGGTATCGAGGGTAACGCCCTGCAGCAAAATGGGCTTAAGGTTACCCAAATCAATTTTAAAGAGGTATTCGCTTTTCTGCTTTTCTTCATTCTTATTACTTAAGCGCAGGGTATTATTAAGTATGAATGCATGGCCGTGGTAAATTAATTTAGGTTTAAGCCGGGGGTCGTCATAAAAAACTGTTTCGGTTGTATGGCCAAAAATATCTATTTCTAATATTATCTGGGACAGGGCTATACTGTTTTCATAGGCATAGGGTATATAAGCCAGGAATTTACCGGCAAATTTCTGCATATCATCAAAAGTGTTGCGATTCATTTTGATTACTCCATCAATATTTGCTGGAATAAATGGCTTAGCAATCAAGGATTTTTCTTCCCGGCTGAGGTACATAAATATGGAATCTTCTTCGGGGCTGGAGACAATTCTGAATTTCTTATCGTCTATTTCAGATTTATCAATATCGTGCGATGTGTACTTTACTATGCAGGTCTCTTCTGCATTAAACTGTTGGAATTGATCGCCTGCACGGGCTATAACACAATGTTTTGCGAAGGGATTTTTTTCTGCTTTTGTAGTTGATCTTAAGAGTCCATTCAGTACTTCAAATTTTTCAAGTACTTCTTCATTGATATTTGCTGATATTTCGGCTGATGCAATTTCGTTTTTGAAATGAAATGTAATTACTGATCCATTTACTTTTACCTCACCATGTTCAAAATATTCGGGGAGTGATTTAAAGGATGCCTTAATACCGCCGAAGTCTTTTTTTGAAATATGAAGAATGGTTCGCTTTGGCATCGGAAATTCTCTCTCGTATTCCATCCTGTAAACGTACCAGTAACCCAGCAGTTGTGCCTCTAAAGCTTCGACGGCGTCTGACTTAGCGTATATATATCTATCCCAATTTTTTTCTTCAACCTGTGCATAGAGCAGGAAATTACGCAACTTTTTCAGCCTTCTTTCTTCGTCTGGTTTTTGTGATTCTTTATCGGAGGGGCAGAAAATTTTCTTAAACGTTTTTGGCTCGCACCACCTTGTATCGATTTTACTATTTTTGGCCAGCGCGGGATCGTCTCTTAACATTTCTGACAGCTTCTGATTGATTTCCCTGCAGGCATCGGTATATTCTTTATTGCTTATTTTTGAGAATGATTTCCCGTCGTTTTGAATTAAGCGTTTTATTCTAATAAACGCCGGTGTTTCGAGCATCAATTCAATAAAGGCTGGTGTCAGTTTCATCTGATTCGATGTTTAAGCAGTTAATTCAGGAATTAAGATAAGGATTAATTTATTTCTTATAGCACGACGGGCTAAAAATCTGTATCGCAGCAAATAAACGGGGTATCGGGTTGTTTTTAAGGGGTTTACTCCCGGGTATAAAAAAGCACCGCAACAATGGGTAATGGGTGCAAAACAAGAGACTACTGAATTAAAACGATTAAAGGAGCTTATTGAAGAAAGCAAAGCGGGAACGAACAGATGGAAGGATAATACATACAACAGGAAATGACCGGCAGAGAAAATAAGGAATAAAATCTTACTTATGATCGGTTTAAATTGAACACTGTAATGGTATAAAATTACCGTGTACGAAAAGGAAAGTCATTTCGGGTTATGATTGCAATATATGACCTTTTGCCTTTACGGTTTAATTACCAGGGGTTTAAAGTATTATCCAAAAATAAGGATTTGGGGGGATATGAAGGTGGGGGGCTGCCAAAATGACGCGACTCTGATTACTCTGCTGCAGCCTTACTTTAACTATACTTGAACATCACTACAACATCACTGCAACATCACTGCAACATCACTGCAACATCACTGCAATCATAACTGTATTCCCGGGTACAAACGGGGTAGTTTTCATCCTGAAAAGGTCAATATGTCAGTTAATCTTCCTGATAACCCGGGGCGTCTGCCTATTTTCTTTACTGTATAAAAAGGTATTGTATTAATGGTTTCTATTTTCCTGTACTGTGTAATAACTTTTACTATGACACCTCCGGTATACCGTTTGTGGACTGGCAGAGCAGTTTGCCTTTCTGCAAATGGTAGACCCGGTGGGCAATGGACGTCAGTTTATCTTTATGTGAGATGATGATGATGGCGAGACCGGCCTGAATCCTATCGAGTAGCTGCAATACAAAGTTCTCCGTTTCGGTGTCCATCGCTGCGGTTGGTTCATCGAGCAGTAAGAGCCGGGGTTGGTGATAAAGACAGCGCGCCAACCCGAGTAACTGTTTTTGCCCGCCGGAGAGTGCGATACCGCCCTCGCCGAGTACGGTTTGATATGCCTGTGGCAAACTACTGAAATACCTGTCAAAACCCATCTGCCTGCAAAAAGCCATCACACGTTCAGCAGTATCACTATCTACGGGGCTGTTAAAAATGATATTTTCCAGTATCGTACCGCTTACCAGGCTAACTTCCTGGGGCATTACCCCAATTATAGTGCGCCAATGTGTAAGACTATAGCGATCGAAAGGCAGCCCGTTCAACAGTACTTCACCCGAATCTTTGGGGTAAAAGCGTTGTAATAGCTGGAAAATGGTACTCTTGCCTTGTCCACTTTCACCTGCAATGGCTATTGTCTCTCCTTTCTTAACGGATAACGAAACTTCTTCCAGCAGCAACGGCCTGCCAGGGAACCGGAATGAAACATGCTGTATATATAGTGTATCGAATACGTTTTCCGGCAGTTCTACGCTGTTGTGTTTCTCTGGTGTAAGGGATGTAAATTCGTACATTCTTTCAAAGGCAATCTTTGCTTCCTGTAACTGTATGGTGGCGAGTGCAACGCCTGAAGCGTGCTGAAAGAGCAGCATTGACATCTGCAGTATAGCCAGCATCTCTCCTACCCTGATGTGTTGCTGTAATACAAGAACAGCGCTCCACAGGATGATCGCTGTAAGGAAAAATGCGGCTACCTGGTCTATGATAAAGCCAAACTTCATTTTTACTTTTCCCAGTTTGGTCACTGCTTCCTGGAAACGGCTGAAGAAGTGTGCCGCCCTGTGAAGGAAGGCGTTCTGCCTGTTCAGGTTTTTTATGGCAGCAATGGCTCTTATGGTATCGATATAATTGCTTTCATTGGCAGCGTGTGTGGCCATGACTGAGCGTTGCCTTTCGATAACCTGGTGGCGGAACAGGTACACCAATCCGAATATGAGTGGCACCAGCACCAGGCAGAGTAACCCGATCTTCCAGTAATAGAAAAAACTGAACGTAACCGTTACTATTACCAATAATAGCTGCAACACCATATCGCCTGCCATATAGGTAATGGTTTGTTGTATGCGCAATGTATCGTTGAGCCGGGTGGTAAGATCACCTGTTTTCCGGTTATCGAAAAAGGGTTTTTCCTGGTGCAGGAGCAGGCCGAAAAAGCTGGTGACGAGCCGCTGGTTAAACTGTATGCCCTGCTTGAGCAGCAGGCTCTGCCGGAGGTAAGTGAGTCCACTTTTTACAAGCAGCAAAAAAAGGAAGAGGGCTATGCCGATAAACACTTTTTCTCTGTTGCCTGCTGGCAGTATCTTGTCTACCAATTGCTGCGAAAAGACAGCCGTACTCATATTCAGCAGGGCGATAACAAGGCCCAAAAGAGCAGCAGCGTACAAAAGGCCCACATTTTCCTTTATCACTCTCCAGAGCCACAACCACTTTTGCTTTTCATTACGGATACGCATTTCGAGTTGTGGCGTAGGGTTCAAAAGCAGGCAGGCTTTTGATACCCACGCTTTTTCGAGTTCTGCTTTGGTGTATATTACAATGCCCTTACCCGGATCACCAATGACAAAATGATCTTTTATATTTTCGGTAACTGCACCAGGTGGATAATATATCACGTAGTGCATTAATCGTCCGTCTATCGTGAGATGAAGGATGCAAGGCAATTCTACCTCAGCAATATTTTCAAAATTTTCTGCCACGACACCTTCTGCAATGAAGCCTGCTTTTTCTGCTGCCTGGCATAGCCCGAGCATGGTGGCTCCTGAAATACCTGTACCACTTTGATCGCGCAGATATTCGAGCGAAGTCTCACACTCGTAAAAGCGGGCGATATTCTGAAGACATGCTATACCGCAATCGCACTGATCGTGCTGAAGTGTAAAGTTCTTTCTGAGTTGCCGTAGGGTAGGCCTGTGCATTATAAATTATTATGGGAGTGCTGCAAGATGTTTTGTAATGGCACCGATCTTTGTTTCGCCCAGTATTTTATCGACCAATATATGCTGTCGATTATATACAAAGAACGCGGGCAACATAGTTGTACCAAAGGTTTCATGGAAAAGATTACCTGTGTAAAGAAGCAGCTTTATATTGCCCTGACCGTATAAGTGATATTCTTTTGCAAAGGATGTGGCTTCGGTACTATTGGCCGCAGTAATCATCAACAGCTCGGTATTTTTAAACTGTTCAAGATTTCTGCTTATCTCCAATGCTTCGTACTGACAATGATCGCAGCCGGGAGAGAAATGAATTATTACAACGGGCTTACCGGGGATAAGGCTATCATTTGTAAAAGCGCCACCTTCAGGGCGTAAGAAAGAAAAGGGTGGCAGCTTTTTTATCTTTTCCGATTTTGCCTGCTGTGTCTTCTTCCTGTTTACTGCCTTTATACCCATAATGGCGAGGCCAGCAAATATAATAAGAAGGACAGCGACTATGGTTATCTTCTTCATTGTATTTTATTAAGATTTTTACCGATGTCAGCTAAAGCTGATCAGGAGGAATTCTATAAACGCAACCCAACTGAGGAGGCCAATGCCATAACTACTCATGACGAGTGCAAGCATCTGGTGAAATGGTTTCTTGCTACAGGCTTTTAATCCTGTAGCAAGCATCAGCCAGTAACTTATCTCGTACATATTAACCACCTGCAGGGGATAGATGAGGTAATCGGGTATTTCTATTTTAAAAAACGACACAAGGGCGTGTAATGAAAACACATCGGCCCTGGCAGTATCTTCAAGTGATGCCGGCCTGATGCTGAGGAGCAGAAGCAGGAAGCTGACAAACGCGGCAAGGATAAAAACCAGTTCACACAGCAATGCTACTTTAAAAATATTACGGAAAGAGATGGTGCGATCGGTGAGCAGGCAACCCATATAAATGCAGACGGCAGTAAATCCTGTTTTGAGCAACAGCTTTAGCGGTACAAATACATAATTAAGCCACTCCAGTTTCTTCCTGTTTTCCAGTAGCTGACCGATACGGTCGGTCGTAAGCCTGTCGCCCAGTGAAGCATAATACATTTCATCTTTCAGTACAAGATGTTGCAGCGCGTACAATATCAGACATGATAATGCGGTATAGCAAATAAAAACTATCCAACTGTTATACTTATTGATATCCTGCCTGCTCAGATACATACTTTTATTATTGAATTATGCAAACAATATATATTGGGTATTTAAGGGCAGGACTAAATGGATTGCATGGGCAACCCATTTAATCCCGTAAGGATCATGCCAGCACATTGACATTACCCGAAATGGCAACCGTAAAGGAACACATCCCTGTTTTGTACTCTCCAGGCCAGCAGTTCGCCGGCATTGGCAAATACCATTACCGGGCCATCGCTACCCTGTGTACAGACAACATAACCTGCTGAGAGGCTTTCGAGTTGTTTGACATTCAAACTTTTCATACAACAAATTTTTAGTTATTAACTTAATCATGGTATTAAGGCTCCATGTTTGACCTTTGTGGTACCGGTGTAAAATTATTTTTTGGGTATGGGGTGAAATTGTACAAATAGTGAAAGCCTGTTCTTATATCCTCTCTATTCTCAGAAAGAAATGTTAAAGCATACTACTGAAATTACTTTCTCTTACTTCCGCGGCAATACATGAAAGCTGTTCATGCAGCAGGCAGGAGAGATTGCAGGGGTTGACATAGTGCCTGGTAATAGGAAAAGAAGCGTTAAAAAAGTCTTTTGGTGCTGCTTTAAAAATAGCATGGAAGTCTCTTATAAGATGTGCCTGATCGTAATAGCCTGCTTCAAGGGCAAGCGCAGTAAGGCTTTTGCTGCTATATTCTGTATTCCAATAAATGGCAAGGGCATAATGCAGGCGTACAAGTTTCTGAAAGAATTTAGGACTCAGACCTACCTGATTCTGAAACCTGAGGCGTAGCGCCTGATCGGTTTCTTTATACTCTTTAAAAATATCCTGCAAGGCAATATCAGCATCGATATTGAGCAATTGGCTGCTTATATTTTTTATTACATAATCTACAGGGTCTAACTGTTTAAGCTTTGTGGCAAAGAAGTCGTTCATAGTTTTTACCATATCTACGGTATCTTCCATGTTAGTGATGGCTTCACCTAACCGATGATATTCTTCGCCCAACTTATTGCGCATGGGCCAGATTGTATTGTTCAACCGTGTTACCGGCATTTTGAATATGCACCGTGCGGCATGGGGTTGCAGTCTTATTCCGAATATTCTTACAGCTCCTGCTATTTCTATGTCGAAGGCTTTAACGGACTGGGAGGAAATGATAAACTGTGGCAATTGTATTCGCTGCTCATCGCAAACGGAGTGATAAAACAAAGTGGGGGTTTGCTGAAAGATCAGGTCTATACAACCGAATGGTATCAGCTTGTTCTGAAGAGTTACCGGCTGGCCGTGTGAATTGAGCAGCCAGTAACACCTGATATAATCACGCAGCTCCGCAGCGGGATGAAACTCCGAGTACATCATTTGATGCATAATTGAATTGTTAATGACGTGTACTGTTATTATAACTACCCTCCTTTCTGCCAGGTACAGGAATGGCTCGGCACGCCTGGCAAGACTGGCATGGCAATTGAATCATTGCATTCCTGTAAAGGGATTTTGGTTATGATGAAAACGAGCAGAGAACCATACTTCTACGAAAGTAGCCGTATATTATGAGGCTGCAGTCACCCCAAAAGGGTGATATGGATGAATGGCGGGAATGCTATAGTGGCAGGCTTTTGCTGATTTCATATTCTACACCCCGCAGTTCTGCAAGCGCCTTTAGCCTGCCTGTAACAGAGAATCCCGGGGATGTTTTCTTTTCCAGGTCGTAGAGCATCTGGTGACCATGGTTGGGTCGCAAAGGAATTGAGACCTGTCTGCGTTGCTGTACAAGCAGTATTTTTTATGACTTCGTACATATCTGTTTCACCGGATAGATGATCGGCTTCCCGCTTTGTATTTCGCAGGTGCAGGAAGTGTATATTATCGCCGAAGCGCTCTATCATTTTGGGAATACCATTGTCTGCCCTTACGCCCAAAGAACCAGTACACAAACACAAGCCATTGGCAGGCGACGGAACGGCCCCAATAATATCAGCAATGTCCTGCTCTGTGCTCACCACACAGGGGAGGCCTAATACTGCATAAGGCGGATCATCCGGGTGAATAGCCATCTGCAGCCCCACTGCTTCGCCAACTTGCACGACTGCATTAAGAAAAAAGAACAGTTGCTCCTTAAGTTTGTGAGCGCTAATGCTTTGATAGTTTTTATGGCTGCGAGTACCTGCTGGGGTGTAAATGCTTCATTACTTCCCGGCAGACCGGGCAGTGCATTATGAAATAAGTGTTCTTTTTCGGTTGTGGGCATCGCCCCAAACCTTTTTTCTGCCAACCTGATTACTTATGACGTATAATCAGCGGGTGCTGCCGGACGCGGGAGCATAAACAGATCGAAAGCGATAAAAGCTAACCACTCAAAATAGAGGGCCCTGTTTCCGCCGGGCATTTGGTAATTGATGCTGGTTCGCAGCCAGTTGAGGATGGGCATAAAATTGCAGGCAACTATTTTCAGGCTACAAGCCGCGGTATTGGACAGACTCTGCTTGTAATTTTCGATGTGAAGTAGATAATTACCACTTTGCTTTTTGATGTCTTCGCTAACGGGAAGGCTTTCAATGACCGTCCAGGTGATGTATGCGTTATCAATAAGCTGTTTCCGTTTGTTAATTTCTTCTGTTTTTTCTGGAATATATCCGACGGGAGCAGGTGGCTGGATGATTTCCCGGTAAAGGGAAGAAGGGATTATCTTTTGTTATTTGACAGCAATCTTCAGTGTAAAAAAGGATATTGCGATGTTGTCAATTTCTGAGCGGGATGTTATTCTACCGCCTGCATCAGCATTTTCCGATTACCGGCAGTGATTTCCTGTTTCCACAGTTTTCTGTCTGCTTTGTCAATATAATAAGTACTGGTGCTGTTACCGCCGCCGATTTCATCTGACACCTTTAGTATCCATACCTCCCGTTTGCCCAACTTTGCGCTTTCGTAAGTACCTGACCGTACTTCATCAACAGAAGCTTTGAGCACACCGCTTTTGGCCGCCGGATTATAATCGTAAACAGCAATTTCCTGCCTGTAGCCATCTGCGAGAGGAAGCCATCGAAGTAATGAGGGATAAATATTACTGTCAAAATAGCCTCCGCTAACTGTATCGCTTATAGCAAGGCTCTTTTTCTTTAGCTTATCATTATAAAAGCCGGTAACACTAGGGCCGAAGTCCAGTACCATATCGCGCTGCCCATTCCGCGAGGAGTGCCTAATGGGTTTAAGGGTTTTCTTTTTTGCTGAAGTGGAATCTACCCAGGAAGCCGTTGCGGCTTTCATATCTACCTGTGTAATGATGAGGATTGCTTTACGGGAGGTTCTTATAGATGTTATTACTCTTGCCAGTTCCATCTTAGCAGTATCGCGTACAGCATACCAGGTCATCTCATAGGTTTCGTCTTTAACCCATTTCTTTTGAAACGCCTTTTTGCCTGGCATAAGCTGTGCCTGACAGGCAAGCGTAAACAACATACAGGCCGCAATCATGATCGGTTTCATATTTCAGTATTTGGCAACACGAAAGTAGTGATAGTCATGAACAAAATATTAATAGATGCAGGGTGTTCTCAAATAAACCTTAATGAAGCAAGCAATTGTCGTATTGGGCACCGGCCTCGAAGTTGCAGGCAATGTGATCTACGTTTTTAATGATGGGCGGCAACGTGTATTCTCTTTTATCGTTAACACGCCTGAATTACTCAGAGCGTACAGGAGCAAACGGGAAAGGACGTACCCTATGCCGTATCCTATATACCAATGCTGTTGGCATAGGGCTGCACTCACCATTAGAATCCAGCGTAGCGACATTTATCAAGGCTAAGCCGGATATGGCTAAAGGGGTTCTTGCCGGTTTAGATAAAAGCCTGGAGCTTAACTACAGAATCACCGATCTTACCGGAGATGCCCTGATATGGTTTGGTAAATACCTACTGCTGTCTGCTGATTTTCTGAAGATGGCTGAACAACAAAAAAGTACACTCAAACCAGCGGATGCACATGCATAAGTGATTACTATAGGCAACGGCGTGCTTAAACTCAATGCATACTAGCTAACGGCCAACCAGGTCTTTATAAAACCCAACAGCCCTGCCAGATGGCAAGGCTGTTCCTGATACACCCAAAGTAAAAATTATTGATCCAGTTTTTGCAATGATGATTTTATACTTGCCGGTGCGGCTTCAATATAATTGATCCCGGAAAGACCTTCTTTTGCCACCACTGATTTCTCTATCCCGTATACCGTTTTACCGGCAGCATTCACCCCAATACTTACCACTGTTACCGGTTCGCCTACCGGCACTCCGGGAAAAGAAATTTCGCTACCCGAGCCATACCCGTTTACTACTGCATTCAGCCTGTCGAACACCAACAGGGTAGTATAACCGTATGTTGCATCGCCCAGCCGAACTACGTACTCTATCTTTTCGCGGCTGTCATTATAAAACCTGTCACAGTTAATCCAACCCAGGGAACCGATATCGATACCAAACTGTTTATCCAGCCCCCGCTGTATTGATCCGGTGAAAAAGGATTCACCGTACCGCCCTTGATTTAACCTGGGCGGCACTATCCTTGTTCTGGTATAGGGCAGTTTATAACGATCTGCAACAGTTTTATCCAACCACGCGGAGTCTCCAACTGTATATTCTATATTACCGCGACTTCTGAACCATCCTTTTGTTCTCAGTTTTTTGACACGTATTTTATAATAATCGTACTTATTTTCCAGTTGCTTCTTTAATTCCCGGCGGCTCAGCGCTGCTCCCGGAGCCCTGTAGAAAACACCTATCCTACCGCGACCTGTTTCTTTTATACGTGCAGGTTCATTGAGGAGGTCTGTTACTCTTGCTTCTTCGCTGCTTCCCAATTGTGAAAAATATTTATTTACCGGTGTCCAGTCGATAAAAACAGAGACAGGTGTTGCTACTGTATCGCCCCGCATGCCATTCAGGAACGATTCTGCGGGGGTAAGATTCAGTGTAGCTTTTTCTCCTGTAAATAGTTGCATACCCTGCTTACTGCCTGCGTCATTTGCCATATATATCCTGATGGAGAACCCGGGCGCTATATTTACCGGCATGCCGTTTACGGCAGCCGTGATGTGGAGCATCCCACCACTTTCGAGTATCGTTCTGTTACTTGTTGCGGAAAGTTTGTTGAGTACAAACTCTGACTTTTTATAAAATTCTTTTACGAGTAACTGTACTGCGGAGGCTCCGCCAAGGCTACCAGCGGGGATACTGATAATAGTACCATCTGTACAGGCCAGTGTGGTATCGAAATGATTGTTGACGGTATAGCCGGACGGGGCTTTCTCCAGTGCCGTCATAAGCGTGGTAAGCTGTTCTTCTCTTTGCTGTTTCCTGTCTGCAGCACTAACAAGTTTCTTTTTTGTCTTCTCGGAACAATCAATAAAATTAAGGTTGAAGTAGACCGTATCGATACGCTTCAGCACAGTGTCTGCAACAGCAACAGATCTGATTCCTCCGCTCCTGTGTTTTACGGGCGGCGCCTGGATGAGTTTTATGGTATCCCCGCTGGTTACCGTACGGGATGTGGGTGTACTGTCGGGCTTTACACCGGCGTGTTTGCCTGTTACTGATGCGACAGGCGGTTGCTGTAATTGATTTTGTTCTTTAGTTTTCAATAAGATGAACATCCCTCCTGTAATTACTATGGCTGCGAGTGCAAGCCACCAGCGTTTGTACCTGCCGGGCCGGGGCTGGTCTGCGAGCAAGGTAGCTTCCATTGCTGCCCAGTGTGCATCCATCTGGCTGAGGTCGGGCAGGCGCTGGTTCTCCAGTTGCTGCAATTTGTTTTCTATCGTATTATCCTGCTGCATTGATCTTCAATTCGTTTTTAGACAGTTGTTCAATTTTTTGCCTGAGCTGCTTACGTGCTTCACTCAAATGCCATTTGCTTGTACCATCACTGATGCCCAGCACTTCGCCGATCTGTTTATGGGTAAATCCTTCGTACACATACATATTGAATACTGTGGCTGTGGCCCCGGGCAGGGTGCCTATGAGCTGCTTGATCTCTTTGCCCGATATCCTGTCCAACGCCTCGGGGCGCAGGCCGGTATCCTCTTCGGGGAAATAGGGTACGGACTCCCTGAATATGTTTTTCTGCTTACTGTAATCGATACAACAGTTGATAACGATGGTTTTTACCCATGCTGCCAGCTTACCTTCCTCCGTATAAGCGCCAATGTTTTTAAATACCTTGAGCATGGCATTGTTATAGATTGTACCTGCGCTATCGGCATCGTGTGCATACCGGAAACAGATCTTGATCATATCGGGATAGAACAGCCGGTACAACTGCTGCTGGCTTTGCAGGTTGTTGCGCCGGCACCCTTCTATTAATATGGCGGTATCAGTTTCCAAAAAGCGTTTTGAGATCAAATGGTTCATCTAATATAAGGAACTACTGCCGGGTGAAAAAGGGTTGGGTGACAGGAGAAGTTTTTTTAAGGATGGCCACGGGTATATTTTTCCCGTACTTTAGCTTTATGAAAAGGAAGGCATTTTTATCTTCTATGCTGGCTACCGCAGGTTTACCCCTGCTGAACAAGGCGCAGCAAAAATACCAGGGGGCAGTTCCTGAAATGTATCCTGCCGCCTTCAGGATCCCTCCTTATCTCAAACCCGGTGACACCATCGGAATTACCAGCCCGGCGGGCTATATTACTCCCGAGGACATACTGCCTGCTGTAAAACAGATCGAAAGCTGGGGATTTACGATAAAAGCGGGGGATACTATCGGTAAAAAAGATTTCACCTTCGGGGGCACAGACGAGGAACGTACGGCAGACTTCCAGGAGATGCTGGATGACAGGAGTATAAAAGCCATTCTTTGTGCCCGTGGCGGGTATGGCATGGGCAGGATCATTGACCGGCTCAATTTTAAAAGGTTTGTTGCGGCACCTAAATGGATCATTGGCTTCAGCGACGTTACGGTTATTCATAGTCACCTCAGCCGTAACTATGGCATCGCTTCTATTCACTCGAAGATGTGCAACAGTTTTCCAAAAGACTGGGCGCAGGCTGAACCTATACAGGTAGAGACAATTCTCTCGATCTATAAAGCGCTTTCCGGCGAAAAGATGCAGTACACCACCAATCCAAACCCGGCCAACCGTACCGGTGCAGTTACGGGCAGGCTTACCGGTGGTAACTTAAAGATGCTGGAAACCCTGGCGGGAACGAAAAGTGATATTAACACTGATGGTAAGATTCTTTTTGCAGAAGATACGGGGGAATACCTGTATAGTATTGATCGCATGTTCTGGAATCTTAAACGCACGGGTAAGCTCAGCAAACTGGCAGCATTGATCATTGGTGGGTTCAAGATTAAACCGGATGAGCCGGGTGAAGTGTTTGGCCGTACGCTGGAAGAGATTGTTGCGGAGGTAACAAAGGAGTATACCTACCCTGTATGCTTTGACTTTCCGGTAGGACATCAAAGAAATAATTTTGCACTGAAGTGCGGTGTTGCCCACCGGCTGACTGTAACAGCGACGGGTGGAACGCTCAAAGAAATATAAAGCACGGTTACCTGTTATTCCATCCATTAACTTTGTGGCATGATCAAGACTCCCCCCTACCTTAAAAAAGGCGATACTATCGGTATCACCTGCCCTGCGGGTTATATGGCTGCTGAAAAGGCACAAACCTGTATCAATACCCTGCAAAGCTGGGGTTACCAGGTGATGGTGGGTAAAACTCTGGGCAGCGCTTCTGTTAATTACTTCAGTGGCACAGATGATGAACGGGCTGACGAACTCCAGGCCATGCTTGACGATGACAGCATCAACGCCATACTTTGTGGCCGTGGCGGATATGGTGTAAGCAGGATCATTGACCGGCTCAACTTTACCCGGTTCAAAAAACACCCCAAATGGATTATTGGCTTCAGTGACATTACGGTATTACACTCGCATATATATACTAAACTAAAAATCGCTACTCTGCATGCCCCGATGGCTGCGGCCTTTAATGATGGCGGCAATGAAGGGGTTTCTATCCTTTCGTTAAAGGCTGCTCTTGCGGGTAAAAAAGCCAATTACAAAACAGACGCTCACTTATTTAACCTGCCGGGCGAAGCTACCGGGCAGCTCG
>CAZPXP010000044.1:0-28409 GCA_964590975.1 uncultured Ferruginibacter sp. | reverse complement strand
ATGAAATTGTACAAACAGATATTTAATGGCGGAGGAGTTTTTTCACAGTCTGACGTCTACGTATTGGCGATGGTGGGGCATATGAAAAACGTCAGCCCAACATTTGTACAAATGCCCAATCGAATTACAAGTGTTGAGTTTACAACTGTCAGCCCCACTATTGCCAATACGATGTTAGCGGCTGGGCTACTACTTTGCATTATGTCCTTTGAGTTTTCCAACAAGACCGAAATAATTATTGGTCCCTACACTCAAATAATTTTCACAATAGTCAAACCCCGCTTCTTCCAAAAATTTAATATAGTCTGAAATTCTTCGCATATACATTTTTGCTCTACGATTGGATGACATTGATAAACTTTGTAGATGCCCAAAAAGATAATTGTCTTTGTCATCTTTAAACATGCGGTCAATGATTATTACATACCCCGAAACGGTTGCAATGTTTTTTAAAATTTGAAGACACTCACTGTTTGTATGATGATGTAAACACCGTGCAATTACAGCCAAGTCTGCGTTTAAATTTGAAGGAATATTAAAGTAGTCGCCTCGAAGAATTTCAACATTAGCGGAATTCTCTTTTATGAATTTTTCAGCAACTGCAATTGAACATTTATCTTCGTCAAATTTGTCAAATAAAATTCCCTTTGCTTGTTTGTAAATGTCACAAATTTCAACTGAAAGTCGGCCGATGTTACCACCAATGTCTATGAATGAATTAAATATCGGAACTCTATTTTGTTTGAAAGGGAAGGTCAAATAAAACTCCGTTGAACTTGTCATTCGTTTCACAAGGTCTGTGTCTGTATGAATAGGATATTCCTTTAAAAATGCTCTATTGTCTTTGGAAAAACTGTCAATAATGTAAGGTACTAAGCTGTCGGGGCTTTCAGACAGTAAGCATTCATTTGTTAATTGAAGGTTCCTAAACTTATTGCCTTCTTCAATTAGAAGTCCTATTTCACTAAGAGAAAGAATTAAAGGTTCGACAAGGTAATTCTCAAGGTGAGTTTTACTCTCAATTTCTGAAATAGAGAGAGAGGTATCTTTAAGCAAGTCGAACAAGCCATAGTCAACCGCAACCATTATTAGTTTAGAAACCCGATAAGAGTATATCAGTTCATAAATGTCTGAGATGTGATTTGCTTTAAATTTCATTTCATTAATAGTTTTTTCTGTTCGCCCACATTTCATGTCTTTCCCAGGTTATTTCTAAATCTGAGTATAAGTGAGGAGTTTTGTGGTCATCCCTATGTGCTTTTAGTATCATTCTGATGATTGGGTAATGTATTTTCAAACTTACCCCTATCAAGCCAAACAACATGTCTTCGTCTATCAAATTCCGTTTTAGAAGAACTCCTACTTGATTTAGAAACCTTAGGTGATTTAAGATGCTTGAGTCAACCTCCTTTTCACTGGAGTCTATCTTTGCTTTGTGGTATTTTTCATTATACTTTTTAGACCATTCTTCAATGTTCTCATTTGTTACTTCTACACCTTGAAGAAAATTCGTGCCTATAATGCGAATATTCTTACGAGCGAGCCTTTGTTCTTGAGATGTGTATAAATCCCCAATCTTCCAATACATATCTATCAGGCGTTTTTTTCTTACTTCCTTCAATTGGAAAAAACCCCAAATAACCGCAAATGCTGCAATAAACTTGAAAATAAAATCAATCAAGAGGGTTACTTCAGTTGTTGTTAGGTTACACATATTAAATTGATTTCTTTAAATTTTACCCGATTATATTTTAAGGTGCACCGTTTCCAAAGCCTTGCCGCTAACGTTCGAGGCTTGCCGCAGGGCTGGAATAGTTGCTGTGTCCGCCCGGCAACTGAAGCCGATTGAAAAAACTGATGATGAAGTTAACAACTAAAAGCCAAATAGAATTCGGTCAAGCCCGATATTAGATGATAGTAGTACAACTGCCGATTGTTACTACGTCCGCCAGCCTTGCGGCAAACCTTTTGTTATGTGCAGTTATTCTCTTTGCGGTATTGGATTGTGTCATAATTATTGGCAGCTTTCAGTAATTACTTCTTGTGCATCTTTATATCCGTAGTCTATGGCTTTGTTTAAATCTATACAAGCTTTCGTTTTGTTATTCAAATCGAGATATGTCACCCCACGACAGAAATATGCCTGACCAATTTTGTATTTCAAATGATTTGCTCTAATATCTCCAGCATAATCGTCAAACGTCTTAATATTTGCCTTGCTTTTATTTTTGTTTATTAATTGAAGTTCCTCATTAATCAATGAAATGCTTTTTGTGTAGGTCGTTATGGCTGTATTTTTTTCATTAATTAGTGCATAACAATTACCCAAAACAATAAAATCTTCGGGTCTTTTCTCTTTCGCCAAGTATTTGTTGTAATCAATTATTGCACCTCGGTAATTACCTATCTCATACTTCATTCTTGCTCTTTCTTGTACATACTTAATTTTACTTGTATCTGCTGTAATTGCATCAGTAAGAAAACGAATTGCAGCTATCGTGTCATTTTCAATGAAATAGGATAGTTGTGAAAGTATATAGTTTGAAACCCCGATTTTATCGGTGCTTTTTGTACTTGATAGAACAAATTCACAGTCGAATTTTAAAGATTGAGTCTCTTGAAAATTAGCCTTATTTTCAACACTTTTATTTTCATTGCCAATAAGAAAAAGTTCAAATTGGTGGTACAATAAAATCATTCTTGCGAACTTATACTTAATAGGTCTTTCTGTGCTTTTTTCAATTGCCTTGTCTATTTCTTCTTTAGCATCTTCAAATGTGATGTCTTTTCTATTTCCTTCTTCGTCATACAAGGCTAAGTTTGGATGCAACAAAGAAAACATTAAATAGTGAAGCTCTGGGCTGTCATATCCATTTGTTATTGCTCTTTTGCAGTCATTATAAATAGATGTGTCAACCCCGTGTTCATCGTTTTCACCGAATTTATAATACTTAACAACAGCCCTATTAAAGTAATTGATTCCGTCCTGGGGCTTGTCATTAATGGCTTTGTTTAAAATAGTTAAAGCATTGTCGTAAAGTTTTTGCTTTGACAGTTTTGCTATTACTAAGTCTGAACTGTCAATGCTTGGTGAATGTTTTCTGTAAATGCTTAGTTGTCCCTTTGATGAAAGAGAGAAAAAAGAAAGTAACAATATCGCAGAGAGTGTCCTCATATAATTGCACATAACGGCCGGCATTACCGCAGACCGGATATTTCTTGTTCAATCAGCCTGGTGGCAATGCCTGATTAAACACGTGAATTTTAGTTTTTATGTGATTTCATTTAGGTCTTATCCATCTGTTATGTTGCTGCCGATTAGCGATTTGTTGCCCGGCATTTGCTGCTCCAGCCCGGTTTGAGGTAATGCTCCTGTTAGCAGCGGCTTTAATAGTATACAATTTTTCTTTGAGTAATGATAGGATATGATTTAAAGCTCTTTTCCTGATAAACATTATTGGTAGTCTTTTTAATCCAATTTCCTTGAAGGTCATATATATAATCATTAATTTCAACATCCGTTATTGATTCATTAAGATAATTTTTCTTGACTATTTTTATTGGGTTTCCATGAGAATCATTTGTATAAATAAATTCACTCCACAATTTCCCGTCTTTATAGCTTCTACTTTCAATAGGTAGTTTTTCATTTCCTTTAAATAGATATTTCTCTCGTTGTACTTTATCTTCTTTGATGTTTGATGAATTTTCTATTTCAATAGTTCTACCCAATGTGTCATATTTTTCTATTTTAAAATATTTAATAGTTCCTTTAAGACTTTCCTCATTTTGCTCAATTAGATTTCCTTTGGTGTCATAGAGGTATTTTGTAATTGTAGTTTCTGTTTGATCATTCTCAATAACAATAGAAGTTTCTTCTCTTATTTTACCATTGTTATTAAATTCATATTTGTAGTCGATTCGATAAAGGAGCATTTTTTCATTTGTGTAACGTGAATACGATTTAGTTTTTCCATTATCATAATAAATGAAAGTAGACTTATCTCCGTTAAGAAAATCAATGGAAGTTAATTTGCCATTATTGTCTCTCCAATAAATTTCTCGACTGATTTCCTTTTGATCTGAACCCCAATCACGATAACTATTATAATAGCCTTTGTCTGTAAATTGAATTTCAGTTCGCCCCCCGTATGTAATATTTTCCGTTATTAACTCCTTAACTTTCCCATTCAAATGGTAAACAGTCCACTTGTTTTGGCTGTAACAATTGGTATTGATAAAACTAATAGTCAATATGGTCGTTACTATTTTACGTAATTGATTCATTGATGCTGATTTAAAGTTGCTGCTAACGGTCAGGTATTGCCGAAGTGCAGGGAATAGAATTCCGTCCGCCCCGGCTAACTGCTGTTGAGTAAAGATAAAAAGTTGATAATATATTCTACAGCTAAATTTTTAATGTCCAGCTGGATATGCAGCTCAGCAGAATTACAACAGTTGAAACACGGCTTCCGTCAGCCTGCATTTTGGCAATACCCATGTTGGTTGCAGTTCTTCGTCACACCGAACTGGCTTAAGTTACCAGCCTCTAAGTATGTTTGCACCACGAACAAAATTTATGTTTGGTCTGTCATTTACTGCTGGCGGAACAATAATCATTGGTCGTAAATTGTCTCTGAAAGTGTCCATGCCGCCGTCAAAACCAATTTCTCTTAGCTTGTCCATTTTTGCTTCATTGATTACAATTTGATATTGCTCATTCAATGTAACTAAGCCTCTGTCAAAAGCCCTATGATAAAGTGCGGAAAGTGAAATTCCGTTTGAAGTGTCATCTGTGGAAGTTAGTTCACTTACTGGAAGTATATGTGCAGCGTCAACAAGTTTTAATTGCATACCGCTAAATGCACACTGATTTCCGTATGCAGTTAGTACCCTTTTAGTAAAACTTTTCTCTCTTAGTTTTCTGTTAATGGTTGCAATCGTTGATTGCCTTTCTTCAGGAAGTGCCTCAACTTCCTGACTATTTACTTGAAGATTACCTGCAGCAACTTGTTCTGCTATTGCTACTTCTGCTGCACTTTCTCCAAGTTCGTGAAGACTTTCCAAGTTTTTTACATAGTCGCCAAAAAAATCGGGTCGAAAAGCAATTGCAATTTCTCCGTTACCTCTGTCGCAGGGAGAAAAGCCATTGATTAAAGCGTTCCTTAAATTTTCTTCTCTTATTTGTATTGAAGGCGAAGCTCCAAGTCTTCCATTGTGCTTATTAAAGTCAAAGCCTGCAAATACACCAACCTGTTCCCACCAACCTAATATCAAAGTTTTTTCACCTGCTCTTTGTTCAAATCTTGTAACTCCAGTTATTTGAATACGATATTCATCTACTGGTCTTGCTGCACCACCACCATGCGTTAAATTCCAAATGTAAATACGAGTTAAATACCTTTCGTCGTCTTTATAAATTTTTAAAAGAAATGGGTGCTGTGAAGTATCGCCTGCATACAGAACGTTCCAACCGCTTTCATTTATAGCTTGAACAATGTTATCAAGCAACTCGTACTTTCTGTGATTTGCTTTTGCCATTCAATTTTGATTCTTGATTAAACAGATTTGGTTCTTCTTCAAAACGGATTTTGCTACATTCTAAATATGGTTCGCTAATCTCAAATGCTAACCACTTACGATTTAAAAGTTGAGCTGCATAACCTGTTGTATTACTTCCTGCGAATGGGTCAATAACTAAATCACCCTCATTGGTTGCAAATTTTATAAAGAAGTCGGCAAAGTCTTTTGGGAACCGTGCAGGATGAGGTTTTAAACCCAATTCCTTACACTTTTTCATGTAGTAACTATTACTTTCTGTGTTTGCTATCTCCATTAGGTTTGGGGGAATAGCTCCACCGTTATCAGTTGAAAATTTATCAGAAATGTCATGTCCGCTTGGTCTAAGCTGTGCTTTGTAACCATTTTTAAGCAATGACTTCATACTTTCTGAATAAGGTTTAAGTACGTTTTTATTGTCAGCCTTTGGGTTTTCAGTTTTTGAAAGCCACCAAACAATATTTACAGAATCTTTTACTCTTATTCTACGAACATTAACCCATTCGGCTGGTGCTGGAAGTCGGGCAGGATTATAGTGAAAAAACTCTTGCGCTAAAAAGAATTTCTGTTCCCTACAAAGCCTTACAAGTAATTCATATTGATAAATGCTCCTTACTGGATGTCCAGGCAAGTAAGCCCCACCAAGGTCTATAGCAACAGAACCATTGGGCTTTATAATTCTATAAAACTCTGCCGAAAATTGTAAAAACCAGTCAATATATTCTTGTTCCTGTTTGTTACCGTATTCCTTTTGCCGTGTCAACGCAAAGGGTGGGGAAGTCAAGACAAGGTTAACAGAGTTGTCCGGGATTAACTTCATCAATTTAAGGCTGTCACCTAAATATGCCTGTCCTAAATCCGTCCGATAATATGGAGTAATAATCGTTTTCTTATCCTGTAACATCAAGTTGGGTCTGTTTGGGTCAAATTTAGCTATTTTAAAGGGAAGAGTCGCAGTAAGTTATGTCCCTTTTTCCAACATTGTAGGGTGTCCAATAGAATTGCAACCAACTCATAAATATACGCAATTATTCGATTTTCAAAAATAGTTACTATAACCCGGTTTTGCTTTATTTATCAATAGGTTATAAAATTAATACCTATGCGTGTTTTGTATAAATCTTTACGTTGGCAATAATAATTTATTTATTTTGCGCTATACGTGTTTTGTATATCTAAAATCCTCGCAAATGAGAGATGTATCTTATTCGTTTGGCACTCACAAAAACAGGGATGTTATATGGGTTCGGTTTAGCTATGATCCCGAACTGAATAAAGAGATGACCACCATTTCTGCCCGGTGGAGTGCCTCACAGAAAGCCTGGTATGTACCTGATAACGCCCATTTCAGGCAGGTATTTAAACTGCCGCCATTGCCGCTGGCAGGCAAAGCCGTATTTCAAAAAATATCTTCCGAAAATGCAAAAGCATTAGAAGCATTACGCCAGGTTTTGGTTCTAAAGGCCTATAGCCCGAATACACAGAAAACCTATACGACTGAGTTCGCACAATTGTTGTACACTTTAAAAGATGTTCCGGTGCAAAGGCTGGATGTGGCAAGGCTCAAAAGCTACTTCCTGTATTGCATAGAAAAATTGAAGATTTCCGAAAATCAACTGCACAGCCGTATCAATGCAATTAAGTTCTATTGGGAGCAAGTACTGAAGCGCCCTAAAATCACGGCTGAAATTCCACGCCCAAAGAAGCCCTCAAGCCTTCCAAAAGTTTTAAGTAAAGATGATATCCGGAAAATGCTGGACGTGCTGGAAAATCCCAAACACAAACTCCTGCTCTCGCTTTGCTATGGCATGGGATTACGCGTAAGTGAAGTAGTCAACCTTAAAATAACCGATATAGACAGCAATCGTATGCAGGTGCTCATCCAAACTGCCAAAGGTAAGAAAGACCGGTATGTGAACCTGCCGAAATCCATACTGGCAGATCTGCGTAGTTATTATAAATCCTTCAAACCCGAAATATACCTTTTTGAAGGACAGCATGGCCGTCAGTATGCAAAGCGTAGTGCGCAGGCTGTTTTTAAACAAGCTATGCAAAAGGCAAAGATCAATAAAGCTGTCGGCATCCATGCTTTGCGCCACAGCTATGCCACACATTTGCATGAATATGGCACGGATATCTCGCTGATTCAAAAATTACTTGGGCATAATGATATAAAAACAACACAACGCTATACCCACGTTAGCAATCGAACGCTAAGCCATATTAAAAGTCCGCTGGACAGGAATTAACCCTATAGCCCCATTTTTTGATCCTACTGCAATCATCTGGTATCCCGAAACCAGTTAAGCCCCTACTGCAACGGGTGGTCTTTTAGCCTTAGACTGTACCCATATTTACTAAGGCTGATAAAGTTTTGCAGATATTAGCATTACCACACAGGCTATAACACAATGGTTGAATGACTCCTGGTTTTACTGGTTTATTAATCCAAAATGCTACCCATTAAACGCTGTAAGAATCCTTCCACAATGCTTAGTTGATACTTACAGAAACAGGAATCCCGCCATTTCCTTACATTAGCATCTATTATAATAAGCATACATGAAACTTTCCAAACCGATAGCAGGTACAATGAAATGGGGCGCATGGGGCGCGCAGTTCAGTACGCAGCAATATGCGGCTATGATTCACGAATGCCTCAACGCCGGTATTACCACCTTCGACCACGCAGATATTTACGGGCATTATACCACCGAAGCAGAATTTGGGGAAGCACTGGCGGCAGAACCCTCGCTGCGCCGCCAGATGCAGATCATTACCAAGTGCGGTATAAAAATGATCAGCCCCAACCGGCCGCAGCACCATATAAAGTCTTACGATACCGGCCGCGCGCATATCCTGCAATCGGTAGAAAACTCTTTGCAGCAACTCCATACCGACCATATCGATATCCTGCTTCTGCATCGCCCCGATCCGCTGATGGACCCCGACAAAATAGCAGAAGCATTTACTGTATTAAAGCAATCGGGCAAGGTGCTTGAGTTTGGTGTTTCCAACTTTACACCATCACAAGCCACACTTATACATTCCCGCTTCCCCATTGGGTATAACCAGGTAGAAGCTTCGGTGCTCCGCCTCGATCCGTTTACCGATGGCACGTTCGATCACTGTATTACAAATAAGATCATACCCATGGCCTGGAGCCCCCTGGGCGGGGGTAATATCTTTACCGGTACTGATGAACAGGAGCTGCGCATACAGGCCGTAGCCGGTATGCTGGGCAAGCAATACCAATGCGGGGCCGACCAGGTGCTGCTGGCCTGGCTGATGCGGCACCCATCAGGCATACTGCCTGTATTAGGCACGGCCAAAGCCGAACGCATACGGCAGGCGGTGGCAGCCGCCGATATTCACCTCTCTTCCGAAGAATGGTTTATGCTCTGGCGGGCTTCTGCAGGCAATGAAGTGCCATAGATACAACGTTTTTTACCAGCAATAAATACAACTCCCTCCTTGCAATAGCAGCCTGCAAAACGGCTTTAACAAGCTTATGATTTTCACTTTGCGTAAATCGTTTTTCTGAATCTGTAACCTCCCCGTTTATTTATGCCTTCATATTTGCAATCAAAATAACACAACCACACCATAACCCCCATCCTTTAGGTGGCTGGTCTCTCATTGTTGTATAAACTATTGGGTGGGGCCTATGGTGTTCCTTAATTAAGAAAAGAGCTTCCTGTTCTCTACAGGAAGCTCTAAAAAAACTGGTTTTATAATGGTTCGATAGATGTTGCGCTGCAGCGCAATCCCGGGCTCTTCAAAAACAACAGGTTGAAAAAGAAAAAAACTCTACGCCGGCAAACAAGGGCCATGTTCCTGTGGCTGCACCGCTGGCTCGGCATAGCCAGCAGCATCGTCGTTTTTATTGTTGCCCTTTCGGGATGTATTTATGTCTTTGAAGAAGAAGGCCGCGATATCTTCCAGCGGAAATATTTCTATGCAGATGTGCCCGATAGAGCAGTACGGCAACCGCTCGACAGCCTCAGTGCCACAATACGAACCCAATACCCGGCCGATACCATCAGCCAGGTACGGTTCAAAACTGCTGCGGATGCCACAGTGATCTACCACACCGTAACCGGTAAAGCCATCTCTGTCAATCCCTATACAAAGGCCGTTATTGGCGTACGTAATTCAGACGACGATTTTTTCAACTGGATAGAAGAACTCCACGTTAACCTGCACCTCGGCAAAGTGGGCAACGAGATTGTGCGCTGGAACGTACTGATCTTTTTTATTCTTTGTGTAACCGGCCTCATCGTATGGTGGCCCAAACAAAAACGTTTGCTGAAACGCGCACTGCGCATCAACTGGAAAACGGAAAACAAGAAACGATTTACCTGGGACCTCCACAGCGTACTGGGTTTTTATGCCCTGCTGGTGCTGCTCGTCGTCTCCCTCACCGGCATGTTCTGGATGTTCGACTGGGTAAAGCAGTTTACCGCCTTTGTTACTGGCAACCGTATTGTACAAGCAAAAGCTCCCGTAAATAAAAGTAAAGCCGGTCCTGAAACAATTACCATGGAGTCTGCCTATGAAAAAGCGGCAGCGCTTTACCCCGGCGCATCGCAGGTATTTATAAACCGGCCGGCAAACCCAAAACAGCCCATACGCGTACTTATGCGCTATCCTTATACCATCGTACGCAAACAAAATACGCTCTTTTTTGATAGATACTCCGGAGAGCTGCTGCGTGAAGATTTATACAAAAACAATAATGGCTACGACAAGGTGGCACGCAGCAACTTCGACTTTCATACCGGCAGGATACACGCGCTGGGCATCGGCAGTAAGATCGTTTACTTCCTGGCCAGTCTTTTTGCCGCTTCGCTTCCCGTTACGGGCATCATGATCTGGCTCGGCCGGGGCAAGAAAAAGAAAAAAGCTGAAAAGGAAAACCGTAAAACTGTGCTTGCCGGTTATTTCAGCCGTAAACAACGGGCCAGGAATGCCCGTCTGGAAAACGATGCTGCTACTACTTTACACAATTAATTTCAGGAGTACCCAGCCAGTCGAGGTAGTGGTTATGATCATGCTGCTGTCCCGCCTGCTCAAACCATTGCACCAATGGGTCTGTAGCAGTAACAGGGTATATCTGCTGGTTGGTATTCAAAGCAATAGACCCCCTTTTACTGTTTACCTGGGCATATACCGATTTATTGACGATCTCACTACCGGCGATTATTAAGGCAATGGCATCAAAAACCTCGGAGAGTGTTATGGTTATGCCATCATAAGTAGCTGATATGCTCGTAGCTGCTGGCGCCGGGGGTGGATAAAGATTGCCCAAACCTACCACATTGCAGGCCGAAAAAGGTACAATATCAATAACATTGTAGTACCGCCAGCTATTCGTAAATGCATTGTCGAACTGTTCTGCAAAAGCGCCATTCCAGGAAGTGGGCGAAGCAAAGGTTAATACGGAGAAGATAGCAGGTGCAGACTTACCCGCCTGTTGTATCTGGTATAATAACCAGGGCGCAAAAACAGTGGCGAGATTACCACCGAGGCTATGGCCTGTAACACAAAGAAACTTACTCGCAGGTATGGCATTTTTCAGCAGGAAGCCAAGTATGGTATTGCCGTTTTTGTCCATCAGCATAGTCAGGTTGGCCAACCCGTCGGCAGCCCCCTGGGAAATCATGGGGTTAGTGCCCGGATCATTAGTGTACACCCATGGTGTTTGTTTCAGTATGTTAAAATCTTCCTTAAACCAGTCAAGGAACGCTCCGTACGAAAAGTCGAGGATAGAACCCCTGATCGCTACCACATACTGCACCCCGTTAAAAGCAATAAAAGCGTAGTTACCACCTATCGCCTTTACGGGTTCCCAAACCACCGTCCAGCCGGGCATGTATTTAGCTACGGTATTTTTAATATTACCTCCGCCAATTGAACAATATGTTATAGACGCCAATTGCATGGCTATGCCATCGCCGATGGCGCGGGAGCCGGTTGCGGCTGAAGCGTCGCCACCAATTACAGTTTCCTGGTTCATAAGTACTAATTTTTTAGACCGAATTGCAGATAAGGTTATACAGGTAAGAACGATGCCTTACCTGTTATAGCTGGCATTATATTAATCAGTTAATATAATGTCAGCTATCCGGTACAAATGAATGATGATTTAAGGATTGTTTTTCCTGCATAAATACCCGTTTGGAAAAACAGGTAATACTACGTGGGAATGTCTGTGGTTGCCGCTGCTTTAAGGCTGGTCAACTCAGGAGCCGCAACTGATACAACCATCCTGCATGGTACAGGTTGGGCCGTCAGCAGGCGTAGCGTCAACATCAGTTTCAGTATTTGCGCCCCGTGCCGTTGTATCAGGCATCAAAGGAATGGTCTCCACATCACCCTGTTTCTCTACTGTAAACTGAACAGCCTGCGAAGCCGCCTGCGAACGCAGGTAGTACATACCCGTCTTTAATCCTTTCTTCCACGCATAAAAATGCATTGAAGTAAGTTTTGATACCGTAGGGTTGTCAACAAACAGGTTGAGCGACTGCGACTGGCAGATATAAGCCCCCCTGTCGGCAGCCATATCAATGAGATTACGCTGTTTGATCTCCCATACTGTTTTATACAGTTCTTTTATCTCCGCAGGTATCGCTTCAATATGCTGTACAGAACCATTGGCCGCAATGATCTTATTCTTCATGGCATTGTTCCATAACCCGAGGTTAACAAGATCGCGCAGCAGATGTTTGTTTACGATAATAAATTCTCCGCTCAGTACCCTTCTCGTGTAAATATTACTTGTATAAGGCTCAAAACACTCGTTATTACCAAACACCTGCGATGTAGATGCTGTGGGCATCGGGGCCACCAGCAGGGAGTTCCTGATGCCATATTGTTTCACTTCTTCTTTCAGCAAAGCCCAGTTCCAGCGGTCGGTAGGTGTTACCCCCCACATATCAAACTGGAAAATACCCTTCGATACCGGTGAGCCTTCATACGTTTCATAAGCCCCGTGCTCTTTAGCCAGGTCCTTACTCGCCGTCATCGCCGCAAAATAAAGCGTCTCAAAAATATTCTTGTTCAGCAGTTTGGCAAGGTCGCTTTCAAACGGAAGGCGCAGCAGGATAAATACATCTGCAAGCCCCTGCACACCCAACCCCACCGGGCGGTGCCGCATATTGGAATACCTGGCCTCCGCAACAGGATAATAATTATTATCTATTACCGCGTTCAGGTTTTTAACCACCTGGTAAGTCACTTCAAATAATTTCTCATGATCAAACTTCCCGTCAATAACAAAGCGGGGCAGCGCCAGCGAAGCGAGATTACATACCGCCACTTCTTCCGGCGATGTGTACTCCATGATCTCCGTACAGAGATTGCTGCCTTTAATAGTGCCCAGGTTCTGCTGGTTACTCTTGCCGTTGGCCGCATCCTTATACAGCATATACGGGGTACCCGTTTCAATCTGCGAATCCAGTATCTTAAACCACAGTTCCTGTGCATTGATGGTTTTTCTTGCCCTTCCCTCTTCTTCGTATTTCGTGTACAGCGCTTCAAACTCAGCGCCCCAGCAATCGGCCAGGCCCGGCGCCTCATTGGGGCAGAACAGGCTCCATGCCCCGTTTGCTTCCACGCGCTTCATAAACAGGTCGGATATCCATAAAGCATAGAACAGGTCTCTCGCCCTTGATTCCTCCTTACCATGATTCTTTTTCAGGTCAAGAAAATCCATGATATCCGCATGCCAGGGTTCAAGATAAATGGCAAAAGCGCCCTTGCGTTTTCCGCCGCCCTGGTCTACATACCTCGCTGTATCGTTAAACACGCGCAGCATTGGGATGATGCCATTGCTCGTACCATTGGTTCCGCCGATATAGCTGCCCGTAGCTCTTATATTATGGATAGACAACCCGATACCCCCCGCATTCTGCGATATCCTCGCCGTTTGTTTCAGGGTATCATATATACCGTCGATGCTGTCTTCCTTCATCGTCAGCAAAAAGCAACTGCTCATCTGCGGCTTTGGAGTACCCGCATTAAACAAGGTGGGTGTAGCATGCGTAAACCAGCGCTCGCTCATCAGGTGGTAGGTTTTTATGGCGCTTTCTATATCCTGCTTATGAATACCTACTGCTACCCGCATATACATGTGCTGCGGGCGCTCTGCGATCTTACCGTTGATGCGCAGCAGGTACGACTTCTCCAGCGTTTTAAAACCAAAATAATCAAACCCAAAATCCCTGTCATAGATAATGGTACTGTCCAGCAGTTCCGCGTTCTCCTCAATAATCTGCATCACATCTTCCGCAATCAGGGGCATTTTTTTACCCGTTACATCATCCGTATATTCAAACAGCCTTCTCATAGTCTCTGAGAATGACTTCACTGTATTCTTATGCAGGTTGCTCACTGCAATCCTCGACGCGAGAATGGCGTAATCAGGATGCGTGATCGTTAATGAAGCCGCTGTTTCTGCAGCAAGGTTATCCAGCTCTGTTGTAGGCACCCCTTCATAAATACCCTCGATCGTCTTTTTTGCCACATCAATTACATTTACCATCGGGCTGAGGCTGTACGACAGTTTTTCTATCCTTGCTGTTACCTTATCAAATTTTACAGGTTCCCTCTTGCCATTTCTCTTTATTACAAACATGTATATAGTATATAGTAGGTTTAAAAATTAAAAATCTTCTTCCAGTGAAAAGGTCTGCGCTTCCTTGTTCGACATTACGCCCGACTTCTGGTAATCACCCACACGCTTCTCAAAGAAGTTGGTTTTCCCCTGCAGGGAGATCATTTCCATAAAATCAAAAGGATTGGAGGCGTTATATACTTTAGGGTAGCCCAGTTCGGCCAGCCAGCGGTCGGCAACAAATTCAATATATTGCTTCATCAGCTTTGCATTCATACCAATCAGGTCCGCCGGCAGGGCTTCCGTAATAAACTCTTTCTCTATCGCCACTGCATCTGTAATGATCGTATTAACCTCTTCCTGCGTCAGTTTCTGTTGCAGCATACCATACAGCAGGCAGGCAAACTCGCAATGCAGGCCCTCATCGCGGCTGATCAGCTCATTGCTGAAAGTAAGGCCCGGCATCAGCCCCCTTTTCTTCATCCAGAAAATAGAACAGAAGCTGCCACTGAAGAAAATGCCCTCCACGGCGGCGAATGCCACCAGTCTTTCTGCAAAACTGCCGTTCTCTATCCAGCGTAATGCCCATTCCGCTTTTCTCTTTACGGCCGGTACCGTATCAATCGCATGAAAAAGCTTGTGTTTTTCTGCAGAATCCTTTATATAAGTATCGATCAGTAAAGCGTATGTTTCGCTGTGGATATTCTCCATCATGATCTGGAAACCATAAAAACAGCGGGCTTCGGGCAATTGCACCTCGCTCATGAAGTTTACCGCAAGGTTCTCATTTACAATACCGTCGCTTGCAGCAAAAAACGCCAGTACATGGCTGATAAAATGACGCTCTCCGTCATTAAGACTTTCCCAGTCTTTCATATCGCCGCTCAGGTCAATTTCCTCTGCGGTCCAGAAACTGGCCTCATGCCTTTTATAATGTTCCCATATCCTGGGGTAATTGATGGGCAGGATGACAAAACGATCCTTGTTTTCCTGCAGGAGTATCTCGCCCGTATGTTGCATAATGTATATTTTCTAAAAATGTACCGCCGGAGGAAAAGTACAGTGCTGAGTGTGTTAGGCCGGCCGGAAGGCGGCGAAGACGATCAGTACCAGCTTTTCACCCGAAAGCTTATTACCAAGTGCTTGGATCTGGCAGGTCTTCTGACTTACTCCGTTGTTTAAGCCTTCCCATTCCTTTGGTAAGGAACAGTGGCACGCGAACTAAACAATGATTGAGGAGTTTACAGCTACGGGGATAGTCCTGGACTTTCACCAGGTTCCCTTTTAACCCAGGCAAAACCGGGAACCAAAACCAGGCTGCAATCTAAAATGTAAAACCTTTACTGAAGGCTTTTGTTATGCACTTGCTGTTGAAAACTTATAACGCTATTCCGACAAAAACCACATTTTACCTGTGTCAATGCCCACTTCAGAACAGGTACTTTTACGCTATGCCGGGTGATGCCGTTTTCTACCTTTACCTGCTGAAAAACCATTAAAATGATAAAAACCAGCGCAGAAACTGCCTTATTTAAGTACTACCCCACTTTCAATAAACCAATCACCAATAAAAAACAATAACCATGAGCATCAAGAATGTAAAACTCAACCCGGGCTTTAACGACGGACTGGGAACAGAAGTAGCTATTGTAGGCGCCGGGGTATCAGGACTTTACGCTGCTTACCGCCTGATGACCGGCGAAGGCGACACGCTCCCCGGCAACCAGGTACAGATCTTCGACATGAGCAACCGCATCGCGGGCAGGCTCGAATCGGCCACACTGCCGGGCATGAACGTAGTAGGCGAGCTGGGCGGCATGCGCTACCTCACCTCGCAGCAGATCGTAACAACGCTTATCGAGCAGATCTTTAAGGATGAAATGACTAATGTGGACTTCCCCATGGGCAGCACCACCGACCTGCTCATGTACCTGCGCAAACAAAGGGTAAAGCAGGATGCCTGGCAGGTAGAACAGGCACAGGGCAAAAAACTCAGCACCAATTACCTGCTCAATGAAGACGATCTCGGCTTTAACTCCGATCAGTTATTTAATAAAGTCATATATGATGTGCTGATGGCCGATCCCTGGTTTAAAAACAACCCTGCCTTTAAAGGGAAAGCTACACAGGGGCCAACAGAATACGATTACACTTTTACCCTTACCAGCCGCGACTGGGATGTTGTTAAACCACAGCTCACCTATTGCTTTGAAGGCTCACCCTATAATGGAAGAAAAGTAAATGATATCGGCTTCTGGAACCTGCTCAAAGACCAGGTATCGCAGGAGGGCTACAGCTTTCTCGCCAATGCCGGGGGGTATTACTCCAATACCATCAACTGGAATGCTGCTGAAGCTTTTCCTTACATGGTGGGCGATTTTTCGGGTGGCGATATTAAGTACCGCACCATAGAGGAGGGCTACGACAGTATTGCCTATGCGCTTGCCAATGCCTACATGCAATATGATGGGGCCTGCATCTGGTCGGAAAACAAGCTCATGACCTTCTCTAAGGATCATCCACGGCAGGGCGACTATAAATACCAGCTTACCTTCCTCAACATGCAGTCTAACAGGCAATGGAATGTATATACCAACAGGATTATACTGGCCATGCCCCGCCGCTCCCTTGAACTGCTCGACCAGTACAACTTCTTCTTTAATATCGACGAACGCACAGAGCTGAACAACAACATACGCTCAGTCATCATGGAGCCCTCTTTTAAAATACTGATGGGCTTTGAATATCCCTGGTGGAAGGCGCTCAACATCAACTCTGGCCATTCCATCACCGACCTGCCACTGCGCCAGTGCTATTATTTTGGTACCGACCCTGCTAACGACCACTCCCTGCTGCTTGGCAGTTATGGCGATATGGAAACGGAAACCTTCTGGAAAGCCCTGTCTGACGATAAGGTACTCTTTGAAGTACGCGCTACAAAAAGCGCTTCTATAGAAGAGCTGCGCGAGCTGAACGATGTGCAGGCCACCCAAATGATGGTGAATGAAGTGATGAGCCAGTTGCGGGAACTGCATGGCCCGGATGTTGTCATACCCGACCCTTATGTTACCTGGTTTAAAGACTGGACCGACGACCCCTTCGGTGCGGGCTACCATGCCTGGAAGGCCGGGTTCTCAGTAAAAGATGTTATGGAATATATGCGAAAGCCCCTGGCCGATGAGAACATCCACATCTGCGGGGAAGCTTATTCCGATCAGCAGGGTTGGGTAGAAGGCGCTTTCTGTGTGGCAGAGAAAATGTTACAGTCTTACTTCGGGTTAAAGTGGCCTTCGTGGTTGGATAAGACTTATTACCTGGGCTGGTAGTTATAAAGTATACGCTTACCTGCCGCATACAGGTTACAAGTTATAAACCCGCCTGCGGCAGGCTGGTGATGAATGATGAGTAACTCGTGTTTATACAGGTTGAAAAGCTGACAGAATAAAGAATACGGCAGATGAGTATTATATATAACCATATAACTTAAGCCGCAGCCGGTGAGGACGCCGGCCACAGTGGAAAATTATCATTGCAACGTACAACCGATTATTAAACCTCAGGAGGCTGTTCATGACTGACAGCCTCTTTTTATTCTTTACCCTCAACCAAATCAATACACTTCTCCGCCAATCCAAAACCCAGCGTCATGCCTGCTCCACCCAGGCCATTGAAGATATAAATGCCATCATCTGCCCGCAGGAAAAGATGCGAAGCGCCGTTGGTCATTTTAGGATAAATCCCATTCCAGGTTTGTATAAGCTCCCAATCGCCCGTTAGTGCAAACTGCTTAAGGTAATTCAGCACAAGCTGGTTAATTGCTACTTCATCAAAGGGATCGTGCGTAAGGCCATACTGGTGCGAATCGCCAATGGTGAGTTCGCCTTTATCATTCTGAGATACCATCACGTGTATACCGTGGCGGATATAATCCGGCATCTCTGCTTCATATCTTTTACGGAGCGCCTCCAGTGCCGGTGCGGCCCTAAAGCTGCTATAATGAATCAGCGACAGCCCCGCACACAAGGAAGTGCCGATATCAAACTGTGGTATGCGGCTCCTGAAGCGCATCATTTGCAGCTTACATTTGGTCATGCCGGTAGTACTGAACAGTTCGGGATACAGCGATTCAAAGTCTGCACCGCTGCAAATGATAACCACATCTGCTTCATGTGCTGCTGCGCCGGTAAATACCCTGCCCGGTTCCACTGCCGTTACAGCTTTACCCCATATAAAACGAACACCCAGGTATTCCTCCAGATAGGCGGCAATGGTTTTTATACCCATCCGCGGGTCTACAATCATTTCCGTATCGCTATACAGTGCACCCATTAAGCCAACTGGATTTACCGCAGGGAAGCGGCATAGTATTTCCGTTTTACCTGACAGCAGCACCGGCCTGCCTGCCTCCCTGAATATGGAATGCAGTTGCTCTAATACCTCCCATTCATCAGGATGGTAGGCGAGGTGCAGGCTGCCCGATTCATTATACCACAGGCCGCTGCTGTCTGCAATGTCTTTCCAGATCGTTTTGCTGCGCAGGGCAGCTTCAAATAATTCACCTTCCGGCTGCCCGATGGGCCAGATCATGCCAAAGTTCCTTACAGACGCACCCACCGCTTTTTCGCCCCGCTCAATTACGGTTACATCGTAACCCTTTAAACATAATGCCCTGGCTGTTGCCAGCCCGGCGATACCCGCCCCGGCCACGATCGCTTTCTTTTTCATGTACTGCTGTTTATTGTTTTGGTTAATCGATGATGTATGCAAAGCGCAATCACCATAAGTATAATACCTGCGATACCCGCTGTATAAAAGAGAAAAGAAAAAAAGCTGGTCCACTTGTACTGTATCGGTATAAATTCCTTTACCAGCAATACCATTACCGTACCGAGATAGCCAAAGGCATCGGCGATATACATAACAAAGCCCACATTGCCCCTGATCTTATAGGCTGATAAAAGCCGCTCAAAGTACAGGCAGTTAAAAGGCAGGTACGCAAGGTACAAGCCGGTAGTAGCAAAAAGCATCCAGGCAATGGGCGACAGCAATTGCACGTTGAACAGTACAGAAGATAAGGCCGACATGGCCACCCCAATCATAACAAGATAATGCGTGAGCCTGAACGCGGTAAAGTTATTTCGTATAAGAAAGAAAACGGCAATTACTGCAAGTGCAACCAGGGAAATGATGGTACTTGTTTGCGCAAAGATGCCCGCATTGTTCAGCACACCTGTTTCAATCCACAGCTCATTCGCAAAGTCTTCAGAAAAATCGCGCACAATGGTAAAGATCGAATAGCTGAGCACAACGGGTATCATAGCTATACCAAACTGCCGGAGGAATGCCCGTCGTTCTTCCTGCGTCATGGGGTTGCGTACGGTACGTTGTGCAATATCTTCCGCTGTGGGCGGTGGCGTATGCTGCAGCAGCCATACCGAAACACAAAGCGGTATAATAAAAATAGCGCCAGCCGTAAAGGGCATCCACCACTCGTTAATGTTAAGGTACAGGAGTATCCATTTGCCCGTTGTTTTTGCCAGGCCCGAGGCAAAAATAAAACTGATGGCCAGGAAGGCTCCCATGATCTCTGTAGTTCTCCTGCCTTCGAGATAGCCCATTACAAGCCCAAAGATGATACCCAGCGGCAGGCCGTTGATAAACAGGCAGACGATGTTGAAGGGAGGCGGTATGATGGCAAATAAAAAAAGTGCCAGCCACGATACCAGTACGGCCAGTAAAATATACCTGCCCCGCTTTGCCGGTTGCATACCCGCAATAAACCGGATGCCATAAAACTTACTGATCATATAACCCAGTACCTGCGCAATAACAAGACACACCTTATAAGATATGCCTGCAAATTTGAGGTTGGCATATAAGCCCGAAGTATATGGTTTACGAAACCCATACATACTCGAATAGACCACAAAGGCAGCAAAGGAAACACAGCATACCAGCACTACCGGCGAATGCTGCAGCCAGCGGCTTATACTTTTATTTTCCCTGAAACCAGTTATCGCTTGCATAATGGGTAATTAAAGCAGGGGCAGCAGCTCAATAAGATTGTTGATGATATAGTCAGGCGCAGCAGTTTGCAGTTGTTCAAAAGAATGCGCGCCCGTGGTAATGCCCGCCACCAGCCCGCAACCCGCGCTGCGGCCTTCTTCAATATCTATAACAGAATCTCCCACCTTTGCCACCCGCTTTGCCTCTGTTAATCCAAACCGTTGCATAGCAAGGCAGATCATATCCGGGTGAGGGCGGCCTGCAGTTACATCCGTTGCCGTAATAACAGCGTCGATCTGTTCACCTGCCCACCAGTTGAGCTTGCGGAGTAACGACATAGCCGTTGTCTCATCATACCCTGTATTCAATACCACCCTTATATCCCTGTTCCGTAAGGCGAGGAATACATCTTCCGCATTATCCTGCGGCGTTACGGGCGCATGGGCATAAGCCCGTTCGAGGTTAACAAGAAAAGCAGCAAAGAGTCCGTCGATCTGCGCGGGCGTAACCACGGCGTCCAGTTGTTGCAGGATATCCGTAATGGCTTTCTTTTTCTCTTTACCCGCGCCGTTGGCGAGCACCAGTTCAAGCGTACAGTTATAACCTGCACTCGACAAAGTCTGTTGCAGCGTTTTATACACGAGGTTGTCTTCGTTGATGGTAGTGCCTGCCATATCAAATACCACCATACTTATTGTTGGATACATTAATCAGGAGTTTTGCAGCGCAAGGTGCGCGGTGATCAGGTCCCGGTACCTGTCGAGCGAACCGGGTAATACCATGTTTTCAATCTTTGCCATTTCATCAATCCTTCTGAGGGCGATGATGTCCTCAAAAAAGGGGTGTGCCTCAAATACAATAGCTTCTCCGATACTCATCGGGCCACCCTGAAAGCGAAGGGTGTTTTTGCTGGCTTCAGACAGTGCATCGTAGTATTCGGTAAACCTGTAACAGAGATAGCGTTTGGCAGGCACATGATTGGCCACACACTGTACAATGCGCTCCGAAAAACCATTGTTCCTTAAATACTCCGCACCGGTTTTTTCATGATCGGCAAGCCCAAAGCCATCCATATCATTTTCATCCGTCATTTCTGTGCAGATATGACCGATATCGTGCAGCAGGGCGGCAATGATCATTTCTTCGGATAGATTTTTTTCTTCGGCGATCATAGCGCTCTGCACCATGTGTTCCAGCTTGGTAACGGGCTCGCCGATATATTCAGATCCGCCGCGGGAGAGCAACAGGCTGATGATCCCGTCTGCGATGAGCAGGGGTTCCTTTGTTAACATAGCAATACTATTTATAAAGGGAAGTAATTGGTTCCGCCACGGGATGCTCAGCAGTAAAGGTAAAACCAAGCAATGCAGCCAGGCTGGCAGCGATCTGCGCCTGGTAGAGCGTGCCGGGTGTTTTTACCTCGCCCAGCGGCTTTGTGTCCGGGCCTATAGCTGCAATCCATATCTGTCCTGCATCCTCTATATCACTGCCGTGATGCTTCCAGTTCTCTTTCTTTTTATCGCCCCTGCCATGATCGCAGGTAATGATAAGCGTGGTTTTGTCTTTGTACTGCTTGTCCGACTGTATGTATTTCCACAGGTCGGCAATCATCGCATCCTGTGAGTAAGCACTTTTCAGGTACTGGTCATATTCGCCCGCATGTGCAAAATCGTCCGTTTCGTCAAAAGCGATATACAGCACTTTGGGCTTATACGCTTTAAGATATTCGCGTGCAGCAAAATAGGTGAAGATATCGGGCCTTACATTGATGGGCCGCGTGGTGAGGAACTGCATATCGTTGATCAGTTGCAGGGCCGGGTGTTTAAACTTCAGCGTATCCACATCAGCATTTACATACAGCCCGCTGCGTTGAGTATTCAGTATATAAGGAAACACATCCCAGGTAGCAAAAGCAGCCACTTTGCCCGCATACCTTTTTTGTTTATTGATAAACTCCAGCACATTCGTATTAGGGTTCCATACCTTATCATTACTGTTCACCGCTGTATCGGGGTAGCCGGTAAAAATTTCATTATACCCGGGGTAAGAGAACCAGTAGCGGTTGGCATTATTTACAAGATTACCCTGCCAGCGGTTGCCATAGAGCTGGCCCTGCACCGCAACCGTATTCCACAGAAAAGGAAACAGCTTTTTCCGCCGGCCCTCCGCATCATTTTGCCAGAAAGCTTTGTTGATTGTTGAACTGTCGCCGGTATAGGTTTTATCCTTTACCAGTACCGGGTCGGCCCCACCAAAAACCTCCTGCCAGCGAAGGCCATCGAGCGTTACGATAATAACATTCTCCGTTTTTCCCTGTGCAGCCAGCCTTGTAAAGCAGGCGGCAAAAAAGGTTATGAGTAAAATATATTTATACTGCTTCATCTGTGTATGGTTGAATTTTGTATTGTACGAATGCAATGGTAACTGTACAAAAGCAGGACTGAAATTACAAAAGTGATTTCAGCCCTGCGTGATTGTGTCTGTTTATTTATTTAATGATCCACATTTTAGCGTTGATGTCGTCGTTGCCGCCAAACTGCGATTGTATAGCGCTGTTAACATTGGTGCTGTTAACCGACTTCTCGGCAACCGGGTATTGGAACCGTAATGCTACCCTGTTGCTGTTGCCCGACCCGGGTCCTGTAAGAAAAGCAGGCACACCCGTTCTGCGCCAGTTGTAATAAGCCTCCCATCCGCTATTCTGGTAAAAAGCAAGATACTTCTGTGTAAGGATCTGGTTTAAGCCAGCAGCAGTATTACCCGCGTATTTAATGGCAGGTTGATTGTAATAGGTCAGCCAGTCGTAGTTGATCGTAAAACTGTTATAATCCGAAAGCGTTCCTCCAACCTTCTGGAAGGTTACCGTATTGGTGCCATCAGTAATACCATAAAAAGCGATGCTTGCTTTAATACCCTTAATGTACCAGTCTTCGGCATTACCGGCAACCCAACCCCTGTTGATGGCTTCGGCAATATTGAAGCACATTTCAGGATAACCGATCTGGATACAGTTTTCGGCAGTATAAGTACTGTAATACCTTTTGCGGTTGATGAAAGAGTATAAACCTTTACCTGCATTTGAGCTCATAATGGCCAGGTCTTCCCCGCTGCCGGCACCCTGGAAGGCAGCAAAGCTGTTGGGTGCAGCACCGGCACGCACCAGTGAGTCGGCAGGCTCAGCTACAAAAAACGTGCGGGGATCTTTATAACTTACGAGCGTATTCAGGTAAGTACCCGCCATATTATAACGGGCCGCATCAAAACCATAAGAGTCCGGGTTGGTAGGATATTTATTGTATTGACTGTTATATACATACTGCATATTATCAGCCATACCCGAGGGAAGCGAATACTTGGCGCCATTAGTCATTGTTTCAGCAAACTTCTGCTTGATATTCAGGTCCGCATCATTTTCATAACGGCTGAGTTGAACCAGTACCCTGATCTTAAAGGCAGCAACCGCTTTTCTCCATTTTGCGAGGTCGTTATTAAAATAGAAATCCCCCGCCAGCACGTAATTGCCTTTAGTGATAATCGTTCCCATATCAGTATTCGATTCTTCCAGCCAGAGCAGTATCTGCTTAAATACGTCTTTCTGTGTGTCGTACTTCGGCCTGGTATTATTGAGCGATTGCAGCGCTTCCGACATAGGTATATCACCCGTTTGCATAGTGAGGTTATAATAAAGATAGGCCCGCATAAATTTGCCTATGGCGCTGTAGGGGTTGGGTGCGGGAATGCTCTTTGCCGCTTCTTCCTCCATCTTTACTATATTTTTCAGCACCCCATAAGTACCGTACGAAACGTTGGTCCAGTTGTATTGCTGATCGCCATAGTAGGCGTAGTTGCAGCAGTAAAACTGGTTCCAGCGCTGGGTAGGGCTGAAGGGGGGATAATAAACGTCTGAAAGTACCCCACCCAGTACAAGGTTGGCCGGAACCGCTGTGGCCCTGTTGGGATCGGTTTGCAGATCGTCGAATTTCTTTTTACAGGATGCAGCACCAAACAGTACGGTTGCTGCAGCCATTACATATAAAATCTTTTTCATTGTACTTTCTTTATTGGTTTAAAAAACAAGATTGATGTTTATGCCATAACTCCTTGTAGTAGGTGTTTGCAGGTTAATGCTCGACTGGCTGCCTGCGTACTGGTCAATATCAACATCTTTAAAGCGGTTATCCTTCATAAAATACAGGAGGTTGCGGCCCACAAAAGATATGGAAGCACTTTGTACAAAAGACCTGCCCAGTATCTTTTTGGGCAGGGAATAACCCAGCACCACTTCGCGCAGTTTCATATAAGTCTTGCTCATCATATTGGGTTCAGGTATGCTGTGTACGCGGCTGATATAATCCTGTGCAAAAGTTTTGGTAGTGTTTGAGGTAAACTGCAGGGCGGCATAGTTGGTGATCTGCCCGGTATTGGCATCAAAAGCAATGGGCACACCGTTGGATACGGCTACACCCGCACCTACGTATGTTTTATTACCCAGGTAATCCTGGTAGCGGGCATCGCCCAGCGCGCCTTCCACCGTTTCAATATGACGACCACCCTGGAAGGTTTTCTTTCTTACATAATCTTCCATTACCCCACCCACGCGGCCATCCAACTGGAAGCTGAGCGTGATATCCTTATACCTGAACTTATTGGTTAAACCCCAAACCCAATCGGGGTTAGAAGTACCTGCATACTGGGCTACGGGTAAAATGATGGGGCGTCCACCGGCATCATTGATAATCTGTCCATCCTGTGTACGTGCAAATTTGCTGATGTACACTTCGTCTACCCTGCTGCCCACTTTATAAAAAGTATTTAAGGCAGTTACACCCGCCGGCAGCTCCTTAAAAGTTTCCTTAAAGGTTGACCAGTTGAGCAATACATCCCAACTGAATCCATTGGCCTTTTTAATAGGCGTACCCGATACAGAAAACTCAAAGCCCCTTTTTTGTGTTTTGGTAGCATTCAGGGTGTAATTGGTATAGCCCGATGCTGCAGAAATCTGTTTGCTGAAGATCTGTGGCCCGTCGATATAATTGAAATAAGCAAGGTCGATATTCAGGCGGTTTTTCAAAAAGCGCAGGTCGAGGCCAAACTCTGTACTGTTACGGTCATCAGGCTTGATGTTTTCATCAATCAGCGAGTTCGTAAAACGTGCTTCTGTTACATTGTTGTAACCGGCAGTGGTGCCGTACACGCTGCTGTTGCTGTACGAGGGGCCGCCATAAGTAGATGAGTATTCCGTTCCATAACCGAGGGGGTAGCTGTTGCCCGGTGTGGCGCCGATGGTGTTCGATACAAAATTACCACCGCCACGCACCTGTGCGTAAGAAGCCCTTAGTTTAAGGAAGGATATAAAATCCGGCAGTTTGGTATAGTCGGAAATAACCGTGCTTGCATTTACCGACGGATAAAAGAAGGTATTATTTTTAGAAAACAGGGCAGACAGTTTATCAATGCGTCCTGTAGCATTCAGGTTGGCATATTTACCCAGTGCAAAATCCACAGAAGTATAAGCACTCTGTACGCGCATATCAGAATTGAAATTATAAGCCTTTACCGGGTTACGGCTGTTGGCAAAAGTGTACACATTCGGTACGTTCAGGTAGTCAGTTGTAACAAAGCTCGATGAATAGTTAAACGTGCGCAGGTTGGCGCCTATAAAACCATTGATACCTAAGAAGCTGGCAATCCTGGGCGATTTGAGGCGCAGCATCAGCTCGGTATTGTTTTCGAACAACGAGCGTTTATCTTCCCTGTAATCGCCGCGGCCCTCTTCACGTCCGTAGGGATGTGCAGAAAAAGGCATTTTCTCAGTACGCGTAAGATCGTAGGTAGTAATAGCGCTTCTTGCCATCACCTCAGCATAATTGTTGATCTTGTAGTTGAGCGTTACATAACCATAGATATCATTCTTGTGGTGGCCGCGCAGCCATTCGTAGCTCATAAAATACGGGTTATGATAGCGCTGGTATTCCGCATAAATGCTTTGAACACCCTCTTTACCCGGTTGCCAGTAATTGCGCATATCATCCACATTCCAGTCGGCGCCGCCCCAGATGGTCATATTATAAATAACACTGTTGGGGCCGTAGTTTACATCGGGAATATTATCTGTGTACTGTTTGTTGAAGTTAAGGTTGGCGTCGAGCGTGAGTTTTTTGCTGAAACGTAAAGAAGACGCCAGGTTAAAACTGGTAGAGTTGAGGTTGGTATTGGGTATAAGACCACGCTGGTAAGTATGGCCTACAGAAAAACGCAGGTCATATTTATCGCCGCTTGCAGAAACAGCAATATTGTTGGCCGATAAGATACCCGTTTGTATAAATCGTTTCAGGTTATCCTTACCCCTTGCTACCCATGGCGTTTTGGAACGTATACCCGTTACAGGGTCAACAGGGCTGTCGTACTGCTCAATGAGCTGGCCCTCAAATTTAGGCCCCCAGATATCGTAGTCGTTGTCGTTAACGCCACCGCCCTTACCATCAACAAACTTGTATTTGCCATGATCGCCGGGGCCGTAAAGGTCCTGCGTTTTAGGAAGAGCAATAAAGCCATTGTTAAACTGTGTACTGCTGTTAAACTCTACGGAAATACCTCTTTTATCCTTAGTGCCCCTTTTCGTTGTAATAATAATGGCGCCATTTTGGCCGCGATACCCATACAGGGCAGAAGCCACAGGCCCTTTTAATATGGTATAGCTTTCGATATCGTCTGCATTAATATTCCAGGTGTCGGAATTAACAGGAACACCATCCACCACAAAAAGATAGATGGTACCACCACGCAGCAGCACCTGCGGGCTGCCCAGCAATTCGGCAGATAAGCCTACCGTTAAGCCCGATACCTTACCCACCAGGGAGTTGATCGCGTTTGGTTCGCGTGCCTTTACAAGCTCCTCCCCCCTGATCTCCTGGGTAGAATAACCAATGATCTTTTTATCTTTTTTTATACCCAGTGCAGTAACTACCACATCGGCCAGTTGTTTGTTTGCCGGTTGCAGGGTTACCGTATAAAAATTCTTGTCGATACTAATGGTAAGGGTACTGGTCTGATACCCCGTATAACTTATTTCTATGATTTCGCCCTTTTGAGCATTGATGCCAAAGGCACCCGTTTCGTCGGTTACCGTTGTTTTGCCCGATGTTTTTGCGGCAACGGTTGCACCCGGCAGGCCCCTGCCCGTAGCGGCATCGGTAACCTTACCTTTTATGTTTTGCAGAATGCCCTGTGCAGTGAGCGCCGGGGCCCAGAACAGGAGGCATACGGCGGCCAGGAAATACAGGAGTGGAAACTTTTGCTGTTTCATAAACAATGTTTGTTTTAGGCCGCAAACTTAGTTTCCCGGTATTACCAAAAAGTGCCCATTAGGTTAACGAAATGTAAAGTAATACTAAACAAATCATCAATTAATGTCAGTTAAGTTTATAAATAGTAAACAATAGTTAATTTCCCGCTTTAGGCTTGTTTGAAGAAGTACACCACCAGCAAAACAGCTTTGCCTGTTCCCGTATTTACAGGATTGTGCGGTTCAGTAGCGTCGAAATATAAAGAGTCGCCCTCTTCCATCAGGTAGGTTTTATCGCCAATATGATAAGTTACCGTGCCCTCCAATACAAACTTAAACTCGTAGGCATCGGTAGTAACCATTGGTCTTGTGGCGTTGGTGTCGAGGGTGAGCAGTACAAAATCGATATGATACTCCGAAGTAGTGGTGGAAAAGATGCGCTGGTAATGGAAGCCTGCCGCGTTTTCCTTTTCGAAGGGCTGGTATTGCTGTGCTTTTCTGAAAATGACCTTCTCCTCCGCCAGTACATCAATTTCCCGGAAGAAATCGTTAAGGTCAATTTTTAACCCTTTGATCAGGCTGAGCAGTACGGTAAGGGAGGGTATGGTACGGCTGTTCTCTATCTGTGATAACAGCCCTTTCGACACCCCTGCTGTTTCGGCAAGCTCCTGCAGCGTTACTTTTTTGTCTTTTCGTATTTCACGGAGGCGGTTGCTGATCTGTATGATGATATCTTCAGACATACGCAAAAGTAGGCAATGCAGTATTGCAGCTCTTAAAAGAGATGTTAAATAAGTTGGGATAAAACGATGCGGGTATATTATATAATTATGACCTCGCAGTATAAAAACCTGTATCCGGGGTGGGATTGTCGTTATCCGGGGTGGGATTGCCGTTGTCCGGGGTAGGATTGCCGCTGTCCGGGGTAGGATTGTCGCTATC
>CAZPXP010000043.1:0-28581 GCA_964590975.1 uncultured Ferruginibacter sp. | reverse complement strand
CTCGTCTATAATAATGTCACCCCTGCGGGGTTGTATAACTCGTTACTGAAATTATACTCGTCTATAATAATGTCACCCCTGCGGGGTTTGGTTGTTGCTTCGTTTCCTTACAATTGTTTCATCCAACAGGGTTATTGTTGTTCTTTACAATAATACTTTTTCTGCGGCAGCGGCTACTCCAACTCTTTAATAAATGTCTTTACTTTCTCTATATCCTTTACGCCCGGCACTACCTCAAACCTGCTGTTGATGTCTACTGCGAATAAAGACTTTGCCACGGGCTCCGCTGCAAAGGTTTTTAATGCTGCTGCATCCCCCGGCTCAATACCTCCGCTGAGGAAGAATGGTTTATTCATACGGGTATTACGCAACATATCCCAGTTAAATTTCTTACCCGTACCACCATACCCTGCTCCTTCAGTATCAAACATAAACATATCGCAGGCCTCCCCGTAATCGCGCGTGAGCCATTCGATATTAGAAGTTTCTGTAAGCCTGAAAGCCTTGATAACAGAAATATAATTGGCGATCTTTTCGCAATAGCGGGGTGTCTCGTCGCCATGAAGCTGTACCATGTGAAGCCCGCAGTCATCCACCAGCCGCAGCAGCTCGTCGGGGTTGGCATTTACAAAAACACCTACCTTATTGATGTTACGCTCTTTCCGCAATACGCCGGGAGTATTGTGCTTAAGAAAGTACCGCGGCGAACCGGGATAGAAAATAAATCCTGCAAATGAAGCTCCTGCTGCCGCCAGCCCGGTAAGCTGTTCGGGTTGCGCTATGCCACAAACTTTAACCCTCATGGTTTGTTTTTAATTCGTTTACAAAACTGGCAAATGCAACCGCTGGATCGGGTGTTTTCATAAAACGTTCACCGATGAGAAAACCGGTAAACCCATGTTGCTTCAGCAAATGTACTGCTGCTGCATCATGAATACCACTTTCCGCTATTTTCAATTTCCCGGCCGGTACCTGCCCGGCAAGTCTGACAGAATGATCGAGGTCAACCGTAAAGCTTTTCAGGTCGCGGTTATTGATCCCTATAAGGTCAATCGAATCATTGATATGCCCAAGCTCCGCTTCGTTGTGTATCTCTAACAATACTTCCAGCCCAAGGCCCCGTGCAAAACCTGCAAGCTGTTCCACTTCGGTGGGCGACAGGCAGGCGGCAATCAGCAGGATCACATCGGCACCGATGGCCCGTGCTTCGAGCACCTGGTACTCGTCGATAATAAAGTCTTTACGCAGTATAGGAACGGTGTTCCCGCGTGCCGCAACCAGGTCGCCATCACATCCACCAAAAGAAGGGCCGTCTGTCAGTACAGACAAACCGCTGGCGCCATGAGCCGCATAGGCGGCTGTTACCTCTGCCACACCGGCCCTGTCGTTGATGATGCCTTTGGAAGGCGAGCGCCGCTTAAATTCTGCAATGATGCCGGTACGAAGCGGATCAAGCAGGTGATCGCGGAGCGACAATACTTTTCGCTGCAAACCGGGCAACCTTTCCAGTGCGCCGGTATTTACCAGTTGCTTCCGCTCTGCTACTTCCTGCCGCTTGTATGCGATGATCTGTTCTAATATATTCATACCAGTTTCTTTAAAGCCCCCAGGGCTGCCCCACTTTCGAGGCTTTCCGTAGCAGCATTGTATGCATCGTTGTAATTGGGATATTTTCCCGTTGCCTGCAAAGCCATCGCTGCATTAGCCAGCACCACAGCGTTCTGCGCCCAGGTGCCTTCACCTTTCAGGATGGTCATAAATATTTTTGCGGCTTCTTCTACGGTGTTTCCGCCATAGAGATCGGCTGCACTTACCGTACGTTTACCCAACTGTTCCGCAGTCATAATACGTTCACCGGTATTGGTAATCACTTTCGTATCGTTGGTGAGCGATATTTCGTCGTAACCGTCAAGACTGTGGATGATGGTAAAGCTGCTGCCGGTTTGCTGTAAAAGGTAATTATAGATACGCGCCATTTCGAGGTTGTACACGCCTACCAGTTGATACTTCGGTTTGGCAGGGTTTACCATAGGGCCAAGCATGTTAAAAAAGGTACGCACACCGAGGTTTTTGCGTATACCGCCTACTGCTTTTAATGCAGGATGAAACAACGGTGCGTGCAGAAAGCATATTCCTGCTTCGTTTATCTCTTTTTGCAGTTCGCCCGATCCTGAACGGAACCTGTAGCCAAGCTGTTCCATTACATTGCTGCTGCCGCTGATGCTCGATGCACCATAGTTGCCATGCTTGGCTACTTTTTGCCCGGCGCCGGCTACGATAAAACAACTGAGCGTGGAGATATTGAATGTATTCTTTCCATCGCCCCCCGTGCCTACAATATCCATCACATCATGTCCATCAAGATCAACCGGCACGCATAGCTCAAGCAGGGCATCGCGAAAACCCTGCAACTCATCAATGGTAATACTGCGCATGAGGTACACCGTGATGAAGGCCGCTATCTCGCTGTCGCTGTACGCCCCACCCGCTACATTTACCAGCACTTCCTTTGCCTGTTCGCGGCTGAGGGTCTTATGCTCAAATAAATAGTTTAATATTTTCTTCATCGCTGTTGTGTTACTGCTTTAACCAGTTTTTTAAAATTTGTTCTCCGGGAGGGGTCAATATACTCTCGGGATGAAACTGAACGCCCTGCACATCGTAACTGTTATGTCTTAACCCCATGATCTGGCCTTCATCGTCTTTTGCGGTAATGGTAAGGCAGCCAGGGAATCCTTCTTCTTCCACGATCCAACTGTGGTAACGGCCCACCTCAATAGTGGCAGGCAGTTCCTCAAATAGTCCTGTGCCGGGTTTTATAATGTGGCAGGGTGTGGCTACACCATGATACACTTTCGACAGGTTGGCAAGACGGGCACCGAATACTTCCCCGATGGCCTGGTGCCCGAGACATACGCCGAGTATGGATTTGCAGGAAGCATACTCCCTGATCAGCGGCAGCAGCAATCCTGCCTCTCCGGGTACACCCGGCCCCGGCGATAATATGATCTTATCGTACTGCTTTACTTTTTCCAGCGGTAGCTGGTCGTTACGATGTATTTCCACACGGTAGTGCAGTATCTTTTCTACAAGGTGCACCAGGTTATACGTAAAGGAATCGTAATTGTCGAATACCAGTATTTTATAAGGATTTGCCATATCGTTTTTATTTAAACCAGTTTACCGGCCATAACCAGCGCCTGTTTCAATGCACCTAATTTATTATGTACTTCCTGCAGCTCATTCTCCGGCTGGCTGGCGGCTACAACACCGGCACCGGCCTGGTAATACAGGGTATTGTTTTTACTGAGCAGGGTGCGTATCATGATGGCCTGGTTGCAACTGCCATCAAAACCCATAAAGCCGATGCAACCTCCATAATAGCCGCGGCTTGTGGGTTCCAGTTCATCGATCAGTTGCATGGCCCTGATCTTTGGTGCGCCGCTGAGCGTGCCTGCGGGAAAGCTGGCGGCCAGTACTTCAAAGGGATTGCTGCCGGGGCGCACCAGCCCCGTCACTTCACTCACTAAATGGATAACATGGCTGTAATACTGTACCTGGCGGTAGTGGCTTACTACCACATCATCGCACTGGCGGCTGAGGTCGTTACGGGCAAGGTCTACCAGCATCACGTGCTCGGCCAGTTCTTTCGCATCATTCAAAAGCGCTTCTGCAAGGGCTTTATCGGTCGCCTCATCACCCGTACGGCGGAAAGTGCCTGCTATAGGATGCATCACGGCCTTACCGTTCTGCACGATCAACTGTGCTTCGGGCGATGAGCCCATGAGCTTATATTCCCCATAATCGAAATAAAACAGGTAAGGGGATGGATTAATGCTGCGGAGCGCGCGGTACACGTTAAACTCATCGCCCGTAAAAGCCTGTTCAAAACGACGGCTCAGCACGATCTGGAACACGTCGCCGCGATGGCAGTGACGTATGCCTTCCTCCACCATGTGTAGGTACGCTTCATCGCTCATATTAGACAGTTCAGTATCTTTTACAGCAAAGGGATAAGCGGGCACGTCGCGGCTGCGGATCAACGATTCGATAAGTGCAGTATCGCTTTCCATACCTGCGATACGGTTTTCACAAAGCAGCAACTCGTCTTTAAAATGATTGATAACGATCACGTACTGGTACAGGCGGTAACGCATCAGTGGTATGGATACACGCGGTTTCTGGTCTGATGGTGCAACGGCATCAAAAAAACGGATGGCATCGTAACTGGTGTACCCAAACAGTCCCTGTGCAAAACGGCCCTCTTTCTGTTCCGGGCTCCCGGCTTCAAAGTGCTGCATAAAATCGTGCAGCATCTGCGGCACAAGGTCGGTACTGCTGATACCTGTTCTGGCAGCGGGCTGGCCGGGCAGCTTGGTTTCTACCGTTTGTGTATCTCTTACCTCAATACCACCAATGGCATTGATGCCGATAAAAGAATAACTGTTTTCGGATGCATGATGGTCGGTGCTTTCTAAAAGTATCGTATCCCTGAACCGGTCGCGCAGGCGCAGGTAGATACCCACCGGTGTAAATACGTCGGCAAGAAATTTCTTTGCTGTTGTCTGTATCGTAATCTTCTTCATTGTTCTTACTTTTTCCGGCTGCCGGGCAAATAAAAAAACCCGGCATGTGCCGGGCTTAAGTTATTTTAGTTCAAATACAATAGCGGTCTGGCACAATCATTGGACTATGCTCCACCACCACTTGTTATTTAAAATATTCTGCTTCATTGCTGTTGCAAATATGAAGGGGAATTTTCAAACGGGCAAATTTTTTTGATACTTTTACAACATAACCTTTTTTCTTATGCACATCATCATCTTCGGCGCTACTGGCCAGGCAGGACTTCAGCTCGTAAAGCAGGCCCTATGGAAAGGTCACACGGTAAAGGCTTTCGGACGTAATGTTTACGACATCATCGATATGGAAAATGAACGGCTTACGCTAATCAAAGGTGCTTTGTTCGACGAAGCGGAGGTACGCGAAGCCATCAAAGGAACAGATGCCGTACTGAGCGCCCTGGGTGGCGCTTTTGATGGCACTGATAAAACACGCAGCCTCGGTATGAAGAATATTGCCGCGCAGATGGAAGCCACAGGTGTACGCCGCATCATCGGTATAGGTGGTATGGGTGTGCTTAATGCGAACGAAGAGCATCTCGTACTCGACATGGAAGGCTATCCGCCGGAGTACCTGCCTGTGGGTCACGAACACCTTGCGGCTTACGAAGTGTTAAAACAAAGTAACCTCGACTGGACATTTGTTTGTCCGCCGGATATCATCAACGCAGAAGCTACAGGTGTCTTTCAAACCCGTGCTGATTATCCGCCGGAGCCATCGATCTCGATCACTACCGGAGATTTAGCCTTGTTTATGCTGAATGAGCTGGAGAAGAATGAGTTTGTGAAATCGCGTGTCGGTATCAGTAATTGAGGTATGAGCCTGCCTGCGGCAGGCTCATACCTCAATTACTATTTAGATGCTGACTCATCAGGCTTACCACCCGACCTTCTCAAATTAACGAGTTTCACCAGCAGATCAAACCAGAAAGGAGCGCCCATGGAAATACAACCTGCGGTGATGAGCCACCCGAGTATGGCCAGAAACCATTTAAGCGCGGTATCCGCCCAACCCTTTCCGCAGAAATCTTCTTTGAACGTAGCCCTGCTCCATCCAATAGGCAATCCTGTGCCTTTGATCGTGCGGAGCAGTGTGTCTATCTGTACCCGGCTTTCTTTTGTATAACTAATCACCAGTGAGCTGACGCTGTCTGACCATTGTTTGTTAACAGTCATGGCTTTCTGAGCGCTGTCGGCACTGGCAGAGTCCGGTAATTGTGCGGAGAAATAGGTGTCAACATTATTCTTCCTGCTGTCGAAGTCTTTATTAAGATAGCCATTCACGATCTCCGGGTGGTCAACAAGATTACCCGCTACAGCTACCATGCTGGCACGGAGTTCCGAATTATTGTATATCGTGCGGGAAAGCTTGATCACGTTAAGGTTAAACCCGATAGCGAGTCCAATGGCGATGATCCGCAGAGACAGCAGTATGTGCGACTGGTACCAGCCGGATACCCTTTTCATATAATCGTTAAACCAGTTCTCGATCTTTGTTTGCAGGTCCTGTATGTCTGTAGAGGTATTGATAAGGTCTTCTATGATCTGGCCGAGGTTGCCGTTTTGGGCTTTAAAAGTAGTTAAGCCGTCTTTAACCTTCTGGAAAAAATCAGTTTGTCCTGCTGCGGGCGCTTGCTTAGCTATAAGGTCCATCACGGCAAGTGCGAAGTTGGCGGCGGGTATATAGGAGGGTAACCGCATCTTCTCTTTCATCAGGCTTTGTATCTGCGGATGCTGGTAAAAGAGATCGGTAATATTGGCCTGTCCTTTATCGATATCGCCCGCAAGCTTACCCCAGCCTTTGAGGTTAAAGCCATCAAAGAGCTGTGCCATTGATTTCCAGAGCATATTACCCCTGAACTTAAGGTTAACAGAGATGAGCTCCTGTACGACGTATGCGATAATACTAAAGATCAGGAAAACGAGTACCAGGGATATCCCTGTTTCAAGAATGCCATTCATGTTGTTGGTTTTACTGGCGAAGAATAAGGTTGTAACTGTAAATATAACAGGTGCGCCGCATAATGTCAAGAGGTAGTAAATATGAAGATTAAATCGTTCTTAGCTTCTTAGTGTATAGGACTAAAAAATTAAGTTAATTGTTTATACTAATAATTTTTTTCTTATCTTTATTATATAATTATACTACCCTATTAAAATCAGCAAAAATAAGTTGTAATTACTTTTTTAATGTCACTTATTTGCTTATAACAAGTTGATTAAAAACTAATGTTATGAGTACAACAGACCATAAAACCCAGATAAGAGTTGCAATTATAACAGGTGTGTTTGTAGTAGTTGCTGCTTTTATAACCACATTTGGCCCAAATCTATTTGGCTCAGTTTCCCCAACTCCATCTAAGATAAATAATGAAGACACTATAAAAAGCGCCACAATCAAAGTATGGAATGAATATCAAAAATTATTAGCTCAAAAAGATGAGTTAAGAAAAACTTTCAATGAAGACAATTATCCCGCAACTGCATACATATTAAGCTACAATAATTCATTTATAAATGAGTTAAAGTTATTAATTGACAAAAATAAAGAAATCGATCTTAAATTAAGAGAGCACATACGAAAACATATTAATCTTTCTGTTGAATACAATCAATTCTTAAATTACATAGACTTAAATTCATCAAATTTGGACGACATAGAAAAGAGCAACTATTCGAGTAAGGGTAATGAAATGAAATCGCGATTGCTTACATTATTAGATGATGAAAAACTTTTGGCTAACATATTAGAAAATAAGTTTGCGTATAGCCTTACTATTGAACACATTGGTATTGGAATTTTATAATAAAAAAAGACATTTTATGAAAAGAAGCCAATTTATTAGATCTGCCGGCATTCTTATATTGGGGTACAATATGCCATCAGCATTCGCAAAGAAAATAAACCAGCAAAATGACCTTAAAGGTTATTTATTACCATTAGGAATTGATAACGCTCTTAAAAAGATAGCCCAAAGTATTTCAACAGGCTCTTCTTCAAAAGAGGCTTCTACTAAGATAATTAATCATATTGTAAATGGCAACTATCAAGTCAGTTCTTATTATAGAAATCATTTTTTAAAATCCGTTAATCCTATTATCGGAAATGCAAGTTTAAATGGTAAAGGCTATAGTGGTGGCGTATATGAATTGCAAAAAAAAATGAATGATGAAGGAGTTAGTGCAAATTCTCCCGTTTATCACATGAAAGATCATAACAATTTTGATCTAAACGATTGGAGAAGACTCTGTGATATTGCCGATTTACAAAATGTAACTGATATAAATGCTCAAATAAGAACTTATGTCAAACCAAGAGACAAGCGTATGAGTAGATATCAAGGTGAATTTTGGGTTCCGGAAAATTTAGCATATATATTACACGATCCTACATATTATTGCTATGGTCTCCCAACGGAAGATCCCCAATTACATACAGTTGGAGAAACCTTTCAAAGAGACATTATTGCAAGAACGGGAAGTCATACTTCAGTAACTAGCTTTTGGACACAACATTTTTTCTTCCAAGGTGATTCAGCATGTGCCAACCCTGCCGAAAAAGAACATACAATATATTGGGGGCATGATGAAGTATTGAAGAAGTACTATAACTTATCTACAGTTAAAGGATGTGGTGACCCTGCGTCAGAATGCCCGGGAATGCCTTCGATAGCTAGACCCAAACTAAGAAGTTAAAATCAAAAATATGAGATATAAACTTCTACTCTTATCAATTATCTGTTTTGTATTTTTACTTGTTTTTCTTACCGGTAATAGCAAAACAAATACTAAAGACTACTCCTTAAGTGACAAAATAAAAACTTTGAACGTGGGTAATAAAGATATCGTATTCTCAGATATCGCTAAAAGAGGTAAGGTTTCCTTATTCATTATCTCCGCACATTGGTGTGGGCCATGCAAAGCATTAAAAAATAAACTTAGCGACGCTTTTAAAGCAAAACTTATTTCTCCAAAAGATGTAGATATTTATTATTGTTTAGTATCAAAAGATAATAATGATACTCCGGATAAAATGGAAAAGAAGAGTGGATATCGTCATCTTAAATATATTGATCAACTCACGGAAGTCTTCCCCACAACTATTATTTTAACGCCAACCCGCAATTGCTATACTATTGTAAAAGGTGCTAATTATGATGTTATAATGGGAACAATTAATGACCTGTTGACTATCAAAAAAAATTATTTTGATATTAAAGAATTTACAAGTGATTCAAATAGCATAAATCAATCAGTAACTGATACGATTGATACTGAATAAATAGGACAATTATTGCCTATCTAAATCGCCTGACCCAATATGAAGACCAGGTGAGGAAAACAGTGAGTTATGGGTTTTGAGTTAATTTTTCGCCAACAGCAGATTCAATCGTAATGTTGACTAGCGGATACTGTATTTATCTGACATCACAATAAGGATGTATGATAAACAAAATTTGATGTATATACTTTTCAACTCCCACGTCCGTTTAATTCACTGTATTCTCATCAGCCTATGAGGGCCTTTTAGAACTTGCTATTTATTTTGTAAGAATACCATTTCACATTTTGCCACCGTGCTTGTATTAATTCGAAATTCATTCCTCGCTATAATTATAAATACATAATTGTTTACATAATCAGTTAATCATCTGAGAATAAAGTAACTTTCAATCTCAGTCACTATCGAATTAAGAAATATTATCACAACACTTCATAATTCAGCATGTGACATTCATCCCTCATAACTCAAAACTCATTTCATATTGCGATAAAAACGGCTGTAAACCCATCTTCAGCAACAACTGGTGCAGGTGGGTGGCGCTTTCATCAACATTGAGTGCTACAAGATCGCTGTGCAGGTCTTCTATACCGGCCGTTACATTACCGCAGCGCATGGCTGTGGCAACGGAGATGAGATCGGTGGCCACGCCGCGCTGGCGCGCTTCGGGCGCTACGGCAATCTGCAGGAGTTTCCCGTTGTTCTTATTGAACTGTAAAAAACCCTTGGGAATATTATCGTCTTTATGGGCAACAAGGGTAACTACCGCATCGCCCTGCCGGGTTACCGAGCCATTGTTGTTCTGCCAGGTAGGCTGCACGTCTCCCCACTCAGCAGCAAATGCCGGTATGGGGTCGCTGGTAGTCCTGACGGTATAGGCAGAATGCAGCGGTAACGCTTTTACTGTACCACGGTAACAATCCACTTTTCTGTCGATCGTAAAGCCAACACTTTCGTACACCCTGATGGCCCTTTCGTTCTGTGTAACCACTTCAAGCACGGAGTGCCGTACACCGGCATCCTTCAGCAGGGGCAATACAGCTTCGTACATACGCTTCGCCAGTTGCCGGCCCCTGTATGCGGGCAATACACCGGTACCGCCGTTGTAGGCATACTGCCGGCCTTCTATGGTGTCTATACCATGAAAGATAAAACCAACCAGTTCGTCCTGATCAAAGGCACCGATCGAAAGATCGGGCCTTGCATTGTCGGCAGCAAACTTGGCGGCCAGTTGTTCTTCGGTAAGACTCAACGGTACAAAATAGTTGGCAAATGAAGCATTGAAGACCTCTGTAAGTCTTGATATGGGTTGGTTATTGAGTATGGCGAATCGGATAGACATGTGCTTTTTTTATGATTGTGACGGGCTGCGGGTATCGCACAGGGTATCAGCGGCCTGGCGGAAAGCATTTTCAAACCCCGCGCCAAAGTTAACGTTTGAAGGGATATGATCAACACTGATGTGTACGGCATCTTCCGCCATGGTTACCGAGATGTTTACGGGGAAGCGTTCCCTGTGCAGCACACGGGTATAAGGCATCACTTCAATACCTGTATTCTCTCCGCTGCCGCCCTCCTGCCCCGGTGCTATATTGATCACGATCTCCGGTCTTGCGGCCTGCGTATCAACGGGCAGAGGCAGGCGATCCATAGCCAGCAGCAGGCCTTCCTTTACGTGCAGCAGGTGTGCCGCAGCAGCAGGTATGGCGCCCTGTACCGTAAATGGCACATAGTATAAGAGATTACCGGCTGTACCGGGTGTGTAATTACCCCTGTCGCTGATCACGGCATGATACGTAAAGGGTTTGCCGTTGAGCAGGGAAGCAATGGCCCGCTCTGCTGCGGCCAGCAGGAAAAACTGTAGTGTGGTTCCTGTTGCGGCAAGTACGGCATCCCAGGCACGGTATGCTGCTGCGCTGATGGCAAAAGCATGACTTTGCAGCTCCCCGCTGCTGAACGCTTTACCTTCCGGCAGCAATCCTGCCGGGGTGCGCTTTTCATAAATGGTTTTCCAATATGCGGCCTGTTTGCCGCCCTCCTGCTGCTCGCGGCTGAGCAGGGCGGTATTACCCGGTATGGCAGTGTCATACGGCGTATTATTAAGCAGGCCCTGGTAAATACCCCATAGTTCTTTTACCCAGCCCTGCGCGGTTACCCCGTCGCTTACGGAGAGGTGCGTAACAAAAAGAAATATATACTGGTCTGCACCCGTTACCAGCAGGCGGAAACGGGCCATTGGTGTCTCTTCCCTGGCAAAAGGCTCACGTGCAAGGGCAAGCAGTTGTTTGTGTATATCGTCAGCGGTCTTTCCCAAAGCATCAATCGTGCTGTAATCTGGCAATATGTCCGACAGTATTATATTCTTCCGGTATCCGTTACTGTTGTGCAGCCCCTGCCGGAAAAAAGTGTACGCTTCGCCAAGCCGGGTAATGGCTTTTTGTAAAAGGGCTGTGTTCAATGCGCCCTGTATATGGTAGGCATAAGGCATGTTAAAATCCATCCACCCGTCATCGGTGGCCGACCAGTGCAGTACCTGCTGCTGTATCACGGGCAGGCGGGTTGCATCTGTGGCAGCGGTTGTTGCGGGGGCCGGTGTGTTTACACCGAGCTTATCCATGATCAGCGTTTTTATACCGGGTACAGTGGGATGTGCCATAATTTCACGCACATTGAGCAGCACCCCGCGCTGTTTATATATCTTCGAGATCATTTGTATGGCTTTGAGGGAGGAGCCGCCCGCCTGGAAGAACGACATACTCCTTGTTACCTGCTCAACCTTTAATAACTCTTTCCATATCTGCCCGATGCTTATTTCTGTTTCATCCGTCAGCGCTTCGCCGCTCTCTGCGGGTTTCAGCTCCATGGCGGCCAGCGCTGCCCTGTCTGTTTTACCATTGGGATTCACCGGTAACTGCTCCAGTTGTACAAATAAAGCAGGGTGCATATAGCCGGGCAACTGCAAACCAAAGTGCTGCTGTAATGCGGGTATGGCAACGGGCTGCACAGCGGTAAAGAATAATACCAGTTGCTCCTGCCCGCCCGCATCGCCGCGCGTTAATGCTACGGCCTCGCGGATATCGGGGTATTGCAGCGCTGTTTTCTGCAGTTCGGCCAGTTCGATTCGGTTACCGTTGAACTTGATCATATCGTCTGCACGGCCGGTAAAGTGGATGAGGTTATCATCGTCGTAATACCCCAGGTCGCCCGTACGGAATACGATATCATCAAAATCGTTGTGCAGGGGGTTCTGTATAAACTTCTCTTTATTGAGCAGGTCGTTATTGTAATACCCCCTTGTCATAAAGGGTGTTTTGATCATGATCTCGCCTTCTTCACCGGTTGTACAGAGCGCCTGTTCTTTTATCACCAGTGCCACGGTGTTGGCCACGGGTTGCCCCAGGGGTATAATAGCCCCATCAGCAAAGGGCTTACCGTTTACCGGGAAGAAGAGCTTGGCCAGCGTGGTTTCGGATGGGCCATACAGGTTTACCAGTGCAGGGGTATTACCCACAAGCGCTTTCCATGCATTTACGTCTTTTCCATAGAGCGGTTCACCGGCTACGAGTATATGCTGTACCGTAAGCAGGCAGTCTTTCAGTGCGGGCGTATCCTGCAGGGCAGCAATGAGCAGGCGGAGAAAGGAAGGTACACAGTGTATAAGCGTAATGCCTTCGCTGTGGAGCCATTGCAGGAAGTGGCCCGGCTCCTGCTTTTCCTTTTCGCCGGGTATGCAAACGGTGCCGCCCGCAGCAAGTGGTACAAAAATGTCGCGCAGGCTTACATCGAAAGTGATCGGTGCGAGCAGGCTGATGCGGGTATCTGTGCCAAGCGCAAACTGTTTCATTTCCCAGTGTACAAAATGGCTCAGGCTTTTGTGACGCCCTTCTATGCCCTTGGGTTTGCCGGTAGAGCCGGAGGTAAAGAGCAGGTAATTGGCATCATCACCATCCAGTTCCGTACCGGGGTCGGTTTCCGGTAATGCATTATACGTTTCGCCGTTGGCGGGTGTTGTGATGCTGAATGCATGGGTAGTATGACTGACGGTGAATACAGCAGGATTGTGCGCTGCATCGCAGCAGTTTATACATGCCTGGTACGAATGGCTGAGCGTGAGTATGATACCGGGGTTTGCTTCGGCAATAAAACTGCTGATCCTGTTCTGCGGGTAGGCCGCATCGAGGGGAAGGAAAATACCCCCTGCCTTCATTATGGCGGTAATGGCAATGATGTATTCCACGCAGGCGGTCATGTACACACCTGCGCGGTCGCCGCGGCGCAGCCCTGCCTGTATGAGTGCGTGTGCCAGTTGGTTGGCATTTTTGTCGAGCGCTGCATAACTGAGCTCCGCGCCGCCTGCCGAAACGGCAATAGTATGCCCGTGTGTGGCAGCGTGCTGCCGGATAATATGGTGCAACAAATGTTTGTTCATCGAATAATTACTTTAATGCAAGAAGTGAAATAAAACGGTTTTCCTGGGCGGTGGGTATCACTTGTGTAAACCCTGCCTCTGCCAGGAAGCGGCAGGTATCGGCCAGTACAGATTCCTGGTCGCCCTCACGGTCTTTCTCGCGCCGGTCGTTGGCGATGATATTATCGAGGCGCAGCTCTTCCAGCTCAATATCCACGTCATCCAAACCCATCATGGTTTTCAGCTTACGCTGTATATCGCGGCAGGCAATATGCTCCAGCAACCGGTTGGTATAGCTGTCTTCCGTACGAAACAGGTCGAAAAGAATGAACATACCGCCCGGCTGCAACTGGCCGTATATCTTTTTATAGAGCAGCGCCTTGTCTGCATCGGTAAGGTGATGGATGGCCAGGCAGGAGAATACGATATCCACCGGCTGGTGCAGCGTGCTGAAGTCGATCTCCTCAAAGCGGGACAGGATAAATTCTGCCTGTAACCCTTTGCCCTCAAATTTTGCTTTTGCCTGGCTGAGCATGGCTTCAGCCCCATCGATGAGCTGCCCGCTGATGCCGGGGAAGTAACGGTAAAAGGTTTCGGTAAAGAAACCCGTGCCGCAGCCCAGCTCAATAAAATGAGCGGGGGTATGGTCAATAAAGCTGAGGATGTCTTCCAGCCAGAGCTTGTGCAGATCGCGGTTGCCTTTTTCAAAGGCCGCGTTCTCGTCGTAGTTACTGGCTTTATCGCCGGTATATGCTGAATGCGATTTCATGTTATAGTATTAAGTGCTTCTTTATCAGTATTGCTTTTTATTATTCCATTGCCACGAGTATTTTGCGGTCGCCGGTATAGGGCATACGCCCATGGCTCATGAGGATGTTATCTACCAGCAGCAGGTCGCCTTTGCGCCAGGGTGTCAGGATGCGTTTGCTGTCGCATAGGTCCCTTACCTCCTGTATATCCTTTTCGTCTATCGGCGAGCCGTCGCCATAGCAGCCATACATGGGCAGGCTTTCCACATCGTTATTGTGCATCATCATCAGCATTTCATATATCTCTTCCGGCAGGTGGCTGGGATGAAACTGGTCTACCTGGTTAAACCAAACCTCTTCTCCTGTAACCGGGTGTACAATGGTCGCCGGCCTGTCCTGTACCAGTTGCAGCATACCATCATCCTTCCATACAAAACGGATGTCGTTGTTGTTGCAGAATGTTTCCACTACTTCCCTGCTGCTGGTTTCAAAAGTATCCTGCCAGGATGGACCGGCGCCCTGCCCGCCGTGTACGTTACGGATATAGCGTACGCCTTTTTTACGGAAGTTTTCCAGCAGCCCGGGGCGCATCGCCTGCAGGATGCTGCGGCAGTCGGCAATGGGTGTTTCGCCTCCCCCACCGGGCGGAATGATGCAGCAGAAGAACAGCTTATCGGGCCAGTTGGCGGAATAAGACAGTTCGTTGTGCAGTGTGATATAATAATCCGCATCGTATTCGGTAGAGGTGTAAATGTTTGATTGCAGTTTGGAGCGTGGCGAGAATCCATCCGTATAACTTTTGAGCGAATGGGTAACGCGATCGAGCAGGTAATTAAAATCGTTGATGTCGCCAATACCCGTACTGCGGAAAAGGATGGCGCCATGTACGCGCAGGGTATCGTTCAGCACAGCCTGCTGCCCGGTGTACCACCGGGTAAAAGCTTCAACCGGCAGGGCCGGGTCGAATGTAATGATATACGGCGTACCGGTAGTTGCTGTGTATGTAATGTTTGTGTCGGTGGTCATATCGTGTTTTTGTTTTGTGTTAAAAGTCGTCGTCTATTACCTGTGTAGCCGCGCTTATGCGTTGCTGGTGGTGAGCAGTATGGATATTTTCATTACCGGCCACCAACTGCGCCAGGGGGGTGTCTGCCGGTGTTTGGGCAAGGCTTATGGCCAGTTGCTCAAACTGTGCGGCAAGTTCCCCGACCGCTTCCCTGCTGTACACTGCTGTGGCATAATGTACGTCTGCCGTAAGCTCCCTGCCATCGTCGGTAAAATACCACCAGAGCGGGTCTTTTACCCTTTGTACCGCAGCGGGCACGGGTGTTACCTGAAAAGGAGTTTCCGGCTGCTCCTGCCCCGGCGTGTAACGGCTTTGCTGGTAGGTGATGCCCGTTTCGTGCAGGCTTCTTTGCTGCAGCAACCGCTTTTCTTCGCCGAGAAAACCCAGCACTTCATCAAAGGGGTAGCGCTGGTGCTTCAGTGCACCCATAACCACCTGCTTTACCCCGCGCAGGTATGCGGCAATACTGCCATGAGCATCAAAACGGATGCGCAGGTAATAGGTATTCAGGAAGTATCCCATCATCTGTTCAAGGTCTTTGTGTATGCGGCCGGCAGATACGCTGGCCATCAGCAGGTCCTGCTCTTTACCGTAACGGTATTTGAGCAGGAACAGTACGGAAACGAGATAAACATACATACTCACCTGCTGCTCCTGTAAAAAATGCTCCATGGCTGCTGTTCTTTGTACACGCAACAGGTGGTGATCTCCTGCCATACCGGTAAAAAGTTCCGTTTGGCGGAGTGTGGCAAATGCATGCTGCGGATGTACGCCATCCAGTTGCCTGCGCCAGTAGGCAGCATCGGCGTGTATAGCCTCCCCGGCACACCAGGCATTCATCCATACAGCATAATCGCGGTATTGCTTTGCGGGCGGTGCAGGAAAGGGCATACCCTTTACGCGTTGCATATACAACTGCAGCAGCTCGCGCATAAAGAGCTCCAGCGTCCAGCCATCGCTTACGAGGTGGTGCATGCTGATAAAGAACCGGTACTGGTTCTGAGCAGTTTCGTGCAACTGGATGCTGAACAGTGGCCAGGTACCCGGGTCAAAACCTTCGTCGGTTACTGCTGCTCCGGTATCAATGGTAAATAAGGTATCGCCTGCGGGCAATACCACCTGCCTCGGCTGCCCGCCGATGATGCGGAATACCGTTCGCAATATCTCGCAGCGTTGTACCATATCCTGTACGGCTTCCTGCAAAAGCGGTATCTGCAACTGTCCCTCCAGCAGGAAGGCCGCTGAAATGGTATAGGCTTCCTTACCGGCGCCGTCCTGTATCTTCAGCCAGAAGCTGAGCTGCGGGGGCGATAAAGGGTAATCGGCGGCAGGGGCCTGTACCGGTATGGCGGCCCAGGATTCGTATGGCGCAGCATCAATAAAAGCAGCCATATCCAGCAGCACCGGGCGCTCAAAAATGTCTTCGATGGTAATGGCACACTGAAACTGTTCGCGTATGCGGTTGAGCAGTACCGCTGCGGTGAGCGAGTGGCCACCGGAGGCAAAGAAGTCTGCCCCCGGCGGGGTAACAGGATGGGTAAGCAGGGCTTCCCATATTGATTGCAGTGCAGGCAGCGACGCGGGCAGCGTGCTTTCGTCACCCGCCGGTAAGGGGTGCTCACCTGCAATGGCCGCGAGTTGCTCCCTGTCTACCTTACCATTCTTATTCAACGGCAGCACATCGAGCGGGGTAAATACAGCGGGCACCATAAAGGGCGGCAGGTATTGTTTACACCATGCCTGCAGCACAGCCGGAACAACGTTTTCTGCACTTGTATAGAACGCATGCAAGCGGTAGCCGGTAGCGGTTGTTTTAAGCGCTGTGATAATGGCTTCACGCACAGCAGGATGCCTGAGCAGTACCTGTTCAATCTCGCCGGTCTCTACACGGTTACCACTGATCTTGATCTGCTGGTCTTTACGCCCCATATATACCAGCAGCCCCTCTTCTGTCCACCGCACTTCGTCGCCCGTGCAGAAAAGCACAGCGCCGTCTGCAATATTTTGTACAGTGGTTTTATTCAGGGGCAGTGCGGGGTCGATATAACGGTTAAATACACTGGCACCCGTAATATACAGCATACCGGTAACGCCAACGGGTACGGGCTGCCCGTCGCCATCAAGCACGAAAGCCCCGTTATTGGCAATGGGTAACCCTATCGGCTGGTAAACCGCGGGGGTATTGCCACCGGTACAGGTATGCGCGGTAACCACATGGGTTTCGGTGGGGCCATAATGATTGTGCAACTGTACCTGCGGGTTGTGGTTAAGGTAGCGGATAAAAGCAGGTGAGAGCACGAGTTGCTCGCCATACGTAATGATATGCCGTACGGGCATACGGCTGAGCTGCGCTTCGGGTATGGCAGCCATAAAGGCGCGCAGTACCGAGTAAGGCAGCGAAAGTATTTCAATACCCTGGTCTATGATATAGGCATAGAGCTGGTCAGGGTCTTTCCGTATTCCGGGCGGGGGTATGCAGAGCGTGAGGCCATTGGCCAGTGCAAAGGCAATGTCCTGCACGGATACGTCGAAGGAGATGGCGGCAAACTGTAAGTAACGCTGGCCGGGTTGTACGGCAACAGCGGTGCGCTCCCACTGTATAAGGTTGGATATGGTACTGTAGGTTTGCAGGATGCCCTTGGGCGTGCCCGTAGTACCGGAGGTATAGATGGCAAACGCATCTGCCGCAGAAGGCGCGTACTCCTGCACGGGCAATACGGCCTTACCACTCTTCAGTACGGTAATATTTACCGTTGTGCCGGTAATGCTGCCTTCTGTTTCATCGTCGGTTACCGTTATAACGGGTTGGGCTTCCTGCAATATAAAATCCCTGCGCGGTGCGGGCAGTTGTACATCTACCGGCAGGTAACAACCTTCAAGCAGGAAGATGGCCATTTCCATCAGCACACAGGCTTCCGTTCTGCTGCAATACACCGCAATACGATCGCCTTTCCTGCAACCGTGGTGTTGCTGTAACGTGGCTGCAATGGTAGCTGCCAGTTGGTGCAGCTCTGCCAGCGTGCAGGTAAGTGTTTCGCTTTGCAGCGCGGGTATGCCGGGCCATTGCTGCAGGGCCTGCTGCCATTGCACCTGTACAGGTTGTACGGGCTGTACAAAGAGTGGCGGGTTCAGCTTTGTATATTCTGCGGTGGTAAGACAGCTAATAGCAGCTACAGCCCTGCCGGGCTGTTGCGGTATGTGACCGAGCAGCACGGTAAAATGACGCAGGAAGCGCTCCATCTTAGGCTGTATAAAAAGATCGGTATTGTATGCCAGCGCCAGTTCAATATGCGCCTCCCCTTCGGCCACGTTGAGCATGCAATCAAACTTACTCACGGGCGGGTTAAGCTGCATGGGTTCAATAAGCAGATCACCAGGCCCGCCCGCCGGACCGGCAAATGTTTTGAGCAACTGGTGCGTAAACATCACGTCAAACAGCGGGGTGCGGCTGAGATCGCGGGGGAGCGACAGTTGTTCCACCAGCTCATCGAAGGGATAGGCTTTATGATCAAAGCCCTGTATAACGGTTTGGTGTACCTGCTTTATATAATCCATACAGGCTGCGTTGCCCTCCACCTGTATCCTTATGGGCAACGTATTCTGGTACAGGCCCACCTGTGCATCAAGATCGGGATGATCGCGGTCGGCCACCGGCATGCCGATCACCATATCGGGCTGCCCGGTATAGCGGTAGAGCAAGACACCAAAACAGGCGAGCAGGAAAGACGACAGGGTAATATCGAGGCTGTTAACAAACGCCTTCATTTTTAGCAGTTGGTCGCCGTTGATGGTATGATACAGTGTATGCCCGTTGTAGGTTTTATGTTTGGGGCGGGGCGCATCGCAGGGCAGCTCCAGCGGCGGGCATGGTTCGCTGAACTGTTGCAACCAGTACAACCTGTGCTGCTGGTATGCTGTGGTATCGCGCTGCTGGTTCTTCCAGTGAGCGTACTCCTTGTACTGGATGCGCAGGCCGGGCAGGGGGTGCTGTTCATTGCCATAGAAGGCAAACAGCTCGTTGAGCAGGATGCGCGAAGACCAGTCGTCGAAAATGATATGATGAAAAAGCAACAGCAGTATGGCGTTACCGTTGCCGGTATATACCAATATGGCTTTAAACAGCGGCCCCTCTCCGAGGTTAAAGGGCAGCGCCAGTTGTGCGTGGATCACGGCAAGCGCCTGTTCTTCACTTTGGGTATGAACGGTACTGAATACCCCGGGTACGGCACCGGGCTCATCAATCACCTGGTACACATCATCGGTTTGTACAAAATGCGTGCGCAGTATTTCGTGGCGTTGTACCAATTGCTCCACTGCTCTCTGCAGGCGGGCTTCGGCTATTGTACCATGCAGGCGTACGGTTATATCAATGGTATAGGCGGTTTGTGTAAACTGTTCCAGGAACCAGAGTCTTTTCTGGGCAAAGGAAGCAGGATAATAAGGTTGTGGCGGCAGTACGGGTATCGCCGTGTTTAACGATGTTCCTGTACCGGTCATACTATCGATGGCAACAGCGAGGTCGCGCAGTACGGGATGGATAAAGATCTCCGATACCCTGCAATCCACCTGCCAGGCTGTTCTGATCTGTAACTGCAACTGCACCGCTTTCAGGCTGTGGCCACCCAGGTGAAAGAAGTGTGCGGTTCTGGCCAGGCCTTCTTTCTGCAACAGCTCTGCCCATATTGCGGCAAGCCTGATCTCGGTAGGTGTTACGGGCGCTTCGCCTGCTGCTGCATCGTTGCCTGCCTCCATGCGCAGCAATGCTTTTTTATCGGTTTTACCGTTAGCGGTAAGGGGCAGCGCCGGCAACAGGATAAACTGTGCGGGTACCATATAGGCGGGTAGCCGGCTGCCTGCAAAGCTGCGGATACCCGGTATAGACAGATTGGCTGACGGGCCGGGTATTACAAGAAAAGCATAAAGTTCATCTTCCCCGCTTAATCCCCTGCGCGGTAATACTACCGCTTTTGCCACACCTTCCTGCCTTTCGAGCACGGCTTCTATCTCGCCGGGCTCGATGCGGTAACCGCGGATCTTTACCTGGTCGTCTGCACGGCCTGCATATTCAAGGTCGCCGTTCTCCAAAAGCCGCGCGGTATCGCCCGAGCGGTAGAGCCGCTTACCGGTATGAAAGGGATCGCTGATAAACCGTTCAGCGGTAAGTTCGGGTTTACCGAGATAACCCCGCGCTACGCCTTCGCCACCCACATACAGCTCGCCGGTGATACCCACCGGCAGGGGCTGCTGGTACTGGTCGAGGATATAGGTATATAATGTGGGTATGGGCTTGCCTATATTGCTAACGCCTGCTGTAATATCTTCAGTAGTAATGTGCTTAAACGTAACGTGCACCGTTGTTTCGGTAATGCCATACATATTGATCAGCGCAACCTGCGGGTAATGTGCATGCCATTGGGCCAGCTTTGCGGGCTGGAGCGCTTCGCCGCCGAAGATCGCATAGCGGAGCGCCGGGAGGGATGCCGTACCGCTGATCGCCTGCTGTGCAAGCGTATAAAAGGCAGAAGGTGTTTGGTTGAGTACGGTAATATTTTCCTGCTGCATAATACCAAGTACCGCTTCGGGGTCTCTGGCCGTCATAGCAGGAAGCACTACCAGCTTACCGCCAAAGAGCAGGGCGCCATACATTTCCCATACCGAAAAGTCGAAGCAGAAAGAATGAAAAAGCAGCCAGGCATCGTTGCTGTTAAAATCAAACAGGGCGGGTTCTGTAAAGAACAGCCGTACCAGGTTGCGGTGTTCTGCCAGCGTACCCTTTGGCTGGCCGGTAGAGCCGGAAGTATAGATCACGTAGGCGAGGCCGTCAGGCGAAATGACCGTACCCGGGTTTACGGTTGCGTATTGCTGCTGCACCTGCCCGAAGGCATCCAGCAGTTTGCTGTCGATCACTATGCGGGCACGGCAATCGTTCAGCATATAAGCGATACGGCCGGCAGGATAAGCCGGGTCTACAGGTACATAAGCACCGCCCGTTTTCAGCACGGCCAGCAGTGCAGTTACCATCCACTCGCCTCTCTCCAGCAATACGGCAACGGGTTCGCCGGGCTGTATGGTACAGGTATCGTTAAGATAGTGCGCCAGTTGATTTACCTGTGCATTGAGCGATGCGTAGGTAAGGCGTTGCTGTTCAAAAACCACGGCAGTATGCGCGGGTGTGCGGGCTACCTGTGCTTCAAAAAGCTGTACAAGGTTTTGCTCTCCGGGCCATTGGGCATTGCCGCGTTCGGGTGCCGTACGCCACCATAGCTGCTCGGCACCGGTAAGGTAATCCAGCTCGCTGATGGTGCGGGTGGGTGTGGCCTGCACTGCTGCGGCAAGCGTTTCAAAATGCTGCAACAGGCGTTGTATATGCGCCCGCGAAAAATACAGTTTATTATACGTGAGGTAACAGGTAAATGTACCTGCACCTCCTTTTACCAGCAGGTTCAGGTCGTATTTACCGAGGCCATGATTCAGCTCTATGATACGTGCATTATATTGCATTGCCGGTTCGTCTTCGTACTGGAACAGTACGTCGAACAGGGCCGTACGGCTCATGTCGTTTTCGGGGTTTACAGCAAGCACTACCGATTCGAAGGGCATAGCGGTAAAGTCGCGCGACTGCTGTATCTCTTCCGCAGCGCTTTGCAGGAAATCCGTCCAGGTATCACTACCAGCTACCCTATGCTTTACCGTGATAAGGTTGGCCACCGGCCCTGCCAGTTCTCCTGTTCCCTCTTCACTGCGGTTGGCTTCCAGCCTGCCCGTTACAATGTGATGCAGACCGGTATAGCGATGCAGCAATGCGGCAAACAGGGCATGAAAAAAGCTATCGGGTGTACACTGCTGCTGTTGGCAAAAAGCTGTAATGGCAGCAGATAATGAAGCGGGCAACTCCAGTTGCTGCATATCATATTCATATATATGAATGGCTGCACGCGGCACGCTGGTATCGAGGTAAAGCACCTGGAGATTGGCGAGCTTTTTCTTCCAGTAAAATACAAAGGGCTCAAGATCGTCGCCGGTAAGGCTGTTTTGCCAGTCTGCAAATTCTGCAAAAGACAATGGCGCTTCTCCTCCGGCAGCAGCAGGCGCATTACCGGCAAGCTGCATGCCGATAAAGGCCCATAACTGTTGCAGCGACTGCCTGTCGGCAATAATATGATGGGCGATGATCAGCAGGTACATATTGCCGCCCGCTGCTGTAATACAAAGCCAGCGGCATAAGATATCTTTTTCGAGGTTAAACGGTATGGCAAGCTGCTGCAAACAAAATTCAATTACGCCTGCTTCACCGGCGGCGGGCAGGTTGTGTATTTCCGGCATTGGCGTGTACCTGGTACTGGTGTACTGCACGGGCAGGCCATCCTGTTCCCTGATGCAGGTGCCAAATACGGGATATGTTTTCACGGCTTCGCGCAGGGCATTGCCGAGCGCCCCGGCCGGTGTATTACCGGGTAATTGTACCAGGAGGGGCAGGTTGTGGTACACGGGGCCGCCGGTGTACAGGTTATCCCGCTCGAACCGGTCGATAAACCATAAACGTTTCTGATGTTCGGTGCACTGCTGGTACATGGCTTACAGGGTATTGTTTTTAGATATAGCGGCGGGCACGGCTTTGCGCACACCCGGCAGCTTTGGTTTGGCAACTACAGCCAGCCGCCCGATGGTTGACGCGGCAGGGCCAAGCAGTTGGCCCAGCGCTTCGAGGTAACGCGCGGCAAAGCGTTCGATGGTGGCCGGCCGGTACAATGCGGAACGGTACTCGAATACCAGCGAGATGCTGCCGGTTTGCTGGTGTACAAAAAGACAGAGCGGAAATTTGCTCCTGGCATAGCCGGTAGGATAATGGCGCAGCAGCCCGGCAGCATTTTCTTCTGCGCCGGATACCATATTGATGACGGTATTGAACAGCGGCTGGTTTTGCAGGCTTCCTGCCAGGTCGGTTACCAGTTGATCGAAGGGGTAAGCGGCGTTGTTAAAAGCAAGGTTACAGCGTTCCTGCACGCGTTGCAGGTATTGCGTGATGGTATCTTTTTCGTTGATGGTAATGCGCAGGGGCAGCATATTGAGGTAGAGGCCCAGTTGCTGATCGAGGTCGGGATGGTCTTTACCCGATACCGGCGTACCGATGATCATATCGGTATGGCCGGTGTACTGGTGCAGCAGCAGCCCGAGCGCCGCCAGCAGCAGCGAAAAAGTACTGCATTGCTCCCGGGCTGTTGTTTCGCCGATGGCGGCAACGGTTTGCTGCGGCAATGCTGCGGGGTATTGTGCGCCGCTGTAATTGTGAGCCTCCCCTGCTGCTGCATCAAAGGGCAGGAAGGTTTGCGGCAGTGGTGCTTGCAGTTGCTCCAGCCATGCCTGTTTCATTTGCTGCTGCTGTGCCTGCTGTTGCGGTTGCGTAATCCATACGGCGTAGTCGCGGTACTGGATGCGTAAAGGCGGCAGCGGGTTGAACTGCCCGTGCAGGCTTGCTTCATACAACTGCATGAGCTCCCTGCGGAAGATGATATCTGAGCTGAAATCGCTGATGATATGGTGCACCACAATGGAAAGCCAGTGCCGGCCATTGCTGCCACTGATCAGCAGCACACGCAGCAGCGGGCCGCTGGCAAGATCAAACGGTGCTTCGGTTTCGGCTGTAATCATGGCACTCACTTCTGCTTCGTCATTACCGTCGAGCGTAATGTGACGGAAGTATTCCGGTAACTGCTCAATATCGTGTATGTATTGCCGTGGCATACCTGTTTCATCCGGGCCGAAGGTGGTGCGCAGTATCTCGTGCCGTTCTGCCAGCAGGCGCAGGGCCTGTTGCAGGGCGGCAGCATCTACCGGCACGTCTGTTACAAAGGCGAGCGGCATGTGGTGTGCGATGGCATTGTCTGCAAACTGCGAGGCCAGCCATACTCTTTGCTGTGCGGGAGACAATGGATAATGCGCGGCATCGGCTGTTCTGGGTATGGGTTCGTACACCTGCCGGGTGCGTTGGCCTACCATAGCCGCCAGGCTGCGCAGGTCGGGCCGGGTAAAGAACTCACCCACGGTAATCTTTACACCCGTGGTTTTATATACCCTTGCCAGCAATGCAATGGCTTTAAGGCTGTGGCCGCCGAGGGCAAAGAAATTATCTTTTGCACCTGCACGCTCCGTGCCCAGCACTTCCATCCATAATGGCGCAAGGCGGGCTTCGGTATCTGTAAGCTGCCGGTACTCTTCTTCGGGTACGGGATCGGGTAAGCGCTGTTCGTCTGTCTTACCCGTGGCAGTGCGCGGAAACTCATCCAGCACCACCACTGCGGCGGGTATCATATAAGCGGGCAGCAGATCATACAACGCTTCACGTATGGCGGTGCCGTTACTGCCTGCTGCCGTTACCCAACTGGTAAGCGCTGCACCTGCGTGTTTGGTATATGCCTGCGTAACACCCGGCACACGCAGCAGGGCAGCGTTAATGTCTTCCAGCTCTATGCGGTAGCCATTGTATTTTACCTGCCTGTCGTGCCGGCCGCAGAAAATAAGCTCACCATTGTCGTTCCACTGCACGAGGTCGCCCGTTTTATATAACCGTTCATTGGTAAAAGCATAATGCCCGAACTGTGTTGCGGTAAGTGCGGGCTGGCCCCAGTATCCTTCTGCCAGCGAAGGGCCGCCAAGCAGCAGTGCGCCTATGGCGCCTGCGGGCAGCAGCATACCGCATTCATCTACTACCCAGGCGGTGGTATCGCCCAGCGGGCGGCCAATATTGTTTTGTGTAAAGTTGGTTATACCGGTATTCACCACCGCGTCTATCGTGGCCTCGGTAGGGCCGTAATGGTTATTCACCTGCACACCGGGTAATGCCTGTTGTATTTTATGCACCAGCGCGGCGCTGAGCGATTCGCCGCCGATACAAAGCAGGCGCACACTATTGCCCGTTTCTGCTGCCGTAACCTTTGCAAACAGGTGTGCAAAATAAGTGGGCGTGCCCTGCAATACGGTTACGCGTTTTTTGCGGATGCAGGCAGCGGTAAGCGCGGGTTCCTGTATTTCTTCCGGGGTGGGTATCACCACCGCTCCGCCGGTGGTGAGTGGTAAGATCATTTCGAGCAGGGATACGTCAAATACCGGGTTGGTAAGCGCTATCGTTACCATATCGCTACCCTGCCCCATCAGCGCCGCTTCTTCCCCCATTTTCTGCGCCAGTGCGCGGTGCGTTACCGCTACTGCTTTGGGCCTGCCCGTACTGCCCGATGTATATAAGAGATAAGCAGTATCGCCTGCTGCAACGGCAGGCACTACGGCCGGAAGTGTTTCGGTACCGGTGGTGAGCAGTTCCCGGCATACGGCTTCATCAATGATCTGGCGGGGGCGGCAATCTTCCATCACCTGTTCGCGGCGTTTTTGCGGAAGCGCCGGGTCTGCCGGCACGTATATACCACCATTAGTCATGATGGCAAAGGCTATGGCCAACAGGTCGGCCGAAGCAGGCATTTGCACCACTGCGCGGTCGCCCTTTTGCAGGCCCTTTGCCTGTAATGCAGCAGCATAGCTATTGATGCGCGCCTGCAGCTCTTTATAAGTAAGTAGCGTATCATTTTCGTACACGGCGGCTTTATCAGGATGCTGCGCCACGCATGTATTAAAATGGTGTATAACGGTTTCGGGCACCTGCGCTTTCGGGCTGCTGCCATGCGCATAGCTGCGCACCTGCTCTTCGCCTGTTCCCGGCCGCAACAGGTACAGCTCTCGCAGGGGCAGCGGCGCTGTGCGCACCAACTGCTCCAGCATGGTCATCATGGCGGCAGTGAGCTCTTTTATAAAAGCAGTATGGTATTTACCGCGGTTGTATTCCATTACCAGTGTAATATCGTCTTCCGCCTCAATCACCGTACAGGTAAGGTCGTACAGGCTGTGGTTGCGCTGCAGGGTTACCTGGTTCGCCTCCTTCTTTCTTTCCTGGTTGTTGGGAAAGGAGATCATCACATTAAACAGCGGGAACCTGCCGGGCCGGTGGCGGTAGGCAATATCTTCGAGTATGGCATCGAAGGGATACAACTGGTGATCGAGTACGGCGTAATATTTTTTTTGCAGCCCTTCTGTAAAATCGTGCTGCAACTGGTTATGATCGATCTGTATGCGCAGGGGTATGGTATTTACGAGGTTGCCCACGAGCTGCTGCAACTGCGGATGGTTGCGGCTGGCGGAAGGCAGGCCGATGATAAAATCGTTACAGCGGGTAAGGCGGCCGAGCACAATACCAAAGGCAGCGGTGAGCAGTGCAGAAAGATGGTGCCTGGTGCGGGCGAGATGGTCCAGTATATTCTGCCGCAGCGCCGCGCTGATGGACGCCTCATATTCCGCACCGGCATGCCCCTGCTCCTGATCGGCTGTTGCGGGCAGCTCAAACCCTTCTTCAAAACCGGCAAGCTCCTGCTGCCAGAAAGCCGATGAAGGGGCAAACTGTTTTTTATCGCATATCCAATGCACATAATCGCGGAAACGGATACTTTCTGTTACCGGCGTGTCAAGCCCCTGCTTACGCGCTTCATAATATTGTAATACGGCCTGCATCATCAGGTTCAGCGATTCGCCGTCGGCAATGAGGTGGTGTATGCGGAAGAAGAAATGATACTGGTCGCTCCCGCTTTCAAACACGGTAAGCTGCCAGGGTGGCCGCACGGTGGTATTAAAGGGTATCGCCATGAGGCGGTTGGCCTCCTGCTGTAAAGCGCCCGGTGCCAGGGTGGTAAAATGCAGGTGATCTGTAATATTGATGCCCGGCAGTATTTCCTGCACAGGATCGCCATTTACGGCAAATATGATGGTGCGCAATGCTTCGTGAGCAGCAGCAAGGTGGCCGATGGCTTCGCTGAAAAGATCGCTGTCGAATGCTTTGATGGCATAACTGTACAGTGCGGGGATGGTATAGGCTGTTGTTCCGGCGTTCATATTGCCGTGCACCCATATCCGCTGCTGCGAGGGCGCGAGTGCAAAACGGCTGCCCGCCTCCTCATGCACAGGGATGGACCGCCGTGCCTGCTGCTGTGTGCGGAGAAAATCTACCAGCGCCGTTTTATGCTCCCTGAGCATCATTTTTTCGTGGTCGGTAAGCTGCTGTAACTGTCCTTTAAGGCTGAGGTGAGCGCCCCCGGCGTCGAGTCCCACGGAGATCCCTTTTCGCCTGAGAACGGATAGTATGTGCGTAATTCCGGTCATTTTACCTGAGTCCGGTTTGGCTGTATGTGATTTACAGGTTACGGTAGCCAAACGGTTGGCAAAGATATAAAATAATGATCCTTGTGAAGGATGAAGGATGAGTTATGAGTGTCGCGTTCTGCTTGCTACCTGCTACACATATCCTGCCCCTGTATCCTTTATTATCGTAAGAACCCTCACAACCCCACCAGGGGTGGCATTATTATAAAATGGCAATATACCGGGCTGGTTGACACACAACCCCGCAGGGGTGACATTATTATAGACGACATGTGTATAGATGAATACATCACAACCCCGTCAGGGGTGACATTATTATAGACGACATGTGTATAGATGGATGCATCACAACCCCGCAGGGGTGGCATTATTATTAAATGGCAATACACCGGGCTGGTTGACACAAAACCCCGCAGGGGTGACATTATTATAGAAGTGTATAGATGGATGCATCACAACCCCGCAGGGGTGACATTATTATAGAATGGCAATATACCGGGCTGGTTGACACAAAACCCCGCAGGGGTGGCATTATTATAGCAAAATTTCCAAAATATGAAAATAGCAGGTATCTTTATGCTGGCCAGCAGGGTATTTTCCGGGTGGAAAATGAACGTCTATTTTTCAGCCCCAAAAAGGTGAAATGCATAATTATGACAATTCTCCGCGATTTTTTCGCCTGTATTATATTGGTTGTCAATGCATTGAAAAAAGTTAGCGTTCCACAGTAAGCAAGTTGGATTAGGATTGAAACGGACGGTAACAGCTAAATAGAGGATTTGGAAAGTTCCACAGTAAGCAAGCCTGCCTGCCGAAGCGCAGCGTAGGTAGGTTGGATTAGGATTGAAACTGTCCGTGGTCATTTCTGTCCACTCTGTACGAGTGTTCCAAAGCAAGCCTGCCTGCCTTTTCCGGCAGGCAGGAATACCGCGGGATCACCATTCTAGAATAATGTCACCCCTGACGGGGTTTTGCGGCAACCGATCTGGTGTATCTCCATTATAGAATAATGTCACCCCTGGCGGGGTTCGGATGTATTCATCTATACTCATGCCATTTCTATAATAATGTCACCCCTGACGGGGTTTTGCGGCAACCGATCTGGTGTATCTCCATTATAGAATAATGTCACCCCTGGCGGGGTTCGGATGTATTCATCTATACTCATGCAATTTCTATAATAATGTCACCCCTGGCGGGGTTGTGCGGCAACCGATCTGGTGCATCACCATTATAGAATAATGTCACCCCTGGCGGGG
>CAZPXP010000042.1:0-29054 GCA_964590975.1 uncultured Ferruginibacter sp. | reverse complement strand
GCAAAATAAACAAGATAGAACTGGAAGATACCCAACCCTTTTGATGCTACCACTGCCGCAATAGCACCGAATACACCAACAGGGGCAAAATTCATCACATAATTCACCATTTTAAGGATAATATGCGAAGCAGTATCAAGCGCCTTGATCAGAGGCTTAGTCTTTTCACCAATAGAAGCGGCTGCTACGCCAAAGAAAACAGAGAAAACCACGAGTTGCAGCATTTCGTTGGCAGCCATGGCTTCAAATACACTTTTCGGGATAATGTGTTCTACAAATTTGTCCAGTGAAAACTCCTGGTTCTTGGTCATCAGGTCTTTTACCCCTTCGTTATCCGCCTGCGAAAGGTCGATATGTGCACCCGGTTGAAAAAGGTTTACCAGTACCATCCCAATAAGTAAAGATGCAAGTGATGCGGTAATAAACCAGAGAATGGCCTTACCCCCGATACGGCCTACCGTTTTCAGGTCGCCCAGTTTGGCGATACCAACAACCAGTGTAGTAAATACAAGGGGAGAAATGATCATCTGCACTAACCGGATAAAGGCCTTACTCAGGAGCTTGATATTAGTAGAGAAGCTTTTAATAAAGTCCGGACCAGCATACTCGTGCACCAGGTAGCCTGCAATAATGCCCAGGATCATGGCGCCTACAATATATAAGGTAATCCGGTTCGATTTTCCCATAACTACAGTTTATCGATGCAATATATTAAAATACAGGCACAGATGATTCAATTAAAAAGGAGGGCCGGTGGTGTAATATTCAATTATTTGCTTATTTTTCCACTTCATTCTCAATTAAAACCAACCTTCTGATATGAGTTTATTTGTAAGAAAACCGATGGACGCGCTGCTTAATGAAGCACAGGATACCGGCACCCACACCTTAAAGAAGACCCTGGGAGCTGGCGGACTGATTGCCCTTGGCATCGGGGCCATCATTGGAGCGGGTCTTTTCTCTATTACGGGGATGGCGGCCGCTAATCATGCCGGACCGGCAATTACCATTTCTTTCGTTGTCGCAGCATTGGGCTGTTTGTTTGCAGGTCTTTGCTATGCAGAATTTGCATCAATGATCCCCGTTGCGGGTAGTGCATACACTTATTCCTATGCCACCATGGGCGAATTCATCGCATGGATCATCGGTTGGGATCTTGTACTCGAATACGCTGTAGGTGCTGCAACCGTAGGTATCAGTTGGAGCCGTTATCTTGTAAGGTTTCTCGAAGGGTTCGACGTTCACCTTCCGCAGGCTCTCACCGTAGGGCCATGGGATGGTGGTATCATCAACCTGCCCGCTATATTCATTATTGTACTGATGAGTTCATTGCTGATAAAAGGTACTAAAGAGAGCGCATTCGTAAATGCCATCATCGTTGCCCTGAAGGTTACGGTAGTACTTATCTTTATCGTACTCGGATGGAAGTACATTAACAACACTAACTTCAACCCTTATATTCCCGATAACACCGGTAAATTTGGCGCCTTTGGTTTCAGCGGTATCATCAGGGCTGCAGCCATTGTTTTCTTTGCCTATATCGGGTTTGATGCGGTGAGTACAGCCGCACAGGAAGCCAAGAACCCCAAACGTGATATGCCGATCGGTATTCTCGGTTCGCTGGCCATCTGTACCATTCTTTATATTCTCTTTGCGCACGTAATGACGGGTGTTACCAATTATACTTCATTTGCCGGTAAGGATGGCATCGCTCCTGTTGCTCTCGCGATCGACAAAATGGGTACGGCTAATGCTGCCGGTATAGTCACACCAGATTACCCCTGGTTGAATCGCGCTATCCTTGTTGCCATTCTTGCGGGTTACGCTTCGGTGATATTGGTGATGCTTATGGGACAAAGCCGTGTTTTCTTCAGTATGAGTAAAGATGGCCTGATCCCTAAAGTATTCTCTGCCGTGAATCCCAAAACACAAACGCCAGCAAAGAGCAACCTGCTGTTTATGGCTTTTGTGAGTGCATTTGCTGCATTTGTACCCGCACGCGTGGTGGGCGAGATGACCAGTATCGGTACCCTGTTTGCTTTTATCCTCGTTTGTATAGGTGTATGGGTAATGCGCAATAAAATGCCAAATCTGCCAAGGGCTTTCAAAACACCACTTGTGCCCATCGTTCCCATTCTGGGTATCGGCACCTGCCTGTTTATGATGGTGTTCCTTCCCATGGATACCTGGATACGCCTGCTCGTGTGGATGCTCATTGGTATGGACATTTACCTGGTATATGGTGCAAAAAACAGCCACCTTGGCAACGGTACCGACAACAGGAAGGGCATGAAGATTGCCCGTTATACAGGACTGGCGCTCAGCCTGCTTCTTGTAGTAGTAGGCTTCCTGCACCAATATTCGGTAGGTTTCGACACAGACAGAACGCTGCTGTACGTATCCATTATTTTCGCCGTGATTCACCTCGTTGTTTTTGTCAGGAAACTGGGCAGAATAGAACCCGAAGAAGCTTAACCGCTGATACTTACTAATGTTGTTATATACAAAGGCTGCTCTATGAGCAGCCTTTTTTATTTTTGAGTAATCCGCACATGCAGAAGACTTTACCTTATCGCCGGGCAAACCGGTTGGCAATTTACCATTAGTAAAGCACAGTTATTTGTTGCTGTGTCAGCTACAGTGCCCCAACGCTACCCAAATAATAATGAAAACGACAATTGTACCCAAACAGCCTCCACCTAACTTCTTTGCGCCATAACCTGCGATAAGACCTCTGAATAAGTTATTCATACTTTTATTTTATAATTTTAATGCTTTTGGTAAAACTATTAAACTAATACTGTGCCAGCAAATTGGAATAGCGAAAAATATTATAGATTTTGGTGGTTTTGGCTAACAAACAAGGCTTGGCATCGTTAGGAATTTTATAACGCCAGGATGGGAACGAAAGCTGATTTTTAGATGATGATGAAATTATACTTATAGCCTGGCATTATTCGTCAAGCTGAAATAAAAGTTGAACAACGATGTGCAGAACAGGTACGTTGCGTCAAGCCCCAATAATGCCAAACCTGATGTTAGCGGCTGCCATACTGAAAGATGTACTTTATCGCCGGGCAATATTTTGGTGCAAAACGATTGGCAGTTTACCGAAGACGGCGTAAGCCCCACTTCCCAGACCAGTTAAACGCATAACGTTTCGTTTGCCTGAACTGAGCATACATAAAGTCATTGAGCTGTAAAATTCGCCTGTACACCTTCAGCTAACCGTAATCCTAATGAAAATTTTATATTGGATCCTTTAACACTTAACCATTGAAAACCTGACGTGTGGGTATAGCCCTCGTATGTAGGCGCTGGCGGTGTGTACCATTCCCCTGGTTGGGGGCTATTATGTACGCTGTTTAAAGTACCGGTTTGTTTATCTTTCCAGGCATAACTTTCCTGTGGCTTTAAAACAATATACACTTTTGTTTTATCGCCAATGTTTGCTAAAAATGGTACTTGTGTAGAAGCATGTTCAAATAAATTACTTTTTAAAACAACTGTTTCGTTCTTTTTTGCCGTGGGATTCCAGGTTTCGATCGTTCTTGTTGTGACATCATCCACACCAAAACCAACGATGCCCTTTCCTTTGTAAGCATCCCCGGTACGTGTAACTTCAATTTCGAGGTAAGCTGTTTGAAATTGTCCGCGGGGATCAGGTTTTACATTAAAAAAGCCACCACTTATAACGCCGCTATTCGATTTAGCTACCACTTTATCATGAAACTCTTTTCTGATGGCTTCTCTGGCTTCAGCAGGAACCGGCAACCCGGTTTGGGCTTCTAAATTATCGCAAGCTAAATCTACAATTTGCCCTTCAGCCAGTGCTGTAAACTCATCGCTTGCAGGTAAAGTTGGCGGAATACCCACTGCTGCCATACCAAAATCAAATGCTGCTCCACTGATTGCTTCGCAAACACCGGGACCAGCAGCTTCTTGTAATTTAGTTACAGGATTAATAACGTTTGTTGCAAGATTAGCATTGCAATTTATTTCCTTAAATTTATTTTTTATATATGTCTTAGTTTCGTTATAAAATTTCGCAGCTCCATCGTATGCTTTAGTGAGATAACCTATTGCTCCGTTAAATGCTTTTTCGTACCACGCTTTTTGTTTGGGCGGTTGCGGACAAAGAACCGTACCAACAGGAAAAGCGGCCTGAAAATATTCATCAAAATTTACTTGATTCATACCAAAAATAGCTTTATCATCAAAACCAAATGCCTGGGCCTGTTTGTTTTTGTCTGGTGCTATGGGTGTATTATAACCAGTAATGATGGTGCAATTTGCAAAAGCAGGTTCGGCATAATGGATTGGAACATATTTAACAGCAGTGATTGTATAATCATTCTGTAAATAAACCTGTTGTTTTGCAGGTTGAATACCTTTATAAACTTTTTCCTGCACAGATATATCGTTTGATACTTTTGGCAAAGGCAGTTGGGATGCATCTAAAGGGATTATGCGTATGTAAAATTTGCGTGTGCCGTCATCCCCAAATAATTTCATAGATGAAATTCTGCCATTATTAGCATAGATGGCTGGCTTTGTGCTTGCTTCGGTGTTTTTTTCAATGCGTATTCTATTACCTGGCAATTTTGATCCTGGTAAAGTATTTTTTGCAACTTGCTTTTTTTCAGTTTCCCTGGAAACGGTATTCGCATCATCAATATAATTGATTTCAAAAAATACAGAATCCGCTCCTTTGGTTTCTATAATACCGCTTCTTATTATCCCCGCTGGGCCAGGAGTGTTAACAGCAGAGAAAGGCAGGGTTGAAATTTCCCACTTTCCATATACAGTACCGCCTGGTATTTTACGCCACATTAAACCTCTCTTCCAGTTTTTAGACGCCTCATTGCTGTTAATTTCATTTATATAGTTTTTAGTGAAGCTCCATTCTTTACAAGTGCGGCAATCGGGGTCGTACAGAACGTCTGCAAATTGCAGTAAAGAAAAATAGTCTGCCAATGCGTCTGTTACCAATTTTGAGTTCGACGGCATTATTAGTTTTACTACAGGAGCAGTATCAGTATTAACTGGTTTTATTAAAGCATTATTTATTTTAGCATCCTGTTTTACCGGCGCAATCTTTCTAACGGTTGGCGTTTGTGCGTTTAAAGATTTTCCAATCAGGACAACCCAAAGGAGCAATAATATTCTTTTATTAATGTCGGCTACCATAAAATGATTTTATCAATAATGAAAGATTCGTAGCAAAAATTATTCAATCCTGAAGATACAAACTTTAAATTGTTCTATAAATTTGCCCGGTATTGCATAACGCTTTAAACCAGCTAAAAACGATAACCGCTGCAATCCATTGCCTTACCGGCCCGGGATACATTACCCGATTAATGAGCCAACCGTAATAAACCAATCGGGTTTTGATTAACTTTAAAGCCTGATTGCGAATCAGGCTTTAAAGTTAATAATAGTTTGTAATTGCTCCGGGTTTAATTCCAACTTGCAGGTTAAGTTGTGATTATTTCAGTTGATAAATTAAGATAAGGTATTAATATTCCTTCATTTTAAAAATCTTACTGACGTAAATATTCAAAAAACTACTGCACTGTCTTAAACGGGATTTCTATTTTTAATTTTTCCCATTGCATTGAAATGATTCCAGTGTCGTCGGAAATTTTATTTACAGTGTAGGTTAGCCTTTGTGTAATTTTATTTTCTTCAGGCTTTACAACAAAACGAAGAACATCTTCCGCTTCATTATAATTATCAGCCAGGTGTTGCTGATAATTCCTGTTTAAAATGAATGTCCATTCATTTTTACCTGGAATAGTAAAGATCGCGTAAGTACCTGCTTCAATTTTTTTATTACCTATTGCAATAGGGTTGTTTAGCTCTAATGCCGTTGCTGTATGTGCTCCGGTAACCCACACTTTATCATACGGAACCAGGCCTCCCCATATAACGCGGTCTTTTACACCCGGAGAATGGTAGGTAATATGTACATGTGTTTTCCCAACAGTAGCCATAGCAGTTCGTTGCGGACTTCCTTTAAGGGTATCTTCTGCAATAGCACCATTGTTTACACTATCCGCATATCCAGACGAAGTTGATTGCATATTGTGCATAGAGTGTGTTGACGCGGTTTCATTTTCTTTTGTTTTATCTGCACGATTATTACAGGCACTCAGCAATACAGAAAGTGCCATTATAATAAGAAAAGATCTTACATTAAACATAATTATTAGTTTTTTAAGTGATATAGGTACAATTTTACCTGTATTCAGAAAAACGTTTGTCTTTTATAAATGCTGTGTCAGAAAGTGTTTTTAAAAAAGCTATTATACTTTTCGTTTCTGCGCCGGTAAGTGTTATACCTGGCTGACCATCTCTTTTTCTGAAAACAGAATCTAACGTTGCACTTTCTTTCATGCCTGAATTATAATGCTCCAATACAGACTCCAATGTTTCAAGGCTTCCATTATGCATATAAGGAGCAGTGTATTCAATATTTCTCAGACTTGGCACTTTAAATTTCCCCTCATCCGCCTTGTTTAAAGTTATTTCTGCCCTTCCTCTATCAAAACGAAAATCGTTTGTAATCCCATTGTTTCTGTAGCTGCCATCAGTAAACAGGTCTGTTGCGTGGCAACTGCTGCATTTTACCTTAAAAAGTTTAAGCCCTTCAAGCTCATCACTGGTTAATTGCACACCCTCATTTCTAACATATTTATCATAGCGGCTATTAGCCGAAATCATAACAGCCATAAACTGAGAGAAAGCCTGCAGAAACTCTTTCGACGAAATAGTATCAACAGCAAAAGCTTCTTTAAAAAGCTTCCGGTATATAGCAGCGTTGTTTAGCTTTCGTATTACGTTATCTAATTTTTCATCCATTTCTATTGGGTTTTCAATAGGATTTACAGGCACCATATCAAGGTTGAAAACGCCACCGTCCCAAAAGAAGGTCTTTTTAAACAAAGCGTTAAAAATCGGCAATGAATTTCGCCTGCCATGCTTATTATCTACACCGTGGCTAAAATCATGACCTGCCTGTATAAACGCGGCCTCCTGCTGATGGCAGGAGCCGCATGAGACATTCCCATCTCTTGATAACATGGGTTCGTAAAACAGTTTTCTGCCAAGTTCAAAACCTTCTTCTGATATTGGGTTACGTTGTAAGTTATATACCGGTTCGGGGAAGTTTGATGGAATTTGAATAATTATCGGCGTAGGTTTATCAACAACAGTAAATGCAGCGGCGCCTATTGCTGTCAATACTGCTGTTATCAAACCTGTTTTAATCAATTTCATACAAATTGTTATTTATCAATGAAATAAATTTCACCTAACTTAAACCCTGAAATGTAATTTTCTGAAATCTTAACCGACAGCTCACCCCACATCACATTTGAATTTTCACTAAGCGTGACAGGTGTTTTGTAATTAAACAGCGTTGCCACATCCACATCTACATTTACCATTGGTATTTTCTTTTTCAAAGAAATTGATTTTTCAAATGAAAACGATTTAGTTCTGATATTATTAATTGTTTTAGACTGGAATCCTCCAAAGCCTCCAATATGATAATAGAAGTTATTAGAAAGAGAATCATGTATTACTGGAGATTTTCCTTCCATTTTAAAAAAAATATAGCCAGAATTCCATGCCCAGTACATGCCTCTTGCAACGCCGCCTACATCTAATGCTCCGGTACGTTTGCTTACATCCATTGTATTACGAGCACTATCAATACCCACCATAAAACTGATACCAGTATATTTTCCGGAAGGCAGATTAGTGAGTTCAATTTGCCGGGTTGTACTATCACTCTGCTTTATCAAAAAATAACTGCTATCCTGTGGTACAATGTACTCAGATCCATCTTTTTTTATCAGCTTTATGTTGGAAATAAAATAGTTCAACGTTTTAAGGGTTAGTTTTTCGCCATGCGCATTGGTGTACTCTTTTCCAAATTCAACAGCTTCATTGTTAAAGAAGTTATTAAACCTCAATATCAGTTTGCCATTTGTATTTTCTTTTGGCGGGTAAGTAAAACTTGAAATGGCAATAACTGTTAGAGCAACAGCTATATATTTCATATAAAAAAATTTCATGGTTTTATTTTTTTGTTGATAATTTATTTACTGCTTGCATTTCCCCATTATTTCGTGAAAGCGATCATGTAAGGCATAGATAGCTTTCTTTAATACGCCATCATTCTTTTTCGCTTTTACCAATTGGGTTAATGCGGCAGATTCGTTCTCAAGCTTTATAACCAATTCTTTTATCCCGGGTTTATGAAATGCTTCGGGAATGGCGGACTGGTTTAACAGCTTTGCTTTTGCTGCTAATTCTGCTGCATAGGTTTTGATGGGTTCCAGGTTTCCTTCCTCTGCCGGGTGAAAAGTTTTACTCATCACTTTATGATATTCATCCAATGCAGGCCATTGAGAAAACACTGACGGTTTTTGGGAAGCTATTTTCTTTTTCTCCTTTTCAATTAATGGAAGCAGTGCCATATCATACATTTCTTTCATCATGTCGGCTACAATCGGTTCAGCTTTTTCAGGAACACCGGCGTAATAAGGTGGTTTGGGGTCATATTCCAAGTCCAGCATTACACCTTCGGTATATCTTCTGCCCATCAGGTCATCTATTATTGCCAGCGACATATCCATACCGGCGGTAACTCCGGCACTTGTCCAGTATTTACCATCTTTTACCCAACGCTCCTTCCTGAAATTTGCACCGTACAATTTCATCATTTCTTCTGCTCTGTACCAGTTACTGGTGGCATTTTTTCCTTTAAGCAGGCCTGCTGCACCTAATATCCATGAACCAGTACAAACACTAGTGGTGTATTGTGTTGTTTTATCAATTTGGCGTATCCAGTTCAAAGTTACTGTATCCTGTGTTTGCATAAAAGTTTCTACGGCACCACCAGGAATTACCAGGATGTCCAGGTTTTTTACATCTGCAAATGAAGTGTCAACTTTCATTTCCAACCCTCTTTGGTTTTTAATCATTCCCCTTTCCCTGGCAATAAAAAAAGTCTTTGTACCCATTATTTCAGCCAATGTATGGTAGGGTCCCATAGCATCAAGTGTATTATAACCATCGTACACTAATATACCTATAGTTTTAATGGGCACTTTTGGCTGCGTCATAATGATAGCCATCATTTCATTATGACGTTTCGTAAGCGAATCGCTATTGGTTGTTTGGGCATATACACTTTTAAAAGAAAAAACGATGCTGAGTATATTTAGAAAAATAAATTTTGCCTCCATAAATAAAATATTTAAAAGCCAAAGACAGTTGTCTTTGGCTTCATGAGTTAATTAAAATTTAGCACTAAGCGTTATTCCGAAAGTTCTTGGCTGCGCTATTCTTACTGCGCGGTTTCTTGAACCAAATTCCGGGCTGCTGTCTGGGTTACCATAGGCTAAATACCTTTCGTTATTAAGGTTTTGTATCCAAAAAAACAGACTATACTTATCCAGGCTTAATCCGACTCTTGAATTGACAAGGGTATAGTCGGGTTGCTTTATTCTGTTTTGAATATCGGTATAATAGCTACCAATATTGCGAACTTCGCCGCGAACAACTGCTTTCAATTTTTGAGAAAGAGGATACTCATATTGTGCCCCGAAGAAAATGGTATGCTTTGGAGCATTTGAAAGACTGTTATTGCCGATTGGAGTGGTAGACTCAACATTAGTAACATAATTTACCCTTTTCAGGTTAAAGGCTTTGTACTCGGTTGCATTATAACCGAAACTCCCGTCTAACTGCAAGCCTTTAACAGGAATAGCAGAAATTTCCAACTCTACACCTGCCGACTGCGCATCGCCTACATTTTCTCTTGCGTAGGTAAATGGCGCTACCAGATTAAAGAATTGCAAATCTTTCCATTGAATTAAAAAAGCAGAGGCGCTGATACTTAACTTATTATTTGCCAGGAAGGTTTTGTAACCTGCTTCATAGTTGTTTGAATATTCGGGATCAAAGGTCTGGCGTACTACGTTTGGCAGTTTCTGTGCATTTACCCCGCCTGCACGGAACCCCCGGGTATATGTTATATAAATGTTTGAATGGTTGTTTATCGCATAACTTAAGGCCAATTTAGGCGAAAATGCTGAATAGTTTCCACCCGCTGTTGTGTCAGGCTTCATTTCTGTTACTGCGCCATTATATAGCAGAGCATCGCCAAATCCATTAAAAGTTGCTTCTCTTTTTTCGTAATCATAACGCAAACCTGCCGTGGCTTTTAATTTTTGAGAAACTTGATAACTCAACTCACCAAAAGCTGCAATTCCCGAATTATTGCTTCTATTTCTGCTGATTGCAAAGCTGCCAGTTGGAACGCCATAAAAAGCCGCTTCAGCATTAGAAAACTCATACGCTGTATTGGTTGTTGGTTCGTACCCCTTTTGAGTAAAAGCGTATGCACCAAAAGTATATTGCCATTTGCTGCCCAAATTTGAATTGATTCTCAATTCCTGACTCCAAACTTTCTGCGGAGGAAGAAGCTCTCCTATTTTACCGTCATAAAAGGAGTGATAAATACCAGGAAAATCTAAGTCTTCAAAACTAAAACGGATAGTTTGTAATGCAGAGATAGAAGTAATAGTGAATTTATCTCCAAAATATTTTGCCACCAATGAAGTATTCAGAATCTTTCTTTCATGCCGTGCTATTCTTGCCAAATTTATTTTATCAGGATTGGAAAAAGCAATGGCATCACTAATCTGAGATACCATAAAACCCGAGTTGTCGCTCTTGTCCTGCTGTCCTTTTAAATTCAGTGTAAAACTTATTTTTTTTGAAGGCAACCATTTAAGAAACATATTACCATAAAGATAGCTCTCGCCACCCACCATTTTCCCATGTGCGCCAGGATACGGGTTTTCTATTCCCGTAGTGTCATTTTTCATAAATCCATCCTGAGTCTGGTACAAAGCGTTTAACCCCAAAAATAATTTATCATTAACCAATGGTGCTTTTATGCCAAAACTGCTTCTGATTAAACCTAAGTTTCCGGTTGAAAATTCAGCAATTCCTTCCTGCTTATTTACAGGTTTTTTGGTGATGATGTTAACGACTCCACCCATAGCATTACGACCAAACAAAGTTCCCTGCGGCCCGCGTAATATTTCAATACGTTCAATATCAGTAAAAGCAAAACCATTAGCTAATATGTCAATATTGTTCACATCATCAATATAAGTGGAAATTGCCGGATTTTCGCTGAATACCTGAACCCCACGAATAGATTGGATTTGTTGAGACGCAAGTCCGAGTTCCTGGTAGTTATAGTTGGGAACTAAAGCCGTCAACCCGCCAAGCCCCCATGTACGGGTGTCTTCTATTTTTTTGGAAGAAAGCGAAGTAATAGAAGTAGAAACCTTTACTATGGCCTCTTCCCGCTTATTGGCAGTAACAACCGCTTCTCCTAACTGCCGGCTTTGCTCATTCAAAGTGATAGTTATCTCTGTTGCTTTTTTTGATACAACAACTACTTCTCTTAATTGAGTAGCATAACCAACCGAACTTACTGATAACTGGTAAGTACCTGCTGAAATATTGAGAATTGTGAAATTGCCTGCCTTGTCAGAAATAGCTATTTTTTCTGTATTTAATATGCTAACAGTTGCTGCCTCAATTGCAGCGCCATCCTGTGTTTTGATTGTTCCTTTTATTGATTGTGCCTGCAAGCCCTGGAATATCAAACTTGTAAGGAGTATGATTAGAAAATTTTTCATTACTAATTATTTAAAAAATGCATTGATAGGCCACATTAGCCATTAGTGTAAATATGATAATGAGAATAGAATCGGCATGGAGCCTTATCCGTTTTACGGCAGTCATCTATTCAGCATAGTTTTATATGCTGCCATCGCAAATAAATTTGATTATAAAGTATTTTTCCTGTATTGTAATTCAGGCTTGCGGCGGATGGAAAATATCGGAGGAGCGGTCAATGGAGTTACCGCCTGATTGGGATGAGTATTTTGTTTTAGATAAAACGTATTTTACAGGCAAAGCAATTGAAGCGAAAAATGATTTTGAAAAAATCAGCAGTTCATTTTTATTTTCGGCTTTCCTTTCGGGGTTTTCCTGGTCTTTCTTTTCTTCCTGTTGCAACTTTTTTTTCATTTGACATCTTCCCTGGCATTGCATCCCGGGCCTTGCTTTATTCTCACAAATCCTTGCGTATCTGCTTTTGTTAGTGTAATAGTCGGCAATAACAAATACCCTGCTGAACGTTTGAGCAAGAAAAGCTGCAATAAAGATAAATGCAGTTACCTGGCGATATATTTGCCCTCTCTTCAAAATTTTTGCAAAGGTACGTTCAAATGCTCAAAAGAAGAAATGAAGTTGAGCTATAATTTGCCTGTTGAACAGTGGGTTATGGGGCTTCAGTAAAGATATATTGGTGAAGTTTAGTGCTGATGATGATAGAAATTTGTCAGCCTGGGGAGGGGCAGGTAGTTCAACCTATTTTTTCTTAATAAATATGTATCCACCTTTGGTAGCGCCCCAAACTTGTTTGCCTGAAGCATCAAACCCCTGGTCCCAGGAGTCAAGTTCACCATCCTTTAATACAATTTTTGTTGTTGCATATTTTGCACCCCGTAAATCAGATGGGCATTTGTCTGCATTGGTCCCACCTTCATAGATGTCATTACGTTTTACAAGCGTTACAGTACAACCATCCTTAAATTCTATCAAATCAAAGGTTAGTTGGTCTCTTTTCAGTCTGTCATTTTGTAATCCGGCAAATGAAAGTGGGTCTTTTATAGTGTATATATCGCTTGTAAATACGTCTTTAGATGGATGTTGCAAATGATAAACCCGTTGGCGGTAAGGTTTGTCTAATTTGGATGCTACGGCCTGTTCAACATATAACCATTTGCCGTCAGTTCTGTCGCTCCAGATGGGTGTCATCACAAGGCTAATATTGAAATAGCTTGTGTCGGTTTCAGACTGTAACTCACTTGAAAATGTGCCTGACATTAATGAGGTAAGTTTGTCTAATTCAGTATCGCCTGTTTTTAGCGAACCTGCTTTTTTTGATGCTGAGCATCCAGCTATCACTAAAACTAAAAAAAAGGGAATTAATTTTTTAAACATAACAATGACTATCTATTTTTATTAATTTAATACCTGCCTAAAAGCTGTGTGCAACGGCTTCCGTATTGTGCGTTCGTTCTTATTCAGTTTTATTCAAAATCCAAATAATAGCTTTCTCTTTTGTTGCTCTAAAAATTGTTGTGTGTTTCTCTTTAGGTTCATCAGAATAATGCCATTTCAGGTTTATATGATTTTCTTCCTTCAAAATTCCGGCCAACTCCTGCGTGAAAGGCGATACATCAGTTGCTCCGGAAGCAGCAAACCAAAGTCGTTTTTCCGTTGCTGGTACTTTTGTCAGGTACTCTTTTGCATTACGTACTAAAAAATGGTTATTCCACCACAATGAAGGGTCAAATGCGATATAATTGTCAAACATTTCAGGTGTTAAAAATAAAGTTTCCATAACAAAAAGTCCGGATGCAGATTCGCCTATAATACTTTTCTCATTTATTGTTCTGTATCGTTTATTGATTTCAGGGAACAACTCCTCTTTAATAAATAATCTAAATTTTTCTGAACCGCCAACAACTGGTGCAATTTCTTTGTCTTTTGCAACTTCGGTATAACCCGTCAAATCTCTTCTTCTTTCCGTATTTTCTATTCCAACAAGAATAATTGGTTTAATTTTTTTCTGTTTAATTAGTTCTGCCAATGTATTTGCAATGTGTGGAAAATCTTCTTTAATTCCACCATCTGCCATATACATAACTGGTAAAGAGTCCGAACTTTTTTTGTAGTCTGCTGGTGTCCACACGTTTATTGTTCTTGTTTCTCCAACTTGTATGGAACTAATTTTAAAAGTATCATGTTCCGGAACCGGGTCGTTTGTCTGTGAATCGTTTGAACAACCGGTAAGCATTACAAATATAAGAAGCAGGTTGTAGTACATAAATTTCATATTGTATACTTTAATATTTTACGTTTAGTTTTCTGCCTTTCTTAAACTACACAAAAGGTTGACGGCTGTCATTCCATTCCTGTCATACCTCAAAATAGTTACAAATTGCCCTGTTTTTATTGATGCATTTATTGAAATTATATGTTCAATCACCTCCAAAGTTCAACCAGAAACCGAAGTTAACCAACAAATGCCCCTCAGAATGCCGATAGCGAACAAGGCTTGGCCCAACTTGCACAAAACCCAATTAATGGTTGGGCTTTCGTATTCACTAATTCGTTGTCATTTTTATCGTGCGCAACCATCGCTCTACTAATTTTTCCCAATCTGCAATAGGAAGTTTATTCCAGTTTGGATTGTCAAGTATGGTTCTATTCAAGCCAAAAGCATGCCCACCTTCAGCATAAACGTGATATTCAGCATGTACATTAGCTTTTTTAAGAGCAATATAATACACTAATGAGTTTTGGATTGAGTCAATAGGATCATTTCCTGCCTGCAATAGAAACGTAGGCGGTGTGTTGCTATCAACCGGAATTTTTTTGTTAAGTTCGTAAGGATTGCTTGTATGCAAAGTCATATGTCCCGGAAACATTACTATTCCAAAATTTGGTCGGCAATTTATAGTATCTATATCATCCGTTACCGGATATGCCCGTTTTCTATAGTTAGTGCTTACATCTGCAACTAAGTGTCCGCCTGCCGAAAATCCCATTACACCAATTTTATTTGGATTAATGTTCCATTGTTTGGCCCTGGAACGAACCAATCCCATTGCTCTCTGTGCGTCTTGCAATGCAAGGGGTTTAATTGGGTCTTTTTCGCAATAGCAATCTTTATAATAATGCGGTCCTGAATCAGGAACTCTATATTTTAATAATATCCCAGTTACGCCAATTGAAGCCAGCCATTCACATATTTCAGAACCTTCCAATTCAATGGCAACTTTAGTATATCCACCACCTGGAAATACAAGTACTGCTGCACCACTGTTTTCTTTAATTGGAGAGAATATTTTTATAGTTGGATTAGAAACATTCTTAGCGATTCCGTCACTATAAGTTTCCTTTCCGGTTATAAGTCCTGAATCAGGAATAGTTTTTGTCCAAATAGGTATTTCGTTACTTACTTCTAATGATTTTGTGTTTACTGCATGAGCTTTAGTATCTTGTGAAGTTTGGTTCTTTTGGTTACAAGAAGTAAAGCTGACTCCAAGAGCAACAAAAATTATTTTGAAAAAAGTTGATTTCATTATTTTTTGATTATTTCAATTTGAGTAGGGCGTCCGTTAATCTGACCGCTAACGAACAGGCATTGCCGATGGTGGAGAATTATAAATTCGTTCGCCGGAATAACTGCCTGGCTTTTTGATAAAGTTAAATATTAAGAACTAAAGCTGGGCTTTATTCGTCAAGCTCCGAACAAAAGTACAACAGAATTACCGCTGCTGATTGCTACAATGTCCAGCCCCACTATTGCAATACCAATGTTGTGCGTTCGTTTATTCAAAGTAAACAATAGTTTTATACATTAATCTTTACCATTAAAAAGGGCTTTCGTGCAGCTCAATACATCTTTTACAACTTTCAAAGAATTGCTTAAAATCTCCTGCCTACTAACAGTTTGAAAATAGATTGATTTGAGTTAGGAGTTAAACCAAAAAGAAAGCCTGTCTGCAATTCCCATTCCGGAAAGGCCAGCAAATCAAACATGGGCCCAAGCAAATGCTCCTGTTGTTTTACCGGCAGGAAATCATTGAAGCTGCCAAGACCTGTATAATATTCTAAGCCGACTCCTATTTTCTGTTTAATGTTATAAAACGTTTTAAATTGAGGAGAAAACCCCCATTGTTTTCCAGAGCCGGACACGACGAAATCAATGTTAGGGTTCAGGGATGTATATACATTTCCAATTGTCTTATCAATAATGGGACGAATTTCACCCTGCCAATAGAAGGGGGTTAAAATATTGTCCCGGAAAAATCCAAATTCTGCGGACAAACTTGCACCGAACGGCAACTTCCATTTTTCAGGTACAGTAAATCTGGGCCTTATTTGGTTGCCAAGATATTGATACTTACCCTCCGGAGATAAAGCAACAAATGTATAAAAGCCGATCTCCACGTTTTTTGCTATGCCATGCGTTACTTCTAATGTATGGTTTAACCATCTGGCACTTTCTGGATTTGCTAAATTCTTGGAACCGTTGAAAGTATAGTTGTTATGCAACTCTACAATCGTTCTTTTTTCTCCTATGGTTGGAGAAGCATATATCTGTATTTCATTATCCGCCTGAGCGGCCAAAGTAATGGAAGTGGTGAGACAATAAATTGTAGCTAAATATTTGAACCAATTCATCGTAAGTAATATTATAGGTTTTTAATAGTTAACATTCATTCAGTGCTATTAATGTCAGTGTCATTGAAATCAGGCTGCGTCAGGAAAGGTCTGTAAATAATAAAACTATTCAATTGCAGTCTTTTGCTATGACACACAACGTTTCTGGGCTTGGCGAAGTGGCGGATTTTCAGCACAAATGTTCAATTGAAAAACAGAATTTGAACCTTGCACTAAACTGTCATAGAAGCACGTCAGTCGCCATTTTGCAAAACCGATGTTATGCCCAGTGCTTCTTTTTTCGGTCTATGCAAACATTGCCATTTGTCCATTGTTTACAGGTGTCATTTCGCTAATGAAACTTTCCCAAAAGTCAAGTGTCAAGTTGAATTTATATTTTTCGTTAAGCATATCAAGTTCTGTTTGCAAGTCGTTCTTGTCAATTTGTTTTGCTAATTCTAAAAGGTCAATTCTCATTAAAACGTCTTTTGTAAAAGTCCTTTTGGCGTCTGGAAAAGTAACTGATTGTAAGAACTGAACTGTCGTGTTAGAGTTTAAAAGAATTAATGCGTAAACGGCAAATTCTATTTTGTCAAAACCTATCAAATAACAGGTGTCGTCAAGCATTACAGGCTTGTTGTCCTGTGGCAGAATAAGTGTAAAATGAAATGTTTTGTAAAGTCCTGATATAGCAACTTTGTAAGGTTTGAAAGAATAGTCCCCAATACCAAAAATTGAAAACAAAGGTTTGTTGTTGTAGATGCTTGACTTTCTTGCATCAAAATTTGCTTGATGTTCTGTCAAGTATTGATATGTCTTTGGATATTCAGTTTTAATATATTTTGTTTCTTGCCCAACTTTCTTTTGTGTTACAATCGTAAACTTTCGTGTTTGATTAATTACTGTGTTTTTAAGGTCAGAACTTTTAAGAATACCGTAAACTAAACCGTCTTCCAATTTCACTTCTTCGTTTAGTCCGTTTACATAATGTCCGTTCACTTTGTCTAATTCCATTACGGTAGAACAATCGTGCTTTAAACCTTGTCGCCAAACAAAAGGGCATTCACCGTCAATTTCTTTTGTGTGAATATAGGTGTGAATGTTTGAAACAAATTTTTCGTTCAACCAACCGAATTTGAGTTGAGATTTTTGGTTGTTGTAAAAATCAAATTCCAAGCAATCAAATGTCGGTTGTGTATTTAGTTTGCAATAAAACAAGGCTGCTTCAACTGATACATTAAACTCTTTTTTACTGTCAATACAATGTTTTTCAATAGCTGAAATCTTGTAACTATTTTTATTTTGGTCAAAGACAATGTTTTTGATAACGGAATTTTTTACCAATAACAATAAATTTCCTTTCATATTTTGAAAGGTTTCAATCATAGTAAGCGTTATAAATTCTGCAATGTCAAAATTGCCCTTGCCTGTCATTGCATCTAAACCGCTATGATTTTTGAAATTCGTCTTTTTAGGAAGATTGGTTGAGTTTAAACTACCCAATTTTGAATTAGTTACCCAAGGTGGATTACCAATTACTAAAATATCATTTGTTGAATGCTTCTTAGCTATTGCTTTAAAATCGAAGTCAAAAACATTGCAATGAACTATCGAAATTTCAGGTTTGTTAGCGTTTGGATTTGAAAGAAAAAAATCAATAATGCTAAATTTGGTTTCCCAAACGTAGGGTTTATAGATTTCAACTCCGAATACATTTTTAATATTCTTGAAATTGCGTAGAGAGGCAATAATAAAATTTCCCTTTCCACAGGTTGGCTCAATAACAACTTCGGGTGAAATCTTTTTTGTCGCTAAATATAAAGTTACTTTGTTTGCTAAATCAGAATTAGTTTGGAAGTCGCCATATTCTGCTCTATCAGGTTCTTCGACAACATTATTAGTAATTGAAAGAACTTCTTTAAGAGTTCCCAATTCTTCATCATTGTCAAAAAAATGTATGATGCCGAAGGCATCATACATTTTTTGATTTGCCTTTTCAAAAGATGTAATCTTTTTCAGATTGTCATTTAAGAAATCTGAAACTTGATGAGTAATATTTGCTTCAAATACTTTCATCATTGAGGTTTGTTATAGCTTACAATCTTGGTAATTCCTTTTACTTCGTCTGTAAGAGTTACAATTCGTTGATATTGTAATCTCCATTGTAAAGCATTTGAAATAGTCAAGTAACCCTGTTCAGGTGGAGTTTTCAATATTTGCTCCGCTAATTTCGATAGTGTTATTTCGTCTGCTGGGATATTTTTGTCTTGCAGATAAGCAATGATGTCGGCTTCATTGGCTTTATCCTTAACCATTTCTCTTAAACGGTAAGTTGTTGTATAGTCGGCCGTTCTCTCTTTTGCAACAAAGGAACAACTTACAAAATTCAAAGTTGCTGTTTTACTTTTCGGGTCGTCAGCTTTGTCGTATACGAATACAAGTAAATTGTAGCCAAGTCCGAAAACCTTTTGTTTTGCGTCTTTGAATGGGCAAGATGATTGGGGCTGTTTTATTGAAGTTACTTTGATGTCGGTTAAAATGTCGTCAGAAGGTAGGTCAACACCACTTGCAGAAGAACCAATTGTAACTTCGTATTTATCGTTTAAGTGTTTTTGAAATTTCTGTTCAATAAGTGTCCCAACGGCTTTGCCGTCAGTTACTCCAAACAGTTCTTTATGCTGAAACTTGGATTGTTCAGCACAGAAAATTTGGGCTTCTTTTATTAAGGTTTCTATCGTTAATTTTTTCTTCATTCTTGTCTTAAAATGGGTGTCGCTAAGTTAATATTTTAAATGTCTAAATCTGTCCTATTTGGTCGTCAAGTTTTACACAAAAGTTTAATGTCAAGCTACAATGTTCGTCTGTTGCACGGTCGCCATAGCATTGGGTACAACGTTCGAGGCTTGGCGTTGTGGCTTCAATAGCGTTCTGTCAAGCTTGGAACTGTTGTTGAGTAAAGATAATTAGTTGATGTTAAAAATAGCCAGCCCAATAGCGTATGTTCAAGCTGAGAACAACAGTTGAATAGCGATATATTGTTGATTGCTTATTCGTCAAGCAGCCATGACGCCAAACCTTTTGTTGGCTGTTCGTTGTTTGTTATAATTTTTTTTTAATCAACCAATTCTGCCCGCTTTAATTAATGGTGAAAATTTTGTTTCTAAATATGCTTCGATTGCCAATAGCCAATGTCTGTCAGCTACATTTTTTACATTAAAAAGTAAAATGGATTTGTCGTCATATTTATTAATGTCCCAAATTGCAAAACCATCTTTTGCAGTACAGGCATCAAGATGCTGCATTACCCTCGCTCTACTGTTTGTCATACTTACACCAACTCGGTATAAAGCGTTATTTCCTATGAAGACGTAAACTCCAGGATGCCAAACAATATTATACTCATTTGTCGGGAGTTTAAGATGATTAAAGATTTCATAGTCCATTGGTGTTTCATTTGCAAGCAAGTCAATTATTTCAAACTTGTCTTTTATAAAAAAGAACTCTTGCTGAAAAGCTTCGATTAATTGTTCTTTAATTAGCTGGGTTGCAGTTGCGTCTTGCATATTTGGTAGTAAAATTATTATAGAAGAATTGAGGTTTTTTGTCTTACAATGACAGCCAACACATAAATATATGATATAACACGTTACCCATCAAAAATATTGCCATTGATTATCAATTACTTAATGTTATACATTTTGTATTGTTATTAGCACAATCCACTTTTTCACCAATCAATCTTTTCTTTTTTAAAAAGGTCGTCCAACGGGCTGACAATGTTAACCAACCGCTGCTTGCTTACGTGCAGGTAGCGTTCAGTTGTTTTTATGTCAAAATGCCCTAACAGGTCCTTAATGTATCTTATATCTGTACCCTTATCTAATAAATGGGTGGCAAAGCTATGCCGCAGGCTATGGATACCCACATCTTTTTTGATGCCAGCTTTTTGTTTGGCATTGGCAAATATCTGCTGTACTGTACGGGTAGGATAACGGGTATGGGTTTGTTCTGACTCAAACAAATATTCTTTGGGCCTGGGTTTATACTCGGTCAGGTATCTGCGGAGTATGTCTAATAATACGGGGCTAAGGTTTACGTACCTGTCTTTTTTGCCCTTTGCACGCTGCAACAATATCTGCATCCTCTTACTGTCAATGTCACTAAGCTTTAAACTTACAATTTCACTTACCCGTAGTCCAGCGCTGTAAGCAGTAAACAGCATGGCCTTGTGCTTTTTATTGGAAAGCGCATTGAACAAACGGCCAAGCTCATCTTCATTGAGCAATTTTGGCAGTTGCTGCGGTTTTTTGGGCCTCGGCACTTCCCAAAAAAATTGTTCCCGTCCCAGCACCTGCTCGTAATAAAATTTCAGCGCATTGATGCGGCTGTGGATGGTGTTTTCGCTTAGCCTGAGTGTTGCAAAGCAGTATTGCAAATAGTCTTTAAGCCGCTCCACAGTAAAACCGTCGGCGCCGTATTTTTAATGGTGGCCAAAAAGGCCCCTATTTCTCTGCTATAGGTGGTTATGGTAGATGGGCTGTAGGCTTTAAGCACCAACTGCTGCTGCATGGCCGGCAGTACATGCCCGTTTATTTTGTATGGACAGGCGGAATTGGCTTGTGCCTTGTATATTGGGGTGGCCGTGGCCCTGGGGCTGTTACTGCCGTATAACTTTACAATGGCCATCGATGGCGTCGCCAGCCCAAATTGTCCCCTGTTCTCTTCTGTATCCGGCACGTACCAGCACTTTTGGCTCTGGCTCCATTTGCAGCTTGGCAATTGCTTTACTTTATTGATTAAGTCTTTATTATATTTGAAACGCAGCCATATTACTGGTTGCCCCAGGTGGATGCCGGTTTGGTAGTGTATAATAGGAGTATCGCCCATAGGAATAGTCAGACAAAGTACTGGTAGGTGCGGGAGAGACTAACCCTTGCACTTTTTATAGCGTGCCTCATTTTGAGCAGGGCCTCTTTACCTTTTCAATACGCCTGATTTATAATTATATAATTTGTATATGCCTATGCAAACTTATTATTTCTTTTGTTTACTTGTTCCAACGGGTATATGGTTATCTTCACTTTTATACCGGATGGATAGGATGGCGGCACGGGCACCTGTGCACAGGCAACGAAAGAAAACAGGAAATAATTCTATTTTCCCTGGCTCACCCTTGTCTTCACCCTCAAATCGGGAAAAATGGCAGCTACCTGCATCACGATAGCCGAGAAAAGCAGCATATAAATACCGGGTTTGGCAATAGGGGTAATGCCATTATAATTACCGGTAAATTCAAAATAGCAGCGCAGCGTATAAGCCAGCACGACAGCACACATAAACAGATCCGTACGCTTAGCCCATATTTTTGGCAGTAGTTTCAGCACCAGCGACATGGCAGCAAAAACCACCAGGAACTTACCCGGCCGGCCATAATAATTTTTAAAGGTAGAGAACCCCGTAAAGGTTCTTTCTGCCTCGGTGGGGATAGACAGATCATTGGGATAATAAGTCCATGGCATGAAGCAGGCAACGATCATGACGATACAGGCTATAAGCCCTAAGATGTGTAAGAGACGGGGAAATCGCATATACATAAAGAGGCTGCCTTTTTGAGACAGCCCCCACTGGTTGGTTGAGGTCCCGAGCGGATTCGAACCGCTGTACGAGCTTTTGCAGAGCTCTGCCTAGCCACTCGGCCACAGGACCACTACTTTTCAAAGAATATTCCGGTAAAACGGACAGTCTTTTATTTCAGGTTGCAAAAATAGGGTATTTTTATCAAAAAAATTATGGCTGGTATAGCGGAATCCGAACTGATCATCAACAACCGGGGAGCAGTGTATCACCTCAATTGCAGGCCGGAAGAAATAGCCACCACTATCATCACGGTAGGCGATCCCGACAGGGTAAAAGAGGTAAGTAAATACTTCGACAGTGTAGAGCATGAGTTGCAGCACCGTGAGTTTGTGACACACACAGGCTACCTCGGCGGCAAGCGGATTTCTGTAGTAAGTACAGGCATCGGACCCGACAATATAGACATCGTACTCAATGAACTCGATGCACTGGTAAACATAGATTTTAGTACCCGCCAGGTGCGCGAACAACTCACTTCGCTCAACATCATACGCCTGGGCACATCGGGCGCTTTGCAGCAGGATATACCGGTAGACAGTTTTGTGGCCAGTACCTTCGGGCTCGGCATCGATAACCTGCTCAACTTTTACCGCCACGAGAACAACGAAGAGGAAAAACAGATGGTGCAGGCATTCCTTACACAAACCCAGTTGCACAACACCTTCTCTCTCCCTTATGTCAATACAGCCGGTGGTTCTATCCTCAAACACTTTGTAGAGGGTTATCACCACGGCATCACCGTTACCTGCCCCGGCTTCTATGGGCCGCAGGGCCGCGTACTGCGTATCGGGCTCAGCCAGCCCGACCTGATCGATCGTTTAACCAGCTTTAGTTTTGGCAACCACCGCATCACCAATTTCGAAATGGAAACCTCCGCCATTTATGGCCTTGGCCGCATACTCGGGCACCAATGCCTGTCTATAAGCGCTATCGTGGCCAACCGCATCAGCAAAGAGTTTTCGAAAGATGGGGCCAAAGCTGTAGAAAACCTGATTTCGACATCGCTCGGGATCATTTCAGACAATATATTATAATAACACGAACGCCCCTAACGGAGTGACAAAAAAGAAGACACCTGTTAAAGTAAATAACACATGAAACTTGATTTTTCAAAATACCAGGGCACAGGAAACGATTTTATCCTGCTGGATAACCGCGATGGCAAATACAACGATCTTACTGCCAGGCAGGTAGCCAAACTATGCGACAGGCATTTTGGCATTGGTGCCGACGGACTAATGACGCTTAATCACCACGACGGCTACGACTTTGAAATGAAATACTGGAATGCCGATGGCAATGAAGGCTCTATGTGCGGTAATGGTGGCCGCTGTATTGTCAGGTTTGCCTATCAATGCTCTATTCACAAGCTGGAATATAAATTTATTGCAGTGGATGGAGTACATGAGGCAGAGATTGAAGAGAATGGTTATATAAGCCTGAAGATGAAAGATGTAAACAGCGTGGATGAACATGCCACCTATTCTATACTGAACACCGGATCGCCGCATTTTGTAAAATTTGCTGTCGACATTATGAATGTTGATGTAGTAACGACCGGCCGTGAAATACGCTACAGCAACACGTTTAAAACAGAAGGTATTAATGTAAATTTTGTGGAGAGCATCGGCAACGACAGCATTTATGTACGCACCTACGAACGCGGCGTGGAAGACGAAACCCTGAGTTGCGGCACGGGTGTAACCGCGGCTGCATTGGTTTCTGCACATAACGAAAGGGGCTTTAACCAGGTAGAGGTACAAACACCCGGTGGCCACCTCAGCGTTGAATTTGAACGCACGGGCGATCATGAATACTCCAATATCTGGCTCACAGGACCGGCCACGTATGTATTCAACGGAAGCATCGAACTCTGATTTACCAGGCGCATATACGCCATAAACAGCAACAGGAATGATTCAGTACTTTAAGAACATTGATCACAAAACAACAGAAATAGACAGCGCCGAAGATGGTGCATGGGTAAATATATTACCGCCACTCAAACAGGAGGAATTTTCCGAGCTGAGCGAAACGCTCGAAATACCGATCGATTTTCTTAAAGACTCCCTGGATATCGACGAACGGAGCCGCTACGAGGTAGACGACAACGTTAAACTGATCGTGATTAAAACCCCGGCAGAGAACAACTCTTTTAACGAAAGCGATGCTTACTATATCACCATCCCAATCTGTATCATCCTCACGCACCGCCAGATCGTAACGGTAAATTCTTTCGAGAATGAGGCCATCAAAAAATTCCTGAACAGTTTCCAGAACAGGCACCCCGATCAGCGGAACATGATGGTGCTTAAAATATTTGAAAAGGTAACCACTAACTTCCAGGAATACCTGAAAGAAATTAACCAGCGCCGCAACCAGTTGGAGCAACGCCTCTATATTGCCAACCGTAATGAAGAACTGCTGCAACTGATGCGCATACAAAAAAGCCTCGTGTACTTCGTAACAGCATTACGCAGTAACGAACTGCTCATGATGAAGCTCCAGCGCACCAACCTGCTCCAGCTTAAAGAAGAAGAACAGGACTTTCTTGAAGACCTTGTGGTAGAAGTTTCCCAGGCCCTTGAAATGGCGAATACCTATACCAACATCCTCAGCAGCACACTCGATGCCTTTGCCAGCATCATCAGCAATAACCAGAACGAAGTGCTGAAAAGGCTGAGCACCCTTACCATTTTCCTGAGCGTACCGGTACTGATCGCCAGCATCTATGGTATGAACGTACCCATCCCTTATAAAGATACGCCCTACGCCTTCTGGGTGCCCGTAATCCTTTCGCTCATCATCCTCGGCGTGGTGATGTACAACTTTTATAAGCGTATAAAAAGATAATCATGTTCAATATCAGGGTATATGGTATCCTGCTCAACGATCAGCAACAGGTACTGGTGAGCGATGAGTATATAAGAGGTAATTATTTTACCAAGTTTCCCGGCGGCGGCCTTGAGTTTGGCGAAGGCACACGGGACTGCCTCAAACGTGAGTTTCTTGAAGAGATGAATCTTAACGTAACTGTTGGTGATCATATTTACACTACCGACTTTTTCCAGCTCAGCGCTTTTAACCCCGGGTACCAGATCATTTCTATTTATTATTTTGCAAAAGCATCCGAACCCATCAATACCCCCCTGCGCACCCAGCCATTTGATTTTGACGATGCCCAGGTGAAGCTGTATGAAGAAACAAAGCAGATAGAAAGTTTCCGCTTTGTTGATATGGCCGATTTCTCTTCCGCAGCCGTTACCCTGCCGATCGATAAGATTGTGGCGGATATGGTAAGGGAACAATACGGCAGGTAATACCACCCTTCTTTTCCACATTCGTTTCGCCGACAATCGATTTATATAAAAATCCCCTTCCCATTCCGGGGGAAAATAATTATAAAACCCGGGCCCAATAGCCTATATTAGCTACAGGATATATTTCCTGCAACCTTAACACTTTCTGCTATGAAGCGCTTAACAACACAAACTGTTCCCCCCGGAGCAGTAAAAAGAATCTTTCGTTTTTACAGTACTACCTTTCTTTTACGGCTGTGCATCTTACCCCTGCTGGCATTATTCTCGCAACAGGCCTGGGCACAAGCTACCGTTACTGACGTAACATTTACCCAATTTGACCGCTACGACCTGGAAAACAAGTTGCTTTTCCAATATTCAAGTCTGGGGCAATTTTCCTTTTCTGCTGTACCAGACAAAAGAAAAACATATTACCTGAATGTATTTGCTAAAAACAAATCCGGTGCAGACGCATGGATCGTTCAAAATCTCCCTGTTACATCAGACGAAACTGGAACGCCAATCACCTGCCAGTCCATGGAAGTTGATTATAAACTGATCGACGCTGTGCCCGGCGAGCAAATTAAAGACATTACTTTTTCCACGCAGGTTACCAGTAAGATATTGAAGGTGAAGTACACTTCACACAATGGAGACAATGACGTATTTAATGGTACGGGTGTATACACCAACAATACTATAAACAATACTTCTGCGCGCGTCAGGGCTACCCAGTTTTCAAATGCCGCTACTGCCTTTACCACAAATCTATCGCTGAGCTTTTCAAAAAAAGAGGTCATTTCAGGAACACTACTCAATGAGCTATCCAGTGAGTATAGGGAATCAACCGATATAGCGCTGTTCTCAAATACTACCCCTGTAGCGGTAGATACGCCGGTAAAGGATAGAGACATACCCGGCGACCTGGATGAGGGGCCAAATGACTGTGTGCCCGGTTCATTTGCCCGCAGCATTGCCTGGCTTGCCAAGAAGCATGGCTTCGGGGGCGGAAGATCAACAAAAGATATCTTCGATTCATTAAAAGCAAAAATGAACGCCTGCGGACTCAATTTCGCCTGCCAGTTTAAAGCAAAGGCTGATTACCTGAAGCAGATCACCGGTGGTAAAGGCACGACAGACAGTACCTGGAATCCACAGAGCCCCGCAGATCTTATAAAAAGCAAACCCGATTGTGATATTGAAATAGGTATGGCGCCTCCTCCGAATGGTAATATTGGGCACTTCATCACTATTGTAAGTATTTCCTGCGGCTCAAATGGGTGCTGTACTATTAAATACCGCGACGACTCTGCACAAGGCCAACCGGGTGGAGACAAATGTATAAAGACCACTACTATTTGCGGCGACTCTATTAAATATAATGGCACTAACCGTAAGATCCTCGTCATAGTGGTTGAGTGTGTCACTTCTGCGGCACGTACTGCCGACGGCAGGATTACGACCGAAGAGAACATCCAGTTGCTACCTAATATACCGAACCCCTTCGATAATACCACTATGCTCAGGGTACAGGTAAAAGAGTACAACAATACCGGCCCGGCTATTCTTACCATACGAACAGACCGGGGCATTGAGCTGCAGAAAATAAAGGTAAACCTGCAGAAAGGGCTTAACCAGGTACGCTATCAACACGGGCCCGGAGTAAAAGGTGTACTCTACTGTACACTTGAGGTAGATGGTAAAGTGATTGGTTCACAGAAAATGTTTGTACAGTAACCATTGCAATGATAATATGCTGAACATTAAATCCCCGGCTGCCGGCCGGGGATTTTTAATTATTACGAAAGCTGTACTGCTATTTTCCCCCTTTGCTTTGAGGGGAAAATAATTATGAATAAAGGCTACTATAGTCTATATTGGCTATAGGATATATTTCCTGCCAACCTAAACACATTTTACTATGAAATGCTTTACAAAGCACACTGCCCGTCTATGGACGGAACTTGCTGCCTCCGCTTTCTCTTACAAATCACTTCTTTCCCGGTTAACCGTTTTCCTGCTGCTGCTCATGCTGTCGCAGGAAACATGGGCACAGGCGAGGGTTACCAATGTAGCCTTCACACAGCTTAACCGCTATGGCGGCCGCGAACACCGCCAGCTTGTTTTCCCCAATTCCAGTCTCGGCAGGATCACGCTTTCCGTGATACCCGACAGAAAAGAGACCTACTACCTTAACGTATTTGCTAAAACCAACAAAGGCGCAGAAGCCTGGCTGCTCCAGAACCTTTCCTTCAACCCCTCTGCCAATGGCACTTATTACAATAGTACATTTCCCGGCGGCGGTACTACACTTCCAGGCGGCGGCATCACCCCCGACACCCTTACGCCATCCATTGCCGTAGACTGTATTGCTACCAGCATCGATTTCAAGCTACTGGGCATTGAGCCCGGCAAAAGTGTTGACCAGGTTGTTTATGCCGTTAGCATGACAAAGGAAATACTACTGCCTAAAAAAGGTATCGCTGGCAGAGCCGCAAGGTATTTACCTATATCAGAACGCATTGCAGCGAACCAGTTCCCTTCTGCCGCTGCTGCTTTTACTGCACCGCTCAGGCTTACCTACAATACGGTAACTGTAGACAAGGCTGATTTCCGTAACGAAGTATCGGGCGCTTATAATGAGAATACCGATATGGGAGGCTTTTACAATGATGGCCCGGTAGTAGATACGGTACGCGCTAAAAAAGACAGGGATATTCCCGGCGGCCTTGACGAAGGCGAAAATGATTGTGTGCCCGGCTCATTTGCACGCAGCATCGCCTGGCTCGGCAAACAGCACGGCTTTGCTAACGGCAGGTCTTTAAAAGACATTTTCGACACCCTGAAAGCAAGGATGAGCAACTGTGCGCTCGACTTCGACTGCCAGTTTAAAGCAAAGTCCGATTACCTGAAAGAACTGACCAATAACAAAGGGGTAACAGACAGCACCTGGGATTCGCAAAACCCTTCGGGCATAATAAGTGGCAACCCGGATTGCGATGTAGAAATAGGTATGGGCCCTGCTCCCGGCGGCGATATTGGTCACTTTATCACTGTCGTTAGCATTACCTGCGGCACTAACGGTTGCTGCACCATCAAATACCGCGACGATGAAGACCAGTATAATAATGGCAGCGATAATTGTGTAAAGACCACCACCATCTGCGGCGACTCCATCACCTATGGTGGAACCACGCGCAAGGTACAGGTGATCGTAACAGAATGTGTTTCTTCCACATCACGCATTGCCGACGGCAAAGCGGCGCTTGCAGAGAGCATCCAGTTACTGCCCAACGTGCCTAATCCCTTCGATAATACAACCACGTTGAGGATACAGGTACAGGAAGCTTCACTGGCAGGCCCGGCCATAATCACCATCCGCAACGACCGCGGTGTTGAATTACAGAAGATAAAGGTTAACCTGCAAAAAGGGTTAAACCAGGTACGCTACCAGCCCGGCAGAGATGTAAAAGGCATCCTCTATTCCACACTTGAAGTTGGAGGCAAGGTAGCAGGAACACAAAAAATGTTTGTACAATAGTTTTATTATCCCGATCATACACTGACATTGATCAAAATCCCCGGCCCATAGCAGCCGGGGATTTTTTTACCTGATCTCATTTTCCCCCTCCAATTCAGGGGAAAATAATTATGAAAACAGGAATGGGTAGTCTATATTGGCAATAGGATATATTTCCTGCAACCTCAACACAGTTATTACTATGAAATGCTTTACTCCACCTGCCGCTCCTGCAGGAGCGGCACACATGTCAA
>CAZPXP010000041.1:0-33210 GCA_964590975.1 uncultured Ferruginibacter sp. | reverse complement strand
GCATTAGTACTGGTATTGGTAAAATTGATATTGGTACCGCAGGGTACAACAGCCGCCGATTTGGTAAACCCAACAGTTACCGGGCACACCGCCTGTATAACCATCGTTTTCTCATCAGGCCCGCAGAGTGCACTGCCCGACTTTGCTACCAATTTAACCGTGTAAGTACCTATAGCGCTGAAGTTGAGCGTAAAATTAATTCCGGTAGACTGCAACACATTATTCACATACCATTCGTAAGAAACAGCATTGGATGAGCTGTTCACAAAGGTAAAGCTCGTACCGGCATTTACCGTAGCACCGGGAAAGGTACAGTTGGCTGTAATGGGTGCAGGACAGGGATCAAGACAACTCCGGCAATTGAGCAGGCTGCTGCGTACATTGGTAATATGCCAGTTCATCCTGTCTGCCTGGCCCTGGGTAAACATGGAAAAGCAATTAAGATTGCCATAATCCATATAATCGCGGTGAAGATCGTTCTGGTCGGTAGTAAACCCGCTCAGCGCATCGGTAGTACAACTGTTAACCGTTCCGTTGCAGGCTACGCTTGCCGTTGTCTGATCAGGTGGCGTATCACAAACCCTGTCGCCGTCGGTAAGGCAGTTGGTATTGCTGCACCCATTCTGAAAAGTATGATAAAGACCAAGGTAATGCCCCATCTCGTGTACCTGTACCACCGCATTACCCGAACTGCTGCCAAACCACCGGGCTTCCATTACAATACCATCCACGCTGCTGCCATGAGCCGAAGGCAGGTAAGCATAACCTGCCACACCACAACCTCCACTGCTGCAGATCTCCTTTACCAGCCAGATGTTAACATAACAACGCGGATCCCAGCGATTCAGATTTTTGAGGCTGATGTCATCATTATCCATGTCCATATTCGTCAGCGGCGATACATTACGGGTAATACCCGTTGTAGCATTACCATTGGGGTCGCGCCGCGCAAGACAAAACTGTATCTGGCAGTCTACCCCATCCGAAGGATCGTAGGGTGCCGTATTGGCAAATGCCTGGTTGAGATATTGTACACCCTGGATTACCGCCGCATCACTGATATTCTCGGCGCCGTTATTATGAACGATATGTACTACTACGGGGAGATTGACTACAGCATTGGGGTTACGGGCACCGCTCTTGCGATACTCAAGCAGTTGCTTTTCAATCTGCTCATGTAATTGCCTGAATACCGGGTCCTTCATCCTTCGATCCATGAGCGTCTGGCTGCCACATTTAACAAGAGTCTGGTTAGTTTGGGCAATTGCAGTTACAGGCAAAGCGAGAATAACGCACAGCAGCAGTTTTAGGGCGAACATAAGGGATTTGGACATAGCGTAAATCTGAGTCATAAAAGTAAACGATTTTCCCTGATGTTTCTTGTCCATGGGGGCAAAACTACGGTAAAGAGGCCCGGAAAAGCCCCTTAATGACCGGGTATCGCTGCCAATTATCCTGTAAACTGTACAAAGGGGTTGGTACGCCTTTCTTCGCCAATGGTGGTTACCGGGCCATGGCCGCTGTACACTTCAACATCATCAGGCAGGGCAAACAGCTTTTCCCTGATGCTGATCATAAGGTCCGGTGCACTGCTCATCTGGAGATCGGTACGGCCAATGCTTCCCTGGAAAAGCACATCACCACTGATAATGAACTTCTGTGCAGCGCAGTAAAAACCGATACTGCCCGGGCTGTGGCCCGGGGTAAACAGCACTTCCAGCACATCATCACCCAGCTTTACCTGGTCGCCCTCTTCAAGGAAGATCAGGTCGCCCGTATAGCCCTCAAAAGGGAATTTCCAGACCATACCACTCAGCGGAGCCTGTTGCAGGATACGCTTTTCCTTTTCATGCAGGTAAAGTTTGAGATCGTAGGTTTGCGCAACGTATTTATTGCCAAAAACATGATCGAGATGACAGTGGGTGTTGAGAAGCTGTACAGGTTGTAACCCATTGGCGCTGATATAGCTGGTGAGCTCTTCGCGTTCGTTATCAAAATAACAGCCCGGATCGATGATGATACACTGCCCCGTTTCGTTGCTAAGCAGGTAGGTGTTTTCCTGCATAGGGTTAAAAGTGAAAGAATGTAACTTTAACATGTGCTTTTATTTAATTGGTCACGATTTAGCCGAAAACAACTAATTTTATAAGTATAATTGACGGTTATGCAAAGTAAGACGACTTTTGAATTGATTGATATAAATTTCCACAAAAAAACAACAGGTGGCCCGTTTCCAAAAGCCATCTTTTTTTATAACACAGTATTAGTACACATGACCGATCTGTTTACTGCACCGGTAAAACGACTGGTGCACCGCATTAACCTTCTCCTTACTGTTTGTCTTCTTTCCCTGGCTGCTTCCGCCCAGGTAAATGCTGTTGAATTCGGTAAAAACCGGGTTCAGTATAAAAAATTCAAATGGCAATATTACCAGACCAGGAATTTTAATGTTTATTTCAGTGCCAACGGACAGGAATTGGCTAAATATATTGCCCAGGCAGCCGAAAAAGAATTGCCGGGTATTGAAAACGAAGCAGAGTACAGTTTACAACGCCGGGCCAATATCGTGGTGTACAACAACTACACAGATATGAGGCAAAGCAATATCGGCCTGGGGCAGGACTGGCAAAATGCCAGCGGCGTAACCAAACTGGTAAACAATAAAATGGTGGTTTATTTTGAAGCCGACCACCAGAAGCTGCGCAAGCAGATCCGTTCAGGCATCGCCCGCATACTGGTAGATAATGACCTTTTTGGCGACGATCTCGGCGAGTTTGCAGGCAACCAGGCCCTGCTCGATCTGCCCCTCTGGATGACCGATGGCTATGTGGCCTACCTCGCCGAAAACTGGAGCACCGAAATGGACGATAAGCTCAAGAATGAAGTACTGAGCGGCACCTATACCAAATTCAACCACTTTGCCTTTGCCAAACCGGAGCTTGCAGGCCATGCGTTCTGGTACTATATCGAAGAACGCTATAAAAAAGAAAGCGTACGGCAATTCCTCTACCTCGCCAAAGTCTACAAGAATATCAAGAAAGCCTGCCAGCAGGTTTGTAAAAAAAGTATTAAAGAAGTACTGCGTGAGTTCATGGAGTGGAACGATGAGAAGTACAGCAACGATATTATGCGCCGCAGGGCCTATCCCAAGGGCAACGTGGTGGAGAGTTTTGACATCAACAGCCGTACAGACTATATGCGCTTTAATGTGAATCCCAACAAGCGCAACAACTCCTTCGTGGTAACGCAGTTCCGTAAGGGTATTGTAAGAGTGCTCTACAGCGAGGATTTTGAATACAGAACCCTGCTGAAATATGGTATCCGCAGCTACCAGAACGAGATAGACCCGCACCTGCCCATGTCGGCATGGGACCCCAAGGGTACCCGTATCGCCGTACTCTATGCCAGAGAAGGTAAGCTGCGGCTCTTTGTATACGACATCATTACCCGCATCAAACAATACACCCTCGACCTTACAGATAAGTTCGACCAGGTGCAGGATATGAAATATATGCTCGACAGCAAAACCCTGCTGCTGAGCGCGGTAAAGAACGGACATACCGACATCTTTACCCTCGACATAGAAAGTGAAAAGGTAAAACAGATCACCAATGATGTGTACGACGATCTCGATGCCTCCTTTGCAGCCTTCCCAGGCAAGACGGGCATCATCTTTTCAAGCAACCGCCCTGCCGCTTATGCTAAAACCGGCGACACCGTGCTCCCAAGCAATAACCGGTACAATATATTCCTGATCACAAACTTTGGCGACAAACCGGAGTTGAACCAGGTTACACAGCTCTCTAACCTGAAATTCGGTAATGCCCGCTATCCTACGCAATACAACGGGAACCACTTTACGTTTGTAAGTGATCTCAATGGTATAGGTAACCGCTATGCAGGCTTCTTTACCACGAAAAAAGAAGGGCTTGATACCCTCGTGCTGATCGGCGACGATATACTCCGCAACCCTACGGCCAAAGATGTAGACAGTACACTAAGGGCTTATCGTAAAACAGACGTAGACTCAATCGCAGTAGTATCCATATCTTCCGATTCGGCTTATACCTTCCCGCTCACCAACTACCCCAGCTCGCTGGCAGAGTCGAGGATCGCGGGAGATAACAACCAGGTGAGTGAAGTTACCCAGCAGAGCGACGAAAAAATATTGTACAAATTGAAGATAGACGACGCTGTATTGCAGCGGCGCAATGTAGGCGCTCAACCTACTACCTACATGAAACGCATTATTGCCGCCGACAGGATCGCCAAAGGAGAAACGATGAACAACCAGCCTGCGGCAGGTGATACGGCAAAGAAACAGGAAGATGTGTTCCAAAATGAATTTGCCAGCGAAAAGACAGACAATAACAGGATCAGCAATGTCTTCAGCGCCGAAGATCCCCGGGGAGGAAATGTATTGGCAAAAGCCAAACTGTATAACTACAAACCACCGAAGTTCTACGTTGAAACAGGCAGCGCCGGTTTCAATAACAACATACTCGTATCACGTTATCAGCCTTATGCCGGTGGGTCCGGCCCCATACAACTGGGTTCTACCTCACCCCTGAATGCACTGGTACGTATGGGTACTTCAGAGTTAATGGAAGACGTGAAGGTAACCGGCGGCTATCGCTTGTCTACCAATCTCAAAGACAACGAATGGCTGCTGAGCTACCAGAACTACAGGAGGCGCATCGACTGGGGAGGCAGCTTCTACCGCAACGTACTGCAAAGCGCCGACCGTACAGGCAGCTACCCTGGCAGAACCTTTACCAATCTCTACCAGGTAAACGTCGCCTACCCTTTTGACGCAAGCAAGAGCATCCGTGTAAGCACAGGTGTTCGTTCAGACAGGTTTGTATATTCGTCATTAGACCGTAATACACTCGTGATTCCTGACGATAAAACACTCTATTCTGTTACACACGCCGAATACGTGTACGATAACAGCCTGAACATGGCAATGAATATCTGGAACGGCCTGCGTTATAAAGTATTCTTCGACTGGAACCGCCAGATCAACAAAGTAAGATTTGCTGACGGACCAACGATGTTTAACCTCGGCGCTGATGTGCGTTACTACTACCCCATTTACCGCAACTTTATCTGGGCCGGCCGGGCAGCAGCCGACCTTAGCTGGGGTAACCAGAAAGTGGTGTACTACCTTGGCGGTGTAGATGGCTGGATGCAGTTTGGCAGCAACCAGAAGATAGACCGCAACGGCAACGTGACAGACCGTTACTTCAATACCAATAACCCGCCTGCGGCAGATAATGATTATGCCTTCCAGAGCCTGGCGGTAAATATGCGCGGCTTTATTCAGAACGTTGCGAGCGGCAACAATGCAATAGTATTGAACAGTGAGTTCCGCCTGCCGGTCTTTGCCACTTTCCTCAACCGCCCGATCAATAATGCCTTTATCCGCAACTTCCAGATCATACAGTTTGTAGATCTGGGCACAGCATGGAATGGTACTTACAGTAAGATCAAAAGACCTGAAGTAACTTATGGCGCTCCGCCGGTACAGGTAAAAGTAAAAGCTGGTGGCGTAGGCCCCTTTGTAGGCGGTTATGGTTTTGGTGTCAGAAGCACGCTGCTGGGCTACTTCCTGAAGTTTGATGCAGGATGGCCGATGGATGGCTTCTTCAAAGGCAAGCCGGTGATGTACTTCGGTATGGGCTTAGATTTTTAAACTTATTACAGATAATAAAAAAGTCCCCCACACAGTGGAGGACTTTTTTATTAGGATTGATGTATTTGCGCAACAGGTGCATTGAGTACAGTAATAAACCTGTCAATAAATTCCTGTACCGCTTGTCTGATACTTCCCGGTATGACGAATATTTTCTTTTACACGATAGTGGTGAGCAGGGCGATTACGTTTACCTGGGACGCAGCCATCGCATGGGGTCAACGTTGCTCTTTTCATTACTCATGATAAAGTCGAGCACGCCTACACCTTCTTCATTGGCCATCACACGGCCCATTACCTGCCCGATTTTTACGGTCTGGCCCCGTTGTACGGATACATTAGAAAGATTACTGTAGGTACTGAAGTAACGGCCATGCTGGAGAATAACCACCTGCATATTGTCTACATTTACCACAGAAGATACAACACCTTCAAAAACAGCTTTTACAGGCGTACCTACGTCAGTGGCAATGGTAATACCGGGATTGTCAATATCATAACCCAGTTCGGATTTACCACGGCCAAAACCAAGCGATATCTGGCCACGGTCAACCGGCCAGGGAAGACCACCGCGGTTATTCTCGAAGTTGAGGTTTACGGTGAGTCCTTCATTAGGCGCAGGAATATCTTTGCGGGGCGCAGCCACACTGGCATTAGATTGTTTTTTGGGAGGCGTGGCTGTAGGATTGGATGGTGTTGCCGGTGTATTAGCTTTATTTAAAGCCGCCAGGCGGTCCCTTTCCTTCTTTTCATCTTCAATGCGTTTACGGCGCAACGCCTCTGCCTCCGCCAGGGCCTGCTTTCTTGCTTCATCCTGTGCACGCTTGATAGCAGCAGCAATAGCAGTGTTTACCTTTTGCAACTGCTTTTTACGTGCAGCCAGTTGGGTACTGAGTTCCTTACCTTTGGCTTTGAGAGTACTTACGATCCGGGCTTTCTGATCTTTTTGCTTTTCCATCTCCCCCATCTCCTTACTTTTATCTTCCAGTGCTACATTTTTCTTTTGCTTGTTGCCACTTAATTCATTGATACGTGTACGCAACAGGTCCTGTGTGCGTAGTATGTTCTGCCCCTGCAATTCCCTGTAGCTGCGGTAACTCTTGAGGTAAGCAATGCGTTTGATAGCGTCGTTAAAGCTCTTGGCAGAAAAGATAAAGTTGATAAAATCGTAATTGCTCCTGTTCTTATAGGCATACACCATGCTTTTAGCATATTCCTGCTTAAGCGTATCGAGGATAAGATTGAGTTTTCTGATCTCCCGCTGGGAGTTGGTAATACTGTTATCCAGCAGGTTAATGTCACGGCTTATATTATCTATCACACGGTCCTGTAAGTCCATCTTACGGTCGATGGCATTTAACTGAACGAGGTTTTCAGTTGTTGTTTTCTTATTCTCTTTAAGCAGCTTTTCCAATGCCTCACTCTCGGCTTTCAACTCTTTACGCTGCTTTTCCAGCTCTTCGCGGGTTTGGGTTTTCTGGGGTTGCGCTATTACAGCCACGCCCATCAGGGTAAAGACAACAACTGCAAGAATGTTTTTAACCATGTGTTCAATTTACGGGGTCAGACAAATGTACAACTATAAGTTTAGTTAACAAATGAATTGTAAGATTATTGTACTGCCATTGTTAAAATACAGTTATTGCCGCTTGTAATTCTTGGGAATGTTAAAAGAGATTGATAATTCTTTGTTAAAATCGTACTGTTTGTAGTTCATTCGTATATCAAGACGGTTTTTTTCTGCCACAGTAATCTCTCTTTTGGTGGCGAACAGGGGTCCGTTTTTTGTTTCAAAATCACTATAGGTAATATCTGCCGTGCGGTTACGGGCTATATCTACGTCATCAAGTTTGCTGTGCAGTACAGCATTGTTTTCATTGGAGATCGTAAGCAGGTGTTTAAAATAAGGGCCAACCATCAACAGTAATGTCTGGTTATCCGTTTTACGGATAGACACTATGTTGGTATCAACAAACACAGGGTTGCCTATAAGCAGATCCTGCAACGCTTTGAAGTCGAATGGTATCTCTGTTACTTCCTGCAGGTAATCCAGCGAACGGAACTGCACCACCTTATCCAGTTTATTGATCACGAAAACGCTGTCAGGGCGAATCAGTATGCGGAAAGCATCAATATCAAGGAAAGCAGAGCGTACATTGATCCAGATCAGGCTGTCTTTGAATATGCGCACATAAGCATTTACATCCGGTTGCTTACCCTTACTGTCTTCGTAGTCTATCTTGATCTTGGCAGAGAAGGTCTTAAAGTCAATGTAGTTACTGCGCAGGCCAGCCAGGGTTGTGGTTATTGCCTTTATTGAATCAGCAGCAGATGTGCTTGTTATTACAGTCACACTATCTTTTTCTTTAGTAGCGATTACCTTGCTGATCTTCTTGGTGCTGCCGCAACTGCTGATGATGAGTACAGCGATTAGCGCTGCTACTATACTTCCTGTTTGCTTTATCACTGTATTCATTTTTACCGGGTAAAAAGTTGATTTATTGAACGCCTGTATGGCCAAAGCCACCGGTTCCCCTTACTGTATCATTCAATTGTTGTACCAAAACCAGTTCAGCCTGTTCCACCTGCTGAATAATCATCTGTGCAATACGGTCGCCCGACTGGATAGTTTGCGTTTCATTACCCAGGTTTACGAGCAGTATTTTAATCTCACCACGATAATCGCTGTCCACCGTACCCGGCGAATTAAGACAGGTAAGTCCCTGCTTTACTGCCAGTCCGCTTCTTGGCCGTACCTGGGCCTCATAGCCTTCGGGCAACTGGATAAACAGACCCGTGGGTACAAGATAACGTTCCAGTGGGGCTAAAGTTACCGGGGCATCAAGGTAAGCCCGTAAGTCCATGCCGGCAGACCCCGGCGTAGCATAAGCAGGCAGGGGATTTGTAGAGCGATTAACGATCTGAATCTGTATCATAGCTGGGCGCAAAGGTAATGCCTGGCTACGAGTAATGTACTGCCCAAACAAGTTTTAACGTTGAACGGCAACCTGCAGATCAGAAGAGATGCAGTATAGAATGACCGATAAAGGTAAAAAAGATGCTGCGGATGATAACGCCGATACAGCACCAGAAAAGAAGCTTACGCAGGGGTACGTTAAAACCAACACCCACTGCAATACTGATGGGAGCACCTACCGTTATGGTACCTAAGAGGCCAAGGCCGATGAGACCATACTTTTCCCAGATTCGGTGAACAAAGCCATTTTTAGGCTTCTCAGGTTTGTGAGGCTTAGGTTTACGGTATTTGTCGATCAGCTTTCTGATGCGCTCACCAAGGAAAGCCGAAATAAAGGCACCGACTACCCCGCCTATACTGCTGGCCATGGCAATAGCCCAGGATGGCAAGCCAAAAGCAAACCCGGTAGGAATGGCTGCATACGTTTCGAATGTGGCAAGCCCCGCAACGGTTAAGATTTTATAGATCACGTACCAAACAAAAGATTAAAGCAAATATAAGGCGAAAGGATGTTGGGTGTATTATTTCTTAATGACTTCCGGCCCATATACAGTAAGTACTCATTTAAGAGAACAGGCATTAATACCTGCTAAAGGCATAGCCGCCGCTGATATTTTAGCGGTTGTATTCATTCCATAATATTTATTAAAAAGAAACAAATTATGCCAACAATTCCCACTACTGCTTCCAATGCCCATAAATCTATGTACAGGATTGACCGGAATATAGCAGGGCAGGTACTATTTGTTATTACGCATGGTATTGTAGATATGGATTTGGGTAAGCAGAAAACAATTTAAAATACTTAATTAAGCAGCACACAGGTCAGGTACCAAGTTCAAGCTGATTTTTGACCAGATCAAAATACTTACCTCTTGCCCTCGTAAGGCTGTTATGATCACCAGTTTCAACAATACTACCCCGTTCCATAACAATAATCTGATCTGCATTCTTAACTGTGCTTAGCCTGTGCGCGATTACAACTACTGTTCTTCCTTTGAAAAAAGCGTCCAGATTCTCCATTATCTGTCGTTCGTTATTGGCATCCAGTGAACTCGTGGCTTCATCAAAAAAGATATACTTGGGATTTTTATAGACAGCGCGGGCAATAAGCAAGCGTTGCTTTTGCCCACCGCTTAGCTGGATACCCACGCTTCCTATTTTTGTATGGTATCCCATTGGTAATTCATCGATAAAACTATCAATACAGGCTATTGCAGCAGCGGATCTTATTCTGATCATTTCCGGCTCTGTGTCAGAAAGTGCAATGTTATCGGCAATTGTACCTCCAAAAATATGGCCATCCTGTAATACTACACCACATTCATTACGCCACCTGTCGGTATCCAAATCTGAAAGATTTTTCTCATTTATCGTAATAGCTCCACCTACCGGTGTATAATATGATAGAAGCAGTTTCAAAAGCGTAGTTTTTCCACTTCCACTCGGTCCAATGATGGCGGTGACCTTATTGCCCGGAATACAAAACGAAATCTGGTCAATTACAAATGGATTAAAGCTTCCAGGGTATTTGAAGGATATTTCATTGAGCATTATATCACTGTTCTCCTGCGGTAATCGTTGCACCACATTTATATTTTCATCCGTTTCATTATAAATATCATTTACCCTATCTCCGGCAATTCGTGCATCCTGTAAGTCGCGAACAAAATAAACCATATTTTGCGTTGGTCCTGTCAATTGACCGAGTATATATGTAATGCCCATTAAACCACCAATAGTCATCTGGTTATTAATGATAAAATATGCACAAACAGCAACAGTCACAACTTCCCTGAGCTTACCCAGAAATCCAACACCTGTAATCTGATAAATATTAAGGAACAAAGAACGAAGCTCAATTGTGTTCAGTTTTGCCTGAATTTTGACCAGCTTTTCAATAAGTTTAGATTGCGCTCCATTTATCTTTATTTCAGGCATGTGCATAATAAACTCATAAGTACTGTTTGAATTCTCAGACTGACGAAGAAAAAGGGCGTACTCAAGTATGCGTCTTTTTTTCAGGAAAACACCGATCCAGACAGCGGCCAGTAAAGCGAGTACAAGATACACACCAAACACCCAGATATTCTGCACTGCCAACATGATACCAAAGACAAGAATTGTAATTGCACTAAATGCAAGGTCAATACTTTTCCATGTCAGAAAACTTTGAATCTTTCCCTGATCTCCTAAACGTTGCAGAGTATCTGTATTCAACCGTGTATCGAAATAGCTTATGGGTAAAAGCAACAATTTATAGAGCAAGTTTCTCTTCAGCAGGATACTCATTTTAAAATTAACGCGTGTCAGTATCCAATTGCTTACTGTACTGGAGATGAAATTTCCGAGGAAAAAACCAAACTGTGCAGCCAGAAGTATCCATACCACCTGGAAGGATTTATTAACAATCCCTTCATCTATGATCCTTTTAAAGATAAAAGGCATAAAGCAACTGAAAACAAAGGCGGCACCCAAGAGTATAAATGACCATAAGTATCGTGCCTTATTTTCAGAAAGAAATCGCCCAACCAAACGGAAGATCGCATTTTTCTTTTTTAATGCAGGAAGTATGATTCCCGATTTCATATGGTCTGAATCATTCGGCTGCAGAAGGATTGCTACCCCAGAATCGTTATTGCCCATCCACTCACGGACTACAATTTCCTCATCAAGTACAACTCTACCATAACCAGGATCAGCAAGATGATAGCTTATATTGTCTTTCTTTTTTGAGATAGCAGTCAGCACAACAAAATGATCCTGCTTCCAAAAAAGAATAGCTGGTAATGGAATTTCTTCAAGTTGCCGAAGTTTCAGCTTTAATCCTGTAGTATCGAACCCCATTTCCTTTCCCCCCCGGATAATGTCCTGTACAGATACTCCCATTCGGGTAATACTACAAATCTGCTTTACCTGACCGACGCTGTACATTTTACCATGAGCACTGGCTACCATGGCTAAACAAGCGGGGCCACAATCTATGCTTTCGTGTTGATGGTAAAAATGAACTTTTCTTTTCTTCAGCTTCCCGTATATATTCATGCTTTCCCGGATTTGATAGTCAGAATAGAGATTAGGGGTTATGCTTTCTCAAGCACTTCTTCAATCTTTGTTCTCACAACTTCATCTTTTATTTTCTCGTCTCCAAAGTAAACGCAGTATTCTTCTCCATCAAGGTGTTCAAATGCATGCTGGGAGCACCCTCCGTTGCACAAAGGCATAATTCTGCATGTCAGGCAAGGCTTATTTTTGAATTTGGCATTCATTCTTCTTTCCAGATAATTGTCTTCCCAAAAAATAGTACCGTCCTCATTAATATATCCCGCTCTTTTTGCAGTAGTAAAATCACGAGCAGTGCACTTAAAAACATCTCCATTATAATTTATCACAGCACTATTCAATTTATCACCGTAGCAGGATCTTCTTACATTATTAGGTGAGTTTTTTGTGGAAGTTTTGATACCCTTATTCTTAATAGCAGATACATTCTTTTCAAGTACTAAGTGTACGTCATCAGGTTTATCATCCTGCCACACTCTGTGAAAGTCCATTATAAGGTATTTATCTTTGATGTTATTCGGGATATCAGAAAACTCATCAGCAATTTTATGAGTATCTGCTATATTTTTTTCTGTATAATTCACTCTCAACCTTACAAAAAACCCATTTGAAATAAGCAGTCTAATATTTGCAATAATTTCATCATAAGAACCTTTTGAAGCACTTACAAATCTTACAATATTGTGCATTTCCTTATATCCATCAAGTGTTATTTGCAATGAACATCTTATATTGTTTTTTTTAAAATACTCGACAAATTTTTCATTAATAAGATAGCCATTTGTGGTGAAAGTGATACTTACAGGTATATCATTAGCTTTACACCCGGACAAGTAAGGGTCAATTATTGGAATAACATCTCTTTCAAAGTACAATAAAGGTTCGCCACCAAAAAACGAAAGTGTAAAAGTTTTTAAGTCTTTTTTATTAAGAGTAGTATGAATTAGCTTATTAACTCTACCTATAACATCATCATTAAGGCGTGAGTTCCTAACGTGTGTTTCATAACAATACCAACATTTGAAATTACAATTCATAGTGGGATTAATGGTGAGATAAAAGTCACTCCAGTTATAATCAACTTCATTCCTAAGATTCTTTACATTATCAACTTCGTCAATACTATCACCCACTAAATACTCCTGATCTTGCAAGTAGTCGTAGAAAGTGGGGTGAATAGACTTCAGATTATCAACCCCTTCCCGAATAGCAGCGGTCAGTATATCATTTAAAAAAGGATCAATGAACATAACCTTTTGATGAAAAGAATTATATAATACGTATTTATCACCATACGGCAATATTGAATTAAATTGGCTGAATTTCATGATTCAAGTGTTTAAATTGTTATTGAAATGAAGACAGGACATACCAATCACCTCTATTAGATACTGACTTAAAAATGATCATACTCCTACTAATACCTGTGTTCTGTAAGCACGAAACATTTTACCAGGGAATGCCTCTGAAGGCATTCCCTGGTAAAGCGCATTTCTTTACACAAGTTAATTGTCGCCGGGTTTTTATGATGAACCGCAACCTTTAATACAGTTTCCTCCATCACAATTGTTAGTACAGCCATCATTAATAGTCTCGCCGATCTCACCACCACCCGGTGATACTGCCATAGCAGTAGAAAAACCACCCACTAAAGCTCCTTGAGTGGTTTCCGAAAGTGCCTCAAATTTAGTGAGGTCCATTTTCTGATTGTCTTTCATTTTTAAAAATTTAAAATACTAATTCCCTACTCTGTTTATAATAGGCTTTTCGGGAGAATGGCCTTATTGCGCAATTACTTTTTATCGATTCATATTCTGTTCTTATAATTAATTTAGCAGCTATATACCTGACCTGTATGCAACTCGCATAGCACACAGACGTCAATGGCACTCCATCATATTGTTAAAGTAGAATGTAAATGAAAGTCGTACTGCCTTTAGCATTTGTAAAGAGTCGACCATGGCAGCCAATATCAGTATAAGTAATTCTATAAATTAAAGCCAAGCATTGATATTCATAGTCGATCAATGTTCTTCAACCTATGTTCTTCCTTTTATTTCGTCGTTAGCAATTCCCCGGTCTTTATTCTTTTTGACTTTAAAGTTTCCGAACTGGTAACTTATTCTTACTGTAAAAGACCAGTTATAGTTATTCTGCGTTTGATAGTTTTTGTCCAATATTCCATTTAATGCAATATTTCTTTTTATAACAGAAAGTCCATTATAGATATCATTGGCAAAGAGCATTAAAGACAGTCTTTTCTGTATAGTCTTTCTAATAGCAAGGTCCAGAAATGAAGTAGCATTAATTGTTTGACTACTTATGTTCCTGAGAGGACTGTTATATTTAAAGGTGATGAACCCTGTCACAGCTTTTTTCTTTGAAATAGTAAGTATGTTAGATATATAGATAGTGCAATTATGATTGCTGATGCTTACTGGTACTAATGGCGTGTTACTCAAGTATTGATTATATCCGTAGGAAGCAGTAAACTGGAGTTGCCAAACACCTTTATAGAAAGAATGATTTGTATAAAGCACCAAACCAACACTACGCACTTTTCCATAATTCAGAGAAGTACTCTTCAATTTTTGAATATTATCCTCAATAACAGGTATTACAAAACTTGAAGAATGATTCCTACCATAAGAATAGCTTCCCGTCAACGTCCATTTATTATTGTACGTATAGGATAACTCCGTATTATAGTACAGCACAGGTTTTAAGAAAGGATTGTTTTCTGCAAAATAATTCTGGTTATAATATGTTCTTCCAGGAAATAAGGATTCAATATTGGGGCGCCGTATTCTACTGGAAAAACTTATTCCCAACTGGTTTCTGGGATTCCCTGCATAACTTAGGGATACACTTGGAAAAAGGTTAATATAGCTCGTATCTGACACTGTTCCCGTCCTGGACTCTCCGGATTGATAGGATGTTTTTTCTATACGCATGCCAGCATTGGCCGACATTTTCTTGTTGACCTTTTTAGCAATTGTCAGATATCCTGCAAAATAGGTTTCTGTATACCGGTAATTATTTGACAGGCTATTATCTACTATATAGGCTTGTTGATTCCTTTCCCAATTAAAATACTGAAGATCATTTTTAACACTTGTGTTACTATATTGAACACCAAGCTTTAGTTTCAACCCATTTGTAAATTGTTGTCCATATTCAACACGCTCAGACAAGTTGAAGAAATGTTGGGGCAAATGATTTTTATATATTTCCGGCTCACGTTTAGGACTTCCTGTAATATCGAACATTACAAACCGCCCTTCATTTTTATTGTCCTGCTCAAACTGGTTATAGTCAACATTTACATCGATATATTTCTCTCCATTTCCTGTCAAATCTCTATGAAAATTGAGATTCCCAAAGTTATAGATGTAAAAATCCTTACCTGTAAGAGGCGATTGTTGCATAGAATCTGCCGCTGCGCCATTTCCATTTGCAAAGAGTGTAAGTAATTGGCGGTCTGATTTACCTGAAACATAGGTAAACCAACCCTTATAACTCAGAAAACTCCTTTTATTAATATCATAATCTGCCGTAAGCCCTCCTCCAGCTACCTGGTAGCGCCTGAAAAAGGATAGTTGCTGGTTTTCTTGTAGATTTTGTGGATAGTAGAGGTCCGTCTCCCTGGTATAATAATTATAATTATTGGAAAATGTAGGTGAAAACTGGATAGCAAACTTGCCCTTCCGGTAATTAGCATTTGCATTGAATACTGTTGTATTATACACCGACTGCTGGCTAACTAAAGAGACAGATGCGAGCCATCCTTCATATACCTGCCGTTTAATATTGATGTTAATAATCCCTCCTGCAGCATTAGCGTCGTACTCACTACCGGGATTAGTGATAATCTCCACACTTTTTATATTTTCTGCCGGTAATGCTTTGAGCATATCAATAATCATTGCTTTAGGTAAGGTAGTTTTCTTATTGTTGATAAGAATGACTGTATTCTCCTTGCCCACGATTGAAAATAAATCACTTTTCTGGTCATAGTTTACCAACGGAGCAAAACTCAACACGTCCAGCCCATTACCTCCCTGTACCAATTGTTTACCCGGAATAAAGACAAATCGATCTGCCAACCTGGTAAAAACGGGTTTACTACTGTTTACTATAACTTCCTGTAAGACATTCTTTTTGTCCTCCAACACCAGGGTATATGCATTGGTATTACCTGATAAAAAAACCTTTGGCGATGTTACTTTGAGGTAATATGCCTGTAACCACAAATTACCAATGAGTGCAGCAGGAAAATGTATTGAAAAGTTACCGCTGCTATCACTTACTACTTCGGTAATCTTAACGCTATCCTTATACAGAGAAACACCGGCATAAGGCACCAGTACCTGATTGGCAGTGATTACACTTCCTTTTATAATTGATTGAGCAGAAGCAGTATTATAAATACATGCTTGCAGTATAATCAAGAAAATTAAACTGCGGATAGGTAGCCTTGGTAAATGTGTCTGCTCAGGCATTTTATTATAACTCATATCCAAAATACCCTTTACAGAACATAAACGAAGTAAGAACATTTCCTGCTTTACGTATTTCATTTATAGCAATAAACTTGAGAACTGGGACTAAGTGTGTAATTCAGATCGAAATTTATATAAAAAAAAGCCTATATGCAAGTCTTTTTTTATGAACTGGTCAAAAAACCAGTATAAACTGGTCTTTTGACCAGTCTTACAATATTGGAGCGATGCCGAAAAAATCAGATAAATAAAAAACGCCCACCGGAGGTGAGCGTTGGAATATTATTCAATACGATTTAAATATTGCCTACAGGTCTTTCCCGTGACACTGCTTAAACTTCTTACCACTGCCACAAGGACAAGGGTCATTACGGCCCGGCGTCTTTTCTACACGTATAGGCTCCTGCTTCACCGGTGTGGAAGGATCATAATAATCATTCTCCTGCGACAGCACTTCTGGCCCGCTACCTTCTGCAAAAGCTTCTTTGCGCTGCTTCATACGGCTCATATCCGTTTTTTGTTCGTGGCCCTCACGAATCTGCTGGTTACCACTGTTTGTTTCCTGCGGCAGGTTAGCGTGGCAAAGGAAGCTTACTACATTTTTGTTTACTTCATCATCCATCTGCTTAAAGGCACTGAATGCTTCTATCTTATAAATCACCAAAGGATCTTTCTGCTCATACCCGGCTGTCTGCACGCTGTGACGCAGGTCATCCATAGCGCGAAGGTGCTCCTTCCATGCATCGTCGATGAGCGAAAGGGTGATGCTTCTTTCCAATGCGTTCACCAGTTCGCGGCCGTTGTTGGCAAGGTACTTGTCTAAGTTTGTTAAAGCGTGTATCAGTTTACGGCCATCAGTAAAGGGAACCGCTACGTTTTCAATATGCTGCCCCTGCTCCTTACGGATGTCTTTGATCCTGGGGAAAGTCTGGTCAATAATACCCTGTGATTTGCGCTGGTATTGCTGCACCGCTTCTGTGTACAAACGGTCAGCCAGTACGGGTGTATCTTCACGATCCAGTTCTTCTGCCGTAATACTGGTGTCGATACCAAAGGTCATAATACCTGCCATTTTAAGACCCTCGTGGTCATTCCCTTCCTTACATGAGTTAACAAGCCCTTCTGCAACAGAATAGAATGCATTGTCGAGGTCGAGCGCCAGGCGTTCTCCAAACAGGGCATGGTTACGCTTACCGTATACCACAGTACGCTGTTTGTTCATCACGTCATCATATTCAAGCAGGCGCTTACGGGTACCGAAGTGATTCTCTTCTACTTTCTTCTGTGCCCTTTCAATACTCTTGCTGATCATGCTGTGCTGGATCACTTCTCCTTCTTTATAGCCCATGCGGTCCATCAGCGAGGCAATACGCTCACTACCGAACATACGCATCAGGTCGTCTTCGAGGCTCACGAAGAACTGTGAGCTACCGGGATCTCCCTGCCGGCCGGCGCGACCGCGCAACTGCCTGTCTACACGACGGCTTTCGTGGCGTTCTGTACCGAGAATGGCCAGACCACCGGCTTCCTTTACACCAGTGCCCAGCTTAATATCTGTACCACGACCCGCCATATTGGTGGCAATGGTAACCGCTCCGGCCAGACCGGCTTCTGCCACTACCTGTGCTTCCCTGGCGTGCTGCTTGGCATTCAATACATTATGGGGAATATTCTTTTGCTTCAGCATACGGCTGAGCAGTTCGCTGACTTCTACGCTGGTAGTACCCACGAGGCAGGGACGCCCGAGTCCACGCAGGCGCTCTACTTCATCAATCACCGCTTTGTATTTCTCACGCTTGGTTTTATATACCAGGTCCTGTTCGTCTTTACGGATAACCTTGATGTTGGTGGGAATAGTAACCACATCCAGCTTATAAATACTCCACAGTTCTGCTGCTTCTGTTTCTGCTGTACCGGTCATACCTGCAAGCTTGTGGTACATACGGAAATAGTTCTGCAGTGTTACTGTAGCGTAGGTTTGTGTACTGGCTTCAATCTTTACATTTTCTTTTGCTTCTATCGCCTGGTGCAGGCCATCGCTGTAACGACGACCGTCGAGAATACGACCCGTCTGTTCATCTACGATCTTTACCTGGCCATCCAGCACTACGTATTCAACATCATTATCAAATAAGGTATAGGCTTTAAGTAATTGCTGCACGGTATGGATACGGTCGGCCTTGATGGAGTATTCATTCAGCAGGTTTTCCTTACGCTGGAGCTTCTCCTCTGTTGTCATATCAGTTTTCTCTATCTCACCGAGGCGTGTTGCAATGTCCGGAAGGATAAAGAATTCGGGGTCTTCGCCCGCTCTTGTGATCAGGTTGATCCCTTTATCTGTCAGGTCTACCTGGTTATTCTTTTCGTCGATATGGAAATAAAGTTCAGCATCTACCTTGGGCATTTCTTTCTGCTGATCTGCCAGGTAGTAGTTTTCACTTTTCTGCAGTTTTACACGAATCCCAGGTTCACTGAGGAACTTGATGAGTGCCGAGTTTTTTGGCAGACCACGATGTGCTCGCATAAGTGCCAGACCGCCATCTTTGGGGTCATCATTGCCTTCTGCAATCTTTTTCTTTGCTTCGATCAGGTAAGCGTTGGTGGCTTTGCGCTGCGCTTCTACCAGCTTCTCGATCCTTGGTTTCAGGTCGAAGAATTGCTGCGTATTGTCGTTATGCCCCACGGGTCCGCTGATGATCAGGGGCGTACGGGCATCATCAATCAGTACACTATCCACTTCATCTACCATAGCGAAGTGGTGCTTACGTTGTACCATTTCATCCGGACTATGTACCATGTTATCGCGCAGGTAGTCAAAACCAAACTCGTTGTTGGTACCATAGGTGATATCGGCATTATATGCGTTACGACGTTCGTCACTATTGGGTTCGTGCTTATCAATACAATCTACCCTAAGGCCAAGCCATTCGAAAATGGGGCCATTCCATTCGCTATCGCGTCGTGCGAGGTAGTCGTTCACTGTTACGATGTGTACGCCTTCTCCTGCCAGTGCATTAAGATAGGCGGGCAATGTACTCACCAATGTCTTACCCTCACCCGTGGCCATTTCTGCAATCTTACCCTGGTGTAATACGTTACCACCGATCAACTGTACATCATAGTGTACCATGTTCCACTTTACCAGGCCGCCTGCAGCCATCCAGCTATTGCTGTAAATAGCTTTATCGCCTACGATCTTTATATTATCCTTACGCGATGCGAGGTCACGGTCAAGATCGGTAGCTGTGCTTTCAAGCGTTTCATTCTCCTTAAAACGGCGGCTGGTTTCCTTTACTACCGCGAACGCTTCGGGCAGGAGATCTTTCAATACTTCTTCAATCTGTTTATCGCGGTCTTTTTTAAGGGCGTCTACTTCCTTATAGATGAGGTCACGGCTGGCAATATCAGTTGAAGGCAGGTCTTCTGCTTCCTGCTTTTTAGCCGTAATCTGTTCGTCAATTACTTTTAAATGTTCGCGGATACGTGCCCTGAACTCCTGAGTTTTATTACGCAGCTCGTCGTTACTGAGGGATTGAAACTGAACAAAAGCCTGATTGATCTGCCCTACTATGGGCATGATCTGTTTCACGTCTTTCTCACTCTTACTGCCTCCAAATAGTTTCGATATAATGCCTAACATAAAATTCCGTGTTACAGGGTATTGTTAATGAATGATAAAAATTGACTTTTACCCTGTCAAATTTGGTGCTGAACTTTAAATCCGGGCCAAAATGACAGGGAGGGCAAAGGTACAATATATGTTGGGAAGGCTGAAAGGCGATTTTAGGAGGGTTGGGGCCTAAGATTTTAAGCTATTCTTAACACACTTTTTACCCTGAGCCGGTATAAATTATAATAAACAACATAAATATGTGCATCCGTAATACGACCGTCAGTATCCTGCTTATTGCCGCTTTAGGGGCCTGCAGCAGTAATGAAATTGGTAACAGCAAAGATGTAACCCAGGAAACCATTTACCAGCAATACCGCGTTAGTTATAACGAGGGTGACGAAAAGGCAGAGATTTATGCCCAGTTTCGTTTTGCTGGCAGGAATGGTACAACTCTCGTACTCAACCCACCCAGCAGCCTCCGTTTTGATGGCAAAGTTATTAAGGCAGACAGCGCTGAGCATAGCGGAGCTTTTTATAAACTACAGCAACCAGTAACCGGTTTTTATGGCAGTCACCATTTTGTATTCACGGATATTAACAATAAGCAGTTCGATAATGAGTTTACTTTCGACAGGATTAACCTGCTTAATATACCTGCCCAGGGCAGTACAAACAGTGCCCTGCAATTGTCACTTGATCCGGACGGTCTTAAACCTGGTGACCAGATCGAGATAGATGCATCCGGTACAGATTCTTCATTCTCTGTATCACATACGGTTAATACGGCAAATGCCGACCCCGTCGTGGTAGTCATTCCTTTAAAGGAGATGCAAAGACAAAAGGGTAACAGTGTAATACTGAATATTTCCTTAAACCGGGAACAGGCATTACAACAGAATACAAAAGAGGGGGGGCAGTTCAGGTTTGAATACCGGCTTAAACCGGTGAAGGTGGAATTAAGGAACTAACTGGCGCTTAATACTTTGTATTTCCTGCTGAATACCCACCATGTAATCAGCAGTAATCCAAAATAGATGGCGCTTATCCAGTTGCTGCCAAACCAGTGTAATATCGTTTCTTTCCTGTCTACCATATACAGTGGTAATCCTGCCAGTGCTACGCTGGTGCCAAGGCTCAGGGCTGTGGCGGTACCCGGGTAAAGCGGCAGACTACGGCTCATGAGCAGTAGTGTAATGGGCACTGAACTTTGCAGGCTGGCAATACCGAAACCAAGCGCATAGATATTTTCTTTCCCGAACTGGAACAACAACAGTGCCAACGGCAGGCAGATGTAAGTATAGGTTTTCCAACCGATACGGTCGGCTACTGCACCGCCTACCAGTTTACCAGCAAAAGCGCTGATACCAATAATGACCAGACCATCCTGGTGCAGATGCGCTACCTGGTTGATGACATCGAAGAGGAAAGACCGGAAGCACATCACCAGCAACAGGCCAAGCATGATCCAGTCGTGCATATCCAGTACAGATTCCTTTTTCTGCGGTGGGCACCATGCGGGCAATCCCCGTGTAAAGATCAATACGCTTATTACCAGCACTCCGGCAAGACTGATAAAGAGCACAGATGGACCGATGGTACCGGCGAGACCACCAAGCGTAAGACCGAGTACACCCGGTGCTGTAAAGAGTGCCAGTGGACTGTTTTTTTCTTCGTGTACCTGCAGGCATACTGCTCCACCTGTTACATGTACCAACGCGGAAGCCAGACCCGACATTACGATACCTACTGCGGGGGAGATAAAATAAAGGAGTATAGCCATCAGCAGTAATCCCGTTGATGCCTGTGCAAATGGTTTGAGACGTTTATATTTATCTACCGCAAAGCCTGCCGGCAACTGGCCGCCAAAGCCCAGTATAGAATAAATGATCACCAGCAGAAAAGCTGTATCCGCAGGTTGCGTATAAGCATAAGCGGAGAGCATATAGCCTGCCGTAAAATCGTTGATTCCGTGCAGGATACCCCAAAGCAGGGGTTGTTGGTATCTGGGCGCAAGGGAGTGCATAATCATTAATGAAGATACGCAAATAATGCATGGCTATTATCCTGTAATTTTTGATATTATACCTCACTCATGTAAAAGTGCCTGAAATAAAAAGTCACCACTGAAGCCCAACGGCGAACAGTGATGACTTTATATCTAAACTGAGAAATGAGAATATATAGTATAGCAGATCAGTACAGAAAGATCTAAGTCTTTCTATTTATTCAAAGGTATTCCAACAGAAAAGCTCAGTGTTCTGTACTTATTCTTGTCGTCGTCATTATTGTTATTTTCTGTAGAATTAATCTTAGACAAACCCATACCATAATTCATTTTCAGCAACAGGTGCTGAAACTGGAAGCCCGCACCTACGTTTATACCAAAATCGAATCTCTTAAGCTTATTATATGCTGCATCATCCTGCTCTGAAGTAAAGGGATCGTCATTACTGAATTGAATATTCTTACTGGAAGAAGAGGTGAGCGGTCCGAATTTGGCGTCGGACTTTGACTTACCCGCCACACCTATAGCAATGTATGGACCTGCATTAAAAAAGATACCTGATTTGGCTTCCAATGGCACTGTCACTACGAGGTTAACGGGTATTTCGAGATATAGAGGATTAAACCTGGTCTTTACATAATCGTTACCACCATTAAAATATGTTTCAGCTTTAGCACCACGGCCTGTAAAGAGTATACCACTTTCAAGGTCTACTGACTTAGACAAACCAAACCTCCCCATAAAACCAGCATTAAAGGTAGCGAGCATATTATTTTTTTCTGTATTGCCACTGCTTGTCTTAGTAATGTTCGCCAGGTTAAGTCCACCTTGTGCGTAGAATAGCTGCGCTTTTACGTTACTGCATACAAACAGTATACATATTCCTGTCAAAAACTTTTTCATATTAGTAATTTTAATTATTGTGCATATTGCGTTGTACACCCAATTATCCAAAAAGCATGCCACTGTACTTTTGAGATGGCATTACAACTTGCGATAAAATGTCTTTTACAATCCCCGGGGTTACCTGATTAACTGGTCGCGTACACTCACCGAACAATATGATTTTCTATCATTTACACTGACTTTTCACTTACTCGAAAAAAAAATATAAATGACCGATGGTTTTATTTTAAACCTGCGTCTAATTGTTTATATGCAAAAGAATATTTTACTCATTTTGATCTGTTGTGCCGGCTTTTTTACTGCCAATGCACAACACCTGCGCGGAAAAGTAGTAGATGTAGCAGACAGTAAGCCCCTCATCGGTGCCTCTGTTACTCTTCAAAACTTAAAAGACAGTACCGTACAATACTTTGGCCGTTCGGGTAGTAATGGCCTGTTTGATATTACCGTTCAAAAAGCTGATTCTTTTCTTCTGACAGTAACCTATGTGGGTTACCAGATGTATAAGGAGAAGTTCGCTTTTACGGATGTAACTGAAAATCTCGGGAATATTTCTCTCGGTCGTACTATAAAGGAAGGGGAAGCGGTAATCATTGTTACCCGTATCCCTCCCATGCAGCAAAAAGTAGATACTCTCCAGATCAATGCCAGCCAGATCAAGGTTAATGCTGATGCTAACGCGGAGGATCTTGTAAAAAAGAGTGGTGCTGTGACTATTGAAAATGGCGTGGTGAAAGCTGGTGGTGAACAGGTTAGAAAGATCACTGTGGACGGGCGTGATTTCTTCGGTGAGGATGCTGCGGCGACACTGCGTAACCTGCCGGCAGAGATCGTAGATAAGATACAGGTATTTGACAGGGCCAGCGACCAGGCTCAGTTCACAGGTATCGATGATGGTAACGCAGCCAAATCAATAAATATTGTTACCAAAGTGAATATGCGTAATGGTCAGTTTGGTCGTGTATTTGGCGGTTATGGTACAGACAATCACTACCTGGCCGGGGGTAATATGAGCATGTTTAAAAACAATTCGAGGTTATCTATAGTAGCGCTTGCCAACGACGTTAACCAGCAAAACTTCACCGAGCTCGATCTTATGGGTGTATCTGGCAGCAACAGTCGTGGCGGTGGTGGTGGACGTGGTGGCTTTGGTGGCGGAGCTGCCGGCGGTGGTGGCGGTGGACGTGGTGGTGGACAGGGTGGATTCCTTGTAGGCCAGCAACCTGGTGTGAGCAAAACCATGGCCATAGGATTAAACTATAATGACAAATGGGGAAAGGATGTTGATGTAAGCGCGAGCTATTTCTTTAACCGCAGGCGTAACAGCAATCTTGAGTCACTTACAAGGGAGTACTATATCAACAATGGCAACAATCCTTTTTATGATCAAACTACAACAAGCAGCAATCTTAATACCAACCATCGGTTTAACCTGAGGCTTGATTATAAGATTGATTCTTCCAATTCAATACTGATCGCTCCTTCATTAAACTTACAGGAATATGATTCATATAATAATACAGAGGGGTTGAACTATTATACAAACAGCAAGATCAGTGCTACGCGTAATGAAAGTAATGCTAACCGTACAGCAGTCAATTTTAATAACAGTATCCTGTACAGGCACAGTTTTAAGAAAAAAGGCCGTACGTTCTCATTGAATCTCAACACTGGTATCAATAACACTAACGGAGAAACTTATACTGATGCATTCAGTAATTACTTTTTGTCTGCCGTAACTGACAGTGTTCAGCAGTTTACCGACCAGGATACAAAGGGTAAGACGCTCTCGGCGAACCTGAGTTATACTGAGCCGCTCAGTAAAAACAGTGTTTTGCAATTGAGTTTTAATCCTTCGGTTAATAAAAGTTCATCGGATCAGAGGCGTTTTGAATTAGACCAGGCAACGGGTAAATACAGCACTTTTGATACCAGCCTGTCGAATGTATTTGACAATGTGTACACTACTTATCGTGGAGGTGTTACTTTCCGTAAGGGCGACCGTACAAAGAATTTCAATATAGGGCTGGATGTACAGTCTGCCAACCTGAGCAGCGACAGAACTTTCCCATTGACTACTGCAGTTAACCGGAACTTCTTCAACCTGCTGCCGAATGCCATGCTGCAATTGCCTTTATCAAAGAAGAGTACATTGCGCCTGTTCTACCGTACTAATACCAATGCGCCATCGGTAACACAGTTACAGGATGTGATCAATAATAATAATCCACTGCTGATCTCTACGGGTAATCCCCTGCTGAAACAGCAATACAGTCACCGTCTTGGCTTCCGTTACCAGTACACCAATGCTGCCAAAGGACTGAGCATTGTACTGAACTCTTTCGGAAGTACAGCGCAGGATTATGTGGCAAATGCTACCTATATAGCCCAGAGCGACTCTGTACTGACGCCTACGGTTACACTGTACAGAGGGTCGCAGCTCAATAAACCTGTTAACCTTGATGGCCAGTGGAACATCAATACGTTTGGTAACATCAGTATGCCGATGAAATTCATCAAGAGTAACCTGAACCTGAACCTGGGGTATGTGTACAACCGTACACCGGGTCTTATCAACAATGTAAGCAGCCTTACAACGGCTACCACATTAAGTACTGGTATCGTTGTTGCAAGTAATATCAGCCAGTTTGTTGACTTTACTGTATCGTATACAGCCAGCTTTAACGATAGCAGGAACTCTTCGCAAACATCGCTGAATAACAAATATTTCAGTGCGGCTACCGGTGTTAAATTAAACCTCCAGAATAAAACGGGATGGGTACTGACGAATGATGTGAGTAACCAGACTTTCAACGGTTTGAACAGTGGCTTTGATCAGCGTTACTGGTTGTGGAATGCCGCTATTGCCAAAAAGTTCATGAAAAACCAGAAGGCTGAACTGAGGCTGTCTGTATTTGACCTGCTGAAGCAAAACCAAAGCATTTTCCGTACTGTAACAGAAACTTACCTGGAGGATTCAAGGACGCAGGTACTGCAACAATATTTCATGCTCACTTTTACTTATAACCTTAAAAACTTTGGTACAGCAAGTAGAAGCAGCAGCAATAACCGCACTATGGACAGAGGAGGTATGGGCGGCAGGCCGGCGGGTATGGGTTTTTAGCCATTAAGCAGTATATTGGCGGATAAGAACCCGAAGGTATTGAACGAAAATATATTACTGGAACGACTAAGAAAGGGAGATACATCTGCATTGCATGAAATCATGCAGTTATGGCAGGACCAGGTATATAATACTGCATTGGGTATTGTTCAGAACACTGAAGAGGCAGAGGAAATTACACAGGATGTTTTTGTACAGGTGTACCGGGGAATCAGGGCCTTCAGAGGGGAATCGAAGTTCAGTACATGGCTGTACCGAATTACAGTAAGTAAGGCTATAACGGCTGAAAGAAAGAAGAAAACCAGGAAGCGGTTTGCCCTGTTCCAGGGCTGGCTGGGCAAAACGGAAGAAGAAGCTGAATCGGTTGCAGACTTTTATCACCCGGGTGTACAACTGGAACAGAAGGAAAATGCAGCGATACTGTTCAGGGCGCTCAAAAAGTTACCTGAGCAGCAGCGGATCGCCTTTACCCTTCAGAAACTGGAAGGATTAAGCAGCGCTGAAATCGGGTCTATTATGAACATAACTCCTGCTGCGGTTGACTCGCTTTTGCAACGGGGCAGGGCAGGTCTAAGAAAGCTGTTGGAAACATATTATCAGCATCAAAAAAAGTTATCATCATGAACAGGGAAACTGAAAAGAAGGTGGAATCAGTACTGGGCAGTCTTGATCATACAGAACGGGCTGCGGCTAACCCCTATCTTTTCACAAGGGTGAAGGCTGCACTGGATAACAGGGAAAAGACGTGGTGGGACAGTGCTTTTATGTTGTTAAGCCGGCCTGTGGCTGTAGCCGCCCTGCTGGGAATAGTGATCATGATAAACCTGTTTGCTTTTTATTTTACTCCCAATAACCAGAGCAGGGTTGTTAACGATAATGATGATACTTACCTCAGCGAGGAGTATGCCGTTACAACAACTCCTATTTATGAATTTGAAAACCTTGAAGAGAAATGAAGAATAAAAAGTTGGTACTGGTTATTATTGCTATCCTGCTGCTGGTAAACCTGGGATTGGTCTGGTATATCCTTTGTTGTAATGACAGGCAGCCGGGGCGTGATGCTGACAGCCGCCGGAAGTATATGAAAGAGCGGTTGAAAAAAGAGACAGGTTTAAATGATGCACAGGTAGCCCGGTTTGACAGTATGCATAACCAGCATCGCGAACGTATGAAGCCTCTCTTTGAAGAGATGACAGCGGCAAAAAAAGAGTTGTTTGATAAGATCAGTAATAATGATACAGCTTATCAACCACTCCTGAACCGCATTGCTGCTATGCAGCAGAAAATTGACCTGGAGATGCTGCTGCATTTTAAGACCCTCAGGCAAATTGCTACTCCCGAACAGCAAGCGGGTATGGACAGTGTGATCCATAAGATGATCAACCGCATGATTATGCCCGGGTTTGGAAAGAAAAATAATACTAAATAATAAAAACAAAGACATGAAAAAAACAATGATCATTGTGGCAGTACTGCTGGTTGTAACCGGTTCTGCCATGGCTCAGCAACCGGGTGGTAATTTTCCACGCCGCACAGTAGAGGAGCGGGTAAAAAGAGTCCATGACAAACTGGACAGCGCTTTTCATCTTGCCGCAGAAAAACTACAACAAACAGATGAGGTATTTAAGGAGTACTACACTGCCCAGGATAAGATGCGGGAAGAACTGATGTCGGGTGGTGAAAGGCCAAGCCGTGAGGTAATCATGGCCAAAATGCAGGAATTGTCTGACGCGAGGGACACTAAACTGAAACCTATTCTTACGGAGGAACAGATGAAAATATGGAAAGAACAGATCGAGCCTTCTATGCGCCCGCAAAGAGGTGGAGGACGTGGAGGTCAATAAATGTTGTTTAGGGTTAAAGGGTTGAAAGGAAGAGAAGTCCTGCATTTTGCAGGGCTTTTCTGTTGTAGGCCCCTGTGGCGTTAAGACAAGAGGTACTGGTTCAATACTATACCAACGCCATAGCTGAATGCATTTACCAGGAAGGCTACACCAAAAGCTTTTGTCCACCGGCATTTCATCAACAGAAAGTACCCCAATCCTTCTGTACAGGCAACTCCTATTTCAAGCAGGTTTACATTTATTGATGTATAGAATAACAATACATGCAACAAAGGCCAGGTAAAGAGGTTTAAGAGAAATCCGGTAAGCAAGGCATATTTCCATTCTTTCTTAAAGAAGAGCAGGACAACAGGCAGTTCGAGTACGAGTGTCGAAAGGAAGTAGAAGTAGAAAGGCATCAGTAGTTATTCTTTTTCTTTCTACGGATAAAAACAATTACCAGCAATATTATGGCCACAACAGCAAGTGCTATGAGCAGCAGGAACATTCCTGCTACCAGCGGACTTACCATGTCGAGTAAAGTAAGGGTCATAAGCATATCTGTCATATTTTAAGTGGGGGTATTATTTTATCACTGCAAAAAGCATGACAATTGCACCGAAAGCGGCTGTACCTGCAGCCAGTACGGCACCTGCTGACCTGACCCAACTTCCCTTTAGTAACAGCCGGTAACCTGCCATTTCAAGCAGCAACAGTAAGACCAATGCCAATACCAGGCTGCTACGGGCTGGAAGCAACTCTGAAGAAACTATCAGCAGGGAAAAACAGAATAGACCCAGCAGCATACCTACCAGCAACACGTATTTGTGATCTGTTTTGAAGAACAGCAGTAATAGCAGCTTTGATAGCAGTACAAGTATTAAGCCCATCCAGAGTTCCATATCAACTGTTTTACGAATAGAGTAATGGTTTTAACTTTTCTTATTCCTGCGCCTGCGATAGAAAAAAAGACCTACCAGGGCAGCCAGAGACAGGATGGCCAATATTACAAATATCGCCAGGCGGCGGTTATCTGCCCAGGGAACATCATTAACAACATCGAGTAATACCATACAGTATATATCATTTACGTTCAGGGATCATTTGTTTTCCGGAATAAGGGAAAAGGTAGTAAAGGTGTATGAGAATTCAATACCCGGCAGCAGGTATTTTAAATATGGCCTGCAGTGGTGGTTTCGTTGTCTACGCTTACCTTCGGTAAGGGTTTGTACACAGCAACCGGATCAAACACTACTGCTTTCGGCTAATTGTTAATTTTTATATAAATCGGTTGCCATTCGTAATAATAATGATGGGGTATCCAATTTAGTAGTTGTATTTTTACACGAAACCTTTCGTAAATAAACTGTTGTAATGAGAAAATTTTTATTTCTTTCTTTTGCTGTACTCTTTGCAGGCATCGCCCAGGCCCAGGTTAAAGGCGTGGTTACTGATTCGGCCAGCAAAAAACCCATAGACCGGGTGGTGGTAGGTTTGGTTGTAAAGAGTAACCCCAGGGATACAAGCTATACTTTCACTAATGAAAAGGGGGAGTTTAGCTTTCAAACCGTACCTACTACTCCTTTTTCCGTAGTGATTACCAATATGGGTTACCAGCCCGTAGCCAAGTTTATACCTGTAAGCAAGCCGGAGAAGACAATTTCTTTGGGTAATATCATTCTTGCTGATCGCGCCAAGGTGCTGGGAGAGGTGGTGGTGCAGGCTGCTCCTATTGTGATCAAAGAGGATACGGTTGAGTACAATGCTGCTTCTTTCCAGGTAAAGGAGAACGCGAATACTGAAGATCTGCTCAAGAAACTACCAGGCATTTCGGTGGATAAGGACGGGAATGTAACTGCCCATGGCAAAAGCGTAACCAAGGTAAAGGTGAATGGTAAGGACTTTTTTGGAGGGGATGTTAAGACTGCCACCCGTGAACTGCCTGCCAATATCATTGACAAAGTACAGGTAATAGATGATTATGGTGACCAGGCCAATATTTCGGGTATCAAGGATGGTGAGCCGAATAAAGTGATCAACCTGCAACTGAAGAAGGATAAGAACCGTGGTTATTTTGGCCGTGTTACGGCAGGCGGGGGATCGAATGACCGTTACCTGGCATCTTTTAATGGCAACTATTTTAATGATAACACGCAGATCTCTGTATTCAGCAACAGCAATAATATTAACCAGTCGCTGTTCAGCTTTGGAGGCGGTGGCGGCTCGGGCAGTAACAGGGGTATGGGTTCGATGATGCGCGCGGGACAGAGTATGATGAGTGATATGGGAGGTATGAGTGGGGTGATGAATGCGCTCAACAGTGGTGACCAGGGGTTTCTTGGCGGACAGGGTGGTGGTAATGGTGGTATCACGGCTACCAATGCTATTGGGTTTAACTACCGGGCTGAATGGAGCAAGAAGATCAGTGTATATGGTAGCTACTCCTACTCTCACCGCAACAACAGTACAGAGCAATATACTTCTTCGCAGAATTTCTTCCAGAATGGCATTTTTACGAATGTGCAGGATGCGAATGCCGCATCAAGGGGTGATAACCACCGTTTCTATTTTAACATGGAGTATAATATTGATTCTTTTAACTATGTTAAGATCAGTCCGAATATCAACTATGGAACGAATGAGTCAGACAACAGGACCCTGTTCAACTATGCTGATGGTAACGGGGCTAAAACAAGCGACGGGAGCAATATCAATCAATCTTCTTCAAAGGCACCTTCATTCAGCTCGGATATCCTGTATAATCATAAATTCAGGAAAAGGGGGCGGAACTTATCGCTTAACCTGACACTGGGCAGTTCGGAGAACAATGCGGAGCAGAACGCAAAGAACTATACCAGTAATTATGTTGGCACACCTGCTACTTTCAGCCAGTTACAGTATATCGACCAGCAAAACAGCAACCACAATTACGGTGTCAGCGTTACCTATTCGGAGCCGCTGAATAAGTTCCGTACGCTTGATGTGCGGTATTCGCATAACCTGAGCTATGCACGTAATGATAAAAAGACTTATGCTGTAGATCCTGTGACTGGTGTGCAGACTTATCTTAACCTGTTGTCTAATGATTATGAAAATGATTTTTATAACAACCGTATCGGGGTTTCGGTAAGGACTACCAAGAAGAAATACAATTATACGCTTGGGGTGAGCCTGCAGCCTGTAGACCTAAGGGGTACTTCGCTTACCAAAGACAGTGCTTATAAACCTATCAGGAGGGTAAATGTATTTCCGATAGCACGCCTGGCTTATAATTTTTCAAGGAGTAAGACCCTGAACATCAGCTACAGGGGTAATGCCCAGCAGCCATCCTTCAGCCAACTTCAGGATGTGCTTGATATAAGTAACCAGCAATATGCTACGAGGGGAAATCCTAATCTTAAGCCTTCTATCAACCATACGATTAACTTTTCGTTTAATAACTTCAATTTTATCAGTGGAAAAGTGCTCTTTACTAATTTTTCTGTGACCACTACCCAGAACCAGATCGTAAACAATACCATACGCAGGGGTAATACCGGTGCTCAACTGACGATACCGGAGAATGTAAACGGGTATTATAATGTTAACGGGTTCTATACTTTCAGCAAGCCTTATAAAAACAGGAGGTATGTCATTACGTTTACGGGTATAGGTAATTATAACCATAATATTAACCTGGTAGACAGTATTAAGAATATTGGTCAGAACTGGGTACTCAGCCAGAGTTTCAATTTTGAGTTCAATTACAAGGAATGGCTGCAACTGGGTACGGGTATTGGTTACAGCCTGAACGATGTGCATTATAAGAGTCCGAAAGGAGTTGCACCTACCGGTCTGCAAAATACCAGCAGCAATGCCTGGACATTCAGTTCTAATGGCAGTATTGATATCCCGAAAGGCTGGGTATGGCGCTATGATTTTGACTATACGCTCAACAGCGGTCTGGCCAGCTCAGTAAGCCGTAACCTGGCGCTTATGAATACGTCTATTGAAAAGCAGGTGTTCAAGAAAAAGAATGGCATTATCAAACTGGCGGCATATGATCTTTTCAATCAAAATACGAATGTAAACCGCAGTGTGAATGCCAATGCGATCACGGATACGCGTACTAACCGTCTTACGCGGTATTTTATGCTGACGCTTACTTACCGGTTACAGAAGTTCCAGGGACAAAAGGCCCAGCAAAACAATATTCGTCCTGGTAATATGATGCGGATGATGGGTGGATAGTTTATACGGATTGTATCATACTCTGAAAATGGCATGCGCGTTGTACGTATGCCATTTTTATTAATGCCTGTTATTATATATACATTACCGGTGTCGTTATGGAAGATTCTTTAGAGAAATAGGTAAAACATCTTGGCTGATTAAGTTGGGGTTGATATATTGCTGTTATAAGGGAGGCTCCCGGAAGCATGAGCCGTTGCTAACGTGAAAATCCTGCACATTGAATCCCTATGTAATTCGAAGAGGGCCCTGAGGGGCCTTTCTTTTTTGCCGGTACTATATGGATGAGGATTATAAGATTTACCAGTCTGCCGGGAAAGGACAGGCCAAACAGGGTGCTGGTGCCAGTAGTTGGGAGAGTTATGATTTAAGTACTCTCTACAAGATGAGTTGGAATGGGAAGGTGGTAAGGATCATTATAAGCAGGCCGGGGGCTGACAGGGAAGCGGGGTTAGTATTTTTCATTTCCTGATGCAGGGGCAATAAAAAACCCCGACGTAAACGTCGGGGTTTAAATAAATATGGCAGCTACCTACTCTCCCGCATTGTTGTGCAGTACCATGGGCCATGAGGGGCTTAACTTCTCTGTTCGGAATGGGAAGAGGTGAACACCCTCGGCAAAACCACCATAAGATCGTGGGTTGTAATATTTCCTGATACCTAATGTGCTTTATGGGGCACATTTTTCAGGGAACATTATTTACCTTAATAATGTACATATTGGGAAGTTGTATAACCAAGCCTACTTCATCTTTTTGTGGAAGATTGAAATAAAAAATAAAGCGTACGGGCAATTAGTACTGCTCGGCTTTGATGTTACCACCTTTATACCTGCAGCCTATCAACGTCGTAGTCTCCGACGACCCTTAAAAGTAAACTCATCTTGAAGAAGGTTTCACGCTTAGATGCTTTCAGCGTTTATCCTTGCCGTTCGTAGCTACTCGGCATTGCACCTGGCGGCACAACCGATACACCAGCGGAACGTACGACCCGGTCCTCTCGTACTAAGGTCATGTCTTCTCAATTTACTAACGCCCATCACAGATAGGGACCGAACTGTCTTGCGACGTTCTGAACCCAGTTCACGTGCCACTTTAATCGGCGAACAGCCGAACCCTTGGGACCTTCTCCAGCCCCAGGATGTGACGAACCGACATCGAGGTGCCAAACCTCCCCGTCGATATGAGCTCTTGGGGGAGATCAGCCTGTTATCCCCAGAGTACCTTTTATCCTTTGAGCGATGGCCCTTCCATACAGAACCACCGGATCACT
>CAZPXP010000040.1:0-35051 GCA_964590975.1 uncultured Ferruginibacter sp. | reverse complement strand
ATCGCCGGTGAATGTATTCTTCGATAACCTGCAGGTGATCCACAACAGGAGTGCGCTGTTGGAAGAAACGCATTATTATCCCTTCGGGTTGACGATGGCGGGAATATCTTCTAAGGCTTTAAACAATACTCCTGCCAACAGAAGGAAATACAACGGCAAAGAAGAACAAAGACAAGAGTTCTCCGATGGTTCAGGTTTAGAGTGGATGGATTACGGAGCAAGAATGTATGATAACCAGATAGGGAGATGGATGGTATTAGATCCCAAAGCTGAAAAGTATATGCCTGTAAGTCCTTATAGTTTTACATCAAACAATCCAATACTATTTGTTGATATAGATGGTAAGGAAATTACTCCCGGAGATAACTGGAAAGGGTCGGCTTATGAAGGGACGTATAATAAACTTGTTCAACAGGCTTCTTTTAAATTATTAACAAGCAGGTTTGAAGGTAATAAGGATAGAAACGTAATGCTTAATCTCCGGCAAACCGATCCAACAGGTAGGCACTCTGATGGGAGAACTAATTCCACTCCAACTAATACTTTATCTGGCGGGAAAGGTGAATTTTATCTTGAGGGAAACCATGACATGAGTTTTTTTAGCAATGAACCTATGCTACGAGGTTCAGCGGGCAACTACAATTTTTTAGGGCAAGCCGCAGTAATTACCCACGAGTTTTTACATGCTAATTCTTATTACGAGATGGATAATAGTAATATTAATGCTTGGGGTGGTGAAGCGTCTTTATCTTATGGTGGTTATTTAGGTAAGATGCAGGACGTTTTAAAAGATTTTGTAAAAACAAATGGTATAGAAGGTATATCAGACCTTGATATAAAAGCAATCAGCACAATCGGTATAGGAATACAAGACAGGCAAGGAGATGTAATTAGTGAGACTACAGGTATTGTAGCCGAATACGCTAAAACTAAATTAGGTATTACGATTGTGACAGATCAAAATTCAAAAGACTTTGATGGCAACAAGATTGCAGCTGCTTACCAAGTGATGAAAGATGATATAACCAACCGATTGTTAATTAATAAACCCAAGTAAATAATGAAGCAATATTTTATCATATTGTTTGGTGTTATATTTTCTTGTAAGGCACAAAAAAATATAACAACCAATCTTCCAACAGACAGCTTACAATATTATTCAGATACATGCAACCGCTATACTGATTACACAAGAGAATATTTAAATGACTCTGTGTACATTGAACGGCTTGGCGATGCTTATGATACTTTTATGCTCAAAGGCAACCGTTTATTTAAATTGCATAAAGGAGCAGTTTATAAAATTATTGATGTAGAAGAAGATTTTAATTATAGTGAAAAAAAATACCGTCATTATTATCACGGATTATCTCCTAAAGACACTATGCGAAGAGCAGGTGAGCCAGATGTTCAATACAGTTTAAGACTTACTCAAAGTATAGTAATTTATATTCCTGTCAAGGTCGTTAATATCAAGAGCAGAGAAATGTTCATGTATTACGCTATGGGAGATTGCTACCCTGCATCATCACCAAAGTGTATCCAGTCAAAAATTATAAATGGGCAGTATGGAGTTGTTTATTTTGAAAAAGGAATTGGATGGACAGGTTATACTGCTGGGGGGACAAAATGCAATTTTTTTCTTACAGATAAATCTCACAAAATATTATTGCAGCGAAAAGGTAAATAGCAAACCGACAACAGCGATAAGCTGTACCGGATGAACAGCAGCAATACGGCCAAAACAGGTTTGGGTATGACATTGAAAGTAATGCTTACAGCCCAGCCAGAGCGAAGCGGGGTGGGTGCGGGTGATAAGATTGACATCTTTAGCAGCAGCTATTACAAGCAGGGCAACAGTGAGGGCAATGCTGTGAACTCCGGCATGCCGGCGCTGGATTTGATCAGCGGATTGTTGCTGGACAATAGTCCCGATGCTTCGATCGGGATTATAAATCCGGCGGCGAGTAAAGCTACGGTAGCAGATATCAACAGCAGTGCGGGGTTTGACATCGGTAATTTTTTGCAACAACCGGGTAGAAACAACCTGAATGCCGCGACGAGGCCAAGGGCATTTATCAATTATATCCTATTAGATGACCAGTTTAAGTTTGTTAGTGGCAACTTTAGTGCGGTGAGTAATGTAACCGATTCGCTGAAGCGGCACTGCAATGACCCTGCACTACAGAACATACCGGTATCAAAAAATGGGTATCTTTGTGTGTATGTGAGCAATGAATCGCCGGTGAATGTATTCTTCGATAACCTGCAGGTGATCCACAACAGGAGTGCGTTGTTGGAAGAAACGCATTATTATCCCTTTGGGTTAGTTATGAGCGGCATAAGTTCTAAAGCTGCTAATATCACTCCAAATAAAATGAAGTTTACGGGTAAAGAAGAACAGCGACAAGAGTTCTCTGATGGTAGCGGTTTAGAATGGACGGACTTTGGAGCAAGAATGTATGATAACCAAATTGGAAGATGGACAACATCAGACCCACTAAGCGAACAGTATAGAAGATGGAGCCCTTATAATTATGCTGTTGATAATCCTATAAGGTTTACAGACCCAGATGGAATGGGAGTAGAATCTATTCATTTAGATGAAAAGGGAAATGTTTTAAAGAATATTAATGATGGAGACAACAGAGTTTTTGTTCATGCAAAGGGTACAACTACTGCTCAAGTAGATGCGAAATATTCTGCAACAGACCATAGTGCTGGAGGTACAAAAGTTGGGGAGTTAGGTAAAAGTATAGACATGAGTAGTTTCTTTGGAAACATGTTATCAGCTAATGGAGAAACAGCAAAGGGATTAAGCATTTTTGAATGGAAGGATAAGGTACAACAAAATGGAGTGTGGGATTTAAAGGACAATAACAGCACAATCTTTGGTGTTGCCTGGCAGTTTGATGAAGCTGCTATTAAGAACAATCCAAGTGCAGAGCATACAAGCTTTACTGATGGCGGCACTACTTTTAGCAGTGCGGCAGATGTAGGTAATTATCATGCAGGTTATACAGGAACTTACGCAGGTATCAATTACGAAGCTCAATGGATGGGAGCAGGTGTAGCAGAGATGCTGAAAAATGGAGAATATGGAAAAATGCTAAACCCTGCAACATACTATAGTGCCCCTTATGGTGATAGACCGATAGATTATAAATGGAATACACAAGGCATGACTGACGCAGCCAATAAAATAGGCAAGCCAACACCCGCCACATATATGGATGCAAAAACAGAAAAAGCAGTTAAGCTGTTAAAGCAGGAAATTATAAATCAAAGGGGGAAATTTTAATACTATTTTCAACTTTAAACAGCACAATATATTAATCAAGATGGCTAAATACTCCCTTCTTTTTTTTCTTTTCTTTTTGTTCAGTTGCAGAAATGACAGAAACAAAGACAAGCATAGTTCTACTGTAATGGTATGCAATAAAAGTTTATTCGTTGAGACCTATACAATATTTGGAAATGGAGCATATGGGGGAGATAGAGTATCTGATTATCTAACAGACTCTACTAATTTTAGGATTTATATTGGCACTTATGATAATGGAGATGAGGGGTATTCATATGAGTGCAAAGGCGATAGTATTAATGTGTATAAGATAACGGGAAGGCGGGAGAATAAAAATAAAATTGTCAGCACAGCAGTATACAATCTTACAGAGTTACGGGAAAAGAAAGTATTTGAATAAAAAAGACCAAGAAATATTTTAAACAACAAAGCCGCATTGAGCGGCTTTTGTTTTATAGAGCTTGCAGCTTCGCCGATTTAATCAGCCCGTCAATAGTGTAAAGAATATGTTCCCTGTCTTTATCAGGCAGTGCAGAAATATCATTGAGCCGTTTAAGCATGGCGGTATCTTTTAAGAAATTAGATTGCTTTGTCTCACTAAGCAAATAGCCAACAGTAGTATCAAGGGCATCCGCCAGTTTTTTAACCACATCAATAGACGGGGCAACTTCATCCCGTTCATACTTGCCAATGATGGAGTGGTTTGTATTAAGCGACTTTGCCAGTTCACTTTGTGAAATGCCATTGCCTTGCCTTCCCTGCATTCTTTTAATTTTTTACCGAAGCTTGTTGCCATGTTATAAGTTCATTTATGACGCAAAACCCACTAAAAACAACCCAGTATCACCAGTTTTTTTAAGCAACCACAATAATGCGGTACTGCCCGCACCACCGAAAGCCTACCTGAACTGGATACTGTTCGATGAACAGTTCAGGTATGTACCCGAAGGCAGTGGCTTTATCCGTGTGGGCTACTACGACGACAGGCGTTTACAGACCCTTGCCCAAAGCGGCCTGCCTGTTATTAAAAACGGTTACCTCTTTGTATATTTGAGTAACGAGAGCAAGAAGCCCGTGTTCTTTGACAACCTGGTGGTGCAGCATTATCCAGGGCCGCTGGTGGAGGAAACGCAGTATTATCCGTTTGGGCTTATCCAACAAGGGATAAGTTCTAAAGCCGCTGGTGGCGTTGAAAATAAGAAGAAGTTTAATGGCGGCAGTGAGTTACAATCAAAAGAGTTTTCGGACGGCAGCGGTTTGGAAATGTATGATACACATTTTAGGCGGCTTGACCCACAATTAGGTAGATGGTGGCAATTAGACCCTAAACCGAATCCAGCAGAAAGCCCATATGCTGCAATGGGCAATAATCCAATTTTATTTAATGATATTTTAGGGGATACTTTAGATTTTCCTGATGCTACACCTGAATTTAAGGCTCAATTTAATGGAGCCTATAGCCACTTAAAGAAGAATGGCGTGGGCGGCATGATTACTGAAATCAAGAATTCAAAAAAGGGAACGGTTAAAGTAGTTGAAACAGATAATCCTATCTCAACATACGACCCTGAAACTAATACTCTATCATGGAATCCTGTTGGTGGTGCATGGTTTGACAACGAAACCGATAAAAGCGAGTTTGCCATGCAAAACTCTATGTCGCCAGCCGCAGTGTTAAATCATGAAATGGATCATGCCTTAGCTGACATAAAAGACCCAAAAGCATTTGAAAAGCGCTCCAATACCCCCGATGTAAAATATAAGGATAAAGAAGAACGAAGAGTAATAACAGGCTCTGAACAAAAAACAGCAAAAGCATTAAAAGAATTAACTGTGGGCGAGGTTACAAGAACAAATCATAAGGGCCACCCACAAACAACGGCAAGCCCTACTACGAATAAAACACAGTATGAAATTGATATGGAGAAAAAAGTACAGAAGAAAAATTAGTTTACTGGTAAAAGACAGATATATGAATAAGTATATTTTTATAGTGTTGTTTGTGTTTTATTTTCTGTAAGCAGTATTGCTCAAAATGCTCATGTGCAAAGGATTGAGATAGACTATGTAAATCTGAGCATTACATCAATAGTTCCAGTATCTTGTTCAGCGTTTGATACAGTTTTTCAAAGTAAAATAAAAAGAAGGACTATTGATAATAAAGATAAGATTGCTACTATTAATAAATCTTTAAAAATAATTTATGCAAAGAAGAATGATGAGATAGATGTTAGGGGTAAAATCTATTTTTTTGCCGACAAAGAATTCAAACCTTTTTTGGAGTTTTGTTATGATAAATTTTTTATCATAACTCATGATGGGAAAATACTAAATAACAAATCAACGCTATATTTTAATTTAAGGGCAATATTAAAAGCAAAATAAATAAATAAGCCCGCCACTGCCGGGCTTATTTACTTAGCGAAAGCCTTCTTAGCCTTGTGATGTGAAAGCGCCATATCAATAAAACAATACACTTTGTCTTTTTCTTCTGTTGGCAAAGCTTCAATATCTTCAATGCGTTTAATTAATTTTTTGTCCAGTACTATTTTACCAGAGCCACCAATTAAGTAATCAACAGTAGCGCCGAGTGCATCAGCAATTTTTTGCAGCCACTTCTATTGAGGGTTTTATCTCATTGTGTTCATAGCGGCCAATGATGGCCGATAAATAGCCTACTTCTTACCCTGCCTCCCGGCATCACCAGCTTCCTGAACAACCACAATGATGTGGTACTGCCCGCACCACTGAAAGCCTACCTGAGCTATATACTGTTGGTCAATCACCTATTTAAACGTCATTCCCATATTATACATTACAAAGCTCCACACATCGGCTGCTTTTTCTATGAGCTTGCTGGTGGGCACACCTGCACCATGGCCGGCATCGGTTTCGATCCTGATCAGTGTGGCATTGGGGCCGCTGTTACATTCCTGTAATCTTGCGGCAAACTTAAAGCTGTGCGCGGGCACTACCCTGTCGTCGTGGTCGGCAGTGGTAACCAGCGTAGCAGGATAAGTTGTACCCGGCTTAAGGTTGTGCAGTGGTGAGTAGCCATACAGGTTCCTGAACTCCTCTATGCTCTTGGTACTGTTGCCATACTCAACCGCCCAGGCCCAGCCAATCGTAAACAACTGGTAGCGCAGCATGTCCATTACCCCTACCGCGGGCAGCGCTACTTTAAACAGCTCGGGGCGCTGCGTCATACAGGCGCCTACCAGCAAACCGCCATTGCTGCCGCCGCTGATGGCCAGCTTTTCGCTGGTGGTGTATTTCTTAGCAATAAGGTATTCGGCTGCGCCGATATAATCGTCAAATACATTCTGTTTTTTAAAGAGCATACCGTTCTTATGCCATTCCTCGCCATACTCGCTGCCACCGCGGAGCGTTACCACCACGTAAACACCACCCTGCTGCAGCCAGAAAGCTGTACCCACGCTGAAGTCGGGCGTCATCGGTACGTTAAAACCACCATAGCCATACATCATTACGGGGTTGGTGCCGTCCAGCTTAAGTCCTTTTTTCGCAGTGATGAACATCGGCACTTTTGTACCGTCTTTACTCGTAAAAAACTCCTGTTTGGTTTCGTACTGGTCGCCGTCAAAAGCATTCAGTTCTGTTTTACGGTAAACTGTACTCACCCCGCTTGCAATATTGTAGCGGTAAATGGTAGCTGCCGAGGTAAAAGAAGTATAGCTGTAAAACAGTTCTTTACTGTCTTTATTACCATCAAAGCCACCCACAGAGCCAAGGCCCGGCAACTGGATGGTTCTTTCCAGTTTGCCCGTTCTGTCGTGCTGGTACGCCTTGTCCGATGCGTTTTCGAGGTAGAAAGCCAGCAGTTTTCCGCCCACTGCATTTACCGTTTGCAGGCGGTTCTTTTTCTGCGGTATAATATCTTTCCAGTTTTTCGGATCGGGATTGGCAGGGTCAACCGTTACCACCCTGAAGTTTGGTGCGTTGATGTTGGTGAGCAGCAGCAGTTTATCGCCTTCATTATCCACTACCGCAGCTTCGTTGTCGAACCCTTTTACCAAAAGTGTAAACTGTGCGTTGGGTTTCTTTAAATCTTTTACCCAAACCTCCGCACCGCTGGTACCTTCGGAGAGGTTGATGGTAAGAAAACGTTCATCCTCCGTTAGCCCGGCATACACATTACGCAGGGGGTGTTTGGGGTCTTCATATACCAGTACGTCTTCCTGCTGGGGGCGGCCCGCTTTGTGATAATATACTTTATGATTTTCGTCCTGTTTCGATTCGCTGCCTTCTACGGGTTTGGGATACCGGCTGTAATAGAAACCTTCGTCGCCCTTCCATGCCAGGCCGCTGAATTTGATCCAGTGTACGCGATCGAGCACCTGTTGTTTGGTTTCAACATTCATGATCACTGCCGTTTGCCAGTCGCTGCCGGCCGATGAGATAAAATAGGCGCAGTATTTATTGTTTTTACTGAATGAGAGGGTAGACATGGCTACGGTACCATCTTTCGAAAAACCATTGGGATCGATAAATACTTCACTCTTGCCTTCAAGGCCCTTCTGGCGGTACAGTACGCTCTGGTTCTGTAAGCCGTCATTTTTATAATAGTAATAATAATCACCTTTCTTAAACGGGGCACTCTGGCGGGGGTAGTTCCACATCTCTTCCAGGCGTTGCCTTACCTCGCTCCGGAAAGGCACCTGCGAAAGATAATCCTGTGTAACCTTGTTCTGCTCGCCCACCCAGTTGCGGGTCTCGTCGGCCTTATCATCTTCAAGCCAACGGTAAGGGTCTTCTACTACTTTTTCAAAAAAGGTATCCCTTTGATCAACCTTGCGGGTAGCGGGATATTTCAATTGTGCTGTACTCGTATTCATAAAAAAAACTGCAGTGGTAACTGCAAAACAAACAAGTGACTTCATGTTGCAAACGTTTGCATAAAGATAATGACAAACAGGTTGTAAATTTATGAATTGTGGCGATTCGGTAAGAATGTGTACTTTTGACACTTAGTTAAAAAATATTTAATGATCGCTTCATATTTTTGAAGGAAATAATATTGCGAAAGGACTTTATTCATTTTTTGATCAATGGCTACAAACAAAATCAGGAAGATAGGCGTTTTGACTTCGGGCGGCGACTCGCCGGGCATGAATGCCGCGATCAGGGCCGTAGTACGTACGGGTATATATAATGGCCTGGAAGTATTTGGCATCATGCGCGGTTACCAGGGTATGATTGACGACGACATTGTACAGATGGAAAGCAAGAGCGTGGCCAACATCATCCAGCGCGGGGGCACCATTCTTAAAACAGCCAGGTGCAAAGAGTTTTTTGAATACGAAGGCCGAAAAAAGGCTTACGGTAATTTGAAAAAAAGAGAGATCGACGGGCTGGTAATTATCGGTGGCGATGGCAGTTTCCGCGGTGCTAAAAAGTTTCATGAGGAGTTTGACATACCCAGCGTTGGCCTTCCCGGCACGATAGACAGGGATATTGTAGGCACCGATTTTACGATTGGTTTTGATACGGCGGTAAACACAGCGGTGGAAGCGATCGATAAGATAAGGGATACCGCAGATGCGCACGACCGGCTTTTTATCATTGAGGTAATGGGCCGCGATGCCGGCTTCATAGCGCTGCACAGCGGCATCGCCACGGGTGCTGAAAATATACTCATACCCGAACGTAAAACGGATATTGACGATATTATTCAATCTCTCCAGGAAAAGGAAAAAAGGAAAAAACTGGTAAACCTCATCGTGGTAGCTGAAGGGGATGATTTTGGCGGCGCCGAAGGGGTGAATAAAGTGATTAAGGAACGGATGCCTGAACTGGATACCCGCGTTTGCGTGCTGGGGCATATCCAGCGCGGCGGCTCTCCTACCTGCCTCGACCGCCTCGTGGCCAGCCGCATGGGCTACCATGCCGTGGAATGCCTTATAGAAGGCAATTACAATATTATGATCGGGATCAAAGAAAACCGTATTAACCATACTCCCTTTGAAAAAGCGGCCAAGATGAAAACAAGGGTCAGCGAAGAATGGATCAAGATCATTAAGATACTCTCTTCTTAATACCCGCAAATTCGTTACCAAAACTATTACTACACATAGCATCATACAATGAGCAAACATATTACCAAGTACCTGCACAGCCAGATGGACAAGGAAGCAGGTATTGCCCACTCCCAGAAAAGAACAAAGATCGTAGCAACAGTAGGCCCGGCCTGCAGCACCTACGATAAGCTGCTGGAGCTGGTAAAAGCGGGGGTGAACGTTTTCCGCCTCAACTTTTCGCACGGTACCTACGAGGATAAACAACAGGTTATTGAATATATCCGCATGATCAATAAAACGGAGCCTTTTAATATCGCCATCCTTGGCGATCTGCAGGGCCCGAAGCTGCGCGTGGGCGACCTCGTTGGTGGCAGCATAGAACTGAAGGCGGGCCACGAACTCATTTTTACTACAGAAAAGATGATTGGTACAAAGGGCAAGGTATATGTATCGTACCCTAAACTGGCTTCGGATGTTAAGCCGGGCGAACGCATCTTTCTGGACGATGGCAAGATGGAAGTGGAGGTAAAGGAAATACTGAGTGATACGGAAGTGCTGGTAACGGTAAGCCTTGGCGGACTGCTGCTGCCCAAGAAAGGGGTTAACCTGCCGGATTCGGCACTGACAATGCCCTCGCTTACGGAAAAGGATATTGCCGACCTCGATTTTATCATTGACCAGAACCTCGACTGGGTGGCGCTTTCTTTTGTACGCCGCTCGGCGGATATCATAGACCTTAAAAAAAGGATCAAAGCCAGGAGCAGCAAGATCAAAACCATTGCCAAGATAGAAATGCCGGAGGCATTAAAAAACCTGCGGGACATCATTATTGAAAGCGATGGTATTATGGTAGCGCGTGGCGATCTTGGTGTGGAGATGCCGGTGGAGCAGGTGCCGGTAATACAAAAAGACATTATCCGCAAGTGTATGCACCGTGCCAAACCGGTGATTGTGGCTACACAGATGATGGAGAGCATGATGGAGCGTACCAAACCCAACCGCAGCGAGGTAACTGACGTGGCCAATGCCGTGCTTGAAGGTGCGGATGCGGTAATGCTCAGCGGCGAAACGGCCATGGGCAGCTACCCTACGCTGGTAGTGGAAACTATGAGCAAGATTATCCTTGAAGTGGAACGCAGTGTGTACGACTACGATAAAGACGATATACTGGCGCCCCAGCCCCACTCCCCTTCTTTTTTGAGCGATGCGGTGTGCTACAGCGCATGTAAGCTGGCACAGGATGCCAATGCCAATGCGCTGATCGGGATGACGCAGAGCGGCTATACGGGCTTTATGCTGAGCAGCTACCGGCCAAAATCGCCCCTGTATATTTTCAGTAAGGAAAAAACGCTGATCAACCAGCTCAGCCTGAGTTGGGGGGTAAGGGCTTTTTATTATGCAGAAGAGGAAAGCCTTGATAATATCATTGCCGACCAGATCGCCATTCTTAAGGAGCGCGGTTTTATAAAGAGCGGCGACGTAGTAATCAATACAGGCAGTACGCCGGTGGAAGCCCACTTACCCACTAATGTGGTAAAAATAACCAAGGTAGATTAGGGATAAACGGCAATATGCGGGATACTGCGGCCTGATGTTTGCGGTGCTGCAAAACGGATTCTCCCTATTTTTGTATAAATCATAAATCATGAAAAAAATTCTCACTATCGCCGCAGCGGCATTTTTTGGATTAACAGTTTCGGCATATACAGTACAGGCTATTCTGAACTGGGTAATCAACAGCGAAAAGGCCCAGGTTAAGTTTTCACTGAAGGCCCATGGCCAGGATCTGCTTGGCAGCTTCACAGGTGCAAAAGGCGAGATCAGTTTTGACCCTGCCAAACCGGCAGAAGGCTCTTTTAAATGCTGGGTTGATGTATCTACCATCCGTACCGGCGTCGAAGCGCGCGATGGTCACCTGCAGGCAGCAGGCTGGTTTGATGCAGCCAATGCACCTGCCATTACTTTTACTTCAAGCAAGGTAGAAGGTACCAAAGAAGGTTTTGTTGCTACAGGTACCCTGGTAATGAAGGGTGTTTCCAAAGAAACTACGGTTCCCTTTACCTTTACCACAGAAGCCGACGGCACCAGTGTGTTTAAAGGCAGTTTTGTTGCAAAGCGCAGCGATTATGGCATTGGTAAAGCAGGTGGTGATATCGATGATGCCGTAACCATCAACTTCGAAATTCCTGTTGTAAAAGGATAATTAAAATTATTTAATGTAACGATGTACACCTGTGCAGGCAGGTGTACTTTTTTTTGTACCTGCCCCCGACGACGTCTGTACACTTCTACTGCTCCATATCACTTGCCGTAAAGCCAAAGGGCAGCAGGTCGCCCGCCTGGCGTATAATGTGCACCTCTCCTTCCATACCACCCAGCATCAGGCGGATGGGTTGCTTAAATCTTTCCTGGTATTCTACCAGCGACTGGCGGCAGATGCCACAGGGGAAGACAGGCACCCCGCTTTTTCCCTGGAGGTTGTTATAGCTGATAGCAATGGTATGTATGGGTATGCCGGGAAATACCGAAGCGGCGGCAGAGAGCAGTACCCTTTCGGCACAGATACCCACGGGGTAAGAGGCATTCTCCTGGTTGGTACCTGTTACAATTTCGCCATTGGCCAGTATGGCAGCAGCGCCTACAAGAAAGCGGCTGTAGGGAGCATAGGCCTGTTCAGTAACGGCGCGGGCTTTTTCCATTAAAAGAGCGTCCTGCGCGGGCAGTTGGTGTATATTTTCATATATATCGTAGCCAAACTGGTATTGCTGTTGGTGCATAAGTATCTTTTTTAGACAAAAAAGCCCTCTTTGCAGGTTGCAAAGAGGACCATTGATCTCTAAAGATACGTATTATACAGTAATTCTGTGTGCGGTCTAATTGATCCAGCGGAACATCCTTTTCCAGCGTACCCCGCCTTCCCAGCTCATCCAGATCAGTGAGGCTTTACCCACTACATGATCTTCAGGTACAAAACCCCAGTAGCGGCTGTCCTGCGATTTATGCCGGTTATCACCCATCATCCAGTAGTAGTCCATTTTAAAGGTATAGCTGCCGGCAGGCTGGCCGTTGATGTAAACCTTACCATCTTTTTCTTCCCACCCATTATTCTCATACACTTTTATCACACGCTTATACAGGGCAATGTTTTCGGGCGTAAGTTGTATGGAGGCACCTTTTTTAGGTACCCACAACGGACCGAAGTTATCGCCGCTCCACTTAAATAATGCGGGTTCGTAAGGATAAGTATTGCCCGAATCGCGGAGTATCTGGCGGTTGATCGATACTACACCGGGTAGCTTCTTCACGATCTCAACCTCGGGAAGGGTCATGTTGATGTTGTAGGTATTGCGGACCAGCGGGTTGGGAGAAAAATCTACCTGCGAGCCTTCCTGGTCTGCATTCTGGTTCAGGCGCAACCCTGCTTCGCGAAGCATATCTTCATCCAGCGTTTTGCTGCCGTCCATCACTACGTCGTAAAAAGTAGCTGATGTGGGAGATACAAAAGCAGGCTGGCCGTTTACATACAGTATACCGTCTTTAATCTGCAGGGTATCGCCCGATACCGCTACGCAACGCTTGATATAGTTTTCTCTTTTATCTACCGGCCTTGTCGTTACCGTGTACCTTTCCCATACAGCTTCGCGGCCACCCTCTTCGCGTACTATATTGTAATAAGGCCGTTGCGAATCCCATTCTTTAGTGAGTGTATCGCCTGCCGGAAAGTTAAACACTACAGCATCGTTGCGCTTAACAGGGCTGGCAAACCAGCGGGTGTAAGGCAGTTTTATCCATTCGAGGTACGATTTAACATTCAGACCGGGAATGGTATGGTGCACAAAGGGCATAGCCAGCGGCGTGTTGGGGATGCGCGGTCCATAAGCCGATTTGCTTACAAAAAGAAAATCGTTTACCAGCAGGGTCTTCTCCATCGAGGAAGTAGGTATGGTGTACGCCTCAAATACAAAGGTTCTGATAAGCGTGGCGGCCACCACGGCAAAAGCTGCAGCATCGATCCACTCACGTGCAGCAGATTTTTTATAGTTCTTTACAACGGCTGAACCAGCATACCGCTCTTTGGAACTGAAGCCGAGATAAGGGAAATAGATAAAGGGAATAAGTGTGGTAGCGGCATGATGCCAGAAGCCGAAACGCCCGAAATGCTCCACAAATTTGATACATATCCAGATGGTGATGAACTGGCCGGCGATAGGTATAAGCTGAAGAAAGAACCATATCTTTTTCAGTGGCATTTTGGTAACCATGCACCAGGTATTATAAAATGGCACAAAGGCTTTCCAGCCTTCTATACCTGCTTTTTTAAACATGCCGTACAACCCGATATGCCAGCCGAGGGTAGCTACAATAAATATTATCCAGCCCATACTCATAATGGTTCTTTTTTAAAAGTGGCCAAAAATACCATAATAATAGCGTACGCCATAGTTTGGCCTGTAAATGTTTCAAAATGTTTAACAATTTTATTTGACGGAAGGCGATGCCTGCCCTACAGGCGGTACACAGCATTATAAAGGGCCCGGTTAAGCTCAGCCCCCAAGGATGCTGCTGATGCAGGAGCTGACTTCTGCGGCCTTATTAAGGATCATAAAATGACCCCCATTCTTAATGGTGAAGTTGGGTGTTACCCGTTTGATGGGAAACATACGGTCGGTATCCCCGTGTATATGGTAAAGATTGCCGGGCTGCCAGGTATTGCCCCAGGTGAGCACCTGGTGTACGGCCCATTTGGTATAGCGGATATCTACATTGCGGCGGTATGCCCTTGCCATAAGCCGTTCTTCTTCATTCGTTACGCCAAGGGTTCGGTTCTGAAAGGGCTCGGTAAGCCTGCTCGACCGCAACGGCACAACCTTGTGCAGCCTGATACGGCCCGCAGCCTTCATCCACCGGGGAAGCTCTTTTCTTGTTTTTACGGAAGAGATCAGTATGATTTTCTTTACGGGTATCTGCCGGGCAATCTCGATGCTCATGATACCGCCAAACGACAAGCCCATGAGCACAGGATCGGATTCGGTAATTTCGGCCCGCATACGGGTGGCATATTCAGAAAGGGTTTCTTTTGGCGAGGGCAGCTTCCACTGTATTACGTGCAGGTGGTAGCCTGGTATATTCAGTTTTGAAAAGGCTTTTTCATCGGCCCCAAGACCGCTGATGCAGTAAATGGTTTTCATATTTGTGTATGCTGCATTTTATTATTATACACTGGAAATGGTGTGTTTACCGGTTTATTGTTTTGGCAAACGCATGATCATTACGCCCTTACTCCTGCCCCATCGCCGCCTGTTTCATCTCAGCGGCTTTGCTGTGGCCGAGATAACGTTCTATCCAGCCATGGATCAGGTAGATCACCGGTGTCATAATCAATGCGATCACAAATTTATAAATATAATTACCGGTGCCGGTAACCAATACCTGGTGAAGGCTCCAGGGTTCGCCCTGGCCCGCCTGTATACGTTTACCAATATAAAAAGCAATGAAGAGCACCACAAAGCTGTCTACCAGTTGCGAGATCAGCGTTGAGCCCGTTGCCCGCAGCCAGATGCGTTTTTCGCCCGTGATCTTTTTAATGCGGTGAAAGATGAGTACATCGAGCACCTGGCCCACCAGGAAGGCCACCATTGAGCCGATGATGATCCAGAGCCCCTGGCCGAATATACCCCTGAAAGCGCTGTCGGGTTTGGTGATGCCATTGCCGATATCGAAATATTCAGAAGGCTTCAGCCCGATTGCCCCGTTGAACATGAGAAAAGCATAGGAGATCAGCCCTACAGTAAGGTAAGAGAGAAAACGGATACCTTTGGGACCATAATATTCGTTGATGATATCTGTCATAACAAATACCACAGGCCAGAGCAGCACACCTGCCGTAAGGTGAAAACTGAAGGGGCTGCCAAAGAGGTTGATGTTGGCGCGGGAAACGCCGAGCGTATCTTCGAGCGAGAATATTTTACCACCGATAACCTCAGCTACCAGCGCATTCGCAATAAAGAAACCCCCGAGTATAATAAAGAGCCTTGTGCCTTTATCTTTTATAATATTGTTGATCATGATCTGTCTATAAAAAAGTAATACACCTGGAAAAAGAGTATGAGCACATTTGCTATACCGATCCACTTTGTTACGTTTGGTTTTTTAGACGCCAGTAAGAGGATCAGCCAGAGCAGCACAAAAACAAAGTTGAGTATCCAGCTAAATTCACCCAGTATCACTACTGTACCCTTTAAAATATTAAGTGGTTGCGGAACCCTGCTGTCGCCAAGATACATTTTACTGTAATTGAAGAAAGCTGTTACCAGGAAACAGATATTGCAGATAAAGGTAAATTTAGAGAAGAAACGCATTCTCAAATATACATGATTTGCTTACAGGCAGTACCAGCCTACTCATTTTTACCCGTGAGCATAGGAACAAAGGAAAAATTGTCGAACGCTTCCTGTATATAGCTGCCGTCTTCCTGTTTGGTAAGGCGCAGCATACGCTGCTGTTCGCCTTCGTTAAGCGGGATCACCATCTTACCGCCGGGCTTCAGTTGCTGTATAAGTTTAGGAGGGATAAAAGGTGCGGCGGCTGTGATGATCACTTTATCGAAGGGGCCAAATGTAGCCAACCCTTCGAAACCATCGCCATAAAAGAATTTGATGTTGGGGTATTTGTCTTTCAGCACAAACTTCCTGGAACCCTCGTAGAGCTTTTTCTGCCGTTCGATGGTGTAAACCGTTGCCTTCATTTCTGCCAGCACCGTAGCCTGGTAAATGCTTCCCGTGCCTATCTCAAGCACCTTATTATAAGGAGCCAGTTGCAGCAGTTGGGTTTGATAAGCCACCGTGTACGGTTGTGAAATGGTTTGCCCTTCCTGTATGGGGAATGCACGGTCTTCATAAGCAATTTCGTCGAAGGCGCTGTCGAGAAAAAAGTGGCGGGGTATATTGTTCATCGCTTCCAGCACGCGTTCGTCTGTAATGCCTTTTTCGCGAAGCTGGTCGATCAGTTTTTTCCTGAGCCCCTTATGCCGGTATGTATCTTCAAATTTTCTCATGCCGTTAACCCGCCGCGAAATACCGTAATTTTCAGCAATAAAAAAAACGCAAGTGCCAACAGAAAATATATTCTATTCTTTGTAGATCTTTACTTCCATTGTCTTGCCCTTAATATACCCGCGGTACATGCCTGCCGTATTAAAAGGCATGGCGATGTTGCCATCTTTATCCAGCGCGATCAGTCCACCGTCTCCACCCAGTGCAGGCACCTGTTTCATGCAAACTTCGTTAACCGCTTTTTGTAAAGACCATCCTTTATACTCTACCAGGTCGCTGATGGTTTTTGCCACCACAAGGCGGATAAAATATTCACCCCAACCGGTACAGCTTACAGCACAGGTAGCGTTATTGGCATAAGTACCTGCCCCGATAATGGGCGCATCGCCCACCCTGCCAAAGCGTTTGTTGGTCATACCACCCGTACTGGTTGCAGCGGCAAGATTGCCATACCTGTCGAGCGCTACCGCGCCCACCGTACCATACTTATTATCCCTGTTCTCCGGTTGCTTCAGGGCCGAGGGGCCGTGTTTAGCCGCAGAATCCACGATACCCGAAGGCTTTACCTCCTCCTGTTTGGCTTTCTGCAATCCATCCCAGCGCTCCTGGGTAAAGAAATACGAAGGGTCAACAATCTGCTGCCCCTGCGATGCTGCAAACGCCTCAGCACCCTTACCTGTCATCATCACATGGCTGCTTTTTTCCATTACTGCCCGGGCTGTACTGATGGGGTTGCGTATGGTGGTTACACCCGCTACCGACCCGGCAGCCAGTGTTTTGCCGTTCATGATCGCGGCATCGAGCTCGTTCTTACCCTCGTTGGTAAATACCGCACCCCTGCCGGCATTAAAGAGGGGGCAATCTTCCAGTACCCTTACCGCCGTTTCAACAGCGTCGAGGGCTGAGGCTCCCTTTTGCAGGGTATCATATCCTTTGCGCAACGCCTCCGAAAGAGCTGCGGTATAGGCTTTTTCTTTTTCGGGGGTCATCTGGCTTTTGAGGATGGTACCCGCCCCGCCATGTATCACCAGTACGGGCATGGTTACACGAACAGCAGGCGGCTTTGGAGGTTGTGCGACACTGTAAACAGCAGAACAAAGCAATAAAAGCAGTAAAGAAGAACGCATGGGAGTGATTTTGACACCAAATCTCTATAAAAACACCCAATTGATACCCATTATTTTAACAATACCTTTTTTGGTATTGAATTTGCCCATAGGTGACGAAATCTTACTTTTACAGATAATTACGGATTACCCTGCGCAGGACCTTAAAAATATTAAAGTGGACACTGATTGTACTGCTCGTGCTGATTGCCCTGGCTTACTGGATGCTGCATTGGACATCGGTACAGAATTACATCGTAAAAAGAGTGGCCCGCGACCTGTCTGAAAACCTCCACACCAGGGTTACGGTAAAACATGTAGACTTCTCCCTTTTTAATAATATGGAAATACAGGGGGTGTATGTGGAAGACCTCAATAAGGATACCCTGCTGTATGCGGGCGCTATGACCATTCGTATCACGGACTGGTTCTTTCTGAAAGATAAAGCCATTATTCATCATGCAGAGCTGGACGATACTTTTATCCATATTAACCGGACGGATTCGGTATGGAACTACCAGTTTCTTGTAGATTATTTTTCCAGCCCCACCAAATCATCCGCTAAAAAGAAAAAAGGCATCGAGATCGACCTGAAAGAACTCCGCATCAACCGGCTGCGTTTTTTGCAAACGGATCAGTGGATCGGGAAGGATACAAGAGGCGAAATAAAGGAACTCAACCTTTCGGCTGAAAATATTGACCTCAACAATAAACGCATTAACCTCAAGGAGCTCATTCTCGACGAGCCCCTGTTTTCCCTGCGCAACTACCCTGGCAGAAGGATAAAGCCTGCGGTAGCGGCTACAGCCCCCGGCGATTCGGTAATTGCTCCGGCGGTTGCAGACACCGCAACCTCCCCCGGCTGGGAAATAGTAGCCCGGAAACTGGTATTGAAGAACGGCTCTTTCCTGAACGATAAGGAAACGGACCGCCCACCCTACCCCGGCCGCTTCGACGGGCAACATCTTTATTTTTCGGCGATCAATGCTACCATGGACCAGGTGGTTTATAAGAATGGCGCAATTACCACACGGCTCGATTTTTCGGCAAAGGAAAGATCGGGGCTGGACATTAAAACGCTTAAGGCTGCGGTTAAGGTAGATGCTACCCAGATGGAGTTTGACAGCCTGGAGCTTAAGATCAACAACAGTACCCTGGGCAACTACTACGCCATGCGTTACAATGACTTTAATGCCGATATGTCGGATTTTATCCATGCAGTTACCCTGGAAGCACGGTTTACCAACAGCACCATAACAAGCGACGACCTTGCCTTATTTGCACCGGCCCTGAAAAGCTGGAAAAAAACCTTCCAGTTGGAAGGCAATGCCTCCGGAACGATCGATAACCTGAAGGCCAAACAGATGAAGATCAAAAGCGGGGCCACCTCTATCGACGGTGATATCACCATCAGGGGCCTGCCTACAATCAATGAAACCTTTATCGATTTCAAGGGCAACGATGTGCAAACCAACTATACGGATCTCAGCATGATCATCCCTTCGCTGAAGAATACCCGCGCAGTTCGCCTCGATCTTTTGGGTAATATAAAATACAAGGGCAACTTTACCGGCTTTGTAAACGACTTTGTAGCTTTTGGCAGCTTTCAGACCAACCTGGGTAATCTTTCGGGCGATCTGAATATGAAACTGCTGCCGGGACAACCCGCAGTATATAATGGTAAACTGAATACAGCAGGCTTCCAGTTGGGGCGGTTTTTAGGCAACAGCCAGTTGGGGCTCATCGCTTTAAATGGCGATATCAAGGGACGCGGCTTTAATGCTAAGGATATCAATGCGGCCTTCAATGGTAAATTTTCCTCGTTTGAGTATCGCGGGTACCGCTACCAGAATATTTCGCTTAACTCTACCCTGGCAGGCAACGTGTTTTCGGGTAAGGCTTCTATCAACGATCCTAACCTCAGCCTCTCCGATTTTGAGGGCAGCATCAATATGGCTGGCAACACGCCTTCTTTTAATTTTGACGCTACACTGGCCAATGCCAACTTCAAAGCACTCGGATTTACTAAAGACGATTTTAGCCTTGGGGGGCGTTTCAGTCTCGACTTTACGGGCGATAATATCGATAACTTCCTGGGTAAGGCCCGGATATACGAGGCCAATCTCAAACACAACGGCCAGCGTTTGTCGTTCGACTCGCTTACGCTTAACTCACTGCTACTGTCTGACGGACGTAAACAACTCTCCCTGCAAAGCAACGAGGCAGATGCTGTGATCACGGGCAACTTCAGGATACTGGAACTGCCCGATGCGTTCAGCTATTTTCTCAGTAATTATTTCCCCGCATACATCAGGAAACCAACAAAGGTGCTGAGCGCACAAAGCTTCGATTTTAATATCGAAACTAAAAAAATTGATGATTATGTAAGGCTTCTGGGCACCAGGATCAGCGGTTTTAATGAATCTGATATTTCGGGCAGCCTTCGCCTCGCGGATAACCTGCTCGACCTGACGGCAACGGTTCCTCAGTTCAGTTACGACGACAAAAAATTCTTAAATACAAAGATCAGCGGTCAGGGTAATTCAGACTCGCTTACCGGCCTGCTGGAAGCGGAGGATATCATCCTGAGCGACAGCCTGCACTTTCCCGATACAAGGATCGACTTTGCCTCAAGCAATGATCTTTCGAGGGTGGCGATTAAGACCAGCGCCAACAAAACCCTGAGCAAAGCTGAGCTCAATGCCACCATCCAGACATTCAGCGATGGCATAAAAGTACACTTCTATCCTTCGTCGTTTATCATTAACGAAAAAACCTGGCAACTTGAAAAAGACGGTGAGCTGGTAATACGAAAATCGGTGTTTGACGCGAGCGAGGTAAAATTTGTACAGGGGCAGCAGGAGATTACTATCTCTACTGAACCATCGGCCATAGGCACATCGACAGATATTATTGCGAAGCTGAAGAATATCAACATCAGCGATTTTGTACCATTGGTAACAAGACAACCAAGGCTGGAAGGTGTGTTTTCGGGCACACTGAAAGTGATTGACCCGTTTGGTAAACCTGAATTTGAGCTGGAAGAGGGTATTGCAGAAAACTTTGTACTCAACGATAAACCACTGGGTAATGTATTTATAAAGAATACAAGACTTACCAATAAAGATATACTGGCCTTAGACGTTTCGGCGGATAACCAGTACGCCAAATTTGATATAAAGGGACAGATATCTTTAAAGGACAGTTCGGACAAAATGGTAGACCTTACATTTACTTCCGAGCGGGTGAGCCTGGATATGCTTGAGCCTTACCTTGGTACTGTTTTCAGCAATATGAGTGGTAACGTGGTTTCTGACCTGCGCTTCACCAGTTCTCCTACGGGTAAGAATGCACTGGTGGGAAGTGTGAACATTACCAATGGTGCTATGCGCGTAAAATACACGCAATGTCTTTATAAGTTTACCAACGAAACGATCCTCTTTAATCCCGGCGAGATTGACTTTGGCAGTATGACGCTTACAGACACCCTCAAAAACACAGGCTCGCTTACCGGTAAGATATACCATAACTCCTTTAAAGACTTTTCTTTTGATGATGTTCACCTGAATACATCGCGTATGCTGCTGCTCAATACGCAGAAAAAGGATAATGACCAGTTTTATGGTAAGGTGATCGGTGCAGCAGACCTTAAGATCAACGGCGGGCTCAACAACCTCCGGATGGACATCAGCGGCGAACCTTCGCGGATTGAAACGGACAGTAACCATATTTACCTGCCGGGTGGCAGCGGGCGCGAAGAGGGTACGATCGATTACCTGGAATTTATTCAGTTTGGTACAGAGATGGAAAGCCAGTTGAAAGCCAAAGAAGGTACTAATATGGTGATCAATATGGATATTAAGGCCAACCCGTCCTGCAAGGTGGATGTGATACTTGACGAGGTAACGGGCGACGTGATCCGTGGTGAAGGTGAAGGCCAACTGAAGATTACGGTAAGAACAGGGGAAGGTTTGAGCATCCGCGGGCGCTATAACCTTACCAAAGGAAGCTACGATTTTAATTTCCAGAGCGTATTGAAACGTCCGTTTGCACTGAACAATGGTTATATCAACTGGACAGGTGATCCATACGAAGCAGAGATCAATATTGATGCTGAGTACACGGCTACCAAAGTGGACTTCAGTGCAATTACTTCTAACAGGAATCAGACGGGTGATGTAAAAGTAGTGGCACACCTTACGCAGACGCTTAAGAAACCTGCCATCAATCTTGAATTTATGATACCCAGCACGGATGCGTTGAGCAGTGATTTTCTCGTCAACAAAAAGCTGGAGGAGTACAAGAAAGATCCTACAGAAATGAATAAGCAGGTAAGTTCGGTATTATTGTTCAACTCTTTTATCACATCTGACCAGAGTTTCTTTGGCGCGGGTAACTCCTACTCTTTTGCTACCAACACGCTGGGACAGATTCTTTCCGCATTCCTTACCAATAACTTCAGTCGTTTCTTACAGCGTGCATTGAATGATCCCAACGTATCTTCTTATATCGACATCACTTCACGCTTTGACCTTAAACAGTCGTTCGACGCCATACAGGCTGCGGCAAGGTTTGGAATCGTAAAAAGTTACCTCAACGGCAGGCTGATCATTTCGCTTGGCGGTAATCTCGACTATTCTTCTGTATTGCCTAATGGTAACGCGGTAAACGCCAACCTGCTGCTTACCCCCGACTTCTCGCTGGAATGGTTGCTGTCTAAAGATGGTAATATCCGTATTGTAGGCTTCCGCCGTACCAATATCGACTGGGCATACGGGCAGCGTAACCGCCAGGGAGTAAGCCTCAGTTTTAAGAAAGATTTTGATAAATTTTCTGAACTCTTTTCTACTTCAGACAGCAAGTTGCAACGTCGCGAATCGAGAAGAAAAAGACAGAATACAAATACACCGCCACCGGCTGCAGCTATGAAACCAAATGGCTGATCAAAGCTTACCTGTAAGTAGTGTTAACAGTTCTGCTACACCTTCAGTAGCCGGTTTTTGTATAAAGTGCAGGTTGGCATATTCATCTTCTATATTGGGAATCTTCTTATCAATAATGTACTTAGGTGTGGCGGCTGGTAAGTAGCGCAGCAAGCCGGAAGCAGGGTACACCAAGAGGGAAGTGCCTACCAACACAAAAATATCAGCTTCCTGCATCAGTGCGGCAGCTACAGGTATAAGGGGTACCTGTTCTTCAAACCAAACAATATGCGGACGAAGTTGTCCGCCGTCTGCCGCCGTATCACCCCATTCGATATCGCCCCTGATATCGTACACCGTATGTTCATCATACACGCTGCGCATCTTAAATATCTCGCCATGAAGGTGCAATATGCTGGAACTCCCTCCCCTTTCGTGAAGGTCGTCAATGTTCTGTGTTACAATCGTTACGTCAAAATAAGATTCGAGCTGTGCGAGGCCCTTGTGGGCACTATTGGGCAGGGCTGCCGCTATATCTCTGCGGCGCTGGTTATAGAAATCAAGTACAAGTTTGGGATTACGCTGAAAAGCACGTGGCGTGGCTACATCTTCAATATCATACCCATTCCAGAGGCCGTCACTGTCGCGGAAGGTTTTGAGGCCGCTCTCTGCACTGATGCCTGCGCCTGTGAGTACAACGAGTTTTTTCTTATCCATAAACCAGGGTGTTCTGACAGTTTGGAAAAGTATTACTCACCTGCCATCTCCAGTACGGTGGCCCATTCTGCCGGTGTAACCGGTTGTACGGAAAGTCGTCCTAACCGCACCAGCGCCATATCGGCCAATGCTTTTTCTGCCTTTATAGCAGCAAGAGAAACAGGATTTTTGAGTTTACGTACTGGCTTAAAATCTACTACCAGCCAGTTGGGATCTTCTGTAGTGGGATCCTGGTAAGCCTCTTTTGCCACTTTGGCAATACCTACGATCTCCATGCCTTCGTTACTATGGTAAAAGAATACTTCATCGCCTTTCTTCATATCCCTGAGGTTGTTGCGCGCGGCATAGTTGCGCACGCCATCCCAGAAAGTTTGTTTGTCTTTTACGAATTGGTCCCAACTGTATTTGAAGGGTTCTGATTTGATCAGCCAGTATGCCATTGTTATTACTTATCGGTGATGGGCGTAAAATTAAGGATTTGAAGCGATAAGACTACCTGCTGTAAACTGTGTTATTCTTCCCACCCGCTGGCGAGCACATCGGCAATATGCATAGTAGTGAGGGGGAGTTCTTTGTTTTTGATATACCCGTCTATGTGCATGAGACAGCTCAGGTCGGTAGAGATAATGTATTCAGCACCGGTGGCCAATGCATTGTTTACCTTCTGGTCGGCCATGCCTGCCGAAATACCTTCAAACTTTACCGCGAAAGTACCACCAAAACCACAGCAGGTCTCATTGTCCTGCATCTCCACCAGTTCAAGTCCCTGTACCTGGTTGAGTAAGCGGCGGGGGCCTTCTTTTATTTTGCATTCGCGGAGACCGGCACAACTGTCGTGATAAGTTGCTTTACCGTGCAGTATAGCCCCGTAATTTTCGATCTTTAATACGTCCGTCAGAAATTCTGTAAATTCAAAAGTACGTTTGCCCAGGTCTTTTACCTGGTTATGAGAGGAGGAGTTTTCAAACAGTTTGGGGTAATAGTTGCGGATAAACCCTACACAACTGGCGCTTGGGGCAACGATATAATCAGTATTGTCGAAATCTTTCAGAAACTTGGTGCAGACAGTGCGCGATTCTTCCCAAAAACCCGCGTTAAATGCCGGTTGTCCGCAACAGGTTTGGTTGGCGTTGTAGTGTACCTCACAACAGGCTTTCTCCAGTACCTTAACCATATTAAAGGCCGTTTGGGGATACAACTGGTCTACAAAACAAGGTATAAATATCTGGACTCTCAAGGCTTATTCCTCCGTACGCTTTGATTAGGTAAACGATTGTTTTAGCTGGATCATTTTAAGGGCAGTAACAGCAGCTTCGCTGCCCTTATGGCCGTGTATGCCGCCTGTGCGTTCATCAGCCTGCTCCTGGTTGTTAACGGTAAGCACACCAAAGATGGTAGGCACGGGCAGCTCAAGATTGAGTGCCAGCACACCATCGGTTACCGCCTGGCATACATAGTCGAAATGAGGGGTATCGCCGCGGAGCACACAGCCCAGGGTAATAAAAGCGTCAGGCCTGCCTGGCTTATCCTGCTGCGCCAGCCAGTACTGCCGTACGGCAAAGGGGATCTCTACGGCTCCGGGCACTACAATCACTTTTGCTTCAGCGTTATGCGCACGGAGTGTTTGCACACAACCCGCTTCAAGCTTATCTACAACAGCGGCGTTCCACTCTGTACGTACAACTACTACACAGGCACCTTCCGTAACCGGGGTGCCTGTTATATCGTAAAAATTAGTATTGACTTCTGCCATGCTTTCTGTTAAGCACAAATATTAGTTGATGACGCCCAGACGTGCCAGGTATTTGTCTGCTTCATTAGCAGCCAAACTCTTTGGATACTTGTCTTTAATTTTCTGATACATTTCAATAGCGTCTTTGGGTTTACCAAGAACTTCACAGAACTGCGCTGCCTTGAAGAGGGCTTCAGGAGAAATGATCTCATCGCCTTCGCTTTCAGCCGCTGCTTTCTTATAATAGTTCAGCGCATCGTCGTTCTTTTTTTGCTGTGCATAAGCGTCGCCGAGCATACCGTATGCAAGGCTCTGTACCTGGTGTGCACCATTACCATCAAACTCTTTTAACTGTTTGATCGCTTTATCAAACTCACCGCTATGCAGGTAGCAGGCGCCAGCCATATAATGTGCCCTGTTGGCAGCCTTTGTACCGCCATAAGTATTGATGATGTTGAGCAGGCCCGTTATTTTGCCATTACCTAAATCGCCACCGGAAAGGATAATGCCAATAGTATCTTTACCGTAACTGGTAGAGCTTACCATTTTAGCGAAAAGACGTTCTGCTGCAAATACCGCGTCGTTTGCTTTTTCTTCCTTGGGCAGCTTGAACATGTATTTATAGATAAACCAGCCGCCGACAAGCAGGATAACCGCAGAACCGATACCGATAATCAGTTTACTGAACCTGGCCCAGAAACCTTTTGCCCTTGCTATGATTACTTCACTATCTGCACTTGCCTGCGTTCCCTGTACTTTTTTGTCTGCCATTTTTTTGTTATGTATTTATAAAATTGAGTTGGGGTTTTATTAATCCACTATAAAAGGATAGTCCTGTTGTATATAAACATCTTTAAGAAGTTCATTATCATCCGGCCAGGGACTTTCTTCAGCAAAAGTTACCGAATCCTCCACTTCTTTCTTCACCCTTTCATTAATCACTTCAATTTCAGCATCCGGTACCTTAAACTCTTCCTTAAGCATGCGCAAAGTATGTTCAATAGGGTCTTTCTCTTTGTATTCTTCTACTTCTTCCTTGGTACGGTATTTCTGCGGATCGCTCATACTGTGCCCTTTATAGCGGTAGGTTTTGATTTCGAGCAGTGTAGGTCCGCCTTTTTCTCTTGCCCTGTTGGTGGCGCGGAGCACGGCGTTGTGTACGTCTTCCGGGCTCATACCATCCACGCTGTCGCCGGGCATATCGTATGCATCGGCCAACTTATAAATATCCATCACATTACTCGTACGGGCAACTGAAGTACCCATAGCGTAGTTATTGTTTTCGCAAATGAATACTACGGGCAGCTTCCACAGCATGGCCATATTGAAGGTTTCGTGCAGCATACCCTGGCGGGCAGCACCATCGCCAAAGAAACAAAGAGCCACATTATTAGTGCCTTTGTATTTCTCCGCAAATGCCAGTCCGGCACCCGTACCGATCTGTGCCCCTACAATACCATGTCCGCCAAAGAAATTTTCTTTTACTCCAAAAAAGTGCATACTTCCTCCTTTTCCTTTGCTGCAACCGGTGGCTTTACCATACAGCTCGGCCATACAGCTTTTAGCGCTCACCCCCTTGGCGATAGCCAGGGCATGATCGCGGTAGGCAGTAATAAACTTATCATCAGGGTTGGTAGCGGTCATACATCCTGCAGCCACAGCCTCCTGGCCAATATACAGGTGGCAGAACCCGCGGATCTTCTGCATACCATACAACTGGCCTGATTTCTCCTCAAAACGGCGCAACAAAAGCATCAGTTCGTACCAGTATAAATAGGTCTCTTTTGAAAACTTAGTAGCCAATGGGTTATAATTTTAGGTCGCAAAGATAAGGGGGAAAATGCAAATTGCGCAAGCCATGGCTTCCCGGCCTTATCCGGCCGCTTTTCAGGCCCATCTTTCACCCTCTCCGGCCCTATTCTCCCGCTTCTTCTTTATCTTGCAACCCGATGCTGCGTATCAATAAGATCATACTCACCCAGTTCAAAAACTATGGCTTTTCCTCCTTCACATTTACCGAAAAAGTGGTGGGCATCTGTGGCCTGAACGGCATAGGTAAAACCAACCTGCTCGACAGCCTCTATTACCTATGTTTTACTAAAAGCTATTTTTCGCGTACTGAACAGCTCAGCGTACAGTTTGGGCAGGATGGGCTGCGCCTGGAGGGACATTTTGAGCTGAATGAGCACCCCGGCGAATCGGGAGGCCGGTTTAAAGTGGTTTGCATTAACCGTGGTACGGCCCGTAAAGAGATTTCGGTCAACGACGACCAGTACGACAAATTTTCCCGCCATATTGGCCGTTTTACCTGTGTAATGATAGCCCCGGATGACGTAACCCTCGTAACAGGCGGCAGCGAAGAACGGCGTAAATTCATCGATACCACCCTCTGCCAGCTCGACGCCGATTACCTGCAACAGCTTATTACTTACAACAAAGTGCTGCAGCAACGCAACAGCCTGCTCAAAGGGTTTAGCGAACAGGGCTATACCGATTTTACCCTGCTTGATGTGCTCGATGCCCAACTGCTGATCCCGGGCAATATCATCTGGAACAAAAGAAGAACGTTTACAGCGGCATTGATCGAGAAGGCCAAAGTATTGTACCGGCAGATAGCTGGCAATAAGGAGATGGTTGAGCTTGACTACGAGAGCTCGCTCAACAACACCCCTTTTGAACAGTTGTTACGTGAAGGCCGGGCTAAAGACCTGCTGCTGCAACGCACGGGCAGCGGTATACACAAAGACGACCTCCTCATGCAACTGGATGGACAGTTGTTTAAGAATATTGCTTCACAGGGGCAGCGCAAGAGCCTGCTCTTTGCTCTCAAGCTCGCCGAATACGAACTGCTCAAAGCCGAAAAAGGCTTTGCCCCCATCCTGCTGCTCGATGACGTTTTTGAAAAACTTGACGATCAGCGTATGCAGAACCTCCTCCATCATGTTTGCGTGGAGAACGACGGGCAGGTGTTTATCACGGATACCCATCCCGAAAGGCTGGAGGCGCGATTGAAAGCGCTGGGAGAAGGATACCAGCTAATAGGGTTATAGCAGCAGGATATAAGAATCAAGTCAGTGCGATATGTAATGGGTATTTTAACGGGAGTAGCTGAATAGATATAGTAATACACTGCACAGACCCACCATTTATGTAAAAATCACCTTCTTACAAACCGGGTTGCTTAATTTTAGCTTAAACATTATAGTATGGACTCAAGCAGAAGAAACTGGCTGAAACAAATAGGCCTGGGTGCCGCAGGTTTAGGTCTTGCGTAACTGGATGCTTTAGCCCTGCCGGCGCCGGGCGTAACCCGCCACCAATCTATTGATGAACCCGTCCGCTTAAGCTCCAACGAGAACCCCTACGGACCATCGCCCATGGCAAGGGCAGCACCTGGCAGACCAGGTGAGCGCCAGTAACCGCTATAACTGGGAACTTACTACCGCATTAATCGCCCTGCTGGCAAAAAGAAATAGCGTTAATGATAATAATATACTAACAAGGGCAGGCTCAACAGAGGTACTTGACGCTGTTGTAAGGCTTTCCGCCGGGCAAAAGGGCAGCTTTATCATGGCCGACCCCACGTACTCCTATTGGTCTCACACCGCACAAGCCCTGGGACTGAAAAAAATTGCTGTTCCACTCACAGCAGATAAGCGGCATGATCTGCCCGCCATGCTGAAAGCCATTCAGCCCGATACCAGGCTGATCTATATATGTAACCCTAATAACCCAACCGGAACCATCTGCGACCGGGAGGCTCTTACTGCATTCGTACAAGAAGCAACTAAAAAGACATTAGTATTGGTAGATGAAGCGTACATCGATTTTACCAAACAGCAATCACTGAGTGCTCTGGTGCTGGAGAACAAAAATCTCGTTATTGCAAAAACATTCTCTAAAATATATGGCCTGGCCGGGGCACGGTTGGGTTATGCAATAGCCCACGCTGCCACCCTCGAACAGCTCGGTCAGTTGCAATCCTGGGTAAACGGCGGTGTAAGCGTAGTATCTGTTGCCGGAGCGCTGGCCTCATTAAACGACGAAGCTTTTGTAAAAGATACTTATACATTAAATGAAAAAGCAAAAGCCTATACCATAAAAGAGTTTGAACGTTTCAGCATACCTTCCATTCCTTCGCATACCAACTTCCTTTACTTTTCGTTAGCCAGTTATACAAAAGACTTTTTTGAGCAATTGAAGAAGAACAATATTGCGCGCACAAGGATTTATGAAGAGCAGGGAAAATGGTCGAGGATAACCATCGGAACCATGCAGGAGATGCAACGGTTTATCGGCGCGCTGGGATAATTCTTTATTGTATAGAGTTAACTGGCGGCTACAGGCATCCTAATTTTTGACTACAACAAAAGACGATCTGGCTACACCTGCTTTTGGAATGTTGCAGACTTTTGCAGCATCGAAATAGCAGAAAAATGAAAATAACAGTACCAGGCTCTTTAGGACATATCAGTAGGTCACTCACACAATCGTTAATACAACAGGGACATTTGGTTACAGTTATCAGCAGCAAAGCCGAAAGACAAAAAGACATTGAAGCTTTAGGCGCTAGTGCTGCCATCGGCACGACGGAAGATGTTGACTTTTTATCATCGGCTTTTAAAGGTGCAGATATAGTATATGTTATGGAAACACCTGGCATCAACAGTTTTTTTGACCATGATGTTGATTTTGTTGCTGCCTTAACCCGGACTGGTAATAATTACGGGCAGGCCATTTAGCAGTCTGGCGTAAAACGTGTCATTCACCTCAGCAGTATTGGCGCCTCATGGCGATGAAAAAGAGCCCTGGATTTCTCCCAGGATATTGCGGCCGTCATTGCCGAAGAGAATGGCACAGGAAGGATGAATCGATCTGGCGGCTGTCATGATATGTCCTTTTTGATCTCATCAAAGGTACAGTCTTTATCCTGCGTTATACCCCTCATATCATTTATGTCTGCCACTTACCAAATCATAAGCCACGGTCAGTGCATCAGCCAGCATAGCTTTCGGAACTGTCTGCAGTTCTACATGTGTCCATCCCTGCTGCCCCCATTTATTGGGTACAGGATAAATCACAGACTTGTTGTATGTGCAGAATACCGATTGCTCAATTGGAGGTAGTTTCAGCGTGATTCTTTTATCCGCTTCGGAGAGCGTGACAATTATCTTTTTCTTTATCCGGAAGGATGTCTTCTCAAAATGCGGAACTTCCTCTACTCCCGGAAAAGAAAGTGCCAGTTTTCTGAACGCAGCAATACTAACCATGCCTGTTATTGAATGACGATTTTTTCGTTGTGCCTTTCGTCCTTGCTGTACAAACTTACAATATATATGCCTTTAGCAAGACCCGCAACATCTACCGATACCGTGCTCAGTTCATTTATCCCTTTCTGCACTACCTGTCTGCCATGCGTGTCGTACACGATGAGCCCCTGCGCACCCATACCGGGATATACCCTCAGCACACCATCGCTGATTATTGAAGGCCATACCCTGCCCAACTTATCGCCGCGCGTTTCCTGGCGTATGATATCTGAATAGACATAGCGTCCGTCGACATCAACAATCTTAAGGCGGTAATAAAGACTACCGCTGTTAGACGCCGGTTGGTGCAGGTAGCTGTAATGCAGTGTTCCGCTACCATCCCTGACCATAACCCTAGCTAGCGTATTGAACCGCTGGCCATCCGTTCCAAACTCCACCTCAAAATGATGCGCATTGATCTGGTGTTCTGTTAGCCAGCGCAGTTCTACCCCCGCCTCTGTAACCAGCGCCCTGAAGCCTCGGATCGTTACGGGGATAGGTACTACTGCATTGATCTTATAAAAATTTCCATTTAAGGTTACTGCATGCCAACTCCCATCTTCCGCTTCGCCAAAACTGGCGATATTGCCCGGCCATCCTGCCTGCTGTGTGGCATCCCACCCACCGCTGCCATTGGCCTTAATGAGCCAGCCGTTGCCCGATACATAATCGGCACAGATATAGTAACCCTGTAAACCCGGAAATTCAGTGCCGCGATAAACATACCCGCCGGTTATAGAGAATCCACCCGTGGTATTGTTGTGCGGGTAAGCAAATATTGGGGAGATATATGCCGAAGCGGCAGCACAGCCGCTGGTATTATAGCCTGCATTACCCTCGTAACAACGCCAGCCGTAGTTGATACCACCACTGCTAGCAAGGGACCGGGTATTAACTTCCTCCCAGGCGCCCTGCCCTACATCGGCAATCCATATATCATTATTCAACCGGTCAAAACTCCAGCGCCAGGGATTACGCAACCCTAATGCCCATATCTCATCGCGTACTGCCGGGTCGCTTACGTATGGATTATCAGCCGGGATACTGTAATAAGGCGGTGTTAAGAAGTTGTTGACGTTAAGGCGCAGCATCTTGCCAAGCAGTGAATTACCATTCTGGGCATTATTAGGCACATCGCCTGCTCCGCCGCCATCACCGGTACCAAAATACAGGTAGCCATCGGGGCCAAAGTTCAGCTTACCGCCGTTATGGTTACTGGCAGGCTTGGGAATGTTTAAAAGTACTACGCCCGAAGAGGGGTCAGCAATGTCGGGATTGGAAGCATCAGCGCGGTACCTGGCAATAGTAATATCACCAGACAGGTTGGTATAGCAAATAAAAAAATAACGGTTGTTTTCGTAATCAGGATGGAAAGCAATGCTGAGCAGCCCGCGTTCACTGGCATTATTGAGGATAACCGAACTGACGTTCAGAAAAGGTGTTGTCAAAAGGTTGCCACTTTTCCAGATGCGTATTGTACCTCCTTTTTCTACAATAAAGAGACGGCTACTGCCATCGCCAGCATTGGCAATGTCCAACGGCGAACTTAATCCCGTTTGAAGACTTTGAAAACTTAAGGAAGGTACTTGTGCATGTGTGTAAGAGATGGTAAGCCCGGTGAAGACCAGGGCGAGCATGTACGTAAATGTGCGCATAGGAGTTGCTTTTATACACGATTACGTACAAATACAATGCCCGAAATACTTTTAGCTTGCTGCTAATACTGTCAGGGTAATAATTTAGCAATATAATTGCTGAAACTTTCGAGAGAAGGGTCGCGCGCGCCCATGAGCAGGAGGATATCGCCCGGGCGCAGTACCGGCTTAAGCGTAGCGGGTAATAGTGTACGGTCTTCCACGAAGAAAGCCTGGCTGCCCTTTGCCCTGATATCCATAATAAGGTCGTTCGCCGAAATGTCTTTTATTGCCGTGCCGCCCGCATAGAATATCTCACTCATCCATATCTGATCATCAGGACGCAACGCAGCGCTTATTTCTTCAACAAAGTCATGACGCAGGAAGCGCGTAGGACCATATCCATGTGGCTGAAACCAGGCGATCACCCGGGTACATAGGGGTTGCAGGGCGCGCATGGCAGCGGCGATTTTAACGGGGTTATGGGCGTAATCGTCGTAGATGGCAATACCATCGGCCATTTTCAGCAGTTGCATACGGCGATAGATACCTTTATAACTTGACAAGGTTTTTGCACATTGTTCAAGTGATACCCCCGCTACCGAGGCAGCAGCAACCGCAGCTGCGGCATTCTCCATATTATAACGACCCAGTACCGGTACTTCAAAAGGTACATTGTTGATCGTAAATCTTATTGCGGCAGTATCCTGTTCAAAATCGCGCATCACAAAACCCATTTCATCCGTATAGCCAATATCGTGAGCAGGGTTCTGTGAATAGGGTACCGTTGCCGGGTGAGCACGATTCACAATAAAGGTTTGCTTTACATTTTGTTTAAAGCTGGTAAATATCTCGTGCAGTTGATCCATTTCCTTATGGTCCTTGTCGAGGTTCAGCATCACTCCTACTTCAGGGTGGTACTTCACCAGGGTACCGTCACTCTCGTCTGCCTCTATTACCAGCCACTCGCCTTTACCCGCAAAAGCATTGCCTATAAGCCCCTGCTGCTGCAGGCCCACCAGCCCCGCACCGGAAATAATGGAAGCATCTAACCCCGACTCATGCAGGATATGAAACAGCATGGCCGATGTGGTACTCTTACCTGACGTGCCTGATACCGCTATCGTTCGCTTGGTATCCGTAATTGCTTTCAGCATATCCGCGCGGTGCAGGATACGTATCCCCAGATCTTTAGCTTTCTTATACTCTATCACGGTATCCTCTATAGCAGTAGAAACCACTACAGCATCAAGATTATCGAATATGCCGCTGCCATCCTGCGGATAGCACGTAATACCCGCTTCCGTAAGCTGCTGCTGCACCCGTGCCGACCCCTCTTTGCCAAACTCCCTGTCTGAGCCACTAACGATATGCTGTGTGCCTGCCAGGTATTGTGCGATGGCGCTCATGCCTGCACCTGCGACACCAATAAAATGTATGCGATGGAGAGTATTCAGATCCATGGAATAAAAGTAGCAAGATTTGGATTTATCCGTTTGTGTTTACAAACAGAAGTACAGGTAAAAATAAAGCGGCCCGGGCCGCTTTATTTTTATACTTATTTCATTTTGAAAGATTCAAGGAACTTGGTGGTAAAGTTACCCTTCCTGAAGTCTTCATTCTGCATCAATTGCAGGTGGAAGGGAATAGTAGTCTTTACACCTTCGATCACGTACTCGCTCAGGGCACGGTACATGGTATTGATCGCCTCTTCGCGCGTTTGCGCAATAGTAATGAGCTTACCGATCATACTATCGTAGTAAGGCGGTATTACATAACCCGCGTAAACATGGCTGTCTACACGCACCCCATGACCACCCGGCTGGTGCAATACGGTAATCTTACCGGGGCTGGGCCTGAAATCATTATATGGATCTTCCGCATTGATACGGCATTCGATAGCATGCATCGATGGGTAATAGTTCTTTCCCGATATCTTATCCCCCGCTGCGATCTTGATCTGTTCTTTGATCAGGTCGTAGTTCACCACTTCTTCCGTTACGCAGTGCTCTACCTGGATACGTGTATTCATTTCCATGAAGTAAAAGTTCCGGTGCTTATCCACCAGGAACTCTATCGTACCCACACTTTCGTAATTAATTGCAGAAGCGGCTTTGATTGCTGCGTTACCCATAGCTTCGCGCAACTCGGGCGTCATAAATGGAGAGGGAGATTCTTCCACCAGCTTCTGGTGACGGCGCTGGATAGAGCAATCGCGTTCGCTGAGGTGACACACATTACCATACTGGTCGCCAGCAACCTGTATTTCAATATGACGGGGCTCCTCTACAAACTTCTCCATATAAATCCCATCATTTTTGAAAGAGGCGGCAGCTTCTGTCTTGGCCATATCGTAGTTGCGTTCCAGTTCACTTTCTTCCCACACCACGCGCATACCCTTACCACCACCACCGGCAGTAGCTTTCAGGATAACAGGATAACCAATATCATGCGCAAGACTCTTAGCGTGGTCCACGCTTTCGAGTAACCCTTCGCCACCCGGTACTACCGGCACACCTGCCCTGATCATCGTTTCTTTGGCCGTGATCTTATCGCCCATGCTGCTGATCATAGCCGGCGTTGGGCCGATGAACTTAATGCCATGATCACCGCAGATCTGTGCAAACTTGCTGTTCTCAGCAAGAAAACCATAACCCGGGTGTATCGCATCGGCATTGGTGATCTCTGCCGCTGCCATGATGTGAGGAATATTGAGATAGCTGTCTGCACTGGCAGGTTTACCGATACAAACTGCTTCGTCGGCAAACTTAACGTGAAGACTGTCTTTATCAGCTGTAGAGTATACCGCAACGGTTTTTATACCCATTTCCCGGCAGGTACGGATCACACGGAGTGCAATCTCGCCCCGGTTAACTATCAGTATTTTTTTAAACATATTATTCTCTTGTATAGCGCCAATCAGTTATGGCTGTTTTAGGAATCATAACGGCTCTGCTGCATACGCAGCCGCCGGGTTATTCATATCCGTATAGCCTAAGCCGGTTCCACCAGGAACAGGGGCTGATCGTATTCTACCGGGCTGGCGTCTTCCACCAGTACCTTTACGATACGGCCGCTTATTTCGCTTTCTATCTCGTTGAAAAGCTTCATAGCCTCAATGATACAAACCACTTTGCCGGGAGCAATTTCATCACCCACATTTACAAAAATGGGTTTGTTAGGTCCTGCCTGGCGGTAGAACGTACCGATCATGGGGCTTTTAATAGTAACCAGGTT
>CAZPXP010000039.1:0-35587 GCA_964590975.1 uncultured Ferruginibacter sp. | reverse complement strand
TTCAAACCTGAAACCTTCTGATCCGTAGTCAGATGCTCTATTCAGTTGAGCTACGGAGCCAAAATCTTTATATTTTTAAAACGTACTCCGTCGAACCTTAGACCTCCCCGTTCCTATGGCGGGGGTGCCCGTTCTGTTGAGCTGCGGAGCTATTATTTTTGATTTTGGTCGGCAAAGATAGGAGGATATTTCTGTTCTGCCAAGCCGATACACCAAAATATATTTATAGACCGCTTAAAAAACTCGTATGGATATAATCCACTACGTTTACGAGGTTGTTAGATTGTTCATAGATATTAAGCTGCCGGTCGGCACCGGTGCCTTCCTCCATCATTTTGTGGACATTATTCACTGTATGGCGGCTACCCAGGTGGGGGAGTACATCATCTACAAAGTCTAAAAGCTCATAGATCAGGATACGCGTGTTTACCTCGCTTTCCTTACCGAAGTCGATCAGGCTGCCATCAATACCATAACGGCTTGCGCGCCACTTGTTCTCATTAATTAGTGCTCTTGAATACTGGATAAAGTTGAGGTTCTGTGCCCTCAGCTTGTAAATCTTAGCACAAACTGCCTGGAACAGTGCTGCAATGGTAATGGTTTCCTGTACGGTCATGGGTACATCACAGATGCGGAACTCAACTGTATTGAAGAAGGGATGGACACGCAGATCCCACCATATCTTTTTAGCGTTATCGATGCAGTTCGTTTTTACCAGCATCTTCACATAGTTGTCGTATGCTTCGATGCTCTCAAAAGCTTCGGGGATGCCGGTACGGGGAAACTTGTCGAATACTTTGGTGCGGAAAGACTTGTAGCCTGTTTTACGCCCCTCCCAGAAAGGGGAGTTGGTGCTGAGGGCATAGATATGTGGCAGAAAATAACGTGTGCTGTTGGCGATGTGATTGGCCATTTCGCGGGTCTCCATGCCTACGTGCACATGCAGACCAAAGATCAGGTTGCTGCGGGCAGCTTCCTGCAATTCATTCACAATTTCGTTGTAACGGGCGTGCTCTGTAATAAGCTGGCTTTCCCAGTGGCTGAAAGGGTGCGTACCGGAAGCGCCCACCCAGAGCCCCAGCTCTTCCGCGATACCGCTGATTGTCTTGCGCAGGGTAGCAACATCCATAAAGGCCTCATCCACATCCTGGCAGATGTCTGTACCTACTTCCACCACTGCCTGATGCATCTCTGCTTTTACCTTGTCTTTAATTACTTTCTGTCCTTCGTGAACAATCTTCTGCTCATGGCTTTTGAGTTCCCGGGTTACCGGATCAATAACCATGTACTCTTCTTCAATGCCCAGTGTAAAGTGTTTGTATGATAAATTACCCATATATAGAATGTTTTGCAGAACAAGAAAGAAGCACCTGTTAACCCGGTGCTTCTTTGCTTAATATAATTGTTTTTTAGCAGAGCTCCTCTTAATATACTCACCCCAGGTAAGGTTATCGGCACCCTCTACCTGGCTGGTCGCTTTCTCAATAGCAAAATTGGCTGCTGCTTCCACTACCCAGTCAAAGTTCTCCTGGCCAACGCTTGCCACGTCGGCATCAGGGGCGGGATTACAGAAATCGATAGCATATGGTACACCATCGCGTAGCGCCAACTCTACCGTGTTAAAGTCGTACCCCAGATAATTGTTGATGCGCAGCACGATATCTTCCATCATCTTCAACTTTTCGGGGCTGGGTTTAAAGTCTGCCACATAGCGGAGGTGGTGCGGGTTACGTGGTTCGTAGCTCATGATGCGCACATATTTTCCACCGATGCAATAGCAACGATAATACTCTTCAAATACGATCTCTTCCTGCAACAGCATCACCAACTCACCTGTTTCTGAGTGTTTGGTAAAGAAGTCGTCCATATCGGTGAGTTTATATACATTTTTCCAACCACCTCCTGCAAATGGCTTCATATATGCAGGGAAGCCTACATATTTAAAAATGCCTTCCCAGTCGAGCGGGTAGGCGAGGTTGGTAAAAGAGGCATCCGAAGTATCCACTGGCAAATCCCGCGAAGGGAGGATAACGGTCTTGGGTACGGGCACATTGATCTTTGTAGCCAGGCAGTTGTTGAAAAACTTCTCATCGGCGCTCCACCAGAAAGGGTTATTGATCACCGCTGTACCGCAAAGGGCTGCATTCTTCAAGAAAGCACGGTAGAAGGGAACATCTTGTGAAATGCGGTCGATGATTACCGCGTAGCCGCTGCTTTCACCCTGCATTACCTTGTCTATACGCACAGGTTCTGCTATTATGCCTTCTATTTTCCTGCTGTTTACCCTTTCCACAAAAGCCTCGGGAAAGCTTCTTTCTTTACCGTGTAAAATGCCGATTTTCTTCATAATCATTTAATTTATGCTTTGAGCGTTGATGAAAATGTTAACTGTCTCAAATATATTCTCTGCCGTTCAATAAAACAAATTAAGTTTAACTGTTCCTGATTATCCTGGTTTTCTTATTTTTGAGCGATATGCAAGCAGAGAAAGCGACAGCAGTCATAACGGAAACCCATCTGTTGAATTCGATTTTCCTTGACAGAGAAGTTCGGATTGACTGTTATTTACCCGGTAAACCCAACTCACTTTCCAGTACCTCATTACTGCTGATTAACGATGGTCAGAACCTGCCTGAAATGGATTTTGCAGGCATCCTGCAGACTCTCTACGATAACCAGGAGATTGGCCCGCTGTTCTGTGTGGGCATCTACTGCGGGGAAGACAGAAAGAATGAATACGGTACTGCAAGGATACCCGACTACAAGGGTCGCGGCGCTAAAGCCGCGAAATACAACCGGTTTATTTTTGACGAACTCTTACCTTTTATCAGGAAAACATATACTGCTCCGTCCTTCCTGGAGAAATCATTTGCCGGGTTTTCACTCGGTGGACTATCTGCCCTTGACATGGTATGGAATTACCCGCACGAGTTCAGCCGGGTAGGGGTGTTCAGCGGTTCTCTCTGGTGGCGTGATAAAAGCCAGGATGATCCCGACTTTAACGAAGAAACTGACCGCATCATGCACCGGCAGGTAAAGGAAGGTGTTTATGCGCCCTGGCTGAAGTTCTTCTTTGAAGTAGGTACGCAGGATGAAACCGCTGACCGTAATAATAACGGTATTATTGATGCCATTGACGATACGGTAAGCCTGATCGATGATCTGGTATTGAAAGGTTACAACCGTAAAAAAGATATCCGTATGCTTGAACTTGCTGATGGTAAGCATGACATTCCCACGTGGGGGCGTGCCTTTCCCGACTTTCTTACCTGGGGTTGGGGCATCAAAGCTGAGGTTATGGAGTGAGTAGCAGGGTATGAGTAAGCAACATGGAAGTATCAGGATATTAGCAGCGGGTAGCATGATAAAGCCACAATTTACCGACGTATAACTGATACCTCACAATTTAAAAACGTCCCATCCCAACCGCAGCATCAGCAGTGCTATTACAAACAAAAAGATATACCGTATAAAGGCGTTTCCACGCAGCAGCGCCATCTTGCTGCCAATATAGCTGCCCAGCATATTGCTTACCATCATCGGCAGTGCAATCTTAAATACTACGGCATGGTTAAAAAGGAAGCCCACCAGTGAGGCAGCGTCCGCTATGGCATTGATCACTTTAGCTGCTGCTGAGCCTTTCAGGAAGCTCATTCCGGCAATGGCTACGAGGCCAAACACCAGTAAGGTACCCGTGCCGGGGCCAATAAATCCGTTATAAAAGCCTGTAACCAGACCGATGGCTGCGCAAAGCATTAACTGCCGACGGCCTTCATACCGTGGTTCGTGGTGGATGCCAAGTTCTTTTTTAAAGAAGGTGTAAATGGCGAGAAGGGTGATGATTACCAGCAGGAGTGGCTTGAATACTTCGGGGCGTATCAGCGCCATTACAAATGTTCCGGCAAAGGAAGTAACTGCGGCACAGGTACCGGTAGCGATCACCACGGCCATATCTACGCCTACAGAACGTATATACTGGAAAGCAGCCACTGTAGTGCCTGCGATTGATGCAAAACGGTTGGAAGCTATAACCTGCACATGCGAAAGCTCGGGGAAGAGGATCAGCAGCACAGGTACCTGTACCAGCCCTCCGCCGCCTACCACTGCATCGATAAAGCCTGCGAATACTGCTGCAAGGCAAACGAAAACCATGATCCAGAATTCATTCATGCCCGCAAGATAAAAGAAATCCCTTTTGCTGCTGGCAAGGGCCATACAACAAAAGGGAACCGGGTAAGCCTGTGGCGGCTATTATTTTACAGTGAAGTTGAACTGAACGGTTACTGTTTCATCTGCTGATGCTTTGTCAAACTGCACATTGCGTAAATATTCTGCGATTGCATTGGCATAAGCCTGTGCACGCGTGGTAGAGTTTTTACCAAAACCAACAAAGGTTCCTGTACCTGCTGCTGATACTTTTACCAGTGCGTATACCGTAGCTTTTTCAAGATCGCCGGTAAAGGCATAATACTTGATTATCTTACGGTTGCTGCCAATCACTCTTGGACCACCGGGGCGTCCACCGGGTGTATTGCCGTAGCTGTCGGGACGTCCGTTGGGCGAACCCACATCGCCGTTACCATTGGGGTTATTACCCTGGTAGCGGTATCCATTATCTTCATTTGCATTATTACCATTGCCATTCCCTGGTCCATTGTAGGTAATCTTAGGCTTCTGGGGTTTGGGGGCGGGTGCAACAACAGGATTGGGATTGGGTGATTTAACCGGGGTAGTAACCGGAGCATCAGGTATTACCTTTTTGGGCTCTGCCTTCTCGGGCTTGGGAACCGATGCTGCGTCTTCATCTGTTTCATTGTCGTCGCTCACCTCTTTCGATGCTTCTGCCGCAGGAGGCGCAACGGACTGCCGCTCTTCCGGTTGTGAAGGCCCGGGTGACATTTCACCTTTGATCATCGGCTGTTCTTCGCCAAAACCTTCCTGGTCGTTACCCAGGTTTACTTCGATCAGGTCCTGCGCCACCGGGGTGGATATTGCAGGATGCGGGATCGTAATAAAGATCAGCAATAGTAATATGGCGCCACAAATAGCGGCCGTATACATAAATGCCTTCCTGTTTTTTTCTGCTTCGAACTGCGCTGACATAATTGCGTATTGCATATCAAAGTTATTCTTTTGTTCAATAATAACGATGCAATACTATGCCATATTTCACGAGGGGGTTGGTGAAAAGGGAGGATATACCGTATAAATTAACAGTTTTAACAATTCGTATAGTATTACCCGGTACTACTGTGTTAACCAATACGGTAGTAGATAAAGCGCGGGAGCCACTGCATCAGTTTTGCTACCAGCCACCACCGGCGGGTAATGTACACCCGGAATCTTTTCCTGTTTATGCCCCCTATGATCTGCCTGGCTGCCTTTGCAGGGGAGGCTACCCAGAAACGCTTATTACCTTTGGCCATCCTGGTATTTACAAATCCCGGCTGTATGTCTGTAAGGTGAACGGGCCACCTGTTGCGTCGGGTTTTCATATACAGCCCTTCCATATAGGTACTCATATATGCTTTTGAAGCACTGTATGCCGGAGCAAAACTATTACCACGCAGTGCTGCGATAGAAGATGTAGCGGCAATATGCCCACGGCCCTGCCGTAGGAAGTAATTAAAGGTATAACTCACGATGGTGGTAAAGCCCGATACATTGATACCTACGGTTTGCCTATCGATCTCAGGTACTACCTGATCGTCGGGCTCTCCATAACCGCTGTTATAGATCAGGAGGTCTATGCCGCCCATGGTATCGATCAATCGTTCCAAATGCATGGTGGCACGGGGTTCGGTTACATCGAAGGCCTGAACAAATACCTGTCCGGGAAACTGGTCCGCCAGTTCCTGTAACAGTGCCTCACGCCGCCCGGTAATACCTACCTGCCAGCCCCGTTGTGCGTAAGCGACAGCCAGTTCACGCCCGATGCCCGAACTTGCGCCAATGATAATGAGTTTGGGGTTTGTTGCTGGCCTGTCTTTCATGTGACGATAATTGTAGTAGATTTGTCTATACCAAAAGTAACACTATGCTAAAGAACTTTCTCCTTTTCTGCGCATTGCTCACCACTGGTACGGCTATTGCACAAACAAACCGGCTGGATGAACTTATAAGGGCTGATTCTGCTAAAGTAGTGGAGTGGCGGCGCCATTTTCATGAGAACCCTGAGCTCTCGAACCGAGAGGTACAAACAGCAGCTTATGTGGCCAACCACCTGCGGTCGTTGGGTTTGGAAGTACAGACAGGCATCGCCAAAAATGGGGTAGTGGCCATACTGAAAGGGGGTAAACCCGGGCCGGTTATTGCCCTGCGCGCGGATATGGATGCGCTGCCGGTAAAGGAAAGATCCAACCTGCCCTTTGCTTCGGTAAAAACGACAGAGTATAATGGTCAGATGGTTAATGTGATGCACGCCTGCGGTCATGATGCGCATACCGCCATGCTGATGGGTGTAGCTTCGGTATTGGTTAAAATGAAGAAAGACATAGCGGGTACGGTAAAGTTTATCTTTCAGCCTTCTGAGGAAGGTGCACCTGAAGGAGAGGAAGGGGGTGCTGCACTTATGATCAAGGAGGGTGTGATGGAAAACCCCAAGGTAGATGTGATCTTCGGGCTGCATATCTCGTCGGCTGTGGAGATTGGGAATATACGTTATAAACCCGGTGCTTTTATGGCCAGCAGCGATTGGTTCAGTATCAAAGTGAAGGGTCGCGGATCGCATGGTTCACAGCCCTGGAAGGGTATCGATCCGATCGCTGTGGGTGCACAGATCATAGACGGGCTGCAACTTATTGTGAGCCGCCAGTCTGAACTTACCAAAGCGCCTGTAGTTATCACTGTGGGTAAGTTTCACAGCGGTGTACGCAATAATATCATCCCGGAAGAGGCTATGCTCGAAGGCACTATCCGTACGCTGGACAATAATATGCAGAAAGACGTGCACGAAAAGATTAAGCTGACGGCCACCAAGATCGCTGAAGCATCGGGTGCTACGGCCGAGGTAGTGATCGATACCAAGACCCTGGTTACGTTCAATACTCCCGAGCTGGTAAAGGGGATGCTGCCCTCGCTGGAAAAAGCGGCGGGTAAAGACAGGGTAAAGGAAATGGACTGGCAAACGGGTGCAGAAGATTTTTCTTACTATGGAGTAAAGGCTCCAGCTTTTTTCTTCTATCTCGGTGGTATGCCTCATGGTGCCGATCCGGCAAAAGTAGCGGCGCACCATACTCCTGACTTTTATATTGACGATAGTATGCTCTCTACGGGTGTAAAGGCTTTTTGCCAATTGGTATTTGATTACCCGGGTATGGGAGGCAAGTAACGGGTGGCAGAATGTGCGATTTGAGAAGCGGGAGACGGAATGATTTGCCTGCTGTCTATTTATTACTGTTAAAAAACTTCCTGAAGTACAGTAATTGATAGGGTACGGCAATGGTCCAGTAGGCCCAATTATGCTGGCCCGGCCGTTCAATATAGTCGTGGGGTATCTTAAGCGCCAGCATCTTCTGGTGCAGGTTGCGGTTTGCCTCGTAATAAAAATCTTCTGTTCCGCAATCTACTATAATGGCCAGGGGCGCCTGTGGCGTTTTTTCAATCAGATTGATCACTGTGTATTTTTTCCAGTTACCGGCATTTGTCAGGGTATCGCCGATCCTCTTACTGATATCGAACTTCAGGCGGCTGGCGTTGATATCTACACCACCACTCATGCTGCCACAGGCTCCAAAGATATCTGCATGTCGCCAGGCAAGGAACAGCCCGCCATGGCCGCCCATGCTCAGGCCGGTAATAGCACGGTGCTTTCTGTCGGCAATAGTGCGGTAGCGCTGGTCGATGGACTGCACTACTTCTTTAGCCACATGGGTCTCATACCTCATGGAGGTATCGATAGGACTGTCGAAGTACCAACTGCTGAAGCCACCATCGGGGCATACGATCAGCAACTGATTTTCATCTGCATAGCTTTTTAGTTCCGGTACTTTGGTGACCCAGTCGGTATAGTTACCGCTATACCCGTGCAGCAGGTACACTACAGGGTAACGATTGGTTCCGGACGCGTAACTATCTGGTTTGATCACCACGCATTTAATGTTTTTATACATGGCATTGCTAAACAGTGTAAGGGTATCTGCTGTACCGGCAAAAGCGGAAAATGAGGTACAAAGCAGAAGCAACGTAATGATTCTTTTCATGCGTTAAAGCTATGCAATATTTGAACAGCAAGTATAGTAGGGGCGGCTACAGGGCGGGCAATAAACCGGATACCCCGGCCGCTGGCTATTTATTAAGTTTAATAATAATCCTGATAACAAAATAGGCGAGTATGATCATGGAAAGAACGATTCGCCAGCCGGGAGTGCCTGTGTGGGTATCGTCTGCCGGTGTATTTATCTGTTGCTGGTGTTCTGCCTGAGAGGTAAAATAATAGGCTTCGGTGGGTACGCCCTTACTGCTGAGTTCCTGCCTGATCTGTTCGGGGTTAACGCCGTTGGCAATTTCATCGAATATACCCTGCTGGATTTCTTTTGGGGTCTTATTTGTAATGTCCATAATGTACACGATATTTAAGCTGCGAAGTAACAAAAAATGGTTGATGTACCATCGTTCTTTATACACATCGGGATCGGTTTGCCGGTTCTTCGAGGTAATTCTTCAAAGCGGTATGGGGAAAGTGTGCCTGGCATGCTGTAAAGCCTGACGGTGCAAAGTCGGATTAGCCGAATGTTAGAGAGGAGTTGCCGGGGGTTGATGGTTAAAGTACCATTGTGTTATCTCATATTTATCGGTAATGCCTATCCATGTCTTGTTGATGTGTGTATTATATACGCGTTCTAATACTATGACCGGCGGAATAACTACAGTATTACGTTTATCTTTGCAATGTGCAGGCAACATGGTCCATACCACAATTGTTCCCGGGTTTTGAACCCGAACTGTACTCTGCATTGCTGCAACATGGTGAAGTACGCGAAGCCAAAGCTGGCGATATACTAATACGTGCGGGGCAGCCCATACGTTTCACTATGCTTGTACTTGATGGTTCTGTCCGCCTCTACCAGCACGACGATGAGGGCAGTGATTTCTTTCTTTATCACCTTGGTGCTGGCCAGGCATGCGCGGTTTCTATGGTTTGTGGATATGGCATGGGAGAAAGTAATATTACAGCGAGGGCGCTTACTGATTGTACGCTGCTGCGGATTCCGCTGGAATACATGGAGGAATGGATGACGAGGTATAAGAGCTGGAATCAGTTTGTTATCCGTACTTATCGCAAACGATACATGGAATTGCTGGAAACCATCAATGCTATCGCCTTTAAAAATATGGACGAAAGGCTGGAGTTTTATATCCTCCGCCAGGTAAAGCAACTTGGTAATCATATCAAACTTACTCACCAGGAAATAGCCGGGGACCTTAATTCTTCCCGCGAAGTGATCAGCCGCCTGCTTAAAAAAATGGAAAAGAATGGCTGGCTCATACAGCACCGCAACTCTTTTGAATGGATAAGACCCGGCACGGGTGTGTGATCATTGTCACTTATACCTTCTGTTCCCGGAAGCAACTTTGCAGAAAATAGTATATGGTGCTTCTGGGATATATTGCTTCTTTTCTGATCGGTGTTTCTCTCGGCCTCATTGGTGGTGGTGGGTCTATACTCACTGTACCTGTACTGGTCTATCTCTTTCACTTTGACCCTATGCGCGCTACTGCTCACTCTCTTTTTATCGTAGGCTTCACCAGTTTAACGGGTAGTATTTCCCGTTACCGGCTGGGCCAGGTTGATCTTACTACAGCCCTGCTTTTTGGTATACCCTCGATTATGGCTGTATATATAACCCGTGCTTTTGTTGTTCCTCTGATACCAGCGGTGGTTATTGAAACTGGCGGGCTGGTGGTTACGCGTAACCTTTTTATGATGCTGCTCTTTGCTCTCCTTCTCGTACTGGCGGCTATTTTTATGCTTTCGAGAAGCAAGGATCCTGCTGTCACTGGTCGTACTCCTACCTCGTCTTTTGCAGGCCTGTTTCTGCAGGGGACGCTTACGGGTCTGATCACGGGTTTGGTAGGTGTGGGTGGCGGCTTTCTTATTATTCCCGCGCTCGTGGTGCTGCGCAGACTGTCTATGAACGATGCGATCGGCACTTCTCTTGTAATTATTGCTGCCAATTCACTTTTTGGCTTTACCGGTGATCTCGGCAAAACGATCATTAACTGGCCGGTACTCTTTACAATTACTGCCCTTGCGGTCGCTGGTATATTTGCGGGTAACCGGCTGAATGGCTATATACCGGCAGTGAAACTAAAAAAAGGCTTTGGCTGGTTCGTACTCTTAATGGGTTTATACATCATCATAAAGGAACTTTTCTTTCCTGGTAAAATACCGAGCTAAAACAGGTGGTTATGTGACTTTTGTCATTGACAGGGCCGTAGCACTACTGCAAATTTGCAATGATAAAAGGGATGATTAAAAAAAGATAAGGAAGAACGATTCCCAGTTTATTCTTAACAGTTTAAAATAGAGCAAATATGAAAATTGAACAGATTTATACGGGTTGCCTGGCACAGGGAGCCTACTATATCGAAAGCGAAGGCGAAGCGGTAGTGATAGACCCGTTGCGCGAGGTGAAGCCTTATCTTGACAGGGCTGCTCAAAGTGGTGCAAGGATAAAATATGTTTTTGAAACGCATTTTCACGCTGACTTTGTTAGCGGCCACCTTGATCTTTCCCGCAAGGCCGATGCTCCTATTGTGTATGGTCCTACAGCACAGCCCTCTTTTGAAGCTATTGTGGCTGAGGATGGCGAAGTATTCAGGGTGGGTAAAGTAAGTTTTGAAGTGCTGCATACACCCGGTCATACCATGGAAAGCACCTGTTACCTGCTGCGGGATGAAAATGATAAGCCTGTAGCGCTGTTCAGCGGCGATACTCTTTTTATCGGTGATGTAGGCCGCCCGGATCTGGCACAGAAAGTAAAGCCGGAGCTGACACAGGAACTGCTGGCAGCTTATCTCTACGATTCTCTGCGTAACAGGATCATGCCGCTGGCCGACGATATTATTGTTTATCCTGCTCATGGTGCGGGCAGTGCCTGTGGTAAAAATATGAGTAAGGAAACGATGGATACACTGGGCCACCAGAAAGCTACTAATTATGCCCTCCAACCGGGGTTGAATAAAGCAGATTTTATCCGCCTGCTCATTACGGGTCTCGTAACGCCGCCTGCTTATTTTCCTCTTAATGTACTTATGAATATAAAGGGGTACGACAGTATTGATACAGTACTTGAAAGAGGATTACATGCCCTTGCCCCCGAGGCTTTTGAGGCTGCGGCCGGTGAAACGGGCGCCCTGGTACTTGATGTTCGCGACCCTGAAGTATTTGCCGCGGGCTTTATACCTAATAGTATCAACATTGGTCTCGACGGTCAGTTTGCTCCCTGGGTAGGCGCACTTATACCGGATATACAGCAGGAGGTATTGCTGGTAACAGAAGTGGGCCGTGAAGCGGAAACCATCACGCGTATGAGCAGGGTAGGGTACGATCATGTTATTGGTTATCTCAAAGGGGGCTTCAGCAACTGGCAGCAGTCGGGTAAAGAGGTTAATTCAATCAAACGCATTAACCCCGGTGAACTGTCTGCCCTGGCAGAAAGGGATGAGACACTGGCGGTATTGGATGTACGAAAAAGAAATGAATACCTGAGTGAGCATCTTGTAATAGCTGAAAGTGTACCACTGGATACCATCAATAATGAGTTGTCACGCGTGCCTAAAGACAAACCCGTTTACCTGTATTGTGCGGGGGGGTACCGCTCAATGATCTTTGCTTCTATACTAATGGCCCGGGGGTATGGTAATATAGCTGATGTGCGGGGAGGTTTTGAAGCTATTAGGGCAGAAGGGCATTTGAAAATAACAGATTATGTATGCCCTTCAAGTATGCTTTAATATGTTAAGGCAATGGTAAGAGATGGGGCTCCGGCCGGTATCCCTGATTGTTGACGTGCGAAAGTAGCTTGCCATGCCGCAGAGAAACGGATATTTACATAAATAATACGATATGCTGGATTTGTTAAAACAACCCTGGCCCTGGTATGTTGCCGGGCCCCTGATCGGCCTTATGGTGCCCCTGTTGCTTATTACGGGCAATAAATCTTTTGGTATTTCTTCTTCGCTGCGGCATATCTGTGCTGCCTGCATTCCTGCCAGGATTCCATTTTTCTGCTACGACTGGAAGAAAGAGGCCTGGAACATTTTTTTTGTTGCGGGTATTGCGGGGGGTGGTTTACTGGTGTTTCTTTTTTTTCAGCATGATAAGCCTGTACAGGTTGCCCCCGGCCTGGTAAACGAGTTGAGGGAATATGGTATTACTCAATACGAAAGTCTTGTACCCGGGGAATTATTCAACTGGCAGAGCCTGTTCAGCCTGCGGGGTTTAACAATGATGGTTGGCGGTGGCTTTCTGGTTGGCTTTGGTACACGCTATGCGGGGGGGTGTACCAGCGGGCATTCCATTATGGGGTTAAGCTACCTGCAGTGGCCATCTCTTGTTGCAACCATCATGTTTATGGCAGGTGGCTTTATTATGGCCAATCTTATCCTTCCGTATATTTTACGTTTATAATCTGGCTGATATGGCCGCATTCATTTAATATATCCTGATATGCACGAAACGACAACCTCATCGCTGCAGATGACCGAAACGAATACTGATTTCGAGGTTCGCTCACTGGACAGTGTTTGTATCAACGAATCAAAGCTGCAATACCCTGCCTTTTACTATTTTATTTATTTCCTGACGGGTATTTTTTTTGGCATCCTGCTGATCAAAGCGGAGGTCATTTCCTGGTTCAGGATACAGGAGATGTTCCGCCTGCAAAGTTTTCACATGTACGGAGTTATTGGCTCCGCTGTGGTTACGGGTATGCTTTCCGTTGTGCTGATTAAGTGGCTGGATATCCGTACTGTAAAGGGTGAGAAGATCATTTTTACAAAGAAAAAATTTAATAAGGGGCAGGTGTATGGCGGTTTGATATTTGGCCTCGGATGGGCCATCACCGGAGCTTGCCCCGGCCCTTTGTATGCACAGATCGGTAACGGTGCACTTGTCGTTGTTGTTGTACTCCTAAGTGCGATTGCCGGTACATGGGTCTATGGCTTATTGCGTGACAGGCTGCCGCATTGATCACCACACGTTCCTGGGGCAACTGTCTTCCTGCCTGTTGCTGAAAGTAAAGCCTAAGAGTATTTCGTGTGTGCCTCGTGTAAAAGTGCGCAGTGGCGTGATGGTATGATCGTAAGAATACCCCACCATAAATGAGCGGGATACATTCAGCCCGGCCATACCTGCAAAACCGTCGTTGTGGCGGTACGAAGCGCCCAGCCAGAGGAGATCGCGATACTGTAGTTTTACGTTGCCCTCCACCTGTAGGGGAACGGGCTGTACATATTTTACCATTACTGAAGGGATAAGATTAAAATCCTCCCCAACAAGGGTGCGGTATCCGAGTATGCCGAATAAATGGGGCACGCTTTTACCATTTATGGTTCTTGCTGTGTTTTGTGCAAACTCTATTTTCTGTGGTACGATCTGCTGGGCAGAGATACCTCCGAAAAAGGCAGGGCTGTACACATAGATGCCCGCGCTGAAATCGGGCCGCAGGGTATTGATGACGTTTTTCTGGTACACTGCGGGGTCGACTGTTACTGCGAATTTCAGTTTTGAAGCATCCAGCCTTAGCTGCGAAACACCTGCGCCTATACCTGCCGATATATTTACCACGTTGCTTACGGGTATGTGGTAAGCGTATGTAAGCTGTGCTGACATATTGGTGAGCGGACCTGTTCTGTCGTGGATAAGCTGTACGCCCCATCCGTGGTGGGCGTCAGCGGCTTTATATTCATCCCAGTATTCACGGCCGCGGGGGTTGTAATCCCTTTGGCGCATGGAGGAGGGTACCCTGTCTTTATTGGTATTTCCGAGTGGTCCCTGCACGGAGATATAGTTGGTAACGGGGCCATCGTCTAGCCCCACCCACTGGTGGCGGTGACTGACTTTTACATCGGTGTACATCTCTATGCCCGAGAGCGCAGGATTAATGATGTACTGGTTGAGTACATATTGTGTATAATGTGGTTTCTGCTGTGCGCTGGCTAACTGTGCGCCCAGTAATAAACAGCATATCGTGATACCGATCCTGATCATTGGGGTACTATTACTTTTGTAAAACTTTAAATTCTGTACGACGGTTCTTCGCCCTGCCTTCGGGGTTATCGCTACCATCCGGATTGGTATTGGGCGCCAATGGTACAGTCTTGCCATAGCCTTTTGGCAGGAGTTGTTTACTGCTCACGCCTTTGCCGATAAGATAATCGACGCAGCTCCGGGCTCGTTGCTGCGACAGTTTGTTGTTGTATTCATCTGTACCATTACCATCCGTATGGCCTGCCAGTTCAATCACTACATTGGGGTTACTGATCAGGTTTTGTGCAAGCCTGTCAAGCGAGGGATAGGAGGAGGGCAGGAGCTCATATTTATCATATTCGTAGTAAATATTCTCCAGTTCTTCAACGATTCCCACAGGTGGAGGGAACAGTTTGGTGAGGCAGATGTCCGGATTCTTCAGCAAGTTTACCATTTCGTCTGCCGGGGCATTGAAATGCAGGAAATTGTCGGCAAAGCCATCCATCTTCGCTACTGCTTTAAGTGGCTGGTAGTCTTCGAGTGTAAAGGAATAACTGCCGTCGGTATTGGTGGTGCGTGTGGCTACTACGCGATTGTTAATGGTATCTACGATCTGGATACTCACTTCCTGAAGGGGCTTACTGTTGTCGCAGCGTACTACATAACCACTTACCTGGCGGAGTGGTTTTTCCTTTCTCAGTGAGAAGAGCTCAAGGCAGCAGGCTGCGGAGCGGTCGCTACTGAACAGTACATCTTCGAGGATGTTTTTTGCAGTGCCGCGGCTGGCAAAGTACAGATCGTCTTTTACAGAATTGACCGGGTGTCCAAAGTTAACCGGGTCGGTGCAGGTGCCTCCCTGCCATTTGCTGTAGTAAAAATCATAGCCACCCATACCTGTACGTCCGTTTGAGCTGAATACAAGCGTAGAGGAAGGAGCATGAAAATAAGGCGCCTGTTCATCACCACTGGTATTGATCTTGTCGTCCATTGGTTTGATGGACTTTACCATACCGGAAGCGTCGAGGTCGGCCATATATAGATCGAACCCGCCTTTACCTCCGGGGCGGTTACTTGCAAACAGGAGTTGTTTACCATCTGGCATTACACAGGGCTGCTGAGTACTAAAACTATCTCCATTGATTCCATCCAGCTTTACCGGATCGGACCATGTGCTATTGGCTTTACTGCTGGTAAAGATGTATGCTGTCTTTTTGCCGTTGCCACTCGACCAGCGGGTAAAGTAAAGCCGTTGCCCGTCGGGGCTTATGGCGGCGGCGGCCTGTTGTATCTCCGGTGTCTGTGCCAGGGATGTTTTTTGCAGTTCGCTGATCGTTCCGCCGCTGTAAGAAGCCTGGTAAAAGCGGTTATCATTTTTATTTGCCGGGGCAACACTTTTATCGTCGCGCGAAGAGGTGAACAGAATCGTCCTGTCATCGAGCCATACGGGGGCGTAGTTGGCGCCGCCGGGGTTGAGTACTGAATCGAATTTTTTTATGGTGTAGAGTGAAAGGTCTTTACGGCCCATCTGCTGTTGTATGAAGCGCAGGCTGGCTACTTCTCTTTCGGCGGCTTCGGTATACTGGTCTTTATCGCTGTGTTGTGCCAGGAAATTGGCAAAGGCGGTTTGTGCTTCTTCAAACTTTTCGAGGGCACGCAACACTGTGCCATAATGGTATTCTGCAAGCGGGAAGCTGCTCCTGTCGAAGTTCAGTATCTCTTTATAGTGCGGTTCTGCTTTTTCGGGATAGTGAAGCAGGCGATAGCTCTCCGCAAGATTGTACAATGCCTGCTGCCTGCTGCTTACGGGGCCACCGCCACCGCCTTTCTGTGTTTTTGACGCTATGGTATAAGGATTGTATGATGGACCCGAGCTTTTGCTCCTGCTGCCCATGTTAAAATACTTTTCGTAATACTGTGCAGCGGAATAATAGTCGCCTCTGGCGAAATATTTATCTGCGGCTTTAAGGTAGTCGTACGTAAACTGGCTGTAAGCGCAGCAACTGCTGAGTATAAATAGTGCTGATAATATTTTTCTCATATCGATTGATACTGTTAGAATAAATGAAAGCGGTTACAGGCGTGGACACACAAATTCCTCTTCGGGTGTTTCCACTTTCCGTTTTTTGATGAAAGTGAGCGATACTTCAAAACTATTGGTGCCTTTTACAAGACGGCCAAGGTCTGACACATTAATGTCGTAACTGGCGCCCAGCATAAGGTTACCAAAAGTGTATCCGGCAAAGGGCGCTATGGCATCTTTTAACCGGTAGTTTACGCCCAGCATAAAATCGTTGCCGGGTGTGATGCGGTACTGTCCATAAGCGCCCACCATTGTTTCTGATGCCGTACCCTGGCGGAGGTAAAGTGCGTTGGGTGTGAGGCTGAACTGGTCGGTAAGGCTGAAGCGCATACCGGCATGTATAGTGTGCCGCATAGGGAGTCTGGCCGATCCGAAAGTGCCAAACTTATCATCTGGTTTATTGATGTGTGAAACGGAGTAGCCGCCAAAGAAGTTCGACTTCTTACCCGGTGTGGCATCGTAATAGAGCACACCTGCGCCGAAGTCGATGTCTGTCTGGTTGTTGTTAGACACTGCATCGGCAGTAGGGTTGGAGGGGTTAAAGCCTGTAACGGGATTCCACTGGTCGCCAAAAGTGAGTTTAGTTGCGTCGAAGCGGCGCTGTATCATACCTACCTGGAGGGCCAGTACCACGCGTTTGAGCCCGTTGCCGAACTTCATACCGGTATAGGCAAAATTACCGTAAGCGGTAGTATAGCTGTAACCGCCATTGCCTGCACTTTGTTTGAGCAGGCTGAGGCCATAGTTCATGTTCTTTTCTGTTTGCAGGTCGAGCGAGATGCCCGGCGTGGAAAAGGGTGTGCTTACATTGCCCCATTGGTTGCGGTAGATGCCCGCAATTCTCAACTGCCCGTCGAAGGCGCCTGTCAGTGCAGGGTTGAGCCAGGAGGGGTAGATGTAATAAGAAGAGAAATGGGGGTCTACCTGTGCCTGAGCAGGATGAATGTTGCAAAGCAGTAGTCCCAGCAGGGAGGTCAGATAAATTTTTCTCATATACTACCAGTTTCTTTTGTCATGTTATCGTATGATGGTGAGCGAGCCGTTAAGTGCGGGCAAACCATTTTTCAGTTCGATGATATAATAATAGGTGCCAACGGGGAGCGGACTGCCGTTTACAACGCCATTCCACGGTTTGGCGTACCCGTTAGATTCATACAGTTGCTGACCATAGCGGTTGAATACGCGTACGACGCAGTTGTTATAATCCGACAGGTTGGCGATCTCCCAGGTATCATTTACGCCATCGCCATTGGGTGAGAAGGCATTGGGGGGATCTATTTTTTTCAGCACTTTTACTGTAAGGAAGTCGGAGGCTGTACAACCGCCTTCGCCTGTTACCGTGAGGGTGTACAACTGATCGCTGTTGGCCACGAGACTTGGTTTCATTGCCATACTGCCGGAGAGACCAAAGGAAGGGAACCAACTGTAAGTAAGTGATGGGCTGTTGGTTACCGGGCTGAAGGTAACTGTGGTACCCTGCGGTACGATAAAGGAAGGTCCTGCGTCTACAGTGGGTTGCAGGTAAACCACTACGGGCAGCGTAAATACTTCGCTGGTACAGCCTGCGGCATTGGTTACCCTGAGTGTTACATTATAGGTACCGGGTTGTGTGTATCGTTTAACCGGGTTTTTGGTGATGGAAGTGGCGCCATCGGCAAAAGCCCATGCCCAAGCGTTGATGTTGCTGCCTCCCGGATCGGTACTAAGGTCAGTAAACACATTATCGGCCCCCTGACAAAGTGTATCGGGGTTCACCTCAAACCTGGCCAGTGGTTTTACAAAGAAGGCGTTGAAGGGATGGTTAACGGATGTGCTGCAACCTGCGGCTGAAGCGGTGGTAAGCGTAATGGTATAGTTACCCGCTGCTGCGTAGACGTGACCGGGGTTGGGGTTATTGCTTGCGGGGCTACCATCTCCAAAATCCCAACTGTAGGAAAGGGCACCGCTATTGGGTATGGTGCTCTGGTTGGTAAAGCTGACTGTACCACCGGGCAAACAAACCGAAGCTGAACTGGTAAAGGCGGCAACGGGCAGCGGGTTTACAATTACATCCCTGCGGAAGGTATCGCTGGTACAGCCCTGGTTGCTTACTGCCACCAGTTTGATTGTGTAATTGCCATAGGTGCCGTAGGTGATGGTAAAGGGATTGCCATTGGTATTGTTTGCGGTATTACCATCGCCATAGCTCCATTTCCACTGGTTAATAGTACCGGGAGTTACTGTTGAGGCATCTGTAACCGTTACTGCGCCACCGTCGCATACTGCTGCTGTAGCTGTAAAGCCGGCGAGTGGTTTGGGGTTGACCGTAACAGTTTGCGAGATAGAATCTGCACAACCATTGGGGGTGGTAAACTTATACCAGATGATATGTGTGCCTGCTCCGGCAACAGAAGGGGTGAACATGCCTGCTGTTGTGGTGGCCGGGCCTGTATAGATGCCCGTGCCTGCGGCACCGTTGGTTACCGTAGCGGTGGCAATAGATACCGGGGTGGTAACATCCTGGCAGCGATCAGCCAGTACGGGATAGGCAAGCGTGGGCTTAATATTGAAGTTAAGAGCGATGGTAGTATCTCCTGTGCAGTTACCCGAAGAGGTAGCTGTGAGCTTTACATTATAGATACCGTTGGCGGTGAAGTTGTGTGAGGGGTTCTGGGCGGTACTGGTATTGGGGTTGCCCGCCGTGGCGTTGGGATCGTTAAAATCCCATGCCCAGGTGTTAACTGTTTGTCCGTCGGAGAGCGCTGCTGCTCCATTGAACTGGGCCTGCCCGGTAGCGGGTAAGCAGCCACCGGTGGGATAGGTATAGCTTACCACGGGTTTGGCTTTTACCTGTATGGTTTGCGAAATGGAATCGGCGCAACCATTCGGTGTGGTGAACTTATACCAGATGGTGTGAGTGCCAACGCCTGCCGCCGCCGGGGTGAAGACACCTGCTGCTGTAGTGCCCGGACCTGTGTAGGTACCCGTGCCTGTTACGCCATTGGTAACGGTGGCTGAAGCAACTGAAAGGGTGCCACCAATGTTGTGGCATACACTTGCCAAAGCAGGATAGTTGAGTGCGGGCCTAATGTTAAAGTTAAGCGCAATGGTGGTATCGCCGCTGCAACCTCCCGAAGAAGTAGCTGTAAGTTTTACGTTATAGATACCGTTGGCGGTGAAGTTGTGTGAGGGGTTCTGGGCAGTACTGGTATTGGGGTTGCCCGCCGTGGCGTTGGGATCGTTAAAATCCCATGCCCAGGTGTTAACTGTTTGTCCGTCGGAGAGCGCTGCTGCTCCATTGAACTGGGCCTGCCCGGTAGTGGGTAAGCAGCCACCTGTTGGGTAAGTGTAGCTTACGACTGGTTTGGCTTTTACCTGTATGGTTTGTGATACTGAGTCTTTACATCCTGCAGCCGTAGTAAATATGTACCATACCTGGTGTGTACCGACCCCTGCCAACGCGGGGGTGAAGTTGCCCGCAGCCGTAGTGCCCGGTCCCCTGTAGGTACCCGTACCCGCTACACTATTGGTAACTGTGGCTGTGGCAATCGAAAATACTGCATCGTTCTGGCATACGGGATTGATTGCAGGATAATTAAGTGCGGGGTTGATCTTTACTATAACGTTTATGGTGGTATCTTTTACACAGCTCTGTTGTGTGGTTACACTGAAGTTAACGGGATAAGTGCCTTGCTGGTAAATGTGTGTTGGGCTTTGCACCGCGCTGGTATTGGGGTTACCCGCGGTGGCATTGGGGTCGCCAAAGTTCCATGCAAAACCGGTAAGGGTTTGCCCATCGGATACAGAAGCGATGCCCGTAAAGGGCAGTGTGCCGTTTGATGGCAGGCAGGTTGCGGGATAGGTAAAGTTCACCGAGGGTTTGGCATATATCGTAATAGACCTGCTGACGGTATCGCTTACGCAGGTGGTGCTTGATTGCGCCGTATGCCTGATGGTGTACGTGCCAGGGTTGGTAAAGACAACCGTTTGCGGGGCATTGCCGGATACGGTTGTGGTATTACCATTACCAAAATCCCAGTAGTAACTGTTGCTGGTGCCCGAGCCTCCGATCACCGAGTTATCGGTAAGGGTAATATTGCTGCCTACGCAGGTGCTGAGGGGCGCAATCGTAAAGTCGGCCGTTGGCTTATTGAATACGTTTACCGGCTGGATAGTATCGCCGACACAGCCATTATCGGTAACTACCCTGAGGCTGACGAGGTGGTTGCCCGGTGGCAGCACTTTGTTTACCAGGCGGGTGGTGGCTGTTGAAGGGCCGGGGAAGGTCCATGTATACAGGGTATTGTTATACGTATTCAGTGTGGTGGCCTGTGCTGCAAACGCAATGGTATCGAGGGTGCAGCCGCTGTGTGTAAAGGTGAATACCGGTCTTGGCGTGGGTTTTACTGTTATGGTGTAGGTAAGTCTTTCCGAGAGGGTACAGTTTTCTATGGAAGGGTGCGAACTGGTAATGGGAATAGTAAAAGTGCCCGTGTCTGAAAAGGAGTAAGTTCCGGGCAGGGTATATTTGTAATACATTAACCCGTTGATGACAGAGGAATCTACAGCTACAGGACTGTTATCGGTAACATTTACGGCGGGTGAAAGAACGGGGGCCAGTGTGCTTAGTTCCCATACGAGTTGTACCGGTTTGTAGAGGTAAAAAGCCGACAGCCTGATGGGAGAGTTCTTACAGGTATAGTCATGCTGTTTTACTATTGTGCTGGTGTCGCTGTCGTTCCGTATTGATCCTACGAGGTTAAGGTTATTGAGATAGGTTCCTGCGTTATAGCCATAGCTTTCCACGTTGCCCAAGCCATAGGTGATGGCAGTAAATGAACTGTCGCTTGATGCTGTTGCCTGCGCCTGTGCTGAGTTCCATCTTTTTACGACTATTGAATACCCTGGCTTTTGCGGGTGGGGGTAGGAGTGATCAAATGCTGCGCTGCCATCTATACGTAATGAGGGTATTCCATTGGTAGGAATGATCATGGTAAGGTAATTGATGGTGATTGCCTCGCGGTTGTTGCGGTAGAAGGCCACTTTTTTGATGCCCTGTTCTATGGGACTGATGAACATCATTTCGGGATCTCCAACCCCAGCGCCGAGACAACTGTTTCCTCCTGTCATGAACTGTGCTACCATGATGGGTTTGTCTGCTTCAATATAATCGGCTGTAGTGCTTTCGAAGAAATAGTAATTGTTGGTGAGCCCGGTGAGCTGGATACCGTTTCGTTTTACTACTGTAGCGGGGTCTTTTACCAATACCTTGTACGAGTTGGTCATGAACTGGTTTGCTGCTGTAGAGCGCGAAGTAGGTGCTGTCAGGTAGTGTTTGCCCCATGTCTTGGTAGGGAAGGCCTGCTGATTGTCGTTGTCGCCACCACCACTGCCGCAGGAAATGGTATTATATGTACGGCTGCTGCCGGAGAAGACGGCGACGGGTGCGCAAACCCCTGATGCATTGGCGATGGACCTGAACTTTGTTCCTGACACCTCCAGTGAGGAATTACCCCCGGTAGGATTGTTGCCGATGATCTGGTATATCTGCCCTTTGTTGAGTGTAACGGTAAATGGTACCCCGGCAGGTTTCAGTGTGCGTGTTTCAACGGATGGTGTGATTTCTACCACGGTATTATCCTGCTGTGCTACCACATAGGCCCAGGAGAAACAGTTGTTCTGGTAGCTCTGCCTGCTGTTGAGCGAGTAGTACTGGTTACCCCAGGAGTCTACAGGCAGGAGCATTGTTGCTCCCGAAGAAGCGGAACCGAATGTATGCGCATAGGCTACGATGGGCACGTTGCTTTTAATGTTGATACCCCGGTTAAAAATGCCTTCGCCGCCAGTACCCCCAAAGGAGGGTGGTACAGAATAAAGGCGGCAATCGTCTACCCCGTTCTTGGGCATATATTCAGTGGCAATAACGGTATTGGCGGGTACATTATAGGTTCTTGTCCATGTGGTACCATTGATGCTTACAACTACCGTGGCGGCCTGTTCGGCGCTGAGGTAGATCACCATTTCCTGGCTATTGGTCTGCCCCGGCTCCATAAACTGGTGGTGACCATAGCCCACCCAGAACTCTTTTCCCCTGTTGGAGATATTCTGTGCTTTTAAAACATTGGCGAGGCAGCCTAACAATAAAACAGCTAAAAGTCTTTGCATCGGTATTATCGGTTTACTGTACGAGATTGATTGAACCTTTATAAGTCTTCTTTGTACCGTCTGTCAGTATCAATTCAGCTACGTACATATATACACCGGAGGGTTGTCGTTTTCCTTTGTACTTACCATCCCATCCCTGGCTCTGCACCCGGCTTTCATACACTTTTTCACCCCACTGGTTAAAGATCATCATGCGCATACTTTTGATGATATAACCATATACCTGCCATGTATCATTTCTTCCATCACCGTTGGGGGTAAAGGTGTTGGGGAAGTAGATCTGGTCGGTAAATGTTTTACCGGTTACCGGTTGTGATACAGCGTCCTGGCAACCACCGTTGGCTCTTACCAGCAGTGTTACTGAAGTGAGCGGAGCAAGACCCGTTATGCGGTGTGTAAGACCTGCGGGGCCTGAAGATGGTGTCTGCCAGTTTACCCCGTTGTTTGTTGATACACTGTAACTGAGCGCATTTGGTACTGCATTCCATTTAAAGGTGATAAGGTCTGCACCTACAGAATCTACCACAGCTACGGGAGGTGTGAGCAGGGGCAGTACTGTTGTTACCGCGCGTTTTCTCGTTGCGCTGTTGCAGGTATTGATCACTGCTTCGACCCATACTATGGTAGTGGTGGTAACGTTGCTGATGGTAAAGCTGGTACCTGTACCAAGGAGGGTACCACCTGTGGGGGCATTGTACCAGTTGTAGGTAGCGCCTGCTACGGGGTTGAGCACCGTCCAGGTAGCGTTGGTATTGATACAGGTAGAGAGTGAGTCTGCCACCAGTGCTACTACGGGCCTGTTGTTTACGACGATGGTCTTTGTTGTGCTTCCCACACAGCCATCGTTGGCTACTGCTTTGAACTGTACAATATAGTTATCGGGTGTAGCATAGAGTTTGGTTGGGTTTTGCAGCGTTGATGTGGTTGCATCACCAAAGTTCCAGCTCCACTGGTTGACTGGTACGCCGTTGCTGGTAGCTGAGCTGCCGTTGAACTGTACGAGGTCGCCAACACAACCACTGAAGGTATAGGTGAAGTCGGTTATGGGTTCGGGCAGTACGGTCACGGATACGGTAATGTCAAGACTGCTGTTGCAGCTTTCTATGCTGGGGTGTACGAGATTGACCGGTACGATGAATGTGCCCGTACCATTGTAAACATAATCCTGGGGTACGGTATAGTTGTAGAACCAAACGCCATTCACCAGTACAGAATCTATCACCTGTGGATTATTCTGTGTTACATCGGTATTGGGGGTGAGGTTAGGTACCTGTGAGAAATGCCATGTAAGCTGCGAGGGTTTTACGGTTAGTGATACCTTGAACCGGAATGGCGTACCCTTACAGGTATAAGGACTGGTGCCGCCTGTACCGAGTGTGTTGGAAATGGAAGACACAGAGTTGAGGTTTTTCACCAGTGTGCCTGCATTATATCCATAGCTTTCCACGCTGCCGAGGCCATAGGTAATGGCTGTAAAGGCAGAGTCGCTTTTTACAATGGTTTGCGTCTGTGCTGCTGTCCAGCGTTTTACCACCACGGTGTAATCAGACCTTACCGGGTGTACATACGTGTAATCGAATGTATTGCTGCCGTCGATGGTAAGTGAGGCTACACCTGTTGTTGGTATGATAAGTGTGAGGTAGTTGATTGTAATGGCCTGCTGTGTATTTCTGAACAATGATACTTTTTTGATACCCTGTTCGATGGGACTGAGGTAGAACATTTCGGGATCGCCATCGCCGGGGGTATTGGGGCAGGATGCCGATGAAGAGATAAACTGTGCTACTGTAATGGGTTTATCTGCTTCTATATAAGTACCGGCGGCTGCTTCAAACTGGTAGTACAGGTTATTGATCAGCGACGCGTAGGGCAATGGAGTGGGACTGTTGTTGAGGTAGACCTTAGTGAGCGGGTCTCTTACTGCCACCCTGAAGATATTTGTTTGCAGGCTGTTGGCTGCTGCTGAATTGGATGTTGGAGCTGTAAGGTATTTCTTACCCCAAGCCTGGAAGGGGAAGTTTTGCTGTATGATGTTATCGCCGCTGCCACCTGCAGATGTGCCGCAGCCAATTGCTGTACGGCTGCTGCCGGAGAAGAAGGCGAAGGGCAGACATTTGCCTTCACTGTTGGGAATGGCTTTGGCTTTACTGCCGGTAAGGTCGAAACCTTCTGCACCTGAGTCAATTTCGCCCAGTACCTGGTATACTTCTCCTTTGTTGAGCGTAACCACAAAGGGCACTCCGGGTGCCCTGCCGGCACGGGTAAGTTTGGAAGGGGTGATCTCGATCTTTGTATTGTTGCGGTCGGCTACGATATAGAACCAGGAGAAGCAGTCGGATGCATAGTTCTGGCGTGATGTCAGTGCGGTATAGTCGTATCCGTAAGTGCCCACCGGCAGCAGCATTGTAGCACCGGATGAGGCGCTGCCGTAGATGTGTGCATAAGCCACTATGGGTACATCGCTTGTGATGCTGATACCACGTTGTGAGAATCCTTCTTCGAGGAGACGGGCATCATACAGTCCTGATTTGGTAATGATGTCGCTGGTGATGACAGTATTGGCGGGTATGCTGTAGTTCTTTATCCATGGTGTACCGTTGATGCGTACTGTTACATTTGAAGGTTGCGGTGAACCGCCGAGGTAGAGTACCATTTGCTGGTTATTGGCCCCTGTAAAGAACTCATGGTGACCGTAGCCTACCCAGAAGCGCGTACCGCTGTTGGAAGAGTCGAGCACTACAGGATCGATGGGTGGTGTGGGTGAGAGGCCATCTGTAAGACCGGTGTATTTGTCTATAAATGACAGTGATCCTTCTTTGATGGCGTTGCCCAGTGTATCTACAGTTGACACGGAACTGACGATCCATGCGGCACCTGCATCGGTGCGGCCCATTTTGATTACCGATTCATTTGGTATAAAGCCTAACCAGGGGTCCATGTAGTCCTGTGTCATCTCGTAGTTATAGTTGCTGCCACCTGTTACGTCGTAGTCGGTGTAGAAGTACATGTATTTCTGCCCTGTGGCCAGGCCGGGGGGCTGTACGCCGGTGTAGCGTTTGCCTGTGATCGTAGTGGGTACGCTGGCACCCCATTTGATGATGGAAACGGTATCTGTACCGAGGCTGAACTTCTGCGTGGTATTGGGAGCTGGTGCAGGGGGTGTGGCTACCAGTGCGACTGGTACTGATGTGGGTACAAATTCGTAGGCACCAAGATCGGGTACGCCGGCCTGGAGGGTTACGGGCCTGCTGTTGCCGTTGAAATCGCTGTTGTTACCTGCTATCTGTACGCCACGGCCATGAATACCCCATACTTCCGGGGCAGCGATATCGGGTGTGAGATCGGTATTGGATACAAAGGCGGGTTTGTACATGATGGAGTTGTAATCCCAGCCTGTGGTATCTACCCATTTCCGGAAGGTATTGATTGCTGCCGAGCCAAAAGTGCCAAGGGTAGCACCGTTGGTGTAAAGCATATTATAATCGCTGTAGACAAAGTTGCTGTTGGCCATGTATATGGCGCGGCCGCTGTTGTTGTGGGCGAAGATGTTATTTCTTGCATCGGACTGCGATCCACTTGTCTGCGACATATATGCAGCATAGTTGTTGATCGATGTGGTGGTTGAAATATTATTTATGGAGTTGTTGAAGTACTGGACGTTACCACTGGTATGATACAGGCCATAAGCAGAGCCTGCTGTGGTATTAAGGGATACTATATTGTTTACAAACTTCTGGTTAATGCCACCGGTCTGGTAAATGCCATATCCTACACCGGTATTACCCGTAGTGGCGAGCACCCTGTTGCCGGCAATCAACCCTGAAGTGGTGGTATTGGCGCGGTTGGCGCTGAAATACATACTGTAGAAAGTGGTGGTTACACCGGAAATATTAACTGTGTTGTTGCTCACTGTTATGGCTGAGTCGTTATTGACCATGTATAAACCATAGGTTGTGGCAGCCCGTGGAGCGCTTATGTTGAAGATGTTGGCTCTTAGTTTTACATAGTTCATGTACTGGAAGTATGCGTTGTACTGGAAGCTGCCATTGATGGTATTGGTATCTATAATATTGTTCAGTGATGGTGTGGCTGACGCACTTACCATGTAGATACCATAGCTGCCGCCGTTGATCGTATTTTTTACGATACTGAGCCTGTTGTCGCCTTTAAGGGTAGATGCGAAAATGCCTGCGATAGCGGTTGTGCCTGAAGTTGCAACGGGAGCATTGATTACGCAGTTCCTGATCACGCTGTTTGTTGCTGTACCTCCCAGCTCTATTACGCGGCCATTGGTGGTATTGGTACCGTTGATGGTAAGGGCGTTGAAGATAAAGTAGTTGGCACTGTCGAGTTTGAGCGTGTAGTTTGTTGCTGCTGCTGTGCTGGCAAAGGTGAGGGTAGCAGAGGAGGCTACACCATTCGCGCTCTGGAAGGTAACGGTGGCGGATGGGCCTGTGCCGGGGATATTACCTACTCTTACCTGTTCGGTATAAGTACCGGCTGCAACGTTAAAGATGACATGGCCGGTAATACCGCAATAAAGAGCGGCTACTGCTTCATTGAAGCTGTTGAAGTTTATACCTCCTGTTGGAATGGTATTGTTGATGGTATAGGTACCTGCGAGGAATGCTGCATTGAGCGTTACAACTGCCGGGCTGGATAGCGTTGATACACCTGAACATGTCACTACGCAACGGTAGTACAGTGTAGCGGTAGATATGATTGTTGTATCCGGAAGCGTCATCAGATTACCGATGTTGGTATAGGGGCCTGCTGCGCTTGTTGCTGTTTGCCATTGGTAGGTTTGACCGGCGCTGTACGTGATACCGCTGAGGGTAAGCCTTATGGCTGTGCCCATACAGATGCCGGTATTGGGTGAGGCGGTGGCGGCGCTTGCCGGGGGTGGTGTGGTACAAGCGGGTACCGCAAATTCATAAGCGCCGGGGTCGGGGGTGGTAACGCTTCTTGCCGCATCACGTATATCGGTGGTCACACCGGCATTGGTACCCTTGTTGTCAAGCAATGGTGAGATGGGCTCGTAGTTGCCGGTGGCCGGTGAAATATAGAAAGGCAGTACTGATACTGAGGCAGCGTCTTTACCTGTAGCTGCCTGCCAGTCGGCCAGTGTAACTCTGTTGGTGCCATTATAGCCGGTTATACCGTTGGGGCCGGGAACGTAGAGGTCGTTATTATTAGAGTTATAGACTGTGGTGGTGGTTACCATATACAGTCCGTAACGCGTTCCTGTGCCACCTCTTGTAAGGGTGAAGATATTATTGCGTATATCAAGACCGGTTGCTTCGCCTGTTTGGTAGAAGCCATAGGTACTTCCGGTAGAGGCAGCGGAAGGGTCGCTGATATCGACGGTATTATGGAAATAGTTGATGTTGTCTGACGATGAATTGTACAGGCAGTAAACCGCTCCTGCACCATCGAAGTTATAAATGATGTTGTTGCTTACTTCGTTGTTCTGGCCTGCAGTTGCATCGGCACCGGTAAGGTAGATACAGTAGTAGGTAGAAGTGGAGGTGGGGGAAGCCGTGAACGGATGGTGTATCCTGTTTTTGGAGACTTTAAGGCTGCCTGTGGGATTGGTTACATAAATACCATATCCTCCCGCAAGTCCTGTACGGGCCGGCCGTGAGATATTGTTCTTTTCTACTACGGAATTGTCTGTACTGGAAATATAAACACCATACTGGTAACCGTCTTCGATGGTGTTGCCGCGTATAATATTGCTGGTGGTGCGATCGGTTGTGCTTCCTGCAATGGTTATACCGTAGTAGCCTCCTCTTACAGTATTGTTTTCTATGATATTGAAATCGGACTTGTTGGTGCCCGAAGTGGTGGCGGTATTGCCACCGGCGATTACGATACCTGCATAGTTGGCTGAAGTGGTTACGAGGTCCATATTGACGGTACACTTACGGATGATGTTTGAGTCGGCATCATTCTGCAGGTGGAAGCCATGGCCATATTCAGAAGTGGTGGTGCCAAGACAATTGACAACGAGACTATCGAAGATCATGTGGCTGCTGCCATTGAGACGGATGACGCCTCTTTCATTTGTATTGGTTGAAGCAAAGGCGATGGCGTTGCCATTGCCATTCCATGTGATGGTATTGACGGCCGAGCTGCCGGGGACAGGATCCATCAGCAGTTGCTCGTTGTACGGGCCTGTACCTGACACCACGTTGAGGATAATGGGGCCGGTGATGCCGCATTTCATGGCCTGGTAGGCGTGGTTGAACGAGGTGAAGTTGGTACCTGCCGTAGGCAGGGTTTTATTGATGGTGTAAGTGCCTCCGGGAAGTGCACTGCTTACATTTACCAGTACGGGTACCGCATTGGCGGTAATACCGCTACAGGTAACTACTGCCCTGAAATAACCTGTTTGCTGTACGTTGTACGAGAAAGAGGGGTTGGTTGAAGGGCTGCTGATGGATGTGTACGGCCCGGCAATATTCGTGGAGAACTGCCATTGGTATGTTTGTCCAAGGCCTATGGAGTTGCCTGTAAGGCTGAATGTGCCGGGGGTGTTGGGGCAAATTGGTCCGCTGATGCTGGTAGTGGATGTGCCGGGTGTGGGAGGTGCTACGCAGGCGCCGGGCATAAATTCCCATGCGCCCATATCGGGGTTAGCGATGGTTCTTGCCGCGTTTATGATATCTGTTGCTACGGGATAGTTGGAACTGAGGTTAGCGCCGAGGTCGTTTACTGAAGCGTTGGTAGGTTGCAGCAGACCGGCGGGTGCGTTGGCATACAGCGGGTCGGCAGAGATGGAGTTCGCATCCTGCGTAGCAGCGGCCTGCCAGTTGGCCAAGGTGGCCTGGTTGGTACCATTATATCCTATATAGTTGGTGGTGCCTCCGGCATTGATATAAAAGTTGTTGTTGTTGGAGATATATGTGGTTGTTGTTGTACCCATATAGATACAATGCTTTACGGCTGTGCCACCCCTTCGGATCGTTATGGTATTGTTCTTCAATTCTATACCTCCTGCAACTGTAACCTGGTAAAACCCGCGGGTTGTTTCTGTGGAAGTGCTTGCTACATCGTCGATTGCCACGGTGTTGTGATAATACCATACATTATCGGAGCTGCTGTTGTAAATGCCATAGATGGTACCATTTCCTTTTATATTGTAAATGGCGTTGTTTACCACTACGTTTTCGAGTGTAGCGAGGGCGTCTGTTCCGGTAAGTGTGATACCGTAGAAGTCGTTGGTGGTAGTAGCCTGTGCGTTAAAGATGTCGTGTATCCTGTTTTTGCTTATGATGAGTTTTGTATTGAGCGAGGTTACATAAATACCATAGGAGGTAGCAGCGCTGATGGTGGTTACTGATTTTGTGATGTCGTTTGCTTCGATGAGTGCGTCGAAGTTGCCGAGCAGGTACATGCTGTAGAGGTACTGGTCTTTCAGCCTGTTCCGCGTTACCTGATTGCGTTGTACCGAGACGGTAGTACTGCCCACGAGGGTGATGCCATAGTAGCCCCCGGTAATGGTATTGTTGTCGAATATGTTATTATCGCAGAGTGTATTGCCTGTGGTAGTGGCGCTGGTGGCAGAAGAGTTCACCACGATACCGGCATAGTTGCTGGATGTGCTGGTGGTGTTGATCTGGATGTTACAATTTCTGATATTATTGGAGTCGGCATTATTGATGAGCTGTACGCCGAAGCCGTATTCGGTGGTAGTGGTACCCAGGGCTTTGATGGTGAGGCTGTCGAATGTGATATAGTCGGCATTATTGAGTTTAATTACTGCTCTTTCGTTGGTATTGGCCGAGAGGAACTGCAGGGTAGTACCGTTACCGTTGAAGGTAACCGTATTAACAGCCGAGGCGCCGGGTACGGCGTCCATAATCAGTTGTTCGGTATAGGGGCCGGAGCCGGGCGCTGTGTTAAAGATAACGGGGCCGGCTATACCGCATTTGATATAATTATAGGCTGCATTGTAGCTATTGAAGTTGGTGCCGCCTGTGGGGAGGGCTGAGTTAATGGTAAATGTGCCGGATACTGCTGCCGGTGTAAGTACCTGGTAGCCGGGCGTATTGGCGGTATTGCCACCACAGGTAAGGCGGCAGCGGTAATAGTTTGATGAGGTCTGGCTGGTGGTAAGGGCTGCACCGGTGGCCAAAGGGATATCGTTCCAGTTGCTGTTGTCTGTGCTGATCTGCCATTGGTAGGTTTGGCCGGTACCGCCTGTTGAGCCGCTTAGGCTGAGGGTGAAGGGGATGCCCAGGCAGACGGGGTTAGCGGTGGAGGTAACTGTGCCGGGTACCGGGGGGCTTGTACAGGGGCCTGCCGGTTCGAATGTTATAAAGCCTGTAAAGTAGCGCGGGGTAAGGGTAAGGCCTGTACCGTTGCCCGAATAACCGACGCTGTTACCCGCTACTACGACATCGCCATTGTCGAGCGTTACACCACCACCGGAAAAGGTATTGGGTGTAATGTTGGAGCCGGTACCAGAGTAAATGGTTGAGCCGGGGCCTGTATTGCGTAAGGCAAAACGGTATTTGGCTCCTGCGGGCATTGTAAATGCGAGTGCCGGGAAGTTGAGCGGGGTGATGCCCGTTGCTGTGACCGGTGTGGGTGAGGAAGTGGCGATGAGCGTCCACGGTGCAATGGTGACGTCTGTAGACGGACCGGATAAAGACGTGGTGGAGTAAATGAGCGACCACACGGAGTTATTTTCTGAAGTGGTACACCAGTTGCCTATTCCTTTTATAAGTATAGGATAGGCATTATTATTGGTGAGCACAAATGATATCTGTGCCGGATTTCCCAGCGAGTTGTTTCCGGTATAGGCGGCACCGGTAGTAGTTATAGTGGTCGTTTGCCCAAATGACGATAGTACATTCAGAATAAGGAAGGGAAGGATCAGGGATAAAGATAGCTTTCGCCTGGTGGGAGCGTAAATTTGGGTCATAGCTGCTGTGTTTTGACAATAATAGTGTTATACTGGTTTCCGGAGAATAAGGTGCAGTTTTCTTATGGATTGGACCGGGATTGTACAGCACGCGGTTGGAAGCGCTTGCGGTTAGTATTGGGAGATAAAAGTAGGGAAATCTGCCAGATTAACCCTTTATTACTTTTCAACATTGAAAATATGGGCAAAACCCACAAGAAGACAGTATAATTACGGTGAAGGAAGGAATTGACAGGTAAATATACATAGGGGTACTACGGTATTGGCAGTGGGTTGCTGACTGGTATTGTTTATTTGGCGGGGGCTGAAATGCAAAAGCCCCGATATAGAAATACCGGGACTTTTGGTATAATGGTTCTGATTAGAAATCGTTGTGCGCTGCTTAAAGCGCTGCTAAAATAAGCTTTCTTTTGACATGTGAGCCAATGCCAGTTTATTTATTGCTCCCGGGAGCGTTTACGCGTGCTTCGGGAGTTGGGGTTGTTGTATTTGCACCTGCTTCTGCCGCTGTGCGGGTAGCAGGCTGGGGCTGCTGACCGGTGGTAACTGCAGGGGCATTAGTTACGGTTGCTGTATTGGGGGCTTCGCTTTTAACAGCAGCGGGCGTGGTTACTTCGACTTTATTTATTACAGCCTGTTCGCCTCCTTTACCGTATATACCGGCGAGGGTAGGGGCGATTACCAATGATACGATGCTCATCAGTTTGATAAGGATGTTCATGGACGGGCCTGATGTATCTTTAAAAGGATCACCAACGGTATCGCCTGTTACTGATGCTTTGTGTGGTTCTGATTTTTTATAGAACGTTTCACCGTTGATCTCTACGCCTTTTTCAAAAGATTTCTTGGCGTTATCCCATGCTCCGCCGGCATTGTTCTGGAACATACCCATGAGTACGCCACTAACTGTAGCGCCTGCGAGGAAGCCGCCCAGTGCTTCGGGGCCGAGGAGGAAGCCTATGATGATGGGGGAGATGATGGTGATGGCGCCGGGCAGCATCATTTTTTTGATGGATGCACTTGTTGAGATGGCCACACATTTATCGTACTCGGGTTTGCCTGTGCCTTCCATGATACCGGGGATTGTACGGAACTGGCGGCGTACTTCTTCCACCATTGACATGGCGGCTTCACCCACGGCGCGGATGGCCAGTGAGGAGAAGATGAAAGGAATCATGGCACCTACAAAAAGGCTTGCGAGTACTTTTGCGTTGTAGATATCGATGCCTTTCATATCGAAGCCGTTGTGCTGTATTACACCTACATAGGCGGCAAAAAGCGCCAGTGCGGTTAAGGCAGCGGAAGCGATGGCAAAACCTTTACCAGTGGCAGCGGTTGTATTACCTACGGCATCCAGTACGTCTGTTTTTTCGCGTACTTCTTTAGGGAGTTCGCTCATTTCGGCGATACCGCCGGCGTTATCGGCGATGGGGCCAAAGGCGTCGATCGCTAACTGCATGGCAGTGGTTGCCATCATACCGGCTGCTGCGATGGCGACACCATAAAGGCCTGCGCATTCGTAGCTGCCCCAGATACCCCCTGCGAGTACGAGGATGGGAAGGAAGGTACTTTCCATACCTACTGCGAGACCACCGATTACGTTTGTAGCGTGGCCGGTGCTGCTCTGGCGGATGATACTGTTTACGGGGCGTTTGCCCATGGCGGTATAATATTCTGTGATGATGCTCATTAATGTACCTACTGCGAGACCTACACCGATGGCACCGAGTACGCCTGTATTGGTGAAAGTATGGCCACGGAGTGTCATTGTTTCGGGGAGGATATAATATACGAGGCCGATACAAGCGAGGGCGGTGAGTATAATGGAACCCCAATTGCCCATGTTGAGGGCTTTCTGTACGGCATTGGTGCTTATGCCTGCTGCATCGCTTATGCGTACAAACAGGGTGCCTATGATTGAGAAGATGATACCTGTACCGGCGATGAGCATGGGGAGCAGGATGGGGGCGAAGCCTCCAAAATTATCTGTTGATTGTGTTTCCTGGCCAAGCACCATAGTGGCGAGTACGGTAGCTACATAGGAGCCAAAAAGATCGGCACCCATACCGGCTACGTCGCCCACGTTATCGCCCACGTTGTCGGCGATGGTGGCCGGGTTGCGCGGATCATCTTCGGGGATACCTGCTTCTACCTTACCTACGAGGTCGGCGCCTACGTCGGCAGCCTTTGTATAGATACCGCCACCTACGCGTGCAAAGAGCGCGATGCTTTCTGCGCCGAGTGAGAAGCCGGTCAGTACTTCGATGGTACGTACCATTTCTTCACTGTTGGCGGCTGCTTCGGGAGCAAAAACCATTTTAAGTATTATGTAAAGTCCGCCAAGACCGAGCACTGCCAGACCTGCCACACCGAGCCCCATTACTGAGCCACCCGTAAAGGAAACTGCGAGGGCTTTTGAAAGGCTTGTTTTTGCAGCCTGTGCGGTACGTACGTTTGCCTTGGTAGCGATCTTCATACCGATATATCCTGCGAGGGCACTACTTACGGCACCAATGATAAAGGCAAGTGCAATAGTCCAGTGGCTGTTCTTATTGCCCATTGACATTACCCCGAGCAGCAATGCTACTACCACTACAAAGTAGCCGAGGATTTTCCATTCTGCGCGCAAGAATGCCATGGCGCCTTCAGCAATGTAGGTGCTGATCTCTTTCATACGGTCGTTGCCAGCGTCCTGCTTGCTAACCCAGTTAAACTTTATTAACGTGTAAAGGAGTCCTAAAACCCCCATCGCCGGTACGGCGTAAAACAACATTTTGTCCATAAGTAGTTAAGTGTCAAATTTTAAATGGTCGGCAAAAATAGGGTAAAAGGGGCAAAAATGGCGGTAGTAGTGTAAAAAGTGGGTAAATATCAATGGTTGTGGTAATTTTATAATTATTACCATATATTATGAATACCAACAGGATTGACCAGGCTTTCGTCAGGCAGTTAGAAGAGCTTAACCGGGAAGCGGGTACAACGGAAAACAACGACTGGCTAAGCCCTGTGTTTATTGAGGCTTACCAGGCGAGGCTGGAAGAAAAGATCAGGCGGTCGAGGGTGTGGGCGGGAGCAACGGTGCTGCTGCAACTGCCATTCCTGGTATTTCTTCTTTTTTATAATAAGCTGGCGGCGTGGACGGGTATCTACCTTGACAGGAATATGCTGCTCTCGCTGGTGATCATACTTATGGTATTGTTTTCGACGCTTGCGGGCCGCAGGCAGAGGAAGATCATCATCTTTGAAAAACAATTGTTACTGATCACTACGTATAAGGAAATAACAACGCCCTCCGACGACCCGTTGTAAGGGATGGTGGCAGGGCGCTGCATTATAGTGTACGAAATATCAGAAGCGGTACCGGATGGATAACCCGACGGTTGATGCTTCGAAACCTACCTGTTCAATAAGATTGAGTTCGGGTTTCCAGTCGAGCGAAAGGTTGAGTGGGATACTGGCAAAATTATAATCGAGCCCTATGATGCCTGCACCGCCTATATTGGTGGTCTTGCCGGTAAAGCCTGCATAGGCGCCAAAGCCGATAAACCATTGCAGGTTTTCTGCGGGGAGTGGTTTGTGTATTTCATACAGACCGCAGATGGTTACGCCGTCGCCAAAGCCAACGATACCTTCGAGGGCATTGTTGTTGGAGAGGAAATGCTTAAAACTGATGCCGCTTTTTACGGCTGCGGATGACGGGCCGAGCCGGATACCGATTGCGTTGTTGTAATTGCTGCTGTTGTCTTCTTGTGCCTGTGCTGCTGTAAATAGTAGTGTAAAGAGCCCTGTGCAGATCAAAACTTTCTTCATGTTTGTTTTTTTTAAAATCGTGCTAAAACAATGCCAGTTCATGTCCGCGTAATGCGTTGCTCTTAGAACGGAAGGGGCTGTATAATATTTTGTGTTATTGTGTGAGTGACACGTTAGGGGGCATCCTGCGCTGTGTGGAATGCTTTGCTGTATTGTGTTTGATGCCGCTTGTAATGCAGCGGGGGTAAGGGTTTTGGGGTGCGGTACACGGCGTAATGCTGATTGTGCAGGAGATATGGGAGGGATGATTTTAACAAATCTTTAATGGAATTGAGGGTAGGGAGGTTGAAACATTAAGGGGTTAATGATCGGCGGGGAGAGGGTGAAACATTAAGGCGTTAAGGTTGGTTAAGGATTGGTGCGGAGGGGGTTGAAAACATTAAGGCGTTAAGGTTAGTTAAGGTGATTAGTGCAGAGGGGGTGGAAA
>CAZPXP010000038.1:0-37069 GCA_964590975.1 uncultured Ferruginibacter sp. | reverse complement strand
GGTGCAGCATTATCCAGGGCCGCTGGTGGAGGAAACGCAGTATTATCCGTTTGGGTTGGTGATGAGTGGGATAAGTTCTAAGGCTGCCGGAATGCTTCAAAACAAATTAAAGTATAACGGAAAGGAAGAACAAAGGCAGGAGTTCTCTGATGGAAACGGACTCGAATGGCTAGATTATGGAGCAAGGATGTATGATGCACAAATTGGTAGATGGCACATTCCTGACCCAATGAGTGAAATATATAGAAGGCATTCGCTTTACAACTTTGCTCTAAATAATCCTTTACGATACATTGACCCTGATGGAATGGCTGTTGAAGAAATTAACGGAGGATGGAGATTTACCGGAGATGATGCAGTGGAAGCTTTCAAGCAAATCCAATCAATGTTTGGAAATAAGAAAGATGATGAACAACAGCAAGAGAAAACGAAAGGGCAACAAATTGCAGACCTTGCAAAATCAAAAGTAGGTTTACATGATTGGGATTATGATAAGGAGAAAGATAATTTTCCAGCAAACACAAATAAGTGCAACAAGTTTGTTTATGATATACTTAAACAATCAGGAGCAAGTCCCGGCACACCGAATGGTAATCCTGTAAAAGTATTTTTTGGAGGGCAAGGCTCTCCACCTACAGCATCACAATGGGCTGACCCTAATTACAAAATCCCCAATTGGCGAGTTTTACAACCGGGTGAAAGCCCAGAGCCGGGCGATGTCGTAGCTCAAAAAATAAGTTATAGTGATGCTACTGGGCATGTTGGAATTGTAGTCGGTGGTGGACAAACAGTAAGTCAAGTAAGTACACCAGAAGAAGTAGTAGCTCAAAATGATTGGGGCTTTAGAACTGGCACAGCTGAACAAGGGCGAACCGACCAAGTTGTATATAGAAGATATGTTGCACCTGCTCCGAGAACACCTATCCCACCAGCACATTCTGAAAAGCAGCCAGGGACAACGCCAATTATCATACCACCACGAAGACAATAAAAACTATTTTATGAGAAGTAACTTATATAAATTTTTGATTGGAATTTTTTGTTTGAACTTTTGTATTGGTTGTTCAGGTTCTACATCATCAGTAGTTCAAAACGATGCAGATAATAAAATACCAATAATGGATAGCAATTATAAAAAGGTAGGCTATGATACTACCATTCTATTAATAGAAAAGAAAGCTGTGAACAATGTTAGTTGGGATGAACTTTTTAGTATTAAAGAATTTACAAACCTATATGAACACAGTTCTTTTTACATTGATGATGCTATTAAATTTTTAGGGCGAGTAGATTATACTCCCTCTCAAAAGAAAATTAGTATAAACTCAATGCAACGAACGAATGTAGAAGATTATGTAAGGTTTTGTGAGAAGAGTAAATCCCTATATGATGATGGTAAAATCTCTGAAGATATTTTAAAGTGGGCAATAGCTCCGAACTTTTCTAACAGACATTTAATTGTTAGAAATTATGAAAATACTACAGTAGTAAAACTTTTAAACGACCTAAAAAACGACCCTAAAATATCTGAAGAATTTAGAAAGAATGTAGAAAATATTTTAAGTGGAAAATCTTGGGAGAGCATAAAAGAACTCAACGCTAATTAACTTGTAGAATTATAATAACAAACAAAGCCGCATCACTGCGGCTTTTGTATTAGAGAGCTTGCAGCTTTGCGGATTTTATCAGCCCGTCAATGGTGTGGTATCCTCCAACTTCTCAATATCATGTAAACGGTTAAGATTTTTTATCAAAGCCAACAGGCACACCTCCCTCCACGGGGTAATCCATAGGCCACCCTTGCCCTGAAGGTGATGGCGGGGGACAAAGTAGACATCGCCACCCGTGCCTGGGTACCCTATGCAGCCAGTGCCCCCGATGAGCAGCCCATAGAGCCGGTGAGCCTGTTCAGCAGCCTGCTGAATGCTCTAAGCAACGGGGCAGCGGGATTAAGTGGCGGCCATACCACCCTGGGGGTACTACAAAGTACCGGCAGCAGTATGCCACCCGGCATCACCAGCTTCCTGAACAACCACAATGATGTGGTACTGCCTGCACCACCGAAAGCCTACCTGAACTGGATACTGTTCGACGAACAGTTCAGGTACGTACCCGAAGGCAGTGGCTTTATCCGTGTGGGCTACTACGACGATGGGCGTTTACAGACCCTTGCCCAAAGCGGCCTGCCCATCGTAAAAAATGGTTACCTCTTTGTATATTTGAGTAACGAGAGCAAGAAGCCCGTGTTCTTTGACAACCTGGTGGTGCAGCATTATCCAGGGCCGCTAATAGAAGAAACGCAGTATTATCCGTTTGGCCTCTCAATGAGTGGTATATCAGGCAAAGCGATGGGAAGGCTGGAGAATAAAAACAGGTATAACGGTGGTAATGAGCTGCAAAGTACGGAGTTCGGTAGTGATGGATTGGAGTTATACGATGCAGTCAACAGGATGTACGACCCACAGGTGGGCAGGTTCCGGCAGGTGGATGAACTGGCAGAATCGAATTGGGAAATGTAGCCATACAATTTTGCTTCTGATAATCCTGTGTGTTTTAACGATCCCTTCGGTCTTGCTGATGCAGACCCAAAAGACGATCCGACCGGGCAGTTAAAAGAAACAAAAATATTGCCTGAGGTTGTAGTTAAGGGTGTCAGGAAACTTACCCATAACCAAATGCAGGCAGTGTATTGGGATTTGCGGCAACGGGGAATTGAGCCCGGCACGGTACAAAATCCTGTACTGAGGTCAAGACTGGAGAGGTGGGATGGGATATCAAGATACATGGAGAAGGTACATGCCGGCGTGAAAGAAGATGGATTGATGATACTGGAAGGAGCTTCGTGGTTTATACCAACAGGATGGCTAACCAAACTGAAATATTTAAAGTATGCTGCCAACTTATTCAGGGCTAAAAGAGCTTTTACAGCTTTAACATTTGCTTCAAAATATGGCATTAATACATACAGGGCACTTAAAAATGTATCTCCGTTAGGTTCGCATGTTCACCATTTGATCGAAAAGCGGTTCGCAAGATTATTCAACGTAGCAGAAAAAGAAATGCAATCAATTGTTGTAACAGAGGCAGAGCATAAAATATTTACAAATGCATGGAGGTCAGAGATAGGTTATGAAGGCTCTAAAGCGGGATTAACCACAGCGAACGCAGTAAAAGCTGACGTTGAACTAGCAGCACAAAAAATTTATAAAGACTATCCAGAAATTTTAAAAGCATTAGGTCTATAACATGAAAAATCTGCATAAGGTATTTTCTGACTGGAGTAAGAAACAAATTGCAATACTTGATAAATATAATATTAAGGTTGAAACAGGATATGATTCTTTTTGGATAGAGGAAAATAATATTTATCAACAGCTAAAACCCTACTTTGATGAGTGGGGAATTAAAGAAACGATTATCTCAAAATTCACACAAGAAGAAGAAAACAATGCTGAAAGACTTGTTTGGGCAGGCACTTGGGCAAATGGCTATCCTATGAATGACAGTGATTTTGGCTATCAAAAAACTACTTACAATGATGACAACTTTTGCAGCACCTGCGGCATGGGTTTAATACAAAAAGAACCGTTTCGATTAAAGAAAGCGCCCAATTGGGGAGGCAGTAAAAAAATATTTTCTTTGAATTGGGTCTATGACGAATTGTTTGTGAAAAAAGAAGTTTACGAAACACTGTTTAAAAGTAAAGGAATTAAGTTCGAAAAGGTTTTACTATATAAAAAAGAAACGGTGATTGAAGATACTGTACAACTTATCCTTCCTGTTACAGAAGTGCCATTAAACATAGAAGGTTATCCTTACGAGATATGTAAAGCCTGCAGCAGGCTTCGATATGACTTGATCAATAAAGGTTTTTTCCCTTCTTTTAAAGATGATGTTGGCAATACGCCCATTTTTAAAAGCAGAGAATGGTTTGGAACAGGTGCCAACGCGAGAAAGTATATTTTTATTTCTCAGGAGTTAAGACAACATTTACTAAAATTGAAGATCAAAGCAAATTATACGCCCTGTCAGCAGGTATAATAATTTAGATGAAGTCGTGTTTGCTATTTCAGAAGGCACGAGATTATTTGGCTTTTGATCTGTAAAAAGGACGGATGTACAGAACTGCTTTTGGTTAGTTATACTTCTACGCTACCTTAAACTTCGTAAAGGCCCTTGTTTATTGATAACCTCGTAGTAAAGCTTTACTTTTTCTTTGACTTTAGCTGATACTACAAACAGAGTTTTTACAAATGGTATGGAAGAAAATTTTACTCAATTATGCCCGAGGTCCTTATATGATACAATGAGAATATTATTGGAGCAGAATCCCCATTAGTTCAATGAAGCACTCAATTATCAACTTTCAACTGCAAATTATTATAAATTTCAAATCCCCGAGCGGAAAGTTCCGCCTCAAGCTGATAATACTATAGATAGACGACCAATCAGAATTGAGCCTATTGATACCCGAAAGAACAAATTTTAAACTATGATATACAGGTATACAAAATTGTTATTGATGCCTTTTTTATTTGTAGCTTATTCATGCAATAACCATTTACAGAGAGGCCAGGAGAATTTATGTGTAATGAATAAACTCTCTCAACGGGTTGAGAAAGTTTCGTTAAACGATACTTTTGCAATAAAACAATTAAATGATAAGTTTATTCAGATTGAAGGTTATTTTAGCTATGAATTTGAGAATGTAGCTGTATATCCTACTAAATGGTCAGAAACTTCTAGTGCATTATGGCTAAATTTTTCTGATAATATCGCTATCAATAATGACGGGCTTAATGCCTTAAATCAAAAAAAAGTTGTACTAATAGGCAGAGTTAATAAAAATCGAAAAGGACATTTGGGCGGATATATGGCTTCTGTTGATAGTGTATTTTGCATACAGGCAAGTGATGTGCAATAAGAATAAAAAAATAAATAGTAAACTAAATAAAGAAGACCGGCAGTGCCGGTCTTCTTTATTTAGCGAAAGCCTTCTTAGCCATGTGATGTGATAGCGCCGTATCAATAAAATAATACACTTTGTCTTTTTCTTCTGTTGGCAAAGATTCAATATCTTCAATGCGTTTAATTATTTTTTTGTCCAGTACTATTTTACCGGAGCCGCCAATTAAGTAATCAACAGTAACGCCGAGTGCATCGGCAATTTTTTGCAGCCACTTCTATTGAGGGTTTTATCTCATTGTGTTCATAGCGGCCAATGATGGCCGATAAATAGCCTACTTCTTACCCTGCCTCCCGGCATCACCAGCTTCCTGAACAACCACAATGATGTGGTACTGCCCGCACCACCGAAAGCCTACCTGAACTGGATACTGTTCGATGAGCAGTTCAGGTACGTACCCGAAGGCAGTGGCTTTATCCGTGTGGGCTACTATGACGACGGGCGTTTACAGACCCTTGCCCAAAGTGGCCTGCCCATCGTAAAAAATGGTTACCTCTTTGTATATTTGAGTAACGAGAGCAAGAAGCCCGTGTTCTTTGACAACCTGGTGGTGCAGCATTATCCAGGGCCGCTGGTGGAGGAAACGCAGTATTATCTGTTTGGCTTGACGATGAGCAGTATCTCCTCGAAAGCTGCGGGCTCATTAGAAAATAAACATCTCTATAACAACAAGGAATTACAAAACAAAGAGTTTAGCGATGGCAGTGGCTTAGAACTTTATGATTACGGAGCAAGACACTACAATGCACAAATAGGAAGGTTTATAACGTTAGATAGATTTTCCGAAAAGTATGAAAACCTATCACCTTACAGTTATACTGCAAATAATCCTATAAGTTATATTGATGTAAACGGCGATAGTATTTGGACAACAATTGGGAACATACAATACTACTTTGGAAACCACGATGGGAAATGGGGGCTTTATGACCAGTCGGGTGGCACGTATTCAGGCAATGATAAATGGGCAAATCAGTTAACATCTTCTTTAATTGAATTAGCTAATCTAAACGATGATGTAATAAGTGAACGCTTTAAAGATATTCTTACATCCAGCTATAAGCATAATATTGTACATTCCAAAGTTGGCGATAATGCCTGGAGTGATTACAATAAGGACGGACAGATAAAAAATGGAGGAGATATATTTTGGGATGGAACGACAACATATAATATTAGAGATAGCCGGTTAGAATATTCAACAGAAAAAATAGCTCATGAATTATTAGGACATGGTTGGCAAGGGTAAAATGGGTTGGCAGATTTGACGAAAATAGACATGAAACATACACTTGGTGGATTTTATGATCAAGACAAGAAAAGCTTTACAAAGCTTCTTTCTTCAACAATGGTGGGCTTAACTCAAATGGAAGTTGATGCTACGTCAGTGCGAAATAGATATTTAGGCGCACATAGCTTAAAACCAGTACAGTATTACCCTCAATTTTTTGGAAAGGCACCCGGGCAGGAAGGCGTAGGCCTGCAAAGGTTGCCTGGTGGTAAGCAGCCGTTAGTTTTATATTTTCCTGCAGGCGTAAATGAATTTTTAAAAACTAAGAAAAACTGAACCCTATGAAAAAAAATAGTTTCATCTATTGCTTCTTATTGTGTTCTCATGTAATGTTCTCACAGGTTAAGGAGACGGTTGTAAATCATATTTTAAATAATACTTCGGCAAAAAACAGTTATGCGATTTTATTTAAAAATCATGATGGTAGAATAAATTTTGTTTGGAGTAATGATTTACTTGATTATTACAAAAGTAAAAGCCACAACAAAGCCAATGCAATAGCAATTATCAAAAGAAAATTATTAGCAGATGATACGTTTAATATAACTTCAAATAGCAAAATGTCCGTTGGGTTTATTGACAGCATTAAACTTAAACAGGTAAGTAGAGATGCTAATAGAGGGCTTCATTTTTTTATTAATAAGTATTTTAAAGAAAATCAATTAAACTCAAATTACTCGGGCTTTGTAAGGGAAATAAGCTATTGTTTGTGGAAAAAGAATACATATATATTTGTTGGCTTAGATAATGGTAGTCTTCCAAGTATTGGAGTAAAAGGCAACAAAGTAATTACAAACCCACAAAAAGTAAATGGTATTGTTGAAAGAAATAATACTGCTGAAGTGGAATTTTATTTTCCAAAATATGATTACTATGTAAGCACAAAAAGCAGTGATACGTCATTGTTGTATCTGAAATTTAATAGCAAAAGAACAGACGTACAGAGATTATCTCCAAAATTGTACAGTGGTGAATATGAGTACGTAAAATTTAATATTGATAAAATAGCAAGACTTATTACAGTTGAGTTGTATAACGGCATGAAAATCTTTCAAGCGAAAGAGGTTTATAAATATAGTAATGAGCAAAAGCAACAAGAAGAAATTAATTTTCATAGTTTAACCTCGTCAACTAAAACCATAAAACATAAAGTTATTATTCCTGTACAGCTAAACAAATAACAACAAAGCCCCTAACGAGGCTTTTGTATTTTAATTGTAAGCACCCTTGCCCCTGTAAGTACCCCATAAATCAAACAGTCCCAATTCATTTTTAGTGACCTTATATTTCCATTCTTCGGGAGTCATGCTATTCATACCTCATCACTCCATCCTCCTCTCAATCTCCGCCCGCATCACATTAAAAAATTTATTCCGGTCTTTCTCTCCCACTGTACTGATCATTGTAGACTTCTTGATGATAGTCTGGATAGACTCATAAGTATAAGTACAGAAACTCTCCTGCCCTGTATGGATATAGTTGAGAATTGCATGATTAAGATAGGTACGCTGCGACTCTCCAAGTTGCATCAGGATCGTATTATCCCCCAGCAGCGACCCGTTATAGTACAGCCTGAACTCACCACCCGATACTGCGCCACTGCCCGGCAAAAACTTATATCCCGCCGAAGCCTGTTCTTCGATATGGTTGATGAGCTCCAGAAGCTGTTGATAAAGCAGTTGTATCGTACCGTCATTGTCAAACAGCAAAGCTTCGCGGCAATACTCTATCTGCCGCAGTGTGCTGTTGATCGTTTCAAGACTCCATATCTCTTCCGAGGGGATGGTACTGTATGTACTGATGATCTGTGCGCTCAACTGCTGCCAGTTGTCGTTACCCATTTCCTGTAAAACAAACTTCTTATTGTTGTATGCCGGTGTGTGCATGATCGTTTTCAGCCATGCAAAAAACTTAAACGCCGCCAGTTCATGAAAATGGAAATAATGGAATACGGGTACGTCTTTGGCAAGGTAAAACATGCGGCAGGGAGAAAAAGAAGCCAGTTGCTGCAACTCGGCAAGTATGCCGCCGAGGTGCTTTTCAAGGTTGAACTCTGCAAAGCGGATCTGTTGTCCGCCAAAAAGAACCTGGCTGCCATTGGCCTGCATGAGCCCATCCATCGACAGCCCGAATTTCCGGCAGAGTACAACTACCTCATCCAGCGTCAGCAGCTTCTCACCCCTTATACGGCGGTAAGCACTGTCCGCACTGATATTCAGCAGCTCAGCTACTTCATCCACCACCGCAAGGTGGCCGGGCAATTGCTGTTTGATCTGCTGAAAAAGGGTCTGTTGTATGGCTTTCGGATCATTCATTCTTTTGCAATATTCCGTTTTCTTTTGATAAAGATTTGCAAAAAATGCAAATCGCGGTACGTTACGGTACGATTTTCTCATAAACTGCCAGGCACGCCCTTCACACAGCACAAGTTATTAAATCCTGCTGAAACCTCCCGTTACCTGCCACTTCTTCAATTCGCAGCCCTTTACCTGCCGGGCTAATTTTATGTCAAAACCCAGCCATTATGAACCCCATACGAATCTCAAGGCGCAGGACCATACTTTTTATACTCCTCTGCCTGCTGCTGCAATACTGCCAGGCACAGATAAATACAGTAAGCAATAACACCGGTACTGCGGCGCCTATCGCCCAGCCCGTTACAAGGATCAACTTTTACGTATTTACGAAAGATGCAGACAGTAAGGTAGATTTCTTCGGCGGTACCGCTGTATTACGCGCCCGTACCAGGAGTATTGCCAGTGGTAAAAAGTTGCAGGTGATCATTGCAACGGATACCCGGCAGGTTGTACAGCAGATGATTACTGCCCTCGAAGGTACCAATGCGCGTGTGGGAAGCATCTGGATCGATTCTCATGGCTTATACAAACAGGGCTATTCCTCGTTCCATATCGGCAGCGACGAATACAGCTATAAAAATATTAACGACAGCGCATATACTCAAACGCTCAGCCTGCTGGCCACTTATTGCGATGCCGGTACACAGATCGGTATCGGCTCCTGTTATGGCGGCGCTACATTTTATTTTCCCGGCACGGCCACCGTACCCTATGGAAGGATGAACGGGGATTCACTCATGATCGGTATGGGCCGCATCTTTACCAGTTCGATTATTTACGGCAGCGAAAGCTGGGTAATGGCCAAGCCGGGAATTTTTAACGACAAGTTTGGTTTTGCAGGTTATCCCCTCGGCAAACGCTACCGCACCGCCTACTGGCAACCCGTATGGGAAAGGCTGGGAAGCTGGAACCGCTACAGCCACAGTACAGGAACCTTCGAGCCGATCAATACAGTAGCTCTTAACCGCAGGGGCGACATCATGGTGCGGTTGCGCAACTACCAGGACCTTGCAAAAGGGCAGAAAGCAGTGGAGCGCAATATGGAAAAATTGTCCGGCAGGTAATATCTAATTAAAAACAACAGCATGAAAAAATATATTCAATACCTCTTACTGCTCTGCTTGCCCGCAGGAGTAAATGCGCAGCAGCAATACACACAACTGCGGTTCTTTAAAAAAGGTTCGGCTTTTGAAGCAGAAGAGCGTGATTACTACCCCGGCAAGAAAGGATTTTATCTTTACGAGAACTGTATCTATACCCTGGTGCTCCGCAACGAAAAGCAGTACGAGGCCCGCGTGATCGCAATCAAAAAAGACAGCATTCTGTTCACCACTTATTTCAATGCAACAAATGCAGGATTATACCGGCAGCCTCTTGATACACTCGCAATATCACCTGCCGATATCGTCACCATCCGGCTTATCGGCGACCGCATCATGGCACTCTACCGCAACGTAGCTATGAGAAAATATGATTATGAATTTATTACCGACACCATGCCTAAACGCTGGCGGATAGATACTATAGCCCTTTACACCAACCTGCCCGACAAGTATGAACTGCTGCCTTTTCTGACAGACCAGGGCTTAGACCTGCTGTACGAAGACAATGGGAAAACCTACTACTTTCAGGGACGCACACCAAAAGACACCTCCCTCCGGTCTTCAGCAAAGGCAAAAGATGACGACAGCGTTTTCCGGAGGAAGAATTTTGCATGGGTATTACCTACACGCATCAACCAAATTAATGGCTGGGCGATAGGACTGCATACCGGACAGGTCTACGAACGGCCACTTACCATCAACGGCTTAAATACAAATGCAGACGTCCTTCCTATGTTTGTAAGTATGATGAGCCTGCCCCATATCTTTGATAAAGTACCACTCGGCAACCTCAACGACAGCACCGATAAAGACTGGTACATCACTAATCTTCATGGGCTGAGCATCAGCCTCGGTGGTGTGGGCCGCTGCCGCAACATCAAAGGCATCGCTATAAACGGTGGCATGTGCAACGCCTACCGTACCCGTGGCCTGGTTGTTACAGGCGGCTTTAATACACTCATAGATTTTAAGGGCATAGCCATCAGCACACTGCGCAACATATCAGTAAAGGGCAGGGGCATACAGGTCGGGCTGATCAATGTATGCAAAGACCTTAAAGGAATACAATTGGGCTTATGGAATGTAAACGGTAAGAGGAAACTGCCGTTGATTAATTGGGGCAGTTAACCCTATAAGTCTATAATAACTATAAAGGAATAACCTCTCCGCAGAATGATACGATCAGTTATACCTGCTTACCCCGCTGCCGCACCACTTCGTACAAAATAACTCCCGTGGCTACGGATACATTCAGCGACTCAAAATCGCCGGGCATCGGGATGCTGAACTGCTGATCGCAGATTTTTAAAAGTGCAGGATAGATCCCATTTTCCTCACCACCCATTACAATGGCGCAGGGTATAGAAAAATCTATCGTACCGATGGAAGTTTCGGCCGTCATTTCGCTGCCAAACACCTGTATACCATTCAGGTGCAGTTCATCCACTGCCTTCATCAGGCTGTTCACACGGCAAACGGGTATCTTTTCAAGAGCACCGGCAGATGTAAGGATGGCTTCTTCATTAAGCGCTCCCACCCCTTTATCAGGTATGATGATCGCGTTTACCCCAAAGCAGAAGGCACTGCGGGCAATACCTCCAATATTACGTATATCTGTAATGCCATCGAGTATAAGGAAAAGGGGCGTTTCGCCTTTATCAACAATGAAGGAGATCACCTGCTGCAGTTCCTGGTACTGTATTTTGGAGATCAGCGCTACGCAACCATCATGATTACCGATATTAAAACCATTCAGCTTTTCTACCGGCACCTTATTGACCGGCACATTCGCTTCACCAGCCAGTTGCCGCATCTCTTCCACCACAGCCCCATGCCGGGTATTGTGCAGGTAAATGCGTTCAAGGGCCTTTCCCGAACGCAGGGCGTCGATCACGGCCTCAAAGCCGATAACAAGGGAACTCTTTTTGGGTCTGTGCTGTTGCTGACGAAAATTTCTCACGCCGCAAAAGTAGGTAAATAATGCCAGTCGTATGGCTGTGTAACACCCTTTCCCTTTAAAGGATAGTCACTGTGTAAAACAAAAAACCTCCCGCCAGGCGGGAGGTTCTGTATACTGCTGAAAGCAACTTTATTTTGATAAACCGAAAGCCTTCTTTACATCTTTTACGGCATCCAGTTTCTCCCATGTAAAGAGTTCTACCTTTTTCCTGGTCGTTTTCCCATCAGGAGAGATAAATGTTTTCTCCACGATCTCATTCTTGCGGCCCATATGTCCGTAAGCAGCGGTTTCGCTGTACATCGGGTTACGCAGCTTAAGACGCTGTTCGATAAAGTAAGGACGCATGTCAAAGCCGGGCATGCGCATGATCGTCGACGCGATTTCGCCATCCGTCATATTTACTTTAGCAGTTCCAAAAGTATTTACGTTAATGCTGGTAGGTTGTGCCACACCAATTGCATAGCTTACCTGTACCAGTACCTCGTCGCAAAGACCAGCAGCTACCAGGTTCTTGGCAATATGACGCGTAGCGTATGCAGCAGAACGATCTACCTTGCTGGGATCTTTTCCGCTGAAAGCACCACCACCGTGGGCACCTTTACCACCATAAGTATCTACGATGATCTTACGGCCTGTAAGACCAGTATCGCCATGCGGACCACCGATTACAAACTTACCGGTTGGGTTGATGTGATATTTGATCTTATTATTGAACAGGTGGCTGTATTTGGGATACTTAGCCTTTACCCTGGGGATCAGGATATTGATGATGTCTTTTTTGATTTTAGACAGCATAGCTTCATCCTTACCAAAATCATCGTGCTGTGTAGATACTACTATAGCATCGATACGTACAGGACGGTTGTTGTCATCGTATTCGAGCGTAACCTGGCTTTTTGCATCAGGGCGCAGGTATTTGATCTGTTTGTTCTCGCGGCGCAAAGCAGCAAGTTCAATTAATATTTTATGGGCCAGGTCAAGCGCCAGCGGCATATAATCATCAGTTTCGTTGGTAGCATAACCAAACATCATACCCTGATCGCCCGCACCCTGCTCTTCTTTCTTCTTACGGTCAACACCCTGGTTAATATCGCCGCTCTGCTCATGGATCGCTGAGAGGATACCGCAGGAATTAGCTTCAAACATATATTCGCTCTTGGTATAACCAATACGGCGGATCACGCCACGTGCAATCTCCTGCACATCCAGATATGCCTTACTCTTTACTTCACCGGCCAGTACCACCTGCCCGGTGGTTACCAGTGTTTCGCAAGCTACTTTGCTATTGGCATCAAAAGCCAGGAAATTATCAATTAAGGCGTCGCTGATCTGGTCAGCAACTTTATCCGGATGTCCTTCACTTACTGACTCCGATGTGAATAAATAAGGCATGCTTTTATTTTTTAGAGCGCAAAGATAAGGGGACGGCCTTAAAAGAACAAAGTCTACCGTATGAATGGGTAGACTTTGTCAATATCATTTTTATATAATTATCAGATCTTCGAATAAATGATCCGCAGGCGCATCCGGTAATTTGGGTTAGCTCCTGTGCCCAGCTTTACGCGGCCATAGGCAACAGCATTATAAAAGGACTCTTTACCGAATACCCCCAGTTGCTTGGTATAGTCGAGCTGGTAGGGGGCATAAATACGGAAAGGCAGTACACGTTCATGACGCGTTACGATACTCTGTACGTGACGTGAAATATTAAAGGTATAATAAGCGATCGCCTTACCTGTAAGCGGGTCTGTTTTATACCTGCGGAAGCCACCGAAATAACCGATATCAAAATTGGTAAGACCTGGATAAAAGGGATAGCTGATATTAGGATTAAGATCGTAAGGAATAGGGCGAAAATTAGCCGTTCCCGTATCCACATTATCCATATACAGGTAAGATGGCGCTGTAAATATCGTGTCCACTGCCTGGTTACCCGGTATCTGTTCCAGGAAGAGCTCGGCGCGGTGGATGATCCTGTTGGTCATACCCGTAAGCCCGGGTATCTCCACATTGGCATACGTACCCGGCCCGGTTTGAATGTACACAGCCTGTGCCGGGGGAGCCTGTGGCTGCAGTATTTCAGCACCTGTGTAAGTACGTGTAAGGTTACAGGCATAAGCAGAACGGCGGTTTGCACCGATTACGCTCGTAGCAAAACCAAACGATGCAAAAGTAGTATCGATCTTACCCGCGTTGCGGATGCGGTAATGCACTTCAAGGCGCGTAAGCGAGTTGGCTAAATTACAATAGAATAACCCTTTCCTGCCCGTATAGTTTGAGTCTGTGATGATACCAAATCCTTTATACTGCAGCTTCCAGGTAGAGTCCGAGCGGAAAGCATTATTTCCCGGCGTAGGCAAGGTATCCCTGTGATACAGGTCGTTTAGGAATGTAGGATCAGTAATGCGTATCCTGATCTGGTTCTGTACAGAATCCTTTTTATTACGGAACACTACCCAGTTACGCAGGGTAGATGGGTTAATAACGGCGGAAGCTATCGGAGCACCAAGCCCACTCGGGCGTTTAGTGAACGGGAATGCTGTGGTATCCGGCAGATCAGATGAGGTAATGGGCCTTACCTCGATGCGCTGCGGAACCGTGGTATCGCCATAAAAGCCGGTATAGGCAAGGCAGAGCACTACAGAGTCAAATCCTGCACCTGCAAAGTTCAGCGAATCCGGGTTGCCAAAAGTAAAGGGATATACAGAAGGCTTAAGTTCAGCATATAAGCTCGACGTGGTTTTACCAAAAACAGGATCTTCGCCTGCCCCGATGGTACCCAGTGGGAAATCGCTGGTAGATACCAGCAGTGCAGTATCATTAAAGAAACCCTGCGTTACGGTAACAGGCAGGGTATCGGCGAAAGTACTTACATTATCTACCTGCGGAATGAGATTACTACCAAGATCGGTAGTATCCAGTTTGTTACAGGCTGTGAAAAAAGATACAGAGATAAGAGTTGCAGCTACTGCTATCGGTAATAATCGTCTTGACAACATAAATTGTTTTATAAGCTCAGGTTACGTTACAAACTACTTCGCAAGGTCGGTATATAATTGCAAATAGTCTGTTAAATCACTTTCGGGATCAAAATGGAGAACCTTCTTTCCTTTTACCTTACTGAATTCGTCCACCAGCTTTTTCTCCACCCTCTCATCACCGAAAGTAACCGCATCAGCAAATTGAGCACCACCACGCTGGATAGCTGTATTGGTGGCATCCTTGTAAAACTCCAGTTCCTTTTTGGTAACGTTGTCGTTGATGGCGGCCAACTGGATAAAGTCTTCACCCAGTTTTTCGGAAAAAGTATTTTCACCGATGGTATATACGATCTTGCTGTGACCAAAAACAGGTTCTTTTTTATACGCCGTTTTGATAAGCATCGGCACAAGACCCGTCATCCAGCCGCTGCAATGGATAACATCAGGTGGCCAGCCAAACTTGCGCACGGTTTCCAGCGCACCCTTACAGAACAGTACAGTGCGGAGGGCATTATCATCGAAGAAAGTGTCGTTCTCGTCGGTAAATACAAACTTGCGTTTGAAATAATCCTCATTATCAAGGAAATATACCTGCAACCTTGCGCTGGGCAATGAAGCCACTTTGATTACCAGGGGATAATCGTCTCCATCGATGGATACATTTATTCCTGAAAGACGGACTACTTCATGCAGGCGGTGTCTTCTTTCGTTGATAACACCGAAACGCGGCATGATGCACCTGACTTCCATGCCACTGTCATTCGCTTTAACCGCCAGCTTATTTACCATTTCGGCAAACTCTGTCAGTTCGAGGTAGGGCGACATTTCGTTGGCAATAAATAAAATCCGTTTCTTTGTTGACATTTGCGCAGAATTAGTTGCTCTAAGTTTTTTTAAAATGTGTGCAAAGGTACACAATTTTAACCAAATTGGGCCCAAACCCGCATTCCGCGTTAAAAACTGCTGTGATATGATCATCTTTAAACAGGCGGCATCCCTGTCGGCACACCTGCAGGAATTGCAGGACCGTGGCATTTCCACCGGCTTTGTTCCTACCATGGGAGCCCTGCACCAGGGCCATGTTTCCCTTGTAAAAGCGGCTAAAGCAAACGGTGAGCATGTGGTATGCAGCATTTTTGTAAACCCAACCCAGTTCAATAACGCCAGCGATTTTGCCAAATACCCCGTTACCATCGCGCGCGACGTTGATATGCTCGAAGGCGCCGGCTGCGATATCCTCTTCCTCCCGGATACGGCAGAAATATACCCTAACGGTACCGCACTTTCCGAACCCTATGCGCTTGGCTATCTCGAAACCATACTCGAAGGCAAATATCGCCCCGGTCACTTCCAGGGTGTTTGCCAGGTTGTACACCGCCTGCTCGATATTGTACACCCTAATCATCTCTACCTGGGCAGTAAAGACTACCAGCAATGTATGGTGCTCCGTAAACTGACGGCCCTCAAATCCATACCTACAGATATTATTATCCGCCCCACCCTCCGCGAACCCGACGGCCTGGCCATGAGCAGCCGCAATATGCGCCTCGACCCCGCAGCAAGGCAAAAAGCGCCCGCCATCTACGCCACCCTGCAATATATACAGCAACACCTCCAGCCCGGCCCCCTCACCCCCCTGATCCAAACCGCTACGGCACAACTCACAGGCGCGGGTTTTAAAGTTGACTATATAGCCATAGCCAATGCCCAAACCCTTGAGCCCGTTCACGACTGGGATGGAAAATCGCAGGTAGTGATACTTGCCGCCGCCTTTTTGGGAGAGGTAAGGCTGATCGACAACCTGGTATTGAGCAATAGTGGAGGAACAGAACCTAACTCAGGTGCGGCACCCCTAACAGAATTTGACTAACGCATAACTATCATTAATAATTTATAATTCATAACGCGACATTCATCCTTCATAACTCATCTCTCATAATTCATAATTCCATAGTAATTTTGCACCGCTATGATAATAGAAGTTTTAAAATCGAAGATTCATCGTTGTACAGTAACTGAGGCCAATCTCAATTATGTGGGGAGTTGTACTATAGACGAAGACCTGCTCGACGCTGCAAATATGATCGAGTTTGAAAAGATACAGATCGTAAACGTTAATAATGGCGAGCGCCTCGAAACCTATATCATCAAAGGCAAAAGGGGCTCAGGCATTATATGTATGAATGGCCCTGCCGCACGAAAAGTAATGGCTGGCGATACCGTTGTGATCATGAGCTATGCAATGATAGATTTCGAAGCAGCAAAAACACATAAACCCGCTGTCATTTTCCCCGACGCCAATAACAAACTGCCTTAAGTCATTTTGCCCTGTTTCCCATTCCCTTCGTAACTTGTCTGCTCAATATGACGAGGAAACGTTTTTTGTCCATACTGCAATACCTCTTCTTTCTGGGCCTGGGATTATTCCTGGTATGGTACCAGTTTTATGGTATGACAGCAGCGGAGGTCAGCGAATTTAAAGCCTCGCTCCGGGATGCCAATTACTGGCTCGTAATCCCTATTATAGTGCTCGCACTGGCAAGCCATCTCAGCCGCGCCGCCCGCTGGAAGCTACTGATCGCCCCCATGGGCTACAGTCCTTCTGTAACGAATGCTTTTGGAGCCACCATGGTAGGCTACCTGGCCAACTCCGCGGTACCCCGCCTCGGCGAAGTGCTTAAATGCAGTATCCTTGGCCGTTATGAAAAGATTCCGGCCGACAAACTCTTTGGTACCATTATTATTGAGCGCATGTTCGATCTCGCCTGTTATGCTATTTTTATTGGTATTACCATACTGGTACAGATCGATGTGGCAGGCCCTTACGCCCAGCAAAGCATCGAAGCCATTATAGCGCGCAGTCCTTTACCCTGGTGGGCCCTGCTGCTGGTATGCATTGCAGCCATTGCCCTGCTGGTAATTATCGCCCGTGTGTTGCTGAAGCGCTATGCCCATCTCCGGCCCGTACAGAAAGTGAGCAATATACTGCGGGGTATACGCGAAGGCTTTAGCACCATCCTCAGGCTCAAACAAAAAGGTTTATTTTTAGCCCATACCATATTCATCTGGCTCATGTACCTGCTGCAGGTATATATCGGCTTCCAGGCTATGGAAGCCACCAACATGCTGGGGCTTGGCCCCGCCTGTTCGGTGCTTACGCTGGCCACCCTTGCCATGATCCTCACCCCCGGTGGCATCGGGGCATTCCCCGTGGCCGTGCAGAAAGTGCTGCTGCTCTATAATGTCAATAACCGCTCATTTGGCTGGCTTATGTGGACCGTATCTACTGCTATAACCGTGGTGACTGGGTTCATCTTCACACTGGCCTTACCATACATTAACAGAAACCGCAAACAACATGAAACAGTCCGCAACAATCCCCAATAAGATATATACGCTGCCCGCCCTGCTGCAGGAAGTAAAACGCTGGCGCCTGAAGAACAAAACCATCGTGTTTACCAATGGCGTGTTCGATATCCTCCACGAAGGGCATATCGCTTCGCTGAGCGAAGCAGCATCCTTTGGTCATGTGCTCATAGTAGGCGTCAATGCAGACGCCTCAGTAAAAAGGCTCAAGGGCGACAGCCGCCCGGTAAACGGCGATGTCTCCCGCGCCCTCCTGCTGGCTTCTTTACTGATGACCGACGCAGTAATCGTCTTTGAAGAAGATACCCCCCTCAACCTCATCACGGCTATACTGCCGGATGTGCTGGTAAAAGGCGGCGATTATACCCTTGACCAGATCGTTGGCGCCAAGGAAGTAATGGCCAATGGCGGTGAAGTAAAGATCGTACCGATACTGGAAGGGTTTTCCACAACAGGCATCATTCAACGCATGCAGGGAGGTAGTTAAAGAGTAGGTTTGCAGTCAGCTTAGCAGTACAATTTATCAACAAAGTAATACAAAATGTAAATTAAACTTTACTTTTTGAAATGTTTATCTATCTTTGTGATACAATTAACCAAAAAACAATTGTATCATGGAAAAATCAATTCAAAACAGGGACAAACAGGTAGTATCTTATGCCCTGCTCTGGGCAATCACCTACATCACCAGTCTACTCATCATCCGGAAAGGTGACCCTTCTACAGCCATCGGCGTCGTACTTTCCATTGTACCGCTGATCACTTTTGCCCTCTTTATTTATCACTACATTAAAAGTATCGGTGTAATGGATGAGGTACAGATACGTATACAGCTCGAAGCCGTTGTAATCGCTTTTACGCTCGGGCTCATGACACTGATGGTGCTCGGCCTCCTTGACCTGGTTATTACACTGGACAAAAAGGATTGGAGCTATACCAACCTGATACCTTTCTTTGCCCTTTTCTACTTTATCGGGCTATTCATCTCCAAACGCAAATACAGTTGATCATGAAAAATACCATCAAAGTGGAAAGGGCAAAAAAGAACTGGACACAGGCCGATCTCGCCGAAAAGGTAGGGGTATCGCGGCAGGCCATCAATGCCGTGGAAACAGGCAAGTTCGTACCCTCTACAGTGCTCGCCCTCAAAATGGCCAGGGCCTTTGAAGCCACCATAGAAAATATATTTGAACTGGAAGAAGGAGATTGATCGCAGGATAAGAAGGACTTAAAGTATCAAAGCCTAATAGCCGGTGAGGATACCGGCTATTACGTCCTCCACTATGATCGGTAACCTGTTCGTCCCGGGCCTTCCGGTCCAGGCAGTACCTTCACCGACCGTTATACACCATGGTTTGTGTCTCTACCGGCCGGCAACCTATTCCCTGTATCTTTGCTTCTAAACCCATGCGTATGGATCCTGAACTGCATTTCCACATCACAGTGCAAAAACCACCGCAAGGGGTAGACTATGCCCTGCAGAAAGGCAGTGGTTCAGTATACGAACACGTACAGCACCAGCTATCTTCCGGTGGCGATCTGCATTTTGAATTTATAGTAAGGGCAAAAGCCCGCAAAGATGGAGAGACCGGCTTCCTTGGTCCGTTTGTGCAGGGTCCGCCAACCGCACGCTTCGTTTATATCGGCATCGGTACATACTCCGGTAAAGCCGGTGCGTCATGGAGCCGGCGCTTAAAAGTACCCCTGTCGGGCATTACAAGAGAGATGATTGCACAGGCGATTGATCACCCCCATTACCGTTTTACCACCACGGTACCCGGCACAGCAAAAGATGGTACGCCCACCTGTGCCACGGTAAAACCCTTTGAAGGGTGGCGCATAACATGACACTGATTTTACGCAGTACCCCAACAGGGTATTGGATTATCCCTTATTTTTATACACTATTCAACCTGACATAATACCCACCGCCCTACCAATTGTCTTAAGCGCTGATCGGCAATAACCAGTTTACTGGTACTTAAAACTGTAACATAAACCTGTCACTATTATGAGAAAGACTACACTACTGACTGCAATCACTATGCTGATCACAGTCGCGGGGGCAGCGCAATGCCCGGCGGTTGACATTTATACCCGCCCCGATGCACCTGCCAATCCACAGCGGCCCGCCATGACAAACAATTTCAACTGGCTTACCACAAAGTACAAGCTCAACACCCTCGCCGCCTCACCGGGTAACGACTCGATATGGTCGCCCGTTTACCAGCCCGACAACGAGATCGTTGATCACCTCCGCCTCGCATTGGATATGAACCCGCAGGACGGCTGGGAACTCCTGCGCAGGGAGATGGGTTACAACCACGATGGCTCGGCCACAAATCCCAAACCTGAGAACCCCTATATTATAATGTATAATAAGTACAGCAGTACGCTCAGGGTATTCTATGCCCGTGGCTCTTCGGCAGCTTTTACCTCTGCAAGAATCACCCTGAAGTTCAGCAACGGCTCGCCTGCACAGACCTCTCTTCTCGATCTTTCGCAGGGCATGATACCACTGGATGATCCCTTTACAAAAGATAAAATATTCCAGAGCCCCTCGAAGTTCGACAACCGGCAGAACCAATGGTTCTTTGCCGACTTCCCTGTGCAGTACGACCCCTGCACCTGCTATTATACTTCCCGCCTCGCCATTGCGGTAGACCTGATTAACGAAGCGAATGTAGACATTTCCGGCTCCGCCAACGGCAAGCTTATGGCCATCTCCAACAATACCGGTGCGGTAAACCAGGCCGATAAAACCTTCAGTTTTTCAGACCTCACCGGTGCAGCAAAAAAAGCGGCTAAAACATTTAAAGACCTTAACAAGTTTAAATCCGACCAGGAAAAGGCCATTGATACCATGCTGAAGAATAATACCAGTGCTGCCGCGTCCAAAAAGCAAAGCCTTAATCTTTTTCAGACGGCGTTGAAAGGCAGCAATTTCTTAAAAGCGGGATTGAAGGCCTTACCTTATATCGGTGCGGCCGTAGGCCTGCTCGACTTCTTTATCGGTGGTGGAAAGAAAAAAGAGCCCGCCGCCCCTCAGGAGGTAAAGCTCACTCCAACTTCTATAGATATGACCATAAAGCTGAATGGCACCATAACGGCAAGCTATCCCTATGGCTCTGTCATATTCTGGAACCCTGGCAGCAACATAGCGGCTTACGGGAATGAAGATTATCCTTATTACAACGAGATCATGGGCATCTTTAACCTGACAGAAGCGCCTAAGGCCAGCAAGGAGTTTAAGCGTGAGCAGATGGGCGATACAAGGGATCAGATATATTATGTAACCACGCATAAATACCGCATACAGAGCCCGATCAAATATGCGCTTAATCCTGCGGCGAGGCTGGCGATACAGGATGCACAGGTAGCCATCGTGGTAGAGGGTGATTCCTCAAACTATGGCCCCGCGGGCGGAGTGTGGGAGCTGGAGGGCAAAAACCAGGAAAACGGTAACTGGCAGTACCGCAGCGCCTATACCGACGTGGAGTGTTTAAACAAAACCATATTTACCATAAGAGGCAGCTCCGCACCCAACAACATCAACTGGCTGCCCGTTGGCAAAACCTACCTGAAAATCCTTCTCAACCTCAAACGCCTCACCGATACCACCGATGCACAGAACGTATTACTGGTGGCAAAATACCCGCTTAAGCTTGAGAGTGTTACCAGCGTTGGTACTGCCAGCGGGGCGTGCACCGGTAATCTTTTCCTTGCCGCAACCAATACAGAGATCAATACGCTTTGTACCAGTACAAAATACAAAACCAACAGGGCAGCGCGTATCCGCATCACGTCCGATAATACACCCGGCAGCGAGCTGGAAAAGACCATTACCCGCGCAGTACTTGGCCCCAATCCTACAAGCAGCTATTCAAGCCTGCTGTTAGACGTATCAAAAAAGATAAAACTTAACATCTATATCACCGACGCTACAGGCAGGAAGATGCAGGTCATCAGCAGCAACAAAGAATACCGTGCAGGAACATTCAACGAAAAGATCGATGCGGAACAACTGCCGTCAGGTATATACAACCTTGTTATCGAAAAAGATAACAACAGGATCGTAAAGAAATGGGTTGTACAGAAATAATTGCGGTTTTTCAGTTTAACGGGAAACATCAATGATGGATAACAGGTCGCCACATCTTGTTATTAAGATTGTGGCGGCCCTGTTGTATTTTTGTATGTGCAGCCAATGTTACTGCTGTAAAAAGCTGCTTCATGATATGTATATTCCAAAACACTTTGTTGCAGAAGACAGGGAGGAAGTGCTCCGCTTTATGCAGACCTATTCCTTTGCAACGATCATCACCATACAGGATAACCTGCCCGTAGCATCGCACCTGCCCTTTGTGATAAAAGATACAGAAAATGGTATTCGCATCACTTCGCATTTTGCCAAAGCCAATACGCAGTGGACAACCATCGAACAGCAACCCGTGCTTATGATCTTTACCGAGCCCCATGCTTATATTTCTCCCAAACATTACGAAAGTGAGCAGAGTGTGCCCACCTGGAATTATGTAGCAGTACATGCGTATGGCAATGCAAAGATCATCAGCACGCAGGAAGAAGTCTTTGGGGTGCTGCACAGTATGATTGCAGCTTTTGAAAAAGAATACAAACAGCAGTGGGATGGCCTTCCGGAGCAGTACAGAACAAAAATGCTCAATGGCATTGTATGCTTCGAGGTAACCGTTACCGATCTGCAGGCCAGCCGCAAGCTCAGCCAGAATAAAAAAGACACGGAACGCAACAACATCATCACCACTTTCGAAGCTGGCACAAATGCCAACGAAAAAGCCATTGCAGCGTTCATGCGTCAAACTTAAGCGGCCCGCTGCTTACTGCCCTTATCCTGCTACTTGACACCTGCGCAATACTACTCTTCACAATATCTTAATATGATATTCATCATTTGTTTATACCATATCCTTTAATTTTACGCAGGATAATTATGCAGAAAAGAAATACGATTGTTCGCGATATAAGCTGGCTGTCATTCAACGAAAGAGTATTACAGGAAGCGGAGGATGAAAGTGTTCCTCTCAGGGAGCGCATCCGCTTTTTAGGCATCTTCAGTAATAACCTCGACGAGTTTTTCCGTGTACGTGTAGGCGCACTCAAAAGGATGGTAAGCCTGGGCAGCAAAGCCCGTATGCACCTTGAGCAGTCACCCGAAGCCATACTCGAAGAGATACAGGAAAAAGTGATCGGCCAGCAGAAAAAATTCGATCACATCTGGAACGACCTGCTCCGTGAGCTGAAACGGCAGAAAATATTCCTCGTTAACGACCAGCAACTGAACACCAAGCAGCAACAGTTTGTACGGGCTTATTTTAATGAAGAAGTACGTAACAACATAGTACCGCTGATGATTGAGAACATCCAGCACTTCCCGGTGCTGAACGACAAATCGATCTATCTTGCCTGCCGCCTTGCGCGTAAAGACAAAAGCATTCCCGGACAGTTTGCGCTGGTATCGGTACCTGCAAGACGCCACCCCCGCTTTATAATCCTCCCTTCAAAACAGAACGAACATCACATCATCCTGCTCGAAGACATTATCCGTTTCTGCCTGCCGGAGATATTCTCCTTCTTTGGCTACGACAGCTTCTCCGCACATATCATCAAGGTGACACGTGATGCAGAGATCGATATCGATAACGATATCTCCACCTCCCTGATCCAGAAGATCGAGAAAGGTCTTAAAAGCAGGAAAAAGGGTAAGCCCGTACGCTTTATATTCGACCGGGAGATCGATCCTTCCCTCCTCACCTATCTTGTACGACGGCTGGGATTGTATAAGACTGATAATATCATCCCGGGCGGCCGTATTCATAACTTTAAAGATTTTATGGACTTCCCCGAGTCTGTATTCATACAGCGCAATCCGCGTAAGAAACCCTTTACCCACCCCCTGTTGCAAAAAGCAAGACGTGTTACGGATGTAGTGATGAAAAAAGACGTCCTGCTCCATTTCCCTTACCACTCCTACAACAGCGTCATTGATCTGCTTCGCGAAGCGGCCATCGATCCAGATGTAACTGTCATCAAGATCACCTGCTACCGGCTGGCATCCCGGTCAAAGGTCATCAACGCCCTCACCAACGCAGTGCGGAATGGTAAACTGGTAACGGTAATGCTTGAACTGAGAGCCAGGTTCGACGAAGAAGCCAACCTCGAATGGAAGGAGGAACTGGAAGAAGCGGGAGTAAAAGTATTATTAGGAGTACCCAATATGAAGGTACACGCCAAGCTCTGCCTCATCAAAAAACGCACAGGCAATACCACCACGCATTACGGCTTTGTAAGTACAGGTAACCTGAACGAGAAGACAGCGCAACTCTATGGCGACCACTGCCTGCTCACCTCAGACAGGAACATCATGGCCGATGTAAACCGCATCTTTAACTATCTCGAACAACCAGCCAAACGCCTCAATATGCTGAAGATGTGCAAAACTCTGTTAGTTAGCCCTACTGGCATGCGCAGGCAACTGACACAACTGGTACAGGCTGAGATACGCGCTGCAAGAGCCAAAAAACCGGCATCTATACAGCTTAAACTCAATTCCCTCAGCGACGAAACCCTCATTGAGAAGCTGTACGAAGCGGCAAAAGCAGGGGTAGAGATACAATTGATTGTAAGAGGTATCTTTTGTATGCGCACGGTAAATAAAAAGTTTAAGAAAGTACAGGCCATCAGCATCATCGACGAATACCTCGAACACGCCAGGGTAATGATCTTCCACAATGGGGGTAATGAAAAAGTATTTATTTCTTCTGCCGACTGGATGGTACGGAATATCGACCATCGTGTTGAAGCAGCCTGTCCCATATTTGAAAAAGAACTGCAGCAGGAACTGAAAGATCTGCTGCAAATACAACTGAACGACAATATCAAGGCCCGGATACTCGATAACGAGCTGAGTAACCAATACGTAAACCCACGTAACACACGTAAAGTGCGCTCGCAGGTAGAGACCTACAACTACCTGTTCCGCAAATTATCCACAAAGCCTGTGCGGTCAGCTAAGAGTTAGATATTATTGCCTGATATAAACGATTTTTGCCCGTCTTAAAAAAATAAGCATATTGAAACTCGCAGCGATCGATATTGGAAGTAATGCGGCAAGGCTGCTGATCACGGAAGTGACAGAAAACAACCTTGGTGAGCCTGTATTTACCAAACTCAACCTGGTGCGTGTTCCACTCCGCCTGGGCTTCGACGTATTTGAGTACGGCGAAATACCCAAGCCCAAGATCGGCATGATCCTGCAAACGATGAAGGCCTACCGTCACCTCCTGAATGCTTATGGGGTGGATCACCTGCTCGCCTGCGCTACAAGTGCGATGCGCGATTCCCGTAATGCGTTAGACATCATCCGTAAGGTAAAACTCGAAACAAACATTGAGATAGAAGTGATCAGCGGCGATAAAGAGGCCGGACTGGTGTACGAAAATCATGTGGCTGAAAAGATGGATAAAGCCAACAGCTATATGTACATAGACGTTGGTGGTGGTAGCACAGAACTCTCCTTTTTCAGCAGTGGCATCCTTATCTTCAAACAGTCGTTCAATATTGGTACCATCAGGATACTCAAGGACATGGTACCCGAATCAGCCTGGGACGAGATGAAGAATACCCTCCGGGCTGTAACCAAGGGTCACAAAACCGTGGTAGCCATCGGTAGCGGTGGTAACATCAACAAAATATTCTCGATGAGCAAACGTAAGGATGGCAAGCCTCTGCATCTCACCCTGCTCAAAGACTATCTTAAAGAATTGGGCAGCGTAGCGCTGAACGAAAGGATGCGCCTGTTCAGCCTGCGCGAAGACCGTGCAGACGTGATCGTACCCGCCCTGCAGATCTATACCAACGTAATGCGCTGGGCCAATGCAGAAGAGATCTACGTCCCCAAGATCGGGCTGGTAGATGGCCTGATCCGTCATCTCTGGGAAACCGTACAGCCCCAGAAAGCCCTCTGAGCAATATCTTCGCCACTACTATCCCTTATTCCCGGCCTTTCCTGAATATTCCTTTTGGCATTAACCGCTACACACAGATCACCCTCCAAACGCTCAAATGCAGTGTGGTAGCCACTTAAATTACAGTTTGTATTATCTTTGATGACGGCTAAAGGCATAACATATGAGTACAGATACCAACACTTCTTACGGGGGGCATAATCACCAGGAATCAAAAATTGAGCAGACTTATGAGTATTCCCGTACTATACTGATCAACAATTACGTAAAAACATTGACCCCAACGGTGAAGGGTCTGTTACTGGAAATTTTTGCAGAAGACATGGTTAACCTTAGCAGCGAAGCATATCGAGAAATTGAAAAATGCACAGAAGAACACCTCCGCATGGCTATTGACATGATCCCCGAATTACTCCGCCAGCACCGCACCATCCGGGATGAAAAAGCTTACGCTAAAGCTGCCCGTGCTTTCGCACGCCCCGCTGCACCATTTAACTGGCGCCTCAACTCCGATGAACCCGAATGGTACCAGCGTTCCGATGAGGAAGAAGACAGGGAGGAAGATATTGATGAAGAATGGCTGAAGGATCCGGAAGCTCCACCGGAAGTAAGAGCCGCCGGTGAGATTATAGACATTGTCAATAAGATGCACGAAGACCATTTTAAGTTTAAGCACTATATGCGCCGGATGATCGATCCTACCATGAAAGCTACACTGGAATATTATGAAGAAAATTGTTATTTCGACCTTTCCATCCTGTCGGCCTCCGGTATCCGGGAAATAAAAAAGAATTCCATCATGTGGCTGGAGTTTTTAGCTGAAGACCTGCTGAGCGTGATCACCAATGGAGTAGAGGGCAAAGGATAAAATTAATACAGCATTTTCCCGACGATATACCCCTTTATAGGGTGACGTACCCACATTACACCCCAATCTTTTTAATCAATCCTTTCACCATCTTCTTAAACTGGTCCAGCTCAGCAAACTTGTCCTGTATAAAATTATTGTCCTCAAGGCGGCCCAATACCCTGTTCATTTCTTCATTGGTATCATACACCATTTTACGGAAGGCGTTGGAATAATCCTTGGCACGCGATTCATAAATGCCTTTACTCATCCACTCTTCTGTGACAATAGCTTTTTGCAGGAGTTCTTTAAACAATACCGCGGTAAACTGTCGCGGTCCGATGTTGAGTACTTCCAGCAGGGCTGTATAAGCATGGCTCAGCTTATCCCCTGCATACCTGGCTCCCTGCTGCTGGTAAAAATGGTGTACCTCGTCCCAACTATTTACTTTTCCCGACCTGATATTATGCTTTACATGATTAACTTCTTCCTCGCGGATAAGCTGTCCGCCAACGTTCAGCCATTTACTCCGGCTCACCTTAGCAGAAAGGGATTTTTTCAGCGCTTCAAAGCTATCGTATTTACCCTCCCTGCAATGTTTCATCAATGTGAGCACACCATAATGCTGTATCAGCTCGCGGAATAAGGCTATGGCCTGTGGCACTTTAAGCAGCAGTGTCTGCCGGTTACTGTTCTCCCAGCCCGTAACCACGGCAGTACCGTCTTCGCGGATACCCGCGCCTTCCATCAACGCAAGCGCGTCGAACATTTCGTTAATCGTATCAGGAGCCAGGTAATCATATTCAATCAGTTGTACCTTTTCCGTACGGTTATCGCGAGCCACATATTTCCATGCGTTACGTGCCAGGGCATACATATTATACATAAACCAGTAGCCCGGCATTACCACCAGCCTGTCGTTACTGACGTCGTTACTTACGAGGCTGAAAGGAACGGGAATACGTATCTCCGAAGGGAAATCGCCTTTGGCTATAATCGTAAAAGAGGCAAATTTGGAGTTGTGCTTAAGGCTTACACACAGGCCGGGCCAGAACCCACGGCCGGCAATAACTTCGCCATCCGGGCTGCGGCTGTTGTGGTTACTGCCGATAGTGGCACCCGCAGCGATATTGCTTTGCCCCATGATCAGCGCCGCACAAAGAAAAGAATTGTTGTGGTGCTGCTCGTATGCAGGAAAGATGAGCGAGTTAAGTACCTCGCAACAGGAGATGGTAGCATTATTGCCGAGGTAAGAGTTGATGAGGCGGGCGCCATATTTCAACTGTGAATGCGACGCCATGATAAAACGTACCGCTTTTACCCCATAGAAAATACGACAGCCAAAGCCTACCACACCATTCACCAGTTCACAGCCCTCTCCTACCTGCGATTTGCGTTTGGCCTCACTGTTGATGGTTACATTCTTAATCTTGTTAGCGCCCTTCAGGTAGGCATCCGATCCGATCCATACGTCTTTGAGTATCTTACAGTTCTTGATTACCGTACGGTCGCCGATCTTACCATAATAACCACGCTGTTTATCAAACTTCTTTTCAGTAAATTCTTTGAATTTGTCGAGCAGGGCGCTGTCGTCGCGATACTTGCTCCAGAGAAAAGCATCCCCGGGCAGCATCCCATTAAAAGGGATTACGCTTCTGCCCCCGTTCTCATTACAGAGTTCCAGCCAGATCCGCACCTTTTCCTCTTCGCCCTCCTTGATGATGCCGTTACCGAATTTGGCATGGGAGGTACAGGAAAGCTCGTTGGTGTTAACGATCATGACGTCGTCGCCAATAATGTAATGGCTCAGGTAGTTTACATTGTCTATACAAACATTATTACCAAAATCGCAACTGATGATAGTACTGTTGTATAACCCTACGGGCATACGGAGATTATTAAACTCAAGGAAATAGGGCTCCAGCATACCGATGCGTACCAGACCGAAGAACTTACAGTTCTTTACCAGTTCGGGATTAAAGGCTTGCGAAACCAGGATCTTATTCCAGTCGTCGGAAGTATTACGGTTGCGCACCAGCACCTCTATTTCCAGGGCGGTGAGCTTACGGTAAGCAATACCGTTACGGTTCTGTATGTTTCTGAGATAATACTCATCTTTTCCTTCAGGTATAAAGCGGGGTTCAACAAAATTGTACCCCAGGCTGTCAACAGCATGCTTGTGAATAATATTCATGTTGACGAAAATAATTTATGATTCGCGGCTTATTCCACAGTAACGCTCTTGGCGAGGTTCCTTGGTTTGTCTACATCAATGCCTTTGGCAATACCTACATAGTAAGAAAGCAATTGCATGGGAATAACGTTGAGCATGGGCGCAATCAGTTCATCCGCCTGAGGTATGCTGAACACATCGTGGCTAAGCCCCGGGCTGATGGTATCTCCTTCGGTAATGATAGAGATGATCCTGCCTTTACGCGCCTTGATCTCCTGCATATTGCTCACGATCTTTTCGTGGTAGCTGTCTTTAGTAGCTACGAACACCACCGGCAGCGTTTCGTCTACGAGGGCGATAGGGCCATGCTTCATTTCTGCCGCAGGGTAACCCTCTGCATGTATATAAGAGATTTCTTTCAGTTTCAGTGCGCCTTCCAGTGCTACAGGGAAGTTGTATCCCCTGCCCAGGAAAAGAAAATCAGAAGCATCTTTATACTTTTCGGCAATAGCCTTTATTTCATCGGCATTCTTCAGTATTGCCTCTACCTTTTCGGGAATATCCTGCAATTCAACCAGCAGTTTCCTGTAATAATCCTCAGCAATAGTACCTTTTGCTTTTGCCATTTTAAAAGCCATCATGTTCAATACGGCAAGCTGACCTGTGAGTGCCTTTGTACTGGCCACCCCGATCTCCGGTCCGCTATGTGTATACGCTCCGGCATGCGACAGGCGTGCGATAGATGAGCCCACCACGTTTACTACCCCAAAAATGAGTGCGCCCTGTTCCTTAGCCCTTTCCAGCGCCACAAGTGTATCTGCTGTTTCACCACTTTGGGATATAGCGATGATCACATCCCCTTTATTAATGATGGGGTTGCGATACCTGAACTCACTCGCATATTCCACTTCTACGGGTATGCGGCAGAGCTCTTCAATTACATATTCGGCTACCAGCCCGGCATGCCAACTGGTGCCACAGGCCACAATAACAATACGGTTAGCATTGATGAGCTGTTCTATATTGTTTTCAACACCGCTCATGGTAATGGTACCCGCAGCAGCATCGAGCCTTCCACGCAGGCAGTCGTATATGGTGCTGGGCTGTTCAAATATTTCCTTCAGCATGAAATGATCGTAGCCGCCCTTTTCTATTGCTGCCAGTTCCATATCGAGCTTGGTAATAAAGGGGGTAACTTTTTCATTACCGAGATTTTTAAGGATAAGTTCGTCAGGCTTAACAATGGCCAGCTCATAATCGTTAACATATACCACTTCTTTGGTGTACTCGATAATCGGCGAAGCATCACTGGCAAGAAAGTGTTCCCCTTTACCGATACCGATCACCAGCGGACTGCCCTTACGGGCTGCGATAATGGTTTCGGGATCTCGGTCATCGATCAGCAAAATGCAGTAAGCTCCTGTAATCCTTTTCAGGGCAATGCGGAGCGCTTCTTCAAGACCACATTCATTATTTTTCTGAATATCTTCAATAAAGTTCAGCAATACCTCGGTATCCGTATCACTGCCAAACTCATATCCCTTTTTAACCAGGTCCTGTTTGATCTGGGCATAGTTTTCAATAATGCCGTTGTGGATCATAGCCAGGTGGCCGCCCGCCGAACGGTGCGGGTGAGCATTGCGGTCGCTCGGTTCGCCATGTGTTGCCCAGCGCGTATGGCCAATGCCTACATGACCCTGAAGGTCTTCCCCAATCAACAGTTCTTCCATATCCGCCACTTTACCCTTCTTCTTAAACACTTTCAGCCCTTTATCAATAAGCGCAACGCCTGCACTGTCGTACCCGCGGTATTCGAGTCTTTTCAAGCCCTTTAAAATGACCGGGTAGGCCTGTTTCATTCCGGTGTATCCTACTATACCACACATAGTCTTGTTATTTCTGGTTTAGTTAAAAAAATGATCTGCAATATTACCTAAAAATGTGAGAGTATTACTGATTAGTTAGGCAGGAAGCGGGAATTTGTAGACGGCGGGGAAACCGGCCCTACAGGAGGGTGCCCTGTAAAAACAGGTAGGCAACGGTAAAATAGATAACGATACCCGTAACGTCAACCAGGGTGGCTACGAAAGGGGCCGAAGATGTGGCAGGGTCGAGCTTAAGCCTTTTGAGCAGGATGGGCAGCATAGAACCTGAGAGGGTGCCCCAGAGTACGACACCCAGCACGGAAACACCCGTAACCAGCGCCAGCTTGAAAGTATGGCTGCTGTACAGGTGCGGCTGGATAAAGCTCCAGAGATAGGTACGCAGAAAGCCTACAATACCAAGGATACCCCCCAGCACCAGCCCGGTTTTCAGCTCACGGTTAAAGATGCGGAGCCATTCGGCAATGGTGATCTCTCCTTTTGCCAGAGCCTGTATAACGAGCGTGGAGGCCTGGGAGCCGCTGTTGCCCCCGCTGGAAATGATCAGCGGTACCAGCATATTCAGCACCACCACTTTTTTAATCTCATCCTCAAAAAAGCTCATAGCGCTTGCGGTAAAGAGTTCTCCTACAAAAAGGATCACGAGCCAGGGCGCCCGCTTGCCAATCAGTTTCCAGAAAGGCATATCGAGATAAGGCTCGTCAAGTGCTTCCGTACCACCGATCTTCTGGATGTCTTCGCTGAACTCCTCCTCTGCCACCCAGAGCACGTCATCGATAGTTACAATACCCAGCAGGATATTATTATCATCTGTTACCGGCAGGGCCATACGGTTGTTCATCTTAAAGGCTTCGGCCGCCTGTTCCTGGTCGTCGTTAACTTTAAGGGTGATATATCGTCCATCCATCAGCTCACTCACCGTTGTTTCCGGCTTGGCAAGGATAAACTCCCGTATGCGGATATCATCCACCAGCTTACCATTGGCTTCAATAACGTAGATAACATCAATGGTTTCACTGTTCTTACCCACCCTGCGGATGGTATTCAGCACTTCCTCCACTGTATTACTGGCATACACATACACATAATCGGGGGTCATCAAACGACCAACACTGTTTTCGGGATAGCCCAGCAGGGAGAGGGTGATCTTTCTTTCGTCGGCATCCAGGAGCTTGATCAGGTCGCGCACTACTTCTTTGGGCAGTTCTTCAAGAAAAGAAGTACGGTCATCCGCCGGCAGTTCATTGAGCAGTTCTGCCGTTTTAAAAGAAGGCAGGTTCTTTACAATACGCTTCTGTTCGGGTAGTTCCAGTATCTTGAAAACGCTGGCAGCACGATGCAGTGAGAGGTGCGAGATGATCTGGCCTTCCCAGTCTTCATTATTGTACACCAGTTCGGCCACGTCACTGATATTCTGTTGATTCAGGAAATCCTGTATCACCAGTTTATCGTCGGAAGCAATCACTTCCTCAAAACGATCCTGTAACGTTCTTTCTTCTAATTCCAGGGACATATAACTGAACTGATATGAATTATCTTGCAAATTAGTTGATTTCGTTTTAAACAAAAACGATAACATGATAAAACCATACTTATATATCGACCAGACAGAGCGTAAAGGACGCGGCGTGTTTACGCGTGAGCGCATACCCGCAGGTACAGTGATAGAATTATCGCCCGTAATCGTATTGCCCGGCACCGACCGTGAGCATCTCGACCGTACCCTCCTGCACGATTATATATTTGAATGGGGCAAAGAAAAAGAGCAGTGCTGTATGGCATTGGGACTGATACCTATCTATAACCACAGCTATAAAAGCAACTGTGAGTACTTTATGGACTTTGAGGATGATACCATTTTTATCAAAACGGTACGGATAATCGGAAAAGGAGAAGAGCTGACAATCAATTACAATGGCGACTGGAACGACGAAAAGAAAGTGTGGTTTGATGCCAGGTAAGATCAGGGGATTCGTAGTTCTGCTTTCATGGTGCCAAGCAATGCACTGATCTTTGCATTCCATTCCGATTGCTTGTTACGATCGATTCCGTTATTGGTTTCCTGGTCGTACTGGGCCTGAAGATTATTCATGTAGGTATAGCTATCCGTATACGCCTGATCAAGCAAATCGTCATAATTACTCCTGGTAAACTTAAGCGAGCGGAGCTGCTGTATGAACCGCAGGGTAGAGATATAGCTGATGTCGAAATGCCGTTGTTCATGGTTAAGGATATAGCTGGTGGTGCGGTCGGGCTTTACCCACGACTTTGTTTTATTGAAAAAACAGTACACATTAAGTTCAAGGGTACCGCGCCCCTCCTTATAGAGCATCCCTGCCTCAAAGCCAAATCCTGAAGAAGTAAGGGCGGCTACCTTCCCATTGCTTTCCGGCACCCCCTGGAACAGGCTCCAGTCGAGCGCTTTATCATAATAAAGCGTATCCGACCCGGGCCGGGGTTTACGCTCCTGGAAAGAGATAATGGCCTTAAGGCTTTGGGCCGACAGGGAAAGAGTGGTGAGTAAAGCGAATAATAAAGCTGTTATTTTCATTGATCAGGTTGATTGCTTTGCAAAGAAAACCAGAAAGTGGGATTATTTATTGCCCCGCAGTCTTCGTTCTGCCAAATTTACAATTTCATTAACATCAATATGCTCCATACACTTAAAATGTCTCCTCGGGCATTTGGCATAGCCAATCTTACTGCAGGGGCGGCACCAGAGTTTATTTACCTGCACAATATCGAAAGGTGCGGGGTTCTTTGCGCCATAAAAAGGATACATACCAAAGGAGGGCACCGTATTGCCCCATACAGAGATAATGGGTTTCTGTAATGCTGCTGCTATATGCATCAGACCGGTATCGTGACTGATTACCAGTTTGGCCTTCCGCACCAGATCGGCAGATTCATTAAGGCTGAATTTACCACAGGCATTATATATCTTGATCTCATCCACCGCAGCAATAGCTTTTCCATCTTCATAGTCTTCCTTACCTCCCAGCAGTACTACCGGGTGATCGATTGCAGCGCATAGCTCTTTCAGCTTATGCAATGGCAGTTTTTTGGTAGCCAGGGCTGCGCCGATTACCACCCCGATATATCCCGCCGAATGTGCTGTAGGGAGGTCATCCTGCTTTACCCTGTCCATCTCCGGTATAAAATAATCAAGTCCTTCACCATCATCTTTTACCCCCAGCTCGCTGATACATTCAAAGTTGCGGTCAACAATATGCTTCTTTGGCAGTACGTTGATCTTGAAATTGGTATAGATAAATTTTTCAATATTGAGCTTGCTGAATGAAAAGGCTTTGGCCTTACTGAGCGCTTTCTTTACCCGCAGGGTACGCAGATTATGGTGCAGATCGATGATATAGTTATAGCCCTCATCTTTCAGTGTTTGCAGCATGGCGTCAAAATCATTATCCAGCACCTGTATCTTATCAATATACTTGTTGTGCTCCACTATACCTTTAAATGACTTCTTGGTGAGGAAGTGAATGACCGCATTGGGATAGGCCTTACGCAGGCAGCGTACAACAGGTGTGGTAAGCACAATATCGCCAATGGAAGAGAAGCGGATGATGAGAAATTTTTCCGGTGGCGCCGGTTCCGTTTCGTATGCTGCAATATCCACCGCGCTCATACTTCTTCTATGTAGTTTAGATCTTTATGAAAAGTTTCTTTGGTAAAGAAGAATGCAATCAGCGTAATACCCATTACGATGACACCCGTAACAATACCGCTCTGTATGATAGACCACCCCCAGCTTTTAACAAACAAATCGAGAAACAGCATATTCACCAGTGGCAACGCACCCCTCACCATATTCGGAATAGTGGTGGCAGCCGTAGCCCGAAGGTTGGTACCAAACTGTTCGGCGCCCATGGTAACAAAAATGGCCCAGAAACCCGTACTGAAACCCAGCATGGCGCAGATACTGTACATCGCCGTATCAGAATTATTGATCCCGCTGAAGAACAGGATCAGCGAAACAATACACAGGCCATAAAATAAAAGCAGTGCCTTTTTACGGCTTTTAAAATACTGGCTCACCAGGCCCACCAGTATATCTCCAACAGCGATTGCTGCGTAGGCAAACATGATTGAGCGGCCCGAGTCGAGGGTAGTACTGCCATACATCTGTTTGGCAAACCGGTCGCTCTGGTTTACGAGTATACCGATAACATACCAGGTAGGCAACCCGATGAGTATTGCCAGCGCATATTTACGGAAACGTTCTCCGTTGGTAAAGAACATAAAAAAATTACCCTTCGGCGCCTTACTGTCTGCAAGACTTTTAAACATACCCGACTCTGATACCTTGATGCGCAGGAAAAGCAACGCAATACCCAGCACACCACCGATCTTATAGCAGAGCCGCCAGTCTTCCGTAAAATAATAAGTAAAATAGGCCGCCACCGCGCCACTCAGGCCGATACCTGCCACGAGGGAGGTACCGATACCCCGTTTATTCCTGGGCAGTAATTCGCTCACCAGCGTAATGCCCGCGCCAAGTTCGCCCGCAAGGCCAAGCCCCGCCACAAACCGGCAGAGTGCATACTGGTTAACTGTATGGATATATCCCGTAGCAAAGTTGGCCACCGAGTACAAGATGATAGAACCGAATAAAACAGAGAGTCGGCCCTTCTTATCGCCCAGTACACCCCAGCACACCCCACCGATCAGCAGACCCAGCATCTGCCAGTTGATCACTTTTGTACTGTCGGCCAGCATCGTAAGTTCCGTAGCGCCCACGCCCTGCATACTCGTTTTCTTAACGATGGTAAACAGGAGCAGGTCATAGATATCTACAAAATAACCCAGGGCTGCTACCACTACTGCAATGTTGAATATGGAACCGTTCTTCTGTTGCATACAATATCAGGCAGGAGGATTCTCGTTTTGCTTCTTTTTACCGGCAAACAGTTTAATCAGTACCGGCGCAGTCGTTACCAGCACAATACCGATCACGATTACTTCGAGATGCTTTTCAAGATCAAGACCAAACTGCTTTTTACAGAAAGCGTTGAGGTAATGCCCGGCAAAGAGCATCGTAATCACCCACGCAATACAGCCGATAATATTATAGTACGTAAACTTCTTTTTTTCCATGCCCACAATTCCCGCAACAATGGGAGCGAACGTACGGATAATGGGCAGGAATCTTGCCACCACGATAGCCCCCCCACCCCGCTTGTCATAGAACTCCTGCGCCTGGTATAGATAACGTTTTTTAAAAAGCAGCCTGTCCCGCCAACTGAACATGGCCGGGCCGATACGCCGCCCGAAAGTATAGCCTACCGTATTACCAAGAATGCCTGCCGCAATACAGAGCGCAGAGATCAGTAACAGGTTCAGGATGTCGCTGTTGGTATCAAATAAATAAGCCGCAAGCTGGTTACTGAAGATGCCGGCTACAAAAAGCAGGGAATCGCCCGGCAGGAAGAACCCTACAAAAAGCCCCGTTTCTGCAAAGATGATAAAGATCAACAGCCAGAGTCCGCCGTTCTTAATGTAAAACTGTGGTTGTAACAATTCACCCCAGTGAAAGTCAAGCAATATAGATAACATGATAAATGTAATAAGATTTGAAGCTAAAGATTAATGCTCTGCTGTTTTGTTAAAATTTGGTGCATGTGCGGCACCGTCAGGTGCTAACTCTCCCTCCCACTTGCTTACTACGCTGGTGGCAAGGGCATTCCCCAGTACATTGGTCATACTGCGGAACATATCGCAGAAATGGTCTATCGGCAGGATGATCGCTACGCCTTCTGGCGGTATCTTGAACATGGCGCAGGTAGCCAGCACAACCACAAGCGAAGCCCTGGGCACCCCTGCAATACCTTTACTGGTAAGCATGAGTACAAGGAGCATCACCAACTGGGTACCCGTATCGAGTGGTACATGATAAGCCTGCGCAATGGCTAAGCTGGCAAAGGTCATATACATCATACTGCCATCGAGGTTAAAGCTGTAGCCCAGCGGCAGGATAAAAGAAACGATCCTGTCCTTACAGCCAAAGCGTTCCAGTTCCTCCGTGAGTTTGGGGAATACCGCTTCGCTGCTCGTTGTGCTGAAAGCGATCAGCAGTGGACCGCCAATACGGCGCAGCAGTGTTTTCATCCGGTGCCGCAATATA
>CAZPXP010000037.1:12723-40136 GCA_964590975.1 uncultured Ferruginibacter sp. | reverse complement strand
CCCGGAAAACAATAACTTATTCCGGGGTTATAATTACTTCGCCAGGGTAACTAATAACCGAGGTCAGGGGCATAATTACTGCGCCAGGGTAACCAATGACTAAGTCCGGGGATATAATTACTGCGACAGGGTAACTAATGATTGGTACAACTGTAATTATCCTTACGAGATGATGCCGAATAAAAAATGTTTGCACTTTGCATTCGTCACAGCAGGAGTTACGTATGTGCCGGAAAATTGAAAATAAAATTAAAGCTATATATGGGTTAAAGGATTATTTACCATCATAGGAAACCTGGTATTGCAACAGGCAATAGAAATTATTAAAAAGGATATTCTCATGAGTACAAAAGTAATCCCTGTGTTTACTATATCCTGCGTATAACTACCCCCAATAACAGGAGATATTCGACAGAGCCATAAATACTCCGGATGTATTAATACGATTGCAGGTGCTAATGACCTTGCCAGGCTCAGGATGCACACAAAATGGACTCTCAGAGCGTTATTCTAACGTGTTGAGACTATCAGCTTTAAAAATCAAACCTAATATAGTTCCTCTAATTCCTTATTTTTGAGAGATCTCTTTTGAAATACCGCCTTAGCAACCGGTGGCGATGATGGAGGTTTAAACAGCTACCTGAACTATGTATGCGCTGTTGGACACTTACCGGGCATTCTGAGACGCACTCCATCGGGCAGAAATAGCTGTTATTTTTTAGGCTCTGATCATAGCCAGGCCGGAGCCGGATAACATCTTTGTTGTTGTAGGTGCCAAATGAATAGGAGACATCCATCATAACGAGGATTTGATCTGTAATATACAAAATGCGTATAGCGTAAAATAAATAAATTATTGTTTAGAACGGAGAAGTTTATACAAAACACTCATTGCACATTATTTTCATAATTAGTTGGTAAATAAAGGTTTTTGAGTTGATATAAAGATTTTAAAAGTTGGATAATTGCGTCTATTTTTGAGTTAGCTGTAATCCCAGACGAGGGACCGTGCTACTATTGGGCTGACAGAAAAGACTTAGACAGCGAACGCACATTGTGGCACATTTGCAACCTGAACAAAGCCAAGGCACAAACCAAAACTTGCAAAAGAGCCACAATCTTGCCAACGCTGACAACAGAATATGAACTAACAAAATGGTAAATTGCGAAATTAATAATAACAAGATTGGACATAAAGACAGAATGAAATTTATAGACTTATTTGCAGGGATTGGCGGTTTTCACAAAGCCTTACACGAACTTGGACACGAGTGTGTTTTTGCCAGTGAACTTGACCCTGTTTTAAGAGAAACCTACAAACTTAACTGGGGAAAGGACATTAATATTCACGGAGACATTAGAAAAATTGTCAAAGACAATATTGAAATCATTCCTGACCACGACATACTTTGTGCAGGTTTTCCTTGTCAACCATTTTCAAAGGCAGGAAAACAACTTGGACGTGAGGATGAAAGAGGAACGTTGTTTGATGAGATTGTAAAAATTCTTGAAGCAAGAACACCAAAGTTTTTCATACTTGAAAATGTTCGTTTCATAGCAAAGCACAATAACGAAGAGACGTGGAAAGCAATGAAAGCCGACTTTGAAAGGTTGGGATATGATGTTGACCATAGAGATTATTCGCCCCACGACTTTGGCATTCCACAACATAGACAAAGAATTTTTATCGTTGGTGCATTAGGAAAAAATGCACTTCAACATTTCAGTTTTGATAAAGTTGACAAACACAAAAGAAACATTGTAGAATTAGACAATTTTATTGAACTCAATCCTGCCAACGCAAAGGAGTTGCCCAAAGCAAACCAAGACTGTATAAAACTTTGGCAAGAACTAATTGATGCTCTACCAAAAGAAATCAAAATCCCAGGCTTCCCAATTTGGGGAATGGAGTTTGGTGCGGATTATCCTTTTGAAGAAAAGTATCCTCATTTGCTTTCACCAAAGGAATTAGGAGAATACAAAGGAAACTTTGGAATTTCACTTAAAGGGATGACCAAAGAAAAACAATTTGCAAACTTACCCAGCTACGCAAGGGTTGAAGATGTGTTTCCAGATTGGAAACAACGCTATATCAAACAAAATAGACAGTTTTACAAAGACAACAAAAAATACATTAAAGAAGTCGTAAATAAAATTGCAGAATTACCATCTCAAAGTTGGCAAAAATTGGAGTGGAATGTTGGATATGGCAAACGCAAAATCAATAAATACATTTTACAGTTTAGAGCGTCAGGCATAAGGCTTAAAAAGCCAGACTTCTTTCCTTCTCTTGTTTGCACCAATACACAAATTCCTATCATTGGATGGGAAAACAGATACATAACAAGAAAAGAAGGATTAAAACTTCAATCCCTGCAAGGTTTAAAACTTCCTGAAAATGACAATGCTGCATTCAAAGCATTAGGCAACGCTGTAAATGCAAAAATTGTAAAACTCATAGCAACACAACTTTTAGAACAAGAGAAGAAAATGAATGGTGTTGCTTCGCAACACCATTCATTTTCTTCTCTATCCAAGATCTATGAGCCAGCAAAATAAAGTAAGTATTCGCCCACAAGTAACTATGCTCTCTGTTCTAAAACACTTAGAGTATCAAACTTGGTTTGCTTTGGCTGAGTTTATTGATAATGCAATTGATAGTTATCTTAAAAACGAAAAAGCAATTAAAGAAATTGAGGGTAAAGATTTTCAACTTGAAGTAAAAGTAGAAATCAACGAACCAGAAAACAGAATTACTATTCGTGATAATGCAGGAGGCATTGGAAAAACTGACTACGCAAGAGCTTTTAGAGCAGCAGAAGTTCCGCCTGATAATTCCGGCTTGTCTGAATTTGGAATGGGAATGAAATCAGCGGCTTGTTGGTTTGCTGACAATTGGTGTGTTACTACAACAGCATTAGGCGAAGACAACGTCAAAAAAGTTGTCTTTGATATGCAACGAATTTTTGAAGATAAATTGGAAGAATTAGATGTTGAAACTAAGCCTTGCGATAAGAAACATCATTACACTATTGTTGAACTATTTAATGTAAATCGACTTCCAAAACGAAAAGGAGTTGGGAAAGTAAAAGACCATTTACGAAGCATATACAGAGAGTTTATTCGTAAAGGCGTTTTGAAACTCACATTAAACGGCGAGGAACTTACCTTTAATGACCCTAAAATTTTAAATGTTGCAAAACACGATGAGCCAAGTGGTGAACCGATTCTTTGGCGAAAAGAAATCAATTTTGATATTGAAGAAGGATTAAGCGTTCACGGTTTTGTTGCTATTCGTGAAAAAGCGTCAACAGCCGAAGCAGGTTTTGCCCTATTTCGTAGAGGACGTGTAATTGAAGGTAGTTTTGATGAGGGATTTAGACCCGATTTTATTTTTGGTGCACCTAACAGCTATCGCTATCAAAGAGTTTTTGGCGAACTACACTTGGATGGCTTTAGTGTGAACTTCACCAAGAAAGGTGTTCAATGGGATGAAAATCTTGATATTTTTCTTCGTCTTTTGAAGGACGATATTAGTTCAAAAGATTTTCCTCTATTGCAACAAGCAGAACAGTATAGAGTTCGTGCAACAGTAGTAGAATACAAAGCTGCTGTAAAGGCACTTGACGAAACAGTTAATGATTTTGAAAAGAAAGCACCACAAGCGGTTGCAGATGTTGTAAACTCTATTTCAAGAGTAGAAGAACCCGAACAAGAAGAATTAACAAAAACTGAACAAACGCTGCATCGTGAATTTGATTTACGATTTAATAAAACTGATTGGAAAGTTTCAATAGAATTGTCTTATGACCCATCATTAACAGAGTTAATAGAAGTTGGAGACAGTTTTATAAAACAGAAAGTAAATAATTCATCAGTTAGACAAATCGGTATTAGGCTTTCGCTTACTCACCCTTTTATGGTTGAGTTTGCAGGAGCTGACACAAATAAAATTGAACCTATACTTCGCATAGCTGCAGCTTTTGGACTTTCTGAAATTATTGCAAAAGATAGCTATAAAAATCAAGGCGAGGTGCGTAGAAACTTCAATGAACTAATTGCCAATTTATCAAAGTAAACTGCATATGACGGAAATAATTGAAATACAAAATAACAATACAAATGGCGAATGGCAACCGTTTGTTGGAGATGAAACTATTGAACTATTACGCAGTAAAGGTTTCACCAATCCTGACAAAACACCAAACGAAAGTGGTGAACGTGTTTTAAATGAAACGTATCGCATTATGCAGGTTTGCGGAAATCCGAATAATCCAACTAACAACGAAACAGGAATCGTAATTGGTTATGTTCAAAGTGGTAAAACACTTTCATTTACTACGCTTACATCTTTAGCAAGAGATAACAATTATCAAATTGTTATTGTAATAGCTGGTGTATCAACAAACTTGGTAAATCAATCTACACAGCGTTTATCAAATGATTTAAGATTAAACACACGTTTCGACAGAAAATGGACTTTGCTTCAAAATCCAAACAGAACACAAGACGCAGAAATAATCGAAACAACATTAGCACAATGGGCAGACCCGACTTTTCCAAATGATAGGTGTAGGACGTTACTAATTACGATAATGAAAAATACTTCTCACTTAAATAATTTAGTAAATATTTTACAAGGACAGAATTTACAGGGAGTTCCTACATTGATAATTGATGATGAGGGCGACCAAGCAAGTTTGAACACAAGGGCAAGATGGGCAGCGAGACAAGGAATTGATGTTGAGAATTTAAGTGAAAACCAAGTTTCTACAATTTATAGAAGAATAACTGCATTACGTTCTATTTTTCCTCATCACACATTTTTGCAGTATACCGCAACACCACAAGCAAATCTATTCATAAACATAATGGATAGACTTTCTCCAAACTTTATTAGGCTTTTAACCCCCGGACAAGAATATACTGGTGGAATTGAATTTTTCAGGAACAATCCAAATTTGATTGCAGAAATTCCAGCAAACGAAATTTCCACAAATAATAATCAGTTATTTGAAATTCCTGAAAGTCTTAAAAGTGCTTTACGAATTTATTTTCTAGGCGTTGTTGCTGGCGAAATAAATAAAGACCAAAGAAATAGAACAATGTTAGTTCATCCTTCTAGATTGCAGGGCGACCATAGCGATTTTACAAATTGGATTCGTAATACTTGCAATAGTTGGCAAAGATTGTTGTCGAGCAATGAATATGAAGATAGACGTGAATTACTGAATGAATTTAGAGAATCATACAACCAATTACAGCAAACAGTTTCTAACTTACAATCATTTGAAGAGTTATCAGACACAAACTTAATTCACGCCATAAGATATACACAAATTGTAGAGGTAAACTCACGAAACGGTGAAACTCCTCAAATTCCTTGGAACGATTCCTATTCTTGGATTTTGGTGGGTGGTCAATCTATGGATAGAGGTTTTACAGTTGAAGGATTGACGGTAACTTATATGCCGAGAAATATAGGAACAGGAAACGTTGATACCATTCAGCAGCGAGCAAGGTTTTTCGGTTACAAAAGAAACTATTTAGGATTTTGCCGTGTGTTTCTCGACCAAGTAACGATTGATTCATATAATTTTATTGTTGCACACGAAGAAGATGTAAGAAACAGACTCTTAGAATTCGACCTTAACAATAGGCATTTGAATGATTGGGACAGAGAGGCAGTATTAGACCAAATGCTCAACTTGACTAGGCGTAATGTAATTTATGATGATTTAGATAGAGATACGTTTGGCAATGATTGGTTTAGAATAAACGCCCCTCACGACACAGAAGAATTGATTGAAACAAATAGAGAATCATTGTTTACATTTTTACAAGTAAATTCCGCAAACTTTTCACAAGACATAGGACACGCCAACCGAACAGAAGAACAAAAACATTTAGTTGCTAGGATTACAATCAAAGATTGTTTGGAGCATTTACTAAATAAACTTCGTTACACAAGAGAAAGTGATTCTGCAACTTATTCAAGTCTAAGAGGAATTTTAAAAGGCTACATAGAAGAACACTCAGACGATGAATGTTTGGTTTATTTGATGAGTGCTAATTCTATTGATAATTGGGTAGGAAGAACTCGTAAATTAGACACAAATCAAGAAATTCAACAGTTGTTTCAAGGTAAAAACCCAAGAACTGGAGAAGTTATCTATCCAGGCGATTCGGAAATTAAAGACGAAAATCTATTAACTATTCAAATTCACTTACTCAACATTAGAGATACAGAATTCACAAGGGTTCCTACACTTGCAATTTGGATTCCCGAACATATTGGAGCAGACATAATCAGGCAAGTATGAATTTAATTGATTTATATGATACGCTTTCAATTCCTGAAAACAACACCAATGTTTTCAACGCTATCGCTATTCCTGAATATCCTGAATTTAGAATTGCAATAGACGTTGAAGGTAATGCTGTCCTTTTACTGTCAGTTACAAAACGGATAAAAGATATTAGTCTTAAAAACTTTCGCTTGAAATATTTACAACTTGAACAAAACATTGAGTGTAAAATATCAGAGAATGGAGGAAGTAGACTACAAACATTTACTGTAGTTACTTTCCGAAGTGTAGATAGAAATCTGCAAGAATATTTTTTGAGAATTGCAGAAACTCTAATCAAAACAATAGGAGCAAATCCTACACAACAACAAGTTGTTGACGCTTTAAAAAGGTTTATTGAAGTTTTTAAAATATTAACAGATTCACCAACCAACACTGTAAACGGACTTTGGGCGGAGTTGTTTTTAATTGACAATGCATCAAATCCGCAAACGCTTCTAGAATATTGGCATAGCATTCCTGAAGAAAAATTTGATTTTAATGCAGGAACAGAACGAATTGAAGTAAAGAGTAGCTCTACGTTTGAACGTAAACACATCTTTTCATCGGAGCAATTAAATCCGCCAGCTGACACACAGGTTTTAATCGCTTCAATTTTCGTAAATCAGAATAATTCAGGCTTAAACATTCAACAACTCACGGACAACATCTCTGAAAAATTCGGTAGGGATTACGAACTGACAGAAAAACTAAACAGTATTATTTGCAAGACACTTGGCAGTTCTTTAGAACATTCCATAGGAATAAAATTTGACTATGAAATTGCTAAACAATCGTTACGCTTTTACAAACACCAAGACATAAGCAAGATTGAGTTAGTTCACATTCCTACAGAAGTTTCAGAAGTTCGGTATAAATCTGACCTAACAGAAACTAAACAGACAGACATAAATAAACTGACAAACAAACAAAAATTATTTAATGCAATCTAATGCTGACTGACCTAATGCCAACACACAAGCGCACACATTTGCAAGCCGCACAAAGCCGAAACACAAGCCAAAACTTGCAAAAGAGTGTGCTTCTTGCCAACGCTGGACAGACCAACGAAAAAGGGGCAGCAGGTAACAAGGTATTGCCAAAAGCGGGGGTGACGGGCTTCTATGACACTTTTGTGCTTAACCGAACAATAGTCTTTCAAATCAACAGCAGTGCTGAAACGCCCCGCCTTCGGCAATACCCGAACCGTTAGCTGTAATTTTATGACACAACCTGTTTCCATATCAGACATAATTAATATTGCCTTATTGGTTGCTACGACAATTGGAGTTTTTGCCGCATTTAGACAAATTTATATTTCAAACAAGCAAAAACGAGCTGACTTGTTATTACAGCTTTGCAATCAGTTCTATCAGGACAATGAAATGCAAGACATTTATTACAAAATTGAATATGGACAATTTCGGTACTCTGTTGACACATTTCATATGTCGGAATACGAAAGAAAACTTGATAAACTTCTTGGTTTGTTTTCAAATATTGGCCAACTATACGAAATGGATATTATTAAGGACCGGGACTTAGAATTTATAAAGTATGAGTTCCAAATTATCTATGAAAATTCGGATGTTCAGAATTATTTCAAAACATTAGACGATTGGTTCAAAGCACGACAAATCAATCATCTAAAATTTCAACCATTTAGGAATGTAGGAAAACATGTCACTAATGCAAATTATAAAGGAAAATGAAAAGGTTTTGGGAAGTCATTTACGATGATAATGCAAATACAATGGAAGTCATTGGAACTTCAACTAATGATACTTTGTTGACAAATGACGTAGCAGAAATGCAAAAGGCTGGATTTAAAGTTCCTTGCAATACTCCAGGAATTGAAACAAGAGAAGATGAAATCAGGCTTCCGCATTATAAAATGAAAAAAAACTATACGGTCGTTTGCTTGACGAATATCAAAATAAGACAGGAAAACAATTAAAGAAGTGGTAAAAACTACCGCTAACATTGCATTGGCAATATGGCGGGGTGACGAATATATTCTCAGCTTTTTTGTTTGCTACTCAGCTTCGGTTTCGGCAGACGTAACACAGAATACCGCCACATCGCCAGTGCTTCAACGTCAGACTGTGAAAAAACTTTTTCTCAAATAAAAATCAGCCTGTACAGTTTCATCTAACGCTTACAGCGCTTCATTTAAACAGTTTTATAAATCGAAGGGATATCTTTGTAAAAAAAGCTGGCTTATTTTGACCGTAAATCACTTTGATAAAGCTGTTTTTTAAAGTACAGACTATTTTACTGTAGTCTGGTTGCCAGTTTTTTATTGTTTCAAGCATTTCAAGCTGAATGTTCGTCTATCCGATCGCAGAGATCATCTTACCATTGCGGATAGTGAACAAACTTATACAGAGGGGAGAGATCATTAATGAAGTACCTACCGTGTTCGAGACACCCAGAAGCGTAATGATAACTATGCCGCAATCAGGAACAGTGATAGCAGGTAACATAAACCTGGTATATTAGCAATCCTTTAAAACCACCGCTAATGGACTATGATGCGGTAAGGGTAAATGGCAAAATACAGTGCAGAAAAACAACAAGTCAGCAATGCCATGGCGCAAACGCCCATAAACAGTTCGAACATCTACGATCAGTCCAATTTTTGCGTGGATGGACGGCCAGCAGCGTAATACAGCCGAAAATCAAAATGGACAAATTGCTAACCAAAGCAATTTGTCCATTCAAGTCGGGATGACTGGATTCGAACCAGCGGCCTCTTCGTCCCGAACGAAGCGCGCTACCGGGCTGCGCTACATCCCGCAAACCTCAAAACCATAATCATTCTTCCTTTTAACCGGTTAAAGGACTGTAAAAATAATAGCGATATTGCACTTATCAAAAAAATAACTGCCCATGCCAGGGAATCCTTATTTTTATCCCCTTACAGAACCACCCTTCTGTAAGAACAAACAATTGATAAAAAAAGAAGAATGAAAAAATTACTCTTCGCGCTTGCAGTTATCATTGCCGGCAGCGCTTCTGCTCAAAACAAACCTGATTTCCTGGCCGCCAATATCGATCCAACCGTATCCCCGGCGGCAGACTTCTTCCAGTACGCCAACGGCGGCTGGATCAAACGTACTCCCATCCCTCCCGGCGAAAGCGGCTGGAGCATCGGCAATATGGTACAGGAAGAAATATACAATCGCATTCTTGAGATCAATAAAAATGCGGCTGCTGCCAAAGCGGCCAATGGCACCGGCACTCAAAAGATCGGAGACTTCTGGCTGGCCGCCATGGACACCGTGGCCATCAATAATGCTGGTCTCGCACCTCTAAAAAGAGAATTTGCGGCAATAGATAAAATAACCAGTTATAAAGAGCTTACCAAAGCAGCAGCCTCACTACATTTCTCTGGTGTTGGCTGCTTTTTTACCGACTATGCTGCACAAGATGATAAAAACAGCGAAGCCATGGTCTTCAAAATCGACCAGGGTGGCCTCGGTATGCCTAACCGCGAGTATTATCTCAAAACTGATGCCCGCACGGTTAAAGTACGTGAAGCTTACAAGCAATACATCGAAAAGACACTCATACAGATCGGCTATTCTCCCAAGGCTGCTCATGTGGCAATGCTTAGCCTCTTCGATCTTGAGAAAAAAATGGCAGTTGCCAGCCGTAAACTCGAAGACCTGCGCGACCCCTACCTCAACTATAATAAAATGACCTTTGGCCAGCTTAATAAGATTTGTCCTTCTATTAACTGGATGGAATATGCCAAAGAAGCTGTAATACCCAACCCTAAGGATTCTATTGTACTGGGGCAGCCTGATTACTTCAAGGCGCTCAGCAACCTCCTTAAAACAACGCCAATAAACGTCTGGAAAACTTACTTAAAGTTCCAGATCGTTATGTCATACGCAGAGTACCTCGACCATACTACGGACCTCAATTATTTCAATTATCGCCGCAGCCTTACCGGCGCCACCACCATGCGTCCACGCTGGAAAAGGGTACTTGATGCGGAAGAAGCCTGTATGGGAGAACTGCTAGGTCAACTTTTTGCCTCTGCCTACTTTAACGAAAAAGCTAAACAGCGCTATAGCAATCTTGTAGAAGCTATCCGCGAAAGCTATGCGGAGCGCATCAGCAAACTGACCTGGATCGGCGAAGCAACAAGACAGCGCGCGCTCGAAAAATTGAAGAAAGTAGATAAAAAAGTAGGCTATCCCGATAAATGGAAAGATTTTTCGTCTTTGGAAATCACTCCAAATTCCTATTATAAGAATATCCTGGCGGCTACCATTTACTGGCGCATTTACAATATTAATAAACTGGGTAAACCCGTTGACCGCACAGAATGGCAGATTACACCGCAGACATATAATGCCTATTACAATCCAGGCAATAATGAGATTGTATTACCTGCAGGCATCTTCGCAGTGCCGGGTATGAGAGACGAAGATCTCGACGATGCCTTTGTTTATGGCTATGCAGGCGCTAGCACCATTGGTCATGAGATTACGCATGGCTTTGACGACCAGGGCCGCCAGTACGACGCGGAGGGCAACCTGAAAGACTGGTGGACTAAAGAGGACATGGAAGAATTTAACAAGAGGGCTAAGACCATCATTCAGCAGTTTAACGAGTTTATTCCTGTAGATACGCTTCATGTAAATGGCGAAGTGACCCAGGGTGAGAATATTGCCGATCTCGGTGGTATGCTTATCGGCCTTGATGCCTTTAAAAAGACTGAAGAATATAAAGCTGGCAAAACCATCGCCGGTCTTACACCGCTGCAACGTTATTTCCTTGGATACGCCTACGGTTGGCTCAGCCAGTCAAAAAAGGAAAGGCTGGCCGTTTTGGTAATGACTGACGTACATGCTCCCGCAAAAGAAAGAGTTAATGGACCTGTAGTAAATGTACCCGAGTTCTATGAAGCTTTTGGCGTGAAACCCGGCGACAAGATGTTCCGCGAGGAAAGCAAGAGAGTGCAGATATGGTAAGTACACCTTTGTTAAAGTAATCATTACATGAGAACACAACTCAAAAAAGACGAAAAAATATTGGTGATTATACGGCAGCATTGGGTTAAACTGGTGCTGCCCACCATCGCCTGGCTTCTGCTTACTGTGCTGCTTTTTTTATGGCTCGGAATAAGCCTGGCATTTATCATTTCCCTGATTGCAGCCCTTGTACCTCTCTATATCTATATGGAATGGAAGCACAATCTCTGGGCGGTCACTAATTTCCGGGTGATAGACGAAAGCGGTTTCTTTACACGGTATTCCAAGGAAAGCCCGATCGATAAGATCAACAACGTAGAATATGACCAACCGATTATGGGACGGATATTAGGTTATGGAGATATTAAGATACAGACCGCAGCTGAAATGGGCGATACAAGCTATAACCTCATCCACCACCCCAAACTCCTGAAAGATACCATCACCCACGCCCAGGAAGAGTATAAAAAGTCACAAATCAGCCAGCAGGCCACCCACCTTGCCGAAGCCCTTGCCCGTAGTAATGTGGGCAGCACAGCCCCTCATCTGGTGGCTGATGAGCTTAACAAACTGTTCGACCTGCTCCAGAAAGGTGCCATCACCCAGGAAGAGTACCTGTTGCAGAAGAAAAAGCTTATGGGATAATTATCCCCTGTTTTTGGCTCATTTCGCCCCGGAAAGGTGTATAAAATCAGCCCCCGGACGGCTTGTTTATCATTGAGATTGATTATATTTGACGCCATTAAACAATAGGCATGCGTCAATTTTACCTGTTACTGAGCACTTTCATCCTTATCTCCGCTACCCTAACCGCGCAGGAGAATTGTGTTCCCATTATGTCAGTTAATACCTCGTCGAATATTACGCTACCCTGCGGTGTTACCTGTACTAATCTGAGTATTACGGTTCCGCATATCAAGCAAACGACGACTTATATCAACCAGCGAATCACTTACCAGCCCTACGCTTTTACCTCCCCCACAGCAACTGAGTTACCCGCACTGTATGCTGATGATAAATATTCAGCCATACAGAACCTCGGCTTTAACTTCTGTTTTTTTGGTACTAACTATACTACCCTAATGGTAGGCTCCAATGGTCTTATCACTTTCGACCAGGCCAATGCCGGTTGCGACAATGCCTGGGACCTGCGCAACAATATACCCCTGCCTTATGCAGGCGGCACCGTATGCTCTACCACTCCTGAATACTACCCCCGGGCTTCCATTATGGGGGCCTACTCCGATCTCGATCCCCGCAGCACTGCCTCACCCTCTTCAAAAAAGATCGAATACCGGGTTGAGGGTACTGCACCCTGCCGCAGGGCCATCATCTCTTATAACGACATCAGGATGTACAATACCGGTGGTAACTGTCCCGATCTTAATACTTTCCAGATAGTGTTGTATGAAGGCACCGGCATTGTAGAGATATATGTAAAAAATAAATCAGTCTGCACCTCATGGAATAGTGGTAACTCCATCATGGGTATGCAGAACTGGAACAGGGATGAATTTATTACTCCCCCGGGCAAAAACTGTACCCAGTGGACATCTGCTAACGAAGCCTTCCGTTTCCTCCCGTATGGAGGTACAAGTCGTTTTGTAAAAGCCGAACTCCTCGTAAACAATGCAGTGGTAGCCCTGGCAGATACTACCACTACCCGCCCCGGCGAACTGGAGATCAGCTTCAATAACTTCTGCCCCACAGCGGCATCAACTCAGGCTGTGATACGCACCGAGTTCAGCAGTTGCAATCTTACCCAGGAATCCCTCTATCGTTACGATACCATCAATATTACAAGGGGCAACGATTTCGGTGCCACAGCTACCAGTAACCCCGCTACCTGCTCCAGTGCAACAGGCAGTATCGTTGTCACTGTTCCACCCGGTGTAGGCATTCCGCCATTAACTTATTCCCTTAACGGTGGTACCCCACAGACCTCCAATGTTTTTAATAACCTCATTGCAGGAAACTATACCGTAGATATAGCAGATGCAGGTACTTGCCGGCAAAGGCTCAACGTAACCGTAGGTACCGTAACAGGCATTACGGGTACAGCCACGGCAACCCCTACAAGTTGTGCAGCAGCCAGTAACGGCAGTATTACGGTTACACCAACCAGCGGCGCCGCTCCTTATAGTTTCTCACTTAACTCAGGAACACCGCAGCTATCACCGGTTTTCCCCGGTTTGGCACCTGGCACATATACCCTTTCCTTTACTGATGCCAACGGCTGTTTTGGGCAAACTACCGCCACTGTAACAGCAGGTGCAGCCCTCACTTCAACCACTTCACAAACCAACCCACCCTGCGCCGGTATCAATAATGGCAGTATTACCATTACACCAACAAGCGGCGCAGCGCCATACAGTTATTCTATCAATTCCGGGTCGCCGCAATTATCTCCCACATTTAACAACCTTGGTCCGGGCACATACAGTCTCAGTTTTACCGACGCACTTGGATGCGGCGGTACCAACTCCGTTACACTCGTGCCGACAACCCCACTCGGTGTAACAGCAGTAGTACAAAATGTCAACTGTTTTGGCGAAAACAATGGCAGTATCACACTAACTGTCAGCGGCGGTACAAGCCCTTATGGTTACTCTATTGATGGGGGAGCCAACTATAACCCTACTTCTAATTTTGGGAATCTCGTTGCCGGAACATACAACACACGCATCCGCGATGTAAATGGATGTACCAAGGATACCCCACTGGTTATTACACAACCCCAATTACTCACTGCCTCTGCAGCAGCAACACCAGCTACCTGTAATGGCAATGATGGAACCATTACCATTACAGCCGGTGGCGGCACCCTGCCGTACACTTATTCTATCAACAATGGCGGGCAGTATCAGGCCGGCAACACCTTTACCGACTCAATACGCATATATGGCAATATCCTTGTAAAAGACAACCACGGATGTATCGCCAACACTGCTGCAACCATAACGCTGAACGATACAATGCGCCTCGAACTGGGGCCTGATACCACAATATGCGAATGGAGCGACCTTACTCTCATTCCGCAGACCAATGCACAAACTACCATCTTCAATTGGGGGCCTGGTGCCGACATCAGTAATACCACTGCACAGACCCCGGTTGTATCGCCACATACCAATACGCGTTATTATTTAACAGCCCGCTGGGGCGTCTGCGAACGTTCAGACACTATTGGAGTAAACGTAAAATTCAAACCAATTGCCAATGCCGGCTTTGATACCGTCATTTGTCATAAAACAACAGCAACGCTTCGGGGCAGTGTCATCCGCACCTCAGGACCGGTAAAATTCCTGTGGCTGCCCTCTGCATCCGTAACACCACCCGATAACTTTATCGCTACTGCCAAGCCTGATACCACGCAGGAGTATGTACTTGAGGTAAGCGATGATTATGGTTGCAATTTTAAAGTATATGATACTGTACTGGTAGAGATGCACGGTCCGGTACCGGCCGATGCAGGTCACGATACCATTGCCGTAACCGGCGTACCCCACCAGTTATCTGCAAGTGGAGGCGTAAGTTATGTGTGGAGCCCCGCAGGTCCGCTCAACAATCCGTTTATACAGTCACCACTCGCTACACTCTCCGGCGATACACGCTTTACCGTATATGTACAGGATAACGCAGGTTGCATAGGCAAGGACGAAGTATTTGTAAAAGTATATAACGGACCAACCTATTACCTCCCGAATGCCTTCAGTCCAAACGGCGATGGCCTGAACGACGTCTTCCGGCCCACACCTGTAGGCATTGTAAAGACCGATTATTTCAGGATATTCAGCAGGTATGGCGAACTCGTATATGAAACAAAACAGTACCGCCAGGGATGGGATGGTATGTTTAAAGGCAAGAAACAACCCCAGGGAACATATGTGTGGATGATCAAAGGTCTTGACAGGAACGGCAAGATTGTGGAAATGCAGGGAACCTTTATATTAATCCGGTAATGACCGGTGTTTGCGACGATTGATTGCTTATAAGCTGCTTTGATCTCAAAGCAGCTTTTTTATTCACCGAAAATAGAGTGATTACTTATCCCTTCTGATCAGGTAGTCGGCAAGGTTAGCAAGGGGTTCTTTACGGGCACTGACTACTGCCACATCGTCAAGGTGCTGCAATGCAGTGCTGAGGTATTTCTCTTTTAATGCGGTAGCCCATTGGTCTGCACCACAATCTTTAAACAGCGCCAGAACCTTTTCTACCTTTTGCGGGTCACTTCCTTCCATAAGGGCATTCAGCCTCTGCCGCTGTGCCGGAGACGTTGTTTCCAATGCATGAATCAGCAGGAAGGTTTTTTTATTAGCCAGTATATCCCCACCCGGTTGTTTACCGAATACAGCAGGATCACCGAAAGCATCAAGAAAATCATCCTGCACCTGGAAGGCAATGCCAAGGTTTTTACCAAACTCATAAAGATGACGTTGATTACCCTCCCCTGCTCCACCCAGCAGCGCACCCATCTGCAGGCTTGCTGCCAGTAATACCGAAGTTTTAAGAGTGATCATATTAACGTACTCATCAAGTGTAACAAGCGTACGTTTTTCAAAATCCATATCAAGCTGCTGACCTTCACACACAGCTTTAGCCGTATCATTGAATAACCTGAGCAGGGCAGGCAGAAGTGCTGGATTAACCTTTTGCAAGTATTCGTATGCAACTACCAGCATCACATCACCCGCCAGCAGTGCCGTTGATTCACCATAGCGGGTATGTACAGTTTCCATTCCCCGCCTCAGGGGGGCCTTATCCATAATATCATCATGAATAAGACTGAAATTATGAAACAACTCTATTGCAGTAGCCACGTGATAGGCATCCTTAGAAATCTCATCGAACAACTCATTTCCCATGAGTACCGCTACCGGTCTCACGCGCTTACCACCCAATCCAAGAATATATTGTGCAGGGTCGTACAGTGTAGAAGTATGCGCAGGAAAATGACGCATTCCAAACCGCTCCTCAAAAACCTTCGACAATTCCGAAAATGTATGCATTAATTTATTTAGCCGTTAGTAGTAAATAGTCTTCCATCGTTCCATCACCCCTTCACCCACTCATAATCCAACTGGCGTTTTGCAAGATTAGCCGATACCACCTTGATCATAACAATATCGCCCATCCTGAACTTGCGCCCCGTACGCATTCCCACCAGTGCATAATCCGTTTCATCAAGCCTGAAATCATCATAGAGCAGCAGATCACGCACCGCCACCAGCCCCTCACATTTATGCGCCACCGTTTCAACCCAGAAACCAAATGCCGCTACCCCACTGATGACGCCTTCAAACTCTTCACCTACATAATCCATCATAAACTCTACCTGCTTGTATTTATTACCCGCACGCTCCGATTCCATAGCAGAACGCTCACGTTCACTGCAATGCTTACATTTCTCCTCCATCTTCTTATCCACCACAGGAGCCTTATCAAGACATTTCTGCAATATGCGATGTACCATCACATCCGGGTAACGGCGTATCGGCGAGGTAAAATGCGCATAATGCTCAAACCCAAGGCCATAATGCCCGATATTCTCAGAAGTGTACACAGCTTTAGCCATGGTGCGGATACCCAATTGCTCCAGCACATGCTGCTCGGGCTTACCGTGCACTTCTTTAAGTAACTTATTAAAGGAGCGGGCAACAGCCTCCTCATCCTTCATATCAAACTTATAGCCAAACTTGGCAGCAAAAGCCACAAAAGGTTTCAGCTTATCATCATCCGGCGTATCATGAATACGATACGGGAAAGGCAATGGCTTTTTATTAACCTTGACCTTCGATACATATTCAGCAACCGACCGGTTGGCCAGCAGCATAAACTCTTCTATCAACTGGTGAGCCTCTTTACTCTCTTTCACCACAATGCCAATGGGCTTACCTTTTTCATCAAGAGTAAAACGCACCTCCTGGGAAGAGAAGTTGATCGCCCCGTTCTTAAAACGCTTACGCCTCAACTTCTGTGCAAGATCGTTCAGTATCCAGATATCCTTACTGTGATCACCTTCCCTCGTTTCAATAATATCCTGTGCCTCCTCATAAGTAAACCTGCGGTCAGAGTGAATCACCGTACGGCCTATCCAGTAATGCTTTACCTCAGCCTTATCATTGATCTCGAAAATAACAGAGAAAGTGCATTTATCTTCATTCGGGCGCAACGAACAAAGCTCATTTGATATCCTTTCCGGCAGCATCGGGTTCACCCGGTCAGGCAAATACACGCTCGTAGCCCGCTCATAAGCGCAGTCATCCAGCCTGGTACCCGGTACCACATAGTGACTTACGTCGGCTATATGCACGCCTATTTCCCATAAGCCGTTGCGGATAAGACGTATGCTCAATGCATCATCAAAGTCACGCGCATCTGCAGGGTCAATGGTAAAAGTGAGCAGTTCACGGCAATCCTTTCTTTCAGCGATCTCTTCAGCGCTGATAATATCCGGCAGGCGGAGTGCCTCTTCCATCACATCATCGTCAAATACGATAGGAAAATTATGTTCCAGCAAGATCTCTTTCATGGCCATGTCATTCTCATCCTCGGCCTTCAAAACCTGCAATACTTCACCTTCAGGTTTTTTATCCCCCTTTTCCCATTGCAGGAAGCGAACCACAACACGGTCGCCATCTGCTGCACCATTAAGATTTTTGGGATGAACAAAGAAATCAGGCATCGGCTTCTTGCTATCAGGAGTAAAAAAAGCAAAAGTGCTGCCCACTTCTATCCTGCCGATAAATTCCGTCTGCCGGCGCTCCACTACTTCAGTGATGCGCCCTTCAAAACGCTTGCCGTTGGAAACTACTTTAACAACGTGCACACGTACAACATCGCCATGAAAAGCCCCGTTGAAATCGTTGGGTTTAACAATGATGTCTTTTTCCATTTGCTCAGCAATCACATACCCCATTCCGCTCCTTGCAATATCAAGAGTGCCTTTGATGGTTGGCTGGGTCGTTTTGCTTTTGTCGTTCTTCTTTTTCTTACTCGTTTTACTTTTTCCCACTGTGCTGTTTTTTTCTTATTTCCTTTGCCGGTACACCCAAGGGTAAGGGCTATCCAATGAACCAGTCTTAAAATTAAAATTTAACCGTCAATTTGCAAGGTACAAAATCATTTTAAGGGAGGGCCTCGCCAGGCAGCGGTCAACTTCCCTGCTGGTGCAAAAATCGACAAAAAAAATGGATATTCACTTTTCGTATGAATAAGCATTATCTTTCCATGACTGATTTAAACAATTCGTTATGCCATTGAACAGAAGAAAATTTCTGCAGATATCAGCCCTCTCAGCACCCCTGCTCAATACTAAAAATGTACTTGCTTCAGCAGGTGGCCCGGCCTACCCGATCGTTATCTCCACCTGGGCCCCCAACGTCAAAGCCAATGCAGCAGCATGGCAGGTACTCGGCAACGGGGGCCGTGCTCTCGACGCAGTAGAAAAAGGGGTACAGGTACCCGAAGCAGACCCCGACGACCAGAGCGTAGGCTACGGTGGCCTCCCCGACCGTGATGGAAAAGTAACCCTCGATGCCTGTATCATGGACGAACTCGGCAATATCGGCGCTGTAATGGCACTCGAACACATTATACACGCCATAAGCATCGCACGGTTGGTGATGGAAAAAACACCACACGTACAGCTCGTGGGAGAAGGCGCCCTGCAGTTTGCATTGGCTAACGGCTTCGAAAAAGTAAACCTCCTTACCCCAAAAGCTGAAGCCGCCTGGAAAGAATGGCTCAAAACATCAAAATACAACCCGCTCAATACAATAGAAAACATACAGGAACGCATGAAAGCAGGCCGGCAGGATACCAAAGAACAGCCTTGGCCTGCCGCACTCCTTAACCACGACACAATTGGCATGATCGCGCTCGACAGCAGTGGAAATGCTTCCGGCGCCTGTACAACCAGCGGCATGGCCTATAAAATGCATGGCCGCGTAGGCGATTCCCCCATCATCGGTGCAGGACTATATGTAGATAATGAAGTAGGATGCGCCACTTCTACAGGCGTAGGCGAAGAAGTCGTGCGCATCTGCGGCAGCCATACCGTGGTAGAACTGATGCGACAGGGCTACAGTCCCGAAATAGCCTGCAGGAAAGCCGTAGAACGCATGATGAAGTTTATGAAACTGCGTAAGAAAGAACCCAAAGACCTGCAGGTAGGCTTTATCGCCCTCGATAAAAAAGGACGTCACGGCGCATACGCCATACAGAAAGGGTTTAACTACGCCATCCGTTCCGCCAAAGGCGAACAGGTGATAGACGCAAAACACATTATATAATTATATCCTGCCCCAACCCTGCGCATGAGCCCCCGTTATACACTCGAAGTCATTGCCTTCAATATAGAAAGCTGTATCCTAATCGAACAGGCAGGCGCACAGCGTATTGAGCTCTGCGACAACCCCGGCGAAGGCGGCACCACCCCCTCTTTCGGCTTTATCAAACAGGCAAGGGCCTTTACCAGCCTCCAGCTCTTTCCCATCATCAGGCCGCGCGGTGGCGACTTTTTATACAGCACCTCCGAGTTTACTGCCATGAAAGAAGACATACTCCGCTGTAAAGACCTGGGCTGCGATGGCATAGTGATCGGCATCCTCAATGCAGACGGCACCGTACATACCCACCGCTGTCGTACGCTCGTACAACTCGCCTATCCGATGGAAGTAACCTTTCACCGGGCTTTCGACAGGGTGGCTAATGCAACCGATGCCCTCGAAGCAGTAATAGATACCGGCTGCACACGCATCCTCAGTTCCGGCCTTCACCCCACAGCAGCCGAAGGACAGCAATACTTAAAAGAAATGGTAGCACAGGCAGGTGAGCGCATCAGTATCATGCCGGGAAGCGGCATACGCTCATCAAATATTGCCAACCTCGCAACAGCAACCGGTGCAACAGAATTTCACACCTCGGCAAGAAAAACCATTCCCTCAGCCATGAGCCATAACAACCCGCTGATGAAAGAAAATATGCTCACAACAACGGTAGACAGGGAAGAAATACTCGCCATCATAGCAGCATTACAAAAAACCGGGCAATCCCCAGCCATATAAGTGGAAACTGCCCGGCAGACGTCAACTATAATAAAAAATTACAAATTCCCCCTCGCATCCTGCTCCCTTTCAAGCGCTTCAAAAAGAGCCTTAAAATTACCCTTGCCAAAGCTCTGGGCGCCCTTTCGCTGGATGATCTCGAAAAATAGCGTAGGACGGTCTTCTATCGGGCGGGTAAATATCTGCAGCAGGTAGCCTTCATCATCACGGTCTACCAGTATCCCCAGCTCAGCAAGCGGCGCCAGGTCCTCATCAATATGCCCTACCCTTTCCAGTAAAGTCTCATAATACGACGAAGGCACTTTTAAGAATTCCACACCACGCCGTTGCAACTCCTTCACCGTAGCAATAATATCAGCAGTAGCAATAGCCACATGCTGCACCCCTTCACCATGGTAAAAATCAAGATACTCCTCCACCTGGCTTTTCTTTTTACCCTCAGCCGGCTCATTGATCGGGAACTTAACATACCCGTTACCATTACTCATTACCTTACTCATAAGAGCAGAGTATTCAGTAGAGATATCATTATCGTCAAAAGAAAGAATATTGCGGAAACCCATCACATCCTCGTAAAACTTCACCCATACATTCATCTGGTTCCAGCCCACATTACCCACACAATGGTCAACATACAGCAATCCCGTGGGTTCAGGGTTATAAACCGATTTCCATTCACGGTAGCCGGGCATAAAAGTACCATTGTAATTTTTTCTTTCTACGAAAACATGTACAGTATCACCATAAGTATGGATACCGCTCAGCACCACCTCACCCTGCTCATCACTGAAACGCGTCGGTTCCATATAGCTGCGCCCGCCACGACGGGTAGTCTCATTCCAGGCGCTCGTAGCGTCATCCACTTTCAGGGCTAATACTTTTACACCATCGCCATGAAGACGGATATGTTCAGCAATAGTACCGTCAGGAAAAAGTGGGGTGGTAAGTACAAACGTAAGTTTGTTCTGCCGCAGCACATAGCTCGCGCGGTCCCTTACGCCCGTTTCCGGGCCCGCATAAGCCAGGCCCTGGAAACCAAAAGCAGTTTTATAAAAGTGGGCCGCCTGTTTGGCATTGCCAACATAAAATTCAACATAATCAGTCCCCATAAGAGGCAAAAAGTCACCGGTAGTCCGGGAGAATGTTTCTGGTGCAGAAATAACAGACATAGCGTAATGATTTTAAATGAATAAAACAAATTGGGTGGGATCAGAAAAAGAGTCGCTTTATGCGTAAAAAAGGTAGACTAGCATACCGAATCCATAGCCAGGGCAAGCATAAGAAGAGAATAGCCGGAGCGCTTATCAGCAAATCGTTTATGTGGATAATCCGGGAGCATGGCACAAAGTTAACATTTTCCCTTTACTGCGTAGCATATAATACCCCCGGTCATCAGGTTCTTAAAGGTCAGATTGTCAGGCTTTTTATACCGCCGTTCACAGTTTCACCCCGGAACACAACCGGAGTTACAGTGATGTTGAAGGGATGTTGAAGTAATGTTGAAGTGATGTAAAAGCGATGTAACAGTAGTACCCTGATACTACCACTCCGGCACAGCCATTTTGGCACTTCCCCTGTTTTACCCAAAGCAAGCCCGCACCATACTTCATAACCCATACTTCACATCCCATGTATTTCACCTCCCGACTAAAACTATATCTTTGCACTTTACTCACCAGCTAACCATGGGAGTACCGAACCGGTATTATACCGTGCACCAGATATGAGGAATGTTATCGTAAGCTTGCTGTTACTCACTGCCATGCAAAGCTATGGCCAGTACAATTTTTATTTTGGCAACATCCATTCGCACACCGAATACTCCGATGGCAGTAAAGACAGCGCTACCACTGGCTATTCCACACCGGGCGATGCTTTCTTTTTTGCCAAGAGCAGTTACCACATGGATTTTCTCGGCGTGTCCGAACACAACCACTTTACCGCTACGCACAACCCCGGTATGCGCCGCGCCTCTTACCCCAAAGGGCTCTACCAGGCAGATACCAGTAACGTCGACGGTACCTTCGTAAGCATGTATGGCTTTGAATGGGGTACCATCAGCCAGGGCGGCCATGTTGTTACCTATGGTGTACCGGGCCTTGTAGGCTGGGAAGTTATCACCAATCCCCCTGGCCCCAACTACGATATTTTCTGCGATAAAGGCGACTTCGCCAATTTCTGGCCCATCATCAACTCATATCCCAACGCTTTCTGTACCCTCGCACATCCCGAGTCCGGCGACTATGGAAATATCCTTGGCACAGCACCTTACAATAGTGCCGCCGATAATGCCATCGTCGGGCTTTCCGTCCGCAGCGGTTCTGCATTCTCTACTACTACCGATTATTCAGATCCCCCGCCAAGCAGTTACGAAAGCTATTACAACAGGGCCCTGGCAAGAGGCTATCACCTCGGCCCTACAATGGATCACGATAACCACTACACTACCTTCGGCAGAACAGGACAAACACGTACCGTTCTGCTGGCTACTACATTAAAGCGCGACAGCATCATCGCAGCATATAAGGCAGGACGCTTTTACGCATCAGAAGACTGGAACGCACAGGTAACCTTTACCGTAAACGGTGCCTGGATGGGCAGTTCCATCAATACAGACCTCAACAGTTCCATCTCAGTAAGTGTTGTCGATCCCGATGCCGGAGACAATGTAAATACCATACAGATCTACTACGGCGTGCCGGGCAGTATTATAAACCCTACCGTCCTCACCAGCACTTCGGGAAGCAATTCGTATAACTATGTGCATACTACAGCGCTGAACAACCAGTTTTATTATTATGCCAAGATCACACAGGCCGATGGCAATATCATTTGGACCAGCCCCGTATGGATCAACCGCACCAGCATTACCGTACCCGTAGCCCTCACGCATTTCTCAGGCAAGGCTGTCGCAAACACAGTCGTGCTCAACTGGACAACCGCACAGGAACTCAACAACGACCATTTCGAGATCGAAAGATCCGCCAATGGCCGCGATTTCCAAACGCTGCTCTCGCACCCCGGCAGCAACAATACCAGCATCCCAACCAATTACCAGGTAATCGATACCAGGCCCTTGCGTGGCATCAACTTCTACCGCCTGAAACAGGTAGACAGAGACGGACAGGCCACCTATTCCGATATCATCGCGATCAACTTTGAAGACCTGATCGTAAAAGGCTTAAAAGTAAATCCCAACCCGGCCGGCAACCATGCAGAACTGAGTGGATATGCAGAAGAAACAACCCCCGTTACGTTGAGGATATACGACAACGAGGGCCGGCAGGTAATACAGGGCAAATACCAGTTAGCCCGGGGCAACAATCGCATCGGCCTCGATCTCAGCAGGCTGATGGCAGGTACTTATTTCCTCGTCCTCAGCCGCCCCGACGAACGTATAGCAGAAACAAGTTTTATAAAGCAATAACAAATACAATTTTTATACAGCAAAGCCCCGGCATTACAGCGGCTTTACCCATAATGGCTAATATCAGGTGTATCAGCCTCATTGCGCATGATTTTTTCCACAACCCGTATTTTTTTGTATTGGATATAGTAACTTTAGCATAACCAAAAACATCATACCATGAAAATCACTTATGCTTTATGTGTTGTGTCAACACTATCGTTAGCCCTTTTTAGTTGTAAAAGAGAATTACAGGAGTCTAATCACAACGGAAAAAATCCGCCAGCACGGGCAACAGGGTTTCTTTCTGTTGCACCGGAATCTTACAGGACCCTTATCAATCATGAAAGACTACAGGCCGGCAACCTGAGAGCCCCTTGCTCATCCATCGATCTTACTGCCCTTTTCCCAACACCCGGCGATCAGGGTCTACAGGGAAGCTGCGTTTCGTGGGCGGTTGGTTATGCAGCAAAAAGTTACTGGGAACGAAATGAAATCGGTTGGCCTCTTACAACAAATCATCTCTTCAGCCCGCAGTACATTTATAGTCAGACCCATGTAAACAATAGTTCGGGCGGAGGAGGATCTTTTTTCCCCGATGCGCTTAACCTCGTAATGAACAAAGGCGTTTCAACGTTGGACATAACACCTTATGACCTTAACAATCCCTTCGGATTTCAGACCCAGCCTACAGATCCAATGCATATGCAGGCTTTTCGATTCCGCAATAGCGGCTGGTCCGCATTACCCTTCCGCGATGTTGAAGCCATAAGGGTGAGGCTGTGCAATGGCGAACCAGTGATGCTTGGTATTCCTGTATTCCCCGATTTCGATGATTTATGGTTCGGTAATGACACCTATGATAATCTCAATGGTACATCCAGGGGAGGTCACGCAATAACTCTGATCGGATTCGACGATACCAGGCAGGCATTCCGGTTTATCAACCAGTGGGGTACATTCTGGGGTTTAAATGGATACGGTTGGATCAGTTATGACCTCATCAGTAATAATAATTTTGAGGCCTATGTTATGTTTGACAAACCAAATCTCCCACTATCAGATACCTGGGTCTCTACATCTGCTGCGGGTATTGGTACATTAGGGTATTACAGTGGAGACTTTAATGGCGACGGCAATACCGATGTCATACACCCCTGGAACAATAATGGCACATTAGCCATTATTGCACACGACATCTCATCCTCAAGTACCAGCATTCTTTGCAATAATACAATGTCGGGATCTGGTACCGGAAATGTGGGCTTTATTCCCGCCGACGTAAATGGAGATGGTAAAACAGATCTTGTACAGGGCTGGAGAAACGGAAACTCCCTTTATCTCAGCATGTTTACATCTAACGGCAGCGCCTTTGTTCCGGCCGGAACAGTAGGAACAAGCAATGGGTATCAAAATCTTCGGTTACTACCTGTAGATATGGATGGAGATGGGAAAACAGATATTGCTCAGCTATGGAACAATGGAGGGCGCTTGGGTATTATTATTTACAGATCAACAGGAAGCACCTATACGCAAACATACTCGACCACCTTAAGTAACGGATCAGGAAATGTAGGGTTTATACCGGCAGATTATGATGGCGACGGAAAAACAGATATTATACAGTGCTGGAGTAATGGTGGATATTTGGCTATCGATGTTATCCGGTCAACCGGAACGTCCTATTACAGTGCCTGGGCGGGGACTATGGCTGCGGGAGCATCGAACGTTGGGCTTGCGCCGTTAGACTATAACGGAGATGGTAAGATGGATTTCGTTCAGGGCTGGAATAATGGCGGCAAGCTCAATCTGCTGCTGTACCAGTCAAACGGATCAGGCTACGGCCTTCTCCCTAATATCGACACCCGACATGGTTCAGGCAACCTCGGTCTTGTTTTTGCCAAAAGAGCAGGCGTGAATAAAAGTGGTTTTGTGCAGGTGTTTAATAATAGCAACAGCACTGCCTTTATCAGGTACGAACCGCTTAATTACTGATATTATTAATAAGATGCCATATTACCTGCAAGAATGCCCCACATCATGGGGCATTCTCAATTTAATTACCCGCATATCTTCACCTCAACCACCCTATACTTATTTCCCCGCCACCTCCTCAATCACATGCCCCGTATTTCCGCTCGGCATTTGTATCCGCAGCATAGCCGCTACCGTTGGTGCAATATCCGTCATATATGTTTCCCGGTTAAGCCTGCCTGCCTTCACCCTCCAGCCCATCCACACAAGCGGAATATGCGCATCATAAGGATTCCAGAGCCCATGTGTAGTACCGATCGTACCCCCATCAATCCATCCCGGCAGCAGAATCAGTTGTATATCACCACCACGCCGCTCAAAATAACCATTGCTCATCATTCTGCGCTGTACCTCCGGAAGAGCCGTGATCATCACTTTCGTAATATCAAAAGCATTCGCTATGCCAGGTGTCTTTTTAATATGGGGAAGTAAATAGTTGATGATGGCGTCACGGTCAAGATGCAATGAGTCCATCAGCGCAGGGTTAAAGCTCAGCTGGTAATTATGGGTGCTTACGATAAGCTTGTCCACACCAAACTGTTCCTTAATCTTACGGTTCAGGTTATCCTTCAGCTTCATATCGTCAAAAACCCGGCCCGGCAGGCGGTGCTTCTCCATAAAGGCCGGCGTATGCGCTACCCCATGATCCGCGGTAAGAAAGAACAGGTAATTGCCCTTACCCACTTTAGCATCAAGATATTTTAAGAAGTCAGCCAAATCCCTGTCAAGGCGCAGGTAATCATCTTCATTCTCAATACTGTTCGGGCCAAATTGATGACCCACATAATCCGTAGACGAGCAACTGATGGCCAGAAAATCCGTAACAGTATTGCTGCCCAGCTTTTCCGATTCAATAGCCGCCCTCGCAAAGGCAAGCGTCATAGTATTCCCATAAGGCGTAGCGCGGATAACGCTGTTCTTCTTAATACCGGCACCCCCAAAATCATGCGGGAAAGAACTGCTCTTTTCACCCGTATAACGACCCTCGTAAATTACATTGTCCGTATCGCTCTGCACATAGGTATTGATCGGGTAAAGCGTATTCCAGTTCTGCGCCAGCAAACTGTCAGGCATCCTCCTTGCGTTAAACGCATTTACCCAGTCAGGCAGTTTATCCATATAATAAGTACTCGTAATCCAGTTACCATTGTCGCCATCATACCAGTAAGCACCATTAGCACTATGTCCTGCGGGCAGTATAGCGCCCCTGTCTTTGATGGCGATACCAATTACCTTACTGCGGAAGTTGGTAGCCAGGCGCAGTTCATCCGCAATGGTGGTAACCAGCATATTGCGCGGACTCATCTCCCCCGCTTTTGTATCAGAACCTACCGTTGTTACCGTTTTATCTTCGCTGCAATACACATCCCGGTTAAGCTGTTTATCCCACCAGTTATTACCCGAAATACCATGTATAGCAGGCACACTCCCCGTGTACACACAAGTGTGGCCACAAGCCGTAATAGTAGGCGTATAGGGAATAAGCGTATTCTCACAACTGAACCCCTCCCGCAGCAGGCGCTGAAAACCATCCTTACCATAGCGGTCAGCATAGCGGTACAGGAAATCC
>CAZPXP010000037.1:0-12713 GCA_964590975.1 uncultured Ferruginibacter sp. | reverse complement strand
TACAAGCTTGGGCTGGGCAGAAACCGCCACAGGTTTAGGCTGGGCAGTACCGGTCAATACAGACACCAATAAAACAGGAGCAAGAAACAGGGAACGCAGCAACATATTGTATTTTTTTACAAAGATACGGCACCCGCCCTTTTCCCGGTGTGAAGCTTGTGTAACCCCTCCCCCGTGCATATAAACACATTTGCCTTACCTTTGCCGCAAAATTGCATGAGAACAGTACCGGCAGGTACCCTGTTGCAATACCGCACACATTATTCTAAATCAACATTCGTAAATGTATTATGGCAGATGTTTTTGAGAAATTAGTAAAAGACGGCGGCCCTATCGGCCAGCATATGGACAGGGCACATGGCTATTTTGCCTTTCCTAAACTGGAAGGAGAACTGGGCCCCCGTATGCAGTTCAGAGGAAAAGAAATGATCGTATGGAGCCTCAACAACTACCTGGGCCTCGTAAATCATCCCGAAGTAAGAGCTATCGATACAAAAGCCGCCGAAATGTATGGCATGGGCAACCCGATGGGCGCCCGGATGATGAGTGGCAATACACAAAAACACGACGAACTCGAAAAAGTGATCAGCGAATTTGTAAGCAGGGAAGATACCATGCTGCTCAACTTCGGCTACCAGGGTATCATGAGCTGTATCGATGCCCTCGTTAACCGCCGCGACGTAATCGTTTACGACGCCGAAGCCCACGCCTGTATTGTAGATGGTGTACGCCTGCACATGGGTCACCGTTATGCATTCAGGCATAATGATATTGCAGACTGCGAAAAACAGTTGCTGCGTGCTACCGAAATGGCCGCTAAAAATGGCGGTGGCATTCTCGTGATAACCGAAGGCGTATTTGGCATGGATGGCGAACAGGGTATCCTCAAAGAAATCGTGGCGCTGAAAGAGAAATACGAGTTCCGCATCCTGATCGACGACGCCCACGGCTTTGGTTATATGGGCCCCACAGGCGCCGGGGCAGACGAAGCACAGAACTGCCAGCATGGTGTAGACCTCTACTTCAGTACCTTCGTAAAAAGCATGGGCAGCATCGGCGCTTTCATCAGCGGCCCCAAAGGCGTCATCAAATACCTGCGCTACAATACCCGCAGCCAGATATTTGCCAAAAGCCTGCCGCTCCTCATCGTAGAAGGTATGCTCAAACGCATGGAGATGGTAAAAACAATGCCCGAACTGCGCGAAAAACTCTGGTACAATGTAAATAAACTACAGGCCGGACTCAAAGAAAGAGGTTTCGATATCGGCAATACCAACAGCCCTGTAACCCCCGTATATATGAAAGGCGATGTACCAGAAGCAACAGCCATGGTAATGGACCTCCGCGAAAACTACCACATCTTTTGCAGCATCGTAGTTTATCCCGTTATCCCCAAAGGCGATATCATCTACCGCATCATACCCACCGCCGCCCACAGCGACGAAGACATTGAGCTAACCCTGCAGGCCTTCAGCGAAACAAAGAAAAAGCTCGACGCAGGTGAGTACAAAGTAGATAAGATCCCGAATATGGCCGAAGTAGTATAACAAACCGAACAGTAAGATCCTATATACAAAGATCCCATTGCTGCGCAATGGGATCTTTTATGTAAGCATGTTAAATGTCAGGAAAACAACTGCTCCTTTCATCTGTATTTCGATTTTAGATTTATGCCGTGGCCATAATAGCAATGCCGCCTTACAACAAATTTATACCTTTCAATCCATTCACACCACCCAGCGCTCACAGCCGGCCAGGAAAGCCGGGTCCACCACCGCCCCGATCCCCGGCTCATCCGGCAGGTGAATACGAAAGCGTTCCTCAAAACTTACCCCGCCCACCACAGGGTCATAAGTATGCGGAAAACAGTAATCCAGGTCAAAGAAAACAATATTATCAAAAGCACAGGCAAAATGCGCATTAGCCGTCAGGGCCAGTTTGCTCTCAATCATCCCGCCCAGCATGCAGTCCATACCATGCGCTGCAGCAGTAGTGGCTATGGCACCCGCCTCCAGGATACCACTGCTCTTGGCAAACTTGATATTGATATGATCACAGGCATCCATTTCAATCAGTTGCTTCGCCTGTACACTGTTAAAACAGGCCTCATCCGCCGTCACGGGAATAGCTACTGCATCCCTTACCCGTTTTAGCGCAGCATAATCGTGATACACAACAGGCTGCTCGCAGAACTGGATATTTTCGTTCTCCAGTTCGTTCAGTACTTCAATAGCATTAGCCACACTCCATCCCTGGTTAGCATCAAGCCGCAACGGTATAGCCCGTCCGATGGCCAGCCGGATAGCTTTAACCCTGCCGATATCCGCCATTACATCATTACCCTTACCCAGCTTAACCTTAATAAAGGGAGCACCCATCCCCTTCAGTTCAACAGCCCGCAGAGCCATGGCTTCAGCCGTATCAACCACGATAGTTTCATCGGTAACCAAAACCCTCTTCCGGCCACCCAGGAATGCATACAGCGGCACACCCGCATCACGCGCAGCAATATCATACAACGCCATATCAAAAGCACTCTTCGTAGTCGTATTAAAAGGCACATAACGGTGCAGCTCGCCCATCCTTTCACCAATATCCAGCGGATCCTTATCCCTCCATATCGCAGCAAAATCCTTAGCCAGCGCAATAGCCGTAGCCTGTGTCTCACCCACTATAAATGGAAAAGGCGATCCCTCACCCCAGCCCGTTAATCCGTTGTCAGTAGATATTTTTATAAGCAGGTTCTGTGCCTCGTACAACGTACCAAGCGATATCGCAAAAGGCCGCATCGGTATATTATATGCGTAGATCTCTACAGCCGTTATTTTCATATATGTTCTTTTATTACAGGCAATACGAATGTAAGCGAATTGCAGGTATCCACATACAGCACATACAATTGCCAGCACATAAAAACCCCGCCGGGTATTACCTGCGGCGGGGTCAGTAAAACTGCGCACCAATAATCTTTTAACGGGTAAGTACCATGCGTTTGCTCAGTACCTCCTGTCCTTCAACCAGTAAAGAATAAATGTAAATACCCGGTTGCAGGGTATTACCATCAATCACTACCTGCGAACTGCCGTTCAATCCGTTAAACTGCAGTTGCATCCTGCCATTAAGATCAAATACACCGATGGTAGCACCCTTTACCCCACGGGGCAGGTTATACCTGATGGTGGTTTGAGCAGAGAACGGGTTTGGTACATTCTGCGCCAGTGTAAATTCCTTTGCATCAAATGTACCGGCAGAAATAGATATTTTTTCTTCCGTTACGGCAGTACCCGCGCTGCGTGCTTCAATACCCGCTTCCTTCAGTTTAGCCTTCAGCTCGTTGATCTGGGCCTGTTGTTCCTGCACACCCTTGTACAAGATAGAAATAAGACCGAGATAATTGAGAGAAAGGTATTCTTTCGATTCCTTTTCAACGCCATCCCCATCAGCAATTGAGTAACGGGTCTTTTTAACCACTTCCGGCAGTACACCATTTACCTCCTGCGCCACGAAACCATGCTGCTCCTCCTCAGGAAGATTTAAATCTTTCTGGTTGGGATCAAACTTGTAAGTAACCGCGCGCATCTTCATGATCTTACCAAGCGCATTCTCTTCGTCTTTTATATCTACCTTAATATTTCCGTCAGACCCAACATACAAGCCCGTACAAAAAGTATTGCCCTGGAAAAACCCTGCCCACGAGTTTGCACCCACCGGAGCATTACCATAAATTGCATAGTTCACGTTACCAGCCGGTGCAAAAAGGTTACTGTACACACCATAGGTACGTGTCCCGGCGCCGGCGCCGGAAGTTACTGCAAGCACCCCATAGTTCGTGTTGTTCGTAGACGTGTTATTCGTTACCGAATATACACCTACGCCATAAGTATTTGGCCCGGTAGAAGTAGTACGGAAAATACCGTTGATCGTACTGGCCGTGTTGGTAGATGTGGAGTTCAGCCCTGGCTGGTTAGTATTGCTTATACCAACCTTGGGCGTACCAAAAAATATCGGTGGAGCAGTAGCTCCGTAATAAGCATTCCCTGCGCTGGTCAGGGTGTGGATTTTGATAAAACCTGTAGCCAGCAGCGGGTTGGTAATATACCGGAACTGCATCTCGCCCCCCTGGTTACCCCATTCGATAATAGCATCTTTGATAGCCGCAGGAACCGCCGGGTTCTGGCTGCGCAGTGCCTTGATAAAAGCCTGGCCATTCCATTGGGTGCGTTCGCCATACAGGCTGGCAAGAGGCTGACCGATACCGATCCACTGATCGCCCGCGTTAAAGCTGCCTACTGCACCGGCAACATAATGCGAAATCAGCCCTGTACTCGCACGTATGGCCTCCGTAGCAGGAAGCCCGGCATCATTGAGAATAGTGGGGGCCTTGGTACGGATAGCCTGCCCTGAAGCAAAAAGGCATGAAAGTGTGCAACCCATGATAATGAGTGTGTAAAGCGTTGTCTTTTTCATGATTAATCGTGTTTTGGTTGTTTAAAAATTAAGAACCGTTTCACAAGTGTGACGGAGTGTCTAAGGCCATTTTGGGTAACAAATCAGCAGGTGCGCAGGTCTGCATATATAGTAACAAGCAGTGGCAGATTTTGTTTACAAACTCCGTTTTTTTCTTAAAAAAAATTCCCATTTACCCCTGGTAAACAAAAAGAGCAGCCTTGTGGCTGCTCTTTTTTCAATTATAACGACGTGTTGTTTATCGCATTTGTTCAAAATACTGCGTAGGATTAGACAGGATAACTGTACCTACGGTAGCTATGATAAAGATTACGTACAGGATGTACAGAGAAGAAAGACAGAGGCCGATGATAGCACAGGTCCTTCCTGCAGTAAGGTTCTTGTAAGAACCCGGGGTATAAGCATCGGGCATACTTGCATACAGGGCTTTATCCTTTTTAGCCAGTATGATGGCAATGATACCGCAGGTAAGACCTATGATACCATAGCAGAAACACAGCACGATAGACAGAATACCCAGAACGAGTACAGCCGTTGAATTAGGCAACGATTTTTGAGGACCCATAGATGGCCCCCCGGTTTGTGTGGGGTTTTGATAATCCATAATTAGTAGTTGTTGGTTTAATTGATTGATTGATTAATTTAACGATAGCGGTAATGCATCAGGTTAGTGCTCACAAACACGGCAAAGATCACTATAGCCATGATGAAAAGTATGGAGCACGATAAACCGATGATGGCACAGGTTCGTCCCGCATTAAGGTTACTGTAGCTCGACGGCGTATACCGCTCCGGCAACTCCCGGTAAGCAGCCCTGTCCCTGTTACCCAGCACCAGGCCTATAGTACCCAGTATTACACCCAGTATCCCGTATGCAAAGCAAAATACGATGGAAAGGATACCCAGTACCAGCACTGCCGTAGCATTAGGGAGAGGTACCTGGTTGTTATCAAACGACAGGTAATCCTTACCGGAATCTTTGCTGTAACTCATCCGTGTGTATAAATTTTTCCGTTGACAATTTTGTAAATATAATTAAAAACCACAATTGCAATGCTGAAAATAAACAACCATTGCAGCACCTTCGCTCCATGCCTGAACTTAAACTTAAGGTGCAGGGGCAGGAAGATAAAGGTAAACAGTATAGGCAGCAGTGCCGGGTAAAGTGAAAAACTGCCTGCCCAGTCGCCCCTGAGCAGGGCTACAAGACTCCGCTGCATGCCACAGCCCGGGCATTCAATATGCAGGTACTTTTTGAACGGACAACTCAACATATGCCCTTCAAGCCAGTTTACCACATCCATCAGGTACAATGAGGGCCAGGTCATTACGGGTTTACTAATTAAGCCGCTAAGATAACAGCATTTCCCTTAACCCCGAACCATACAGATGCTTTTGTTATATTCGCTTATGACAAAAGCCGAACTCCTCAACGAGCTCACCCGCGATACCTGGTGTATGATCAAACCATCACCCCTTCATGGCATCGGGGTATTTGCCCTCCGGGATATTCCCCTGGGCTGTACTACCCTCTTTTCCCGTGGCGTCGGCGAATGGCTTCCCGTGTCAAAGGCCGAGGTCGCCGCATTACCCGCGCATACCCGCGGACTGGTAGAAAACTATTGCCTGTACGACGATGAACATTACTTTATACCCAACTACGGCTTTAAGGTGATAGATCTCGTCAATTTCCTCAATCATTCCGACACCCCCAATATCCGCTCCGTCAACGACGGCGAATATTTCGAAACCCTCCGCAACATCCACGAAGGCGAAGAACTACTCATAGATTACGGCATGATCGTCGAAACCAGCGAATAATCACAACAGTCATTTTAACCCCCGGGGCAACATTACTATAACATATCATCACTAACCCAATCACCCACCAACCCCACCGGGGTGAAATTATTATAAAACAAAACGATACAGGCACACAACAAAACCCCGCCAGGGGTGACATTATTATAGGCACACACAACCCCGCAGGGGTGACATTATTATAGGCACACAAAACCCCGTCAGGGGTGACATTATTATAGGCACAGCAGATCACCATCGCAAACAGTCTTCAACCCCGCCAGGGGTGACATTATTATAGGCACAGCAGATAATCATCGTACACGATCACCAACCCCGCCAGGGGTGACATTATTATAGGAACAGCAGTTAACCATCGCACACGATCACCAACCCCGCCAGGGGTGACATTATTATAAATATCATAGCAACATAATAATTGGCATTGACAATGTATAACTCATCATTCATCACTAAATTACACTCCGTTAACAAAAGTCATTTTCATCAACAATCACACACCATGAACCGTCGTTCATTCCTCCGCTCCTCCGTTTTCACTGTAGGCGCCCTTACCCTGGCACAACAAAAGCTGCTGGCCGCCCTCGCCATTGATCCCTGGAAAGTAACTATGTTGCGTAAGAACATAGGCATCTTTACCGAAAAAGGCGGTACCATCGCTTTTATGCTGGGCAGGGATGAGCTCGTTGTGGTAGACAGCCAGTTCCCCGACCAGAGCAGGCACCTCGTTGAGGAATTAAAAAAGCTGAGCACCAATCCCTACAGGCTGCTGATCAATACCCACCATCATGGCGACCATAGCAGCGGTAATATTGTGTTCAAAGGACTGGCCCCTCACCTGCTGGCACATGCCAACAGTAAGGCCAATCAGGAAAGAGTGGCAAAAGAAAAAAATACAGAAGCCCAGCAATGGTTCCCCGACCAGACCTATACCGATACCTGGTGCGAAACCATTGGCGGTGAAGAGATCTGCCTGCATTATTTTGGTGCAGGCCATACCAATGGCGACAGTGTGGTACAATTCAGGAAAGCAAATGTGGTGCACATGGGCGATCTCGTCTTTAACCGCAGGCATCCTTATGTAGACAGGAGCTCCGGCGCAAACATAAAAAGCTGGATCAATGTGCTCGATAAAACACTGTCCATGTTCAACAAAAAGACCATCTACGTTTTTGGTCATTCCGGTACAGGCTATGAAATTACAGGTACTAAAGACGACGTAAAAGCCTTCCGTAACTACCTCGGTAAAGTATTGGAATATGTAGAAGGAGAAATTAAAGCCGGTAAAACGAAGGCTGATATCCTCAGGGCTACCGAGATACCCGGTGCACCCGAATGGAAAGGCGAAGGTATCGACAGGCCGCTCTCAGCCGCATACGACGAGCTTACCGCAAGTTGATCATCAGCCCGTTTTCTCCGAAGTAAGACGTTCCAGCACAAAATACACAGCCGGGCAAAAACTGGCGTTCTTTAATGTCAGAGCCTGCCGTTTTATCAGTACATCCTCATCCGTGTAAGGAAAGCGCTGGCAGTCCGACGGGCGCACGTCATAGATGCCGCAATAATTATCAGCGCCCAGGAAGGGACAGGGTTTTGTTTTAACTACATAATCCCCCTCTTCATCCAGTAAAAGATATTCGTCAATAAATACGCTCTCCCGCATACGCAGGTGTTTGCTGATCCGTTTGATGTCCGGCGTCTTAAACCGTGGTGAGTAGTTTTTGCAGCAGGCCGCACATTGCAGGCAGTCTACCTCGCGGAAGGCAGCAGCATGCAGATCCGGCAGTTGCCTGAGCACTTTATTCTTGTCAGCCCGGCCCAGGAACTGCCGGTATTTTTTCTGGTTTGCCTCCGCCCTATGCTGCCAATCCTTTTCCATCCTGCAAAGAACGTTTAAATCTCCCAATCCCCATACAATCCCCATCCCGGCACAACCTTCAACAAAAGCCTTTTTTTCTCAATGATCAGCCATACCTTTGCAGCGCAAATCGATCGCTCTGCCAGGGAATATTAACCGTTTTCCCATCCTGCAAACAGCACAACAGCAGGCGCTTACAGCGTTCCAAAAATTAATGATATGAATCTTTTCGACCAACAGCAGCACGAGTTTACCCAACGCCACATCGGACCTACCCCACAGGATACGGCCGCTATGCTTAAAATCATTGGTGAAGAAACGCTGGATTCACTCGTAAGCAAGACCGTTCCGGGCAATATCCGTATGACGGATGAACTCGATCTGCCACCAGCCATGAGCGAATATGAATACCTGAAACATATCCACGAACTCGGACAGCAAAATATCAACTACCGCAATCATATCGGGCAGGGATACTATGGCACCATCGTTCCTCCCGTAATCCAGCGCAACATATTCGAAAACCCGGGATGGTACACACAGTACACCCCCTACCAGGCAGAAATAGCACAGGGACGTCTTGAAAGCCTGCTCAATTTCCAGACCATGGTCAGCGACCTTACCGGCCTGCCCATCGCCAACGCTTCCCTGCTCGATGAAGCTACCGCCGCCGCAGAAGCCATGCACCTGTTCTTTGGCGAGCTTAATAAAGGCGACCAGGTTACCCGGCCAAAGTTCTTTGTAGACAATGCCACCTTTGCCCAGACAAAAGATGTGGTACTCACCCGTGCACAACCCATCGATGTAGAAGTGGTGTATGGCGACTACCGTACCGCAGCAATCGACGATACCTATTTCGGTGCACTCGTACAATACCCCAATGCACAGGGTACAGTTGAAGACTACCGCGCTTTCATAGAACGCGTACATCAAGCCGGTGCTTATGTAGTAATGGCTACAGACCTGCTGGCACTTACCCTCCTTACCCCTCCCGGCGAGCTCGGTGCCGACATTGCCTGCGGTTCAGCCCAGCGCTTTGGCGTACCCCTCGGATACGGCGGCCCCCATGCCGCATTCTTCAGCGTTAAAGATGCCTTTAAACGCGGCATCCCCGGCCGTATCATCGGTATCAGTATCGATGCCAATGGCAACAGAGCTCTGCGCATGGCTTTACAAACACGCGAACAGCACATCAAAAGAGAAAAAGCAACTTCCAATATCTGTACCGCACAGGCACTCCTGAGCAATATGGCAGCCATGTATGCCGTATACCATGGCCCCGATGGCCTGATCAATATCGCCAAACGCGTAGCCCTGCTTACGCAAACACTCGCAGAAGCATTACAGCAACGCGGGTTTGAACTGGTAAGCAACAGCTTCTTCGATACCATCACGGTAAAAGTAAACGACATCGCTCCGTTCAAAGCCAAGGCCGAACGCCAGCAGATCAATTTCTACTATGCCGGCAAACAGCACATCAGTATTTCACTCGACGAGACTACAACCGCCAAAGACCTGTTCGACATCATCAACAGCTTTGAAAACGATACAGACCCCGTAGCTTTTAATATCGATTTCGACAGTGTACTTACACATATCCCCTCTTCACTTACCCGCACCTCATCCTTCCTCACGCACCCCGTATTCAATACCCATCGCAGCGAAAGCCAGATGATGCGTTATATCAAGATGCTCGAAAACAGGGATCTTTCACTCAATACAAGTATGATCAGCCTCGGTAGCTGCACCATGAAACTGAATGCCGCTTCCGAAATGATGCCCCTCAGTTGGCCCGGCTGGAGCAATATACATCCCTTTGCCCCGGCAGACCAGGCCAAAGGCTATACAACCGTAATAAACAACCTCAGCCAGTACCTCTGCACCATCACCGGTTTCGACGCCTGCAGCCTGCAGCCCAACAGCGGCGCTCAGGGTGAGTATGCCGGTCTGCTGGCCATCCGTAATTACCATCTTGCCAACGGGCACCACGAACGTAATGTGATGCTTATCCCCATCAGCGCCCACGGCACCAACCCTGCAAGCGCAGTAATGGCAGGGATGAAAGTAGTAGTGGTTAAAGCGCTGGAAAATGGTTATATCGACGTCGAAGACCTTAAAGCAAGAGCAGAGCAATACAGCAGTACACTTGCAGGTATCATGATCACCTACCCCAGCACCTACGGCATTTACGAAGAGACCATAAAACAGATCACAGATATCATACACCAGCATGGCGGGCAGGTATATATGGACGGTGCCAATATGAATGCCCAGGTAGGCCTTACAGCACCGGGACTGATCGGTGCCGACGTTTGTCACCTCAACCTCCACAAAACATTTTCCATCCCCCATGGTGGTGGTGGCCCCGGAATGGGTCCCATCTGTGTAAAGAAACACCTTGCCGCACACCTGCCGGGTCATCCTGGTAATACCACGGGTAAAACAGGCGGGGCAGTAAGCGCCGCACCATTTGGTTCAGCATCTATTCTCCTCATTTCTTATGGTTATATCCGCATGCTTGGACGCACCGGCGTAAAAGATGCAACCGTTTATGCCATACTCAATGCCAACTATATGATGTCGAGACTCAAGGGAGCATACGATATTCTTTATACCAACCACAACGGACAGTGTGCACATGAATTTATTGTAGACCTCCGTCCATTCAAGAAGTCAGCCGAAATAGAAGCCGAAGATGTGGCCAAACGCCTCATCGATTATGGCTTTCACGCTCCCACGATGAGTTTTCCTGTAGCCGGTACGATCATGATCGAACCAACAGAAAGCGAAGACAAAGCCGAGCTTGACCGCTTCTGCGATGCCCTCCTCGCCATCCGTGAGGAGATCGCCGCAGTAGAAGCAGGCCAGGCAGACAGGAAAGACAATGCACTCAAACACGCACCACATACACAGGCCGTTGTTTGCAGCAATGAATGGACAAGACCATATACACGCGAATCAGCAGCCTTCCCCCTGCCCTATGTAAGGGAAAATAAATTCTGGCCCGCTGTTGCACGCGTAAACAATACACATGGCGACAGGAATCTGATCTGTACCTGCGAGCCCGTAAGTGCATACATGGAAGAGTAACACAAAATAATTGTTCAGCCCCGGCAATAAGCCCGCAACAGTTAAATATTGGTTAACGATACCACGCATTCCTTTATAGTATTGAATGTCGTGGTATCTTTACATTTGCAGTGTACATAAAGTACTTTCCCCTTTTCATCCTGTTACCTGTTATTATTCACTTCATACACAAATACTATTCACACACTGTGTAAAAGTAAGTTTGGATTTATTTACATTCCTTTCGTTAAATTTGATACGGATGGATGGGTTAGTAATACTTTAATGGTATCGCTATTGTGAAACAGGTGCTGCCATGCTCTCAGCAACCACAGCACGCAAAATTGAAACGCATTGACAGAAACGATCATCAACCTCGAAACCGTTAACCCCATTGAATTCTTTGGCGTAAACAACGGTAAACTGGACATTTTAAAAAAGAAATTCCCCCTGCTAAAAATCCTCAGCCGCGGTACCCAGATCAAACTCAGCGGAGCCCCTGAACAAATCGACGGAGCAAGAGAAAAGATAGACCTCATCGTGCAGTACCTGGAACGCAACGGGCACATGAGCGAAAACTACTTTGAACAGATACTCGGAGGTGATGATGAAAAAACCATCGATCACTTTATCGACAGGAATCCCAACGATGTACTCGTGTTCGGCCCCAACGGCAAAACAGTAAGAGCCCGTACAGCCAACCAGAAAAAAATGGTTGCTGCCGCAGACAAGAACGACATCGTATTTGCCATCGGTCCAGCCGGTACTGGTAAAACCTATACAGCAGTGGCACTTGCAGTACGCGCCTTAAAGAACAAACTGGTAAAAAAGATCATCCTTACCCGCCCCGCAGTAGAAGCAGGCGAAAGCCTCGGATTTCTTCCCGGCGATCTTAAGGAAAAGATTGATCCTTACCTGCGGCCCCTGTACGATGCACTGGATGATATGATCCCTGCCGACAAACTGGGATACTATATGAGTACCCGTACCATCGAAGTAGCCCCCCTCGCCTATATGCGCGGCCGTACGCTCGACAATGCCTTTATCATCCTCGATGAGGCGCAGAACACAAACGACCTGCAGATCAAAATGTTCCTTACCCGTATCGGCCCCAACGCAAAGGCCATCATCACAGGCGATCCCACACAGATAGATCTTCCCCCCAAACAGCAGAGCGGCCTGTTCAAAGCCTCCCGCATCCTCCGCAATATCGACGGCATAGCCCATATTGAACTGGATGAAGAAGACGTAGTAAGACACAAACTGGTAAAAGCCATCATCAGGGCCTACGATAAGGATAAAGACAGGGATCAGCAGACGAACAGTTGATGCACTAATCCAAATGGATTATCTTGCAGCGCAACCGACGTGTCACTTTATGAAGAGGTTCCGGTCATTGCAGACAAACATAGTATCATTTTTTCTCCCGGCTCGCAGCACGCGTTCCGGCATACGATATAAAAGCATCTCCCTTGCAGGAGGTGCTTTTTTTATACTC
>CAZPXP010000036.1:0-41106 GCA_964590975.1 uncultured Ferruginibacter sp. | reverse complement strand
TAGGAGTCGGGCCCGTGTCTCAGTGCCCGTGTGGCTGGTCGTGCTCTCACACCAGTTACTGATCGTAGGCTTGGTGGGCCGTTACCCCGCCAACTACCTAATCAGTCGCACGCCCATCCAAAACCGCCGGAGCTATAATAACAAAGTGATGCCACTTCGTTATGTTACGGTGTATTAATCTTCCTTTCGGAAGGCTATTCACCAGTTTTGGGAAGGTTGCGTACGTGTTCCGCACCCGTTTGCCGGTCGCCATCAGAGTATTGCTACCCCATGCTGCCCCTCGACTTGCATGTATTAAGCCTGCCGCTAGCGTTCATCCTGAGCCAGGATCAAACTCTCCATTGTAAATGAGTTTTGATCTGACTTAATCTCTTTTGGAAATTAACGTCTAATCGAATTTGTTACGCTAACATTACCTTGTAGAATTAAAATTTCTGCGCTGTTGTTTCCTAACTTTCAAAGATCTTTTTGGCTTTACTTTTGTGCCCCCGTTTGATTGGGAGTGCAAAGGTAAGCGCTTTTATCATTTCACCAAATTTTTTTTCAGAATTTTTTATTTTTTTTTGCGACTTGTTTTCGCAATCAAAATATCCTGAAAGCCTTACTGCTACTTGGTTTGATGTGATTTTTTTTCGAAGAACTTGTGCCTTTTTTCAAAAGCGGATTGCAAAGATAGGACAGCCTGTATTACTGCCAAAATATTTTTCAATCTTTTTTCTAAAATACTTCTTCCGGGAGGTATCGTAATTATACGTGAATCAGTACTGTAAAGGGTTTCTGCACGGGTAAGTTTTTTTGAATTTTTTTTAAAAAAGTACCACAAAGTGGGTATTCAAGTAGAAATCCGTGGGGTTTTATGCGTTTTTAAGGGGTGGTTTGGAATATTGAGTAGCGGGGTGTGGGACGGCCGGTTCGGGTACTGACATGGATGTACCGGCACTGGTCATGAAGATGAATTGAAACATTAAGGAGTTAAGGGGAGTTAAGGATTGGTGCGAAGGGAGGATATTAAGGACGGGGCACCGACTATGGAGGAGCGCGTAGGAATAGTTGATTTTAAATAGCAGGTAGCAAGATAGAGACGGTCAACGTTCATGCGATAAGTACCGGAAGGGTGGTTATGGCGTGGTGGCTGGGTAAATGGAAGCCGGGTAAATGACGCGGTTGAGGAAGAGGGCGTGACCGGGTACGGAGAAATCGGCCTTGTTGCAGTCGCGGGATTCGATTACGGCTTTAAAATCGTTGATGGTATGTTTACCACGACCTACACGGAGCATTGTACCTACAAGTCCGCGGACCATTCCCCTCAGGAAACGGTTACCACGTACTGTGTACACGAGACAATCGCCTTCTTTTTGCCACCTGCTCTCTGCGAGCTGGCAGATGTATGTATGCACCTGGGTATTGCGCTTACTGAAACTGGTAAAGTCGCTGTAACCGATCAGCAATGCTGCGGCCTCCTGTAACAATGCTTCATCGAGACGAAAGGGAAAGAAATAGGCACGGTCTTCGAGAAAGGGATCTTTTTTCTGGTAGATGTAGTAGCTGTATTCGCGCTCCAATGCATCAAAACGACAATGGGCATTGGCGGCTACGGGAATAATCTCATGGATGACGATACTGGAGGGCAGGATGGCGTTGAGGTGGTAGATATGTTTTTCTGCCTGGATATCGAGGGGTATGGGGCTGTCGGTATGGAAGAAGTTCTGGAGTGCATTAACCCCTGCATCGGTACGTGAAGAGCCGGTAAGCAGAAAAGGGACTTCGCCTCCCCAGGCTTCCCCGCCTGTTGCTTCTATCTCTTTCCGGAAATAAATACGCAGGGCTTTTTCGACCTCGGCCTGGATGGTAATGGCATTCTCCTGTACCTGGAAACCACTGTAGCCGGCCCCTCTATATGCGAGCCCGATAAAGTAACGTGCCATACAGCTTGATTGGGTGGTTAATGCCTGATCATGGCTTTAAAGCGGTTGATATAGTACTCCTGCGTGAGCTGGGCCTGTAATTCGCTGAAATGCTCGCTATCGTGTACGCGGGGATAGGCTGCGTCGAAAAACTTGTACTTACCGTCATCTTTCAGGAACAGCACGCTCAGGTTCCTGATCTGCTCTGTTGTAAAACATTTTGACCTGAACACCTTCTTTGCTACGGCTACCATATCGTCGTCGTTATCTGCGGCGGCCATCTTCTTACGCAGCTTCATAAAGTCGTCGTCGGTAGCGGTTTCTTTACAGTCGGAGTTGACCATCTGCACGGTGGGCTTTGCTGCGGGCTGCGGTTCTTTTACCTCCTGCTTTGGTGGTTCGACCTGTTTCTTTACTTCGATAACTGTATCTTTTCCGGGTTCCTCCTTACCGGGGGGCTGTTTGGCATTGGGGTTGGGCAGCTCCATGTCGATAAACTTTTCTTTGGGCTTATCGGGTTCTGCCACCTGTTTTGCCGGGATCGTCATTACTGCTCTTACCGTGTCTGCCGGTTTCTCATCAGTGACCACGGGGGCTGGTGTATTTACCTTCGGCGTTTCAGTTACCACGGGCTCTTTAACAACGGGAATGAATATGCGCACGGTATCGCCTGTGCCCCCATTCTCCACCACATAAATCCTTTCGAGGCCTGCCTGGCCTACCACATCGAGTATCTTCCTTACACGGTCGGCGGGCTTGCTGATTACGGGATCTGTTTTAACTGGCTCCTGTACGGCTACCACGGGAGGGGTAGCTTTTGCCGGTTCGGGGGTAGCTACCACGGCGGGGGGTGGATCGGCCTTAACTACCGGTGGCTTTTTGCGGATGGTAGAATCTTTTGCTACGGTAGAGAGGATATTTGAGAAAGCATCATCCCTGTTTTCGCCAGACGGGGTATTATTTGCAGCACCGGATCCTGCCATACTCACCTCCATCGTCTGCAGGTTAAAAAGCCCCCAGCCCTTATCGCCAAAGTTCTTAAGGAGGTATCCTGCGTCTTTCTTATCTACTGTACAATTGATCTGCTGTTCGGGCCATTCGCTTTTGGGAAAGCCAATACTGAAACTATAGGCTCCATCGGTCAGCTTTGGAATGATGATGTAGCCGGATGCGGAAGAGCTGAAAAGCTTTTTATCTACCTTAACATAGAAAGGCTGCCTGTTTTCTGTCTGGATATATACAAAACGATTTTGCTGTGCTTTCAGTACGGTACCTAATACCAGTAACAGCAGTGCCAACCCCATTTTCTTCATGTGTGCCCGGTTTGATAACAAAATTAGTCTAATCTATGTTTTACGGGGCCATTTATATAAATTTTGTTCCGGTTTAACAAAGTGCCTGTATTTTTACACAGATAAATTTCATATATGAATAAAATAACAACGCTGATCGCAGCAATTGCATTACCTGTGCTGGTAATGGCTCAAAATGAACAACCTCCGCAGGACACCAGTTGGAAAACCAACTACCGGGCTACTCCTGCCCGCATCAATGACCTGGTGCATACCAAACTGGATGTAAGGCCGGATTTCAGCAAGAGCTATCTGTACGGTAAAGCCTGGATCACCCTGCACCCCCACTTCTACCCCACCGACTCGCTTACACTGGATGCCAAATACTTTATACTGAATAAAGTGGCACTGGTAAAAGGCAGCCAGATGGTACCCCTCAAATACGAACAGAACGATTTTGAGATCCATATCAAACTGGACCGCACATACAAGATGAACGAAAACTATACCGTGTATATCGACTACACTGCGCGCCCGGATGAGTTTGAAGAGAAATATGATAAAGGCGCTGCCCTTGGTATCAAGGGTATGTTCTTTATCAACCCCAAGGGTGAAGACAAGAACAAGCCGACCCAATTGTGGACGCAGGGTGAGACACAGAGCAGCAGTGGCTGGTTTCCTACGATCGACAATAATACACAGAAATGTACCGAAGAGTTATCGGTAACGATTACTGACAAATATGTTACACTGTCTAACGGTAAACTGGTGAGCCAGAAGAAAAATGCTGATGGCACACGTACTGATTACTGGAAGATGGACCTGCCGCATTCTCCCTACCTGTTCTTCCTGGGTGCGGGTGACTATGCGATGATCAAGGATACTTACAAAGGCAAAGAGGTAAATTACTATGTAGAAAAAGAGTATAAGGATGTTGCCAAACAAATCTTTGGTTTAACGCCTGAGATGATGGCTTATTTTTCAAAGCTGACGGGTGTTGAGTATCCCTGGATCAAGTATTCGCAGATGACTGCGCGTGACTATGTTGCGGGCGCCATGGAAAATACAACGGCTACCCTCCACCAGGAGAGTGCGCAGCAGGATGCCCGTGAACTGGCTGATGGCAACCAGTGGGAAACCACCATCGCCCACGAACTGTTTCACCAATGGTTTGGGGACTATGTAACCGCAGAGAGCTGGAGCAATCTTACGCTTAATGAATCTTTTGCCAACTACAGTGAAACATTATGGAATGAATACAAGTATGGTAAGGACGCGGGTGATGCACAGAACCTGAACGATATGCAGGGTTACCTGTCGAGCGGAAGTGAGAAGAAAGACCTTGTACGTTTTTATTATGCGAATGATCTTGACATGTTTGACGCGGTTAGCTATAACAAGGGCGGACGTATCCTGCATATGCTGCGTAACTATATAGGTGACAGCGCTTTCTTCAAAGCCCTGAACCTGTACCTGACTACCAATAAATTCAAATCTGCTGAGGCTACCCAGTTGCGTCTTGCTTTTGAAGAGGTATCGGGCCGTGACCTGACCTGGTATTTTAACCAGTGGTATTATGGCAGTGGTCATCCCAAACTGGACATTGATTATATCTATGATGATGCTGCGGGTATGGCGAAGGTTGTAGTAAAACAGATACAAAAGGGTGATAAACTATTCATACTGCCTTTTGCCATTGACGTGTATAATGGCAGCACCAGGAAACGCCACCAGGTATGGATGGAACATAAAGTGGATACTTTTTATTTCTCTTACAAGCAACGCCCTGACCTGATCAACGTTGACGGTGACAAGATACTGCTTGCAGAGAAGAAGGATAATAAGACCCTGAGCAACTACGCCCACCAGTATAAGTATGCCGGATTGTATGTTGACCGCAGGGAAGCGCTTGAATTCTGCTTGAGGAAACAGGATGATGCAACAGCATGGGAGATCGTGAAGCTTGGCCTTCAGGATAAGTATGCCGGTCTGCGTAAGCTGGCTCTTACAAGACTGGACATCAAGAAAGAGAATGTTAAAAAAGATGCTGAGCCTATACTGGTGAACATTGCCAAGAGTGACAAGGATGCTGTAGCAAGGGGTAATGCGATAAAACTTCTTGGCGATTATATGAAGGCTGAATACCGTCCTATCTATGACAAGGGTATCAATGATCTTTCGTATACAGTAGCGGGTTACTCCCTGGAGGCTTTATCTAAACTGGATGCTGCTGCTGCTACTGCTGCTGCTACCAAGTTTTCTAAAGCGCCCAGCAAAGGAGTGCTTACCGAAAAAATATCGGAAGTGCTGATGACAACAGGTAGTGATGAGGCGTACGATGTAATGGCTAAACAGTTTGCGGGTATGGGTATGTCGCAGGCTAAGTTCCAGGCGGCTGCAAACTTTTCAAACCTGCTGGGTAAGATCACTGATCCTGACAGGGTGAAGAAGGGCGCTGATATGATCATCGAATTCCGGGATGCTGTTCCTGAGAGCTTCCGTAACCAAACGGATGGTCCGCTGAATGGCATGCTGAACAATATTGCCAAGGCACAGGAGAAAAACCTGAAGCCGGGTAATGCTGCTATGCAGCAGGTGATTGATTATATCCGTAAAAAGACGGGCAAATAAAAGACCTGACGTATAAATAAAAGGCCGGTATCAGTACCGGCCTTTTTTATGCAGTATAATGATATGAGACACCGATCAGGTAAACAGTCCGTCGATAGAAAGGTAACGTTCGCCTGTGTCGTAATTAAAGATCAATACACGGCTGCCCGCAGACATCTCGGGTATCTTTTTGGCTGCTGCGGCAAGCGTAGCTCCACTGGAGATACCACCGAGCAAGCCTTCTTCTTTTGCTGCCCGTTGTGCATAGCTGAATGATTCTTCCTTAGATACCTGGATGGTACCATCGAGCACACTGGTATGCAGGTTGCCGGGTATAAACCCTGCTCCGATACCCTGCAAAGGATGCGGGGCCGGCGCACCACCGCTGATCACTGGTGACAACTCCGGTTCTACAGCAAAAATCTTTATTGCGGGAAATTTCTCTTTCAGCAGCCTGCCTACTGCGGTAATATGCCCTCCTGTACCTACGCCGGTAATGAGATAATCGAAGCCTTCCGGGAAATCGGCTATGACTTCCTGTGCCGTAGTACGCGCATGGGCTGCAATATTGGCTGCATTATCGAACTGCTGCGGCATCCATGCGCCGGGAGTAGCGGCTACCAGCTCATTGGCTTTTTCGATAGCGCCTTTCATTCCCTTCTCTCTTGGCGTGAGCTCGAAGTTGGCACCATACACGCTCATCAGCCGCCGCCGCTCGATACTCATACTCTCGGGCATTACCAGCACCAGCTTATACCCTTTTACCGCGGCTACCATTGCCAGCGCGATACCGGTATTACCGGATGTGGGTTCGATGATAACGCTGTCTTTATTAAGCAATCCCTTCGCCTCGGCGTCTTCGATCATGGCCAGGGCGATGCGGTCTTTGATGCTGCCGCCAGGATTTGCTTTTTCCAGCTTGCACCATACTTCTACTGTATCGGGAAAGAGGTGATTGATCCTGAGATGCGGAGTGTTTCCAATGGTTTCAAGTATGTTCCTTGCCTTCATAATGTATTTGTCTGTTGATTTATATGACGAAGTTGATCGGCTCAGGGAAATCGCGCCGGTCGCGCACGATGGTGCTGGTTTTCTGGTATACCACACTATATGGCGGTACACTTTCTGTTACCCAGGCACTGCCGCCGATGACACTGTCGTGCCCCACTACTGTATTGCCACCTAATATGGTACTACCGGCATAGATGACAACATTATCCTCAATAGTCGGGTGACGCTTGAGCTGCGCCTCTTCCTTACGTACTGAAAGCGCCCCGAGGGTAACACCCTGGTATATTTTTACGTTGCTGCCGATTACGGCTGTTTCGCCAATTACCACACCGGTACCATGATCGATAAAGAAAGGACAGCCAATGGTAGCACCGGGATTGATGTCGATACCGGCAAAGCCATGTGCCCATTCACTCATGATACGCGGGATAACAGGCACTTTAAGGCGGTAAAGCTCATGGGCCAGGCGATGCACCACAAGGGTGGCAAAGCCGGGATAAGCCAGTATTACTTCTTCCACCGAACAGGCTGCAGGGTCAAACTCAAGCGTGAGCCTGGCGTCTCTCATCAGGTCTTCCTGTACGAACATCAGCGTATTGAAGAAGTCTTCGGCTGTTTCCACCACATCAAGATCGTGATTGGCGGCAAGGGGTGAGAGGCAGGCCATCAGTTCTCTTTTCAGTTCGGCATAGCGTGCGGCATGTGTTTTCAAAAACCCCTCCTGATCGTCGGTTACAGGGAAAAGATAATCGATCAGGGATTGTGTGAAGTTGACCACCCTGGTACGGGATGGTGTGTTGTTAAGCAGATAACCAGGAAATTTTTCCATTTGATTTATTTTATATTAGCAATCCATTACAACCCCGTGCTAAAGGCTGCAATATTACAGGTATTTATACAACGTAATACTTTCAGTCAGCTTTGCTGACCACTTATCCGTCGCCGCAATAAAACGATTATTTATTGCCGTTTTTTATTACTGCATGGGCTGGTTTGCACAGTAATATATGAGGATTTTTTACATGGGCGCCGGCTCTTCACAAGCTTTTCATCACATAGTGCAGGCTGTATGTAAGTAGATCGAATCATACAGTTGCGGGCTACCTGGTGGGCATAATTCTGTTACTAAAATACAAATATATTTTTTTTCTACAATAATTTCATGCTATAATAATGTCACCCCTGACGGGGTTGGGTGTTATGCGGGGAACCATATTGATTGTTATAATTCAATGCCGCCCCGATAATAATATCACCGCTATAATAATGTCACCCCTGGCGGGGTTGTGTGTTATGCGGGGTAACCATATCGATTGTTATAATAATGCCACGCCTATAATCATGTCACCCCTGACGGGGTTGGGTGTTATGCGGGGTAACCATATCGATTGTTATAATAATGCCACGCCTATAATCATGTCACCCCTGACGGGGTTGGGTGTTATGCGGGGTAACCATATCGATTGTTATAATCATGTCACCTATAATAATGTCACCCCTGGCGGGGTTGTGTGTTGTGCGGGGTAACCGTATTGATTGTTATAATAATGCCGCCCCTATAATAATGCCCTCCCGGTGGGGTTGCGGACGGGGTTGCGATGGATTACCAGTTCAGTTCGAGTGCATTGTCTTTCTGCTCTATATCGGCCATTCGCTTTGTGGGGTCGATCTCGACGTACTTGAGGTCGAGCAGGCGTTTTTTAAACTCTACAATATAAGTAGGGTGTGTCCAGCGCCATTCTTCGTGTACGGTACGTCCGCGCGCAGGGTTCTCGTCGGGTTTTTGCCCATACATGAGGTTAAGGGGTATATAGTGCATTTCTGTACTGCCATCTTTAAACCGCAGAAGCAGGTCGATGGGCATGGGCATCTTTCCAATACGCTTCAACCTGATCTTTGATACCCCACCTTCTTCCCAAAGACTGTCGATATTGTAATTAATGGTTTTGGTACCATTAACCCAGTACTCTTTATACCAGTCGAGTTTAAGCCCACTCACGGTTTCTGCAACCCGCATGAAATCGGCCACATTGGGATGTTTAAAGTGCCACCTGTTATAATACTCCATCAATATTTTATCGCGTACCGGCGCACCTGTTATATACCCCAACTGCTCAAGAAAAACATTCCCTTTTGAATAGGAGGCAATGCTATAAGCGAAATTAGTATTGAAATGGTCTGCATGGGTAGTCATGGGTTCTTCGAGCCCACTTTTAACCAAAGCATAATACCCGTCGTAGTTACTTCTATGGCAGAGGGGTAATAATGCGGCTATTGAATCGGATGTTTTTAATGCTTTGGGATTGTCTGCCAGGTTTTTCCTGGTTACGTTTACGCGGTAATATTCTTCTACAAGGTTGGTGGCGTATTCGGTAAACCCTTCATCCATCCAGGCGTAAAGGCTTTCGTTGGTACCCATCATCATCTGGTACCAACTGTGTATCCACTCGTGAAAAACGGTACCTAACCCGCTTCCTATAAGCATTGTAGCCATCGGGTATTCCATACCGCCATCGCCACCCTGTATAAAGGAATACTGTGGATAAGGATACTTACCAAAACGACTTTCGATATAAGGGAGCACGGTTACTGCGGCGTCGGCCACGGTTGTCCAGGCTTTATCATTATCGGGGTTATTTTCTTTGTACTTGTACAGTACATGGAGGGTTGTTCCTTCTTTTGTTTTGCGTACGAGGTGCTGGTAGGCGGGGTCGGCGGCCCAGGCGAAATCGTGTACGTTATTGCCCACGAAGCGCCATGTTCTTTTTTCTGTATTAACGTCTTTCAGCTCAGTACCGGGCTGGTCGTACCCCCACCCTACCTGCGCGGCATTCTGCAATACGCCGGTGCCGCCCAGCTTGTAGCTTTTATCGATATTGATGGTAACGTCGAAGTCGCCCCAAACGCCATAAAATTCCCGGGCGATATAAGGGGTTGGGTGCCAGCCTTCATAATCGTATTCGCAGAGTTTGGGGTACCACTGCGTCATGGTATAGCGTACATTGGTGGTTGGGTTATCTCTGCCACTGCGGCGGATCTGCAGAGGTACCTGTGCTTCAAACTCCATATCGAGCACGACTTTTGACTTTGGAGCAATGGGTTTGGTTAACTGTACTTCGAGTATGGTTTCGTGCATCACAAAGGGCTGGGGCACGCCATTCATTTTTAATGAAATTATTTTCTGGTAACCGATCTGTTCGGGGGTCAGTTTGGATATGCGGTCTTTTACCCTTCCGTCCCAATCGGGCCGCCCATTAACCAGGTTCTTACCCAGCTCACGGCTACGCACGTCCATACTGCTGTTGGGCTGAAATGCATTCCAGTAGAGGTGATAGAATATTTTATTTAACTGGTCGGGGGAATTATTGGTGTATTCGAGCTTCTGCCTGCCTGTAAAACGGTTGGTGTTCACGTCCATATCGATCGTCATGGTGTATTTTACTCTTTGCTGCCAGCGGTCGGGCTGCGCCATACCATCCATATACTGAGCAATGAGCAATACGAATAAGGTGATGATCTTCCATACCCCGGCACACTTAACGGGGGTGTGCATTTTGCCAGGGGTGTTACAAGCTTTTAAAGCGGGCATATCTGTTTTTTGTGGGTAAATTTCGTATAATTGGGTGAATGGCCGTAATTAAAAATGACTAGTGGCTTCGGCGGGGCCGGGTGCCGGTGCTTTTATGCGTCTTTACCTGCTACTACTATAACGATCTCACCTTTGACGGCTTTAGCGGCGAAGTAATCGGCTACTTCGCGCAGGGTACCACGTTTATTCTCTTCAAACTTTTTGGTGAGTTCCCTGCTTACGCAGCATTTTCTTCCGGCGCCGAAATAGGTTACCAGGGCTTCCAGCGTTTTGACGAGCCGTACGGGGCTTTCGTAAAAGACCATGGTGCGCTCTTCTTCTGCCAGCGCTGTAAGGTGGGTATGCCGTCCTTTTTTCAGGGGCAGAAAGCCTTCAAAACAGAACCGGTTGATCGGGAGGCCGCTGTTTACCAGTGCGGGCACGAAGGCTGTAGCGCCGGGCAGGCATTCTACTGTTATATCGTTTGCTACGCATGCTCTTACGAGTAAGAACGCCGGATCGCTGATGCCGGGTGTACCTGCGTCTGTGAGCAGGGCCATATTCCTGCCTTCGAGCAACTGGGCAACGAGGTGATCGACGATCTTGTGCTCGTTGTGCTGGTGATAGGGGGTAATGGGTTTCTGTATAAGGTAGTGCTGTAATAGTACTGATGAGGTACGGGTATCTTCTGCCAGTATAAGGTCGGCCTGTTTTAATACCTCCACTGCGCGGTAGGTCATATCGCCGAGGTTGCCGATTGGTGAGGGAACAATATACAGCATGGAAGATCGAGTTACGGGGATCACTTTATGGCTACCCTGCGGGTGCTGCTAAAATGATGGCCTGGTAAAGTAAGGTTTAGTTGGCTGTGAGCTCGTACATCTCCATAACAGGGTTTGCCAGCAGTTTTTTAGCGGCTTCTTCTGCGATGCGGAGTGCGTCTTCTTTTGAGGCGGCTTCTACCTGCAGGTCGATGTGCTTGCCAATCCTTACGTCGCTGATATCGCCGAGACCGAGATTTTTCAGTCCACCCATTACTGCTTTTCCCTGTGGATCGAGCAGGTCTTTAAGGGGCATCACTTTTACCTGTATTGTATAGGTCATTATCCTGTTTTTTTAGTGAGGGTCAAAGATAAAATAATGTACAGCAAAAACACTACGGGTACGGCCAGCCATTTCAAGAAAAGGGCTGCAATGATGCCCACCGCGAGTAAAATGATTTTGGGCAGGTTATTTTTTAGGGTATAATCTTTAAACTTGAGGGCCATAATGGGCAGGTTGCTGACCATGAGCCCGCTTACGATAATGACGATTGCGTACAGCAACCATTTATTGTGCAGGAGGCTGAGCACGGTTTCGTTAGTTGTATTCCAGTAGATAAGTGGCAGGGCGGCAATGAGCAGGGCGGCGGCGGGTGTTGGTACGCCTTTGAAACCATATTGCTGGCTATTGTCGAGATTAAACTTGGCTAACCGCCATGCGGCAGCACAGGGGATGAGCAGTGCGGGCAGGAGGGCCCATATTGTTACGTCTATCCCGTTCTCTTCCTGGGCGAAGCTGCGGCGCAGGAACTGGTAGATAATAAAGCCCGGGGCGGCGCCAAAGCTCACCATATCGGCCAGTGAGTCGAGCTGCTTACCCATTTCGGAGCTTGCTTTAAAGAGGCGGGCTACAAAACCATCGAGGAAGTCGACCAGCCCGGCGAGCGCCATAAATACCGGGGCCATATAGATGGATTCGGGTATTTCGTATAATTGTGCGCCTTCGGGCGTATAGCGGATGCCGATGCCCTGTTGCAGGGTAACGATAATAGCGAGACAGCCAAACACCAGGTTCAGCAGGGTAAATAAATTGGGGATCTGTTTCATGCTTTGCTTATTTCTTCTTCATCAATGCTTCGATTTCTTCTACAGTGATGGGAATATCTTTCATGAGGTCGATATTGCCTTTATCGGTGATCCAGAAGTTATTTTCTATGCGAATCCCCATTTTTTCTTCTTCGATATAGATACCGGGTTCGATGGTAAAGACCATACCGGCTTTGATGGGTTTGGTACGGGGGCCAAGGTCGTGAACGTCGATACCGAGGTGGTGTGAGATACCGTGATAAAGGTATTTGCGGTATGCCCTGTTTTCGGGGTCTTCGTTTTTGACATCGCTTTTATTGATGAGGCCTATTTTGAGGAAGGTTTTGCTTGCTTCGTCGCCAATCTTTTTGGTATAGTCGACAATGGTGATGCCCGGTTTGAGGATGCCGGCTGCATAATGGTGCAGGTGAAGGCAGGCGTTGTACACTTCTTTCTGCCGCCTGGTGAACTTACCATTGACGGGTATGGTACGGGTAAGATCGGCGTTGTAGCCGCCATACTGTGCGCCAAAGTCCATCAAGAGCATTTCGCCATCCTTACATTCCTGGTTATTGCTTATATAGTGGAGCGTACGGGCCCTGTCGCCACTGGCGATGATACTGTTATAGCCGGGCCCTGTTGCTCTTTGTTTTAAAAACTGGTGGTATATCTCGGCTTCGATTTCGTATTCGTACACGCCGGGTTTTACGAATCCCAGCAGGTGACGGAAGGTGTTTTCTGTAATTTTCATTGCCTGTTTCATCACTTTCACCTCCTGCGGCGTTTTGATGGCCCTCAGGTCGTTGAGAATGCGGGCGCTGCGTTTGTACTGATGCAGCGGGTAGCGCTGTTTCATTTCCATGGCATAGCGATAATCTCTTACAGGCACGAGGTTGGCTTTACGGTCGTTCTCGTTGGTATTGAGGTAGATCGTTTCTGCAAGGTGTATCCAGGGCTGGAGTAATGGGTCGAGCGAGTCGAGCCATACGATGGTTTTGATGCCTGAGATTTCGGTGGCCTCCTTTGCGCGCAGGCGGTGGCCGTCCCACTTTTCTTTGAGCTCATTGGGGCGTACAAGTACTAATACTTCGCGGTACTGGGGATCGGGGTTAGCAGGGAAAAGCACGAGCATGGTATCTTCCTGTTCTATGCCTGTGAGCCAGTAGAGATCGGCATTCTGGCGGAAAGTATAGAGGCTGTCGCCGTTTGTGGGCAGTTCGTCGTTGCTGTTGAAGATGGCGATCGAGTTTTTGTCCATCTGCGCTATAAAGCGGCGGCGGTTTTGAATAAAGATATCCGGATCGAGCGGAAGATATTTCATGTTTCTCTGATTTTGCTGCAATATACTTTTTATGTGCCTGGTTCCCAAAAGCCTTTTAAAGTGTTTTTGCGCGTGGCTTTTGTGTACATATTACACAATAGAAATAAAAAAAATTCAGTTCATTCAATCATTAACAGGCATTTTTCAACCTTGTTTAAAAAAAACGATAACGATTGCGCAAAATTTAACTAAATCGAACAGAACGCCCTATTGTTTTAAATTTTGCAGGCTTTGGCAAAACTTTTTTAAACATTTGATGGACTAACTTTGCAGTTACTTACTTATTTTAAAATTCAACGATTGCCAGCTATGTCTGTTCCAACGATGCTTTCTATTTCTAAAGATGACCTGATTGGTATTGGGTTACGTGCAGGGGAAAATATTCATTACCAGTTAACGCCGGAAGAGTTAACTGCCCAGGCTGTGAGCCGGGGCGAGGGTGTACTCAATGATACGGGTGCCCTTGTGATCCGGACGGGTGAGTTTACGGGCCGGAGTCCGAAGGACAAATTTACTGTTAAAGATGACCTGACTGCCTCTACTGTAAACTGGAATGATTTCAATATTCCTTTTGAGCCTGCCCATTTTGACCAGTTGTACACTAAAATGATGGCTTATCTTGAGGATAAGGAGATATGGGTACGGGATGCTTATGCCTGTGCTGACCCTGCTTTCCGCCTTAACATACGTGTGATCAATGAAAATCCCTGGAGTAATTTATTTGCCTACAATATGTTTCTGAGGCCAAAAGAGGAGGAGCTGGATCATTTTCGACCTGACTGGCATATTATACAGGCGCCCGGTTTTAGGGCGGACCCTGCTGTGGATGGTACGCGCCAGCACAATTTTGCGATTGTAAGTTTCAGTAAGCGCACGATCCTGATCGGCGGTACGGGTTATACGGGCGAGATGAAGAAGGGCATTTTTGGTGTACTCAACTATATCCTGCCCCATGACAAAGGTGTGCTGAGCATGCATTGCAGCGCCAATATGGGTAAAGCAGGTGATACTGCTATCTTCTTTGGTTTGAGTGGTACGGGTAAAACGACGCTCAGCGCTGATCCTAACCGTAAACTCATTGGGGATGATGAGCATGGGTGGACAGATACTACAGTATTTAATTTTGAAGGCGGTTGCTATGCCAAAACAATAGACCTCAGCGAGGAGAAAGAGCCGGAGATCTACCATGCTATCCGTCCGGGTGCGCTGGTGGAGAACGTGACTTTCTTTGAGGGTTCCAGCCGGATTGATTTCGGCAGTAAGGTTATTACTGAGAACACCCGGGTGAGTTACCCGCTTGATTTCATCAGCAACGCGCTGGAACCGTCTATTGGAAAAACACCTAAAAACATTTTCTTCCTTACCTGTGATGCTTATGGTGTATTACCCCCGATCAGCAAGCTGACGGCTGGCCAGGCGATGTACCAGTTTATCAGTGGTTATACGGCCAAGGTAGCGGGTACGGAAGCTGGTGTTACTGAACCCAAATCGACTTTCAGCGCCTGCTTTGGCGCTCCCTTCCTTCCCCTGCACCCTGCACAGTATGCCGAGATGCTTGGTAAGAAGATGAAAGCGCATAATGTGAACGTGTGGATGATCAATACCGGCTGGAGTGGTGGCCCGTATGGTGTGGGCAGCCGTATGAAGCTGGGTTATACGCGTGCCATGATCACGGCGGCGCTTGATGGGGAACTGGATAATGTTGAATATGAAACCATTGATACGTTCGGCCTTGCTATTCCCAAAAGCTGCCCGGGTGTACCGTCGGAAATACTGAATGCAAGGAATACCTGGGCTGACCCTGCTGCGTTTGATGCACAGGCTAAAAAGTTGGCTGCACAGTTCGTTAAGAACTTTGAAAAATATGCTGCCAATGCCGGTGAAGAGATACTGGCTGCAGCACCGATTGTTTAGTGAGTGGAATTTTACATCCACGATTGATTGCCAGCAAAGCCCCGACTATATGTTGGGGTTTTGTGTTTTTGATGAGTAGCGGCGGGACTTGAACAGGAAGCAGCAAGGATGCGGGCATTATGCTGCCTGATACTACTGATATGCTGTTATGGTAATATTAAAAATGAGGACAGAGGATACCACCTTTTTCGGCATAGAATCCTTTTTTGAGGAGGTTGAATTCTGAAGCGCCGCGGTAGTTATTAAAGTTTTTGAGTGGGGACATGGTGACGTCGTAACTGAATGTAAAGCGGACGTTGTTGAGCTCGAAACCAATGGTTGGTACGAGTGCGTCGCCGAGGCGGTAGTACAGCCCTGCGATGAGTTGTTTTTCGCCGGCTTCTGAGAGGTTATAGGCTCCATTCAACCCGAACACGAGCTCGCTTGCTTTTGCCTGGTTGGAATAGTACACATTGGGGTTGATGATAACACTGCTGTTTACTTTAAGGATGGCATTGAGAAAGCCGGTATGCCGCATGGGTATACGCCCATCGTTTGTATTGTCGTTGAAGAAGGTTTCTTTTGGCCGGTTAACGTGCATAACGGAGTAGCCTGCGTTAAGATATATTTCTTCTGTAGGGAAATAGGCATAGTTCAGTCCTGCCTGCACATCAAGATAATTGACGTTTGTTGCATTAAAGACAACGGAGCTGGGTATAGTATTATCGAAGAATTTACCGTCGAACTGATCGGGGAATTTGAGGCGCGAGATGTCGATGCGTTTATTGGCCCAGCCAACATTGAATCCGGCGCTGAGCAAGCTGCTGTTGGCGAGCATCTGGTGGTAGGCAACGGAACCGTACACTTTTGTTGAGCGCAGGCTGCCGCTGCCGGCTACGTCGCTCATGATCACTCCACCCAGCCCGAGCCAGCCGTTTTCGAGGCGATCGCGGAATACCTGTGCATCGCCGAATATGGTGGAGGTTTTATATGGTACGCTCATGACACTGCTCCACTGGTTGCGGTAGCTGCCGCCAATGCGGAAATCGGCGTCGGGGATAAATCCTGTATTTGCAGGATTGGTGAGCAGGGGTGTGTTATAAAACTGCGAGAAGTGAAGGTCCTGTGCAGTAAGGGCATTAGCGCCCAGCGCCAGTACGATCAATAATAATATGTTCCATTTTATCTTCATGCTTATCTTAATAAGGTGATATCGCCGGTTTTCCTCAACTTTTTATTATCTGAAAATTCTACATCCAGCGTGTAAGTGTAAACGTCTGCAGGCTGTAATACGCCTTTGTATTTACCGTCCCATCCCTGTTTGCGATCGGCCGTGCGGAATACCAGTTCACCCCAACGGTTATAGATGCGCCAGTCCATTTTTGCGATACCGAAGCCTGCTACTTTGATTATGCCGTTGACACCAAACCTGCCGGGTGTGAATGCGTTGGGCACATCGAGCAGGGGAAGTATGCGGGCAGCCACCTGGAGGCAGACAGAGTCTACACATCCTGCGCTGTTTGTTGCATAGAGGCATGTATTGTATGTGCCGGTGGCATTGAACAGGTGGCGGGGGTTGGTTTCTGTGGATGATTCCCCGTCGCCAAAATTCCACAGGTAGGAAATGGCGCCGAAGCTGTTATTGGTGAATTGTGTAATTGTATTTTCCTGGGGTGGATCGGGTGACCAGGTAAAGCCCGGCACGGGTATGGGGAATACTTCTATGGTAAACCTGAATGTGTCTACTTTGTTACAGGTACTTGTATCGATGGCGATCAACTGTATGGTATAGGTACCTACTGCAGGATAATCGTGTACGGGATCTGATTCAGTGCTTCCGGTACCATCGCCAAAGTCCCATATAAAGTCTGTACCTGCGAGCGAGGTATTGGTGAAAACGGCGCGGTGTGTTACGCAACCTTTTGCGGGTGTAGTGAATGCTGCTTTTACGGTTGGGTTTATCCTTATGGTTTTCGTAATGGAGTCGGGCGAGTTACAGAAGGTAGTATCGTTTACGTATAAGGTGACCTTATATGTACCTGGCGCCGGGAAGAGGTGACGCCGCGGAGGTGTGAGCCCGGCTGTATCTACGGGTGAGCCGTCGCCATAGTTCCAGGCAAAAGATTTGGGGCCGAAGTTGCTGCTGGTTGCCGTGGAAAGATTGGTGAACTGGTATTCGAGATTGGTACATGGGGGTACTTTGGCGGCTGCAAAATCGAGGAAGGCTCTGTTGTTACCGGCGCGTATGGTGATGTATGCCGTATCTGCAATATTGCAGGTAGCGGAGTCGATGGCGACGAGCATTACGCGGTAGGTGCCCGGGGTTGTATAAATGTGAGATGTATCGGGCGAACCGGTAAGGGTAATTTTAGGAGAGCCATCGCCAAAATCCCATACAAATATTTTTCCTTTGAGGAGTGAGTCGGTAAAATCTACCTTTAACGGCGTACAGCCTACTGTATCGTTGCGCACTCCATTGATGCTGGCGATCACGTTGGCGCCTACGCCGCTGAAGTCCATTTCGATCTTTACGGCAGCTTCATTACATCCGTTGGAGTTGGGTGTACCGTTATTGGGCCCCCATACGCCGGAGGTAACGGGGAACCGTACCCCACCGCCGCAGTTGGCGCACATGGCCTGGTAAATAACACCGTTGGCATCGAAGCGGCTGGTACCGCCATCCACGTGGTCGTCGAAGTTACCGTTGAGCTGCCCGAAGAAGGCGCCCATGAGCAGGCTGGCGGCGTCCTTTTTCATCACCATAAAATAGAAGTCGTTGCCATCGCCTCCGTGTCCGGAGAGATTGATGGTGGTATCCATGCCTGCGGTACCTGCTGACGGGAACTGGCGCCGAAGGTTTGGCTCGCCGCCCCAGCCTGAGATGTAGACGTTCTCGCAGCGGTCGACAAGAAAGGCTACGGGTGAGATATTGGGTACCGTTGATACGGTGCCGTAGGTTGTTGAATAAATGAATGCGGAGAGGTCGGGCCTGAGTTTGGCAATAAACTGGCGGCTGCCGGGTTTATTGTACAATGCGTTTTGTATGGGCCAACTGCCGGTGGAGGTACCCATGATGTAGGGGAAGCCTGCCTTATCGAACTGTAAGCCATATACCTGGTCGGCACCGGGGGTGCCGGCGTAGGTTGTTTTGATGATGCCTGATCCGTCGGTGCGTACATTTGTTACAAAGCCGTCTACATCGCCTCCCTGGTTGGTAGCGTAGAGTGCGTTTGTTTTATCGCCGGGGAGGTTGGTGCTTGTTGTGCCGCCTGCGACGTATAATGATCCTGCAACAGGATTTAATGCCAGTACGAAGCAGGCGTCGTCGCCATTGCCACCAAAGTAAGAGCTGAAGAGCAGGTTGGTGAGGTTGGAATTGAATTTGAGTATTACGCCATCCTGGCGTCCTCCGCCAAAGGTGGTTTGGATACCGGTATTAGAAATGGGGAAGTCGCTGGACTTTGTACAGGAGGCGAGGTAGATGTTGCCGCCGGCATCGAGTATGACTTCGCTGCGAGCGTCGTCGCCATAGTTACGGCGTGTAGCATCGAGGCCTTCGGGGGTGGTGTACTTGGGCCTGATGTTTACACCATCATCGCCGCTGCCACCTATTTTTACAGACCCTATAAGACTGGTGCCTGTGGAGTTGAATTTTGTAAGGATGATATTGTAGCCTGTGGCTGAGCCGATGGCCGGGCGGGTGACGGGGAAGTTGGGAGAGCTGCTGCGGCCTGCCACCACGAGGTTGCCCTGCGGATCGCAGTACATACTGTGGGGTTGTTCGTTGCTGCTGCCGCCAAGATAGGTTGCGTACAACCTGTTCTGCCCGTTAGCCGACAGTTTCATGATGGCGATATCGTAGATGTAATTGGTATTGTCTTCATTTACACCGCCGCCAAAGGTTTGCTGGTAGGCGCCTACTGAAACGGGGTATTGGCCGGTGGCGCCGAGTGCGATGCCTCCTGCGTAGAAGCTGCCATCGGGGCCAAAGGTGGCGGTATAGCCCCAATTGTCCTGCGAGCTGCGGGTGAGGGATGAGAAGATCAGTGACGGGTCTATAACCAGCGTAGAGTTTGGCGTACGTCCTTTTACGCTGAAGCGAACGGTATTATTGGTTACGATGTATTTGCATTCGAGTTCGCGGCGTTGGTTATCAACAATTTCGTAGGTGTAGGGATAGAGTTCTCTTACTTCACCAACGGAGGTGCTGATGATCAGTTCTCTATCGCGCACCATGAGTTTGTCTGCACCTTCATATTCCATCGCGATGTTGTTCTCATTGCCATCGGGCTTTACGATAAAGTCGTATTTGAGCCTGCCTGCTGCATCGCTGTAATAACGAACGTCGATGCCGGGGTACATTTCTTTATAGGTAATGGCCTGGTATATTTTACAATCGGGCGCCCATTTGGATGGATCGTCGCCGATGAAGTAGTTGTTATAGCCAGGGAGTATTTTATCGGGCATTACCTGTGTTTGCCCGTTGGCCCTGCTGAACTTTACTTTGTATGCGTGAGAGTGTAAAACAAATTTATCGTTGGGCAGGGCTGCTTTGGCCTGCTGAGCGACGGGGGTTGTTTTCTTGCCGGGGTGACCGGCTTCCATGATGGCTTCGAGATCTTCGGGTTTGTGGAGCAGCACGGTGAATCCTTGGGATTCGATGAAGAAGGCTCCGTTTCCATAGTCGCCTTTGTACTGGGCGCGTTTATCCCACTGGCCTTTATTCTGGATAAATTCCATCTGTGCATAGCCACTGAACAGGGACAGGATTGTGACTGTAAGAATGAAAAAACGAAGTATGATTTGTTTACGGTCTGGCAAGTGTATTTTTTTACAATATACTAAATAACGGATAATAACGTCTAATTGTTCGTCATGTGGTTGTCATTTCAACACCGATGGGAAGATCGCCATTTCATGTACAATTACGAGATTTTACTCCATGGCGTTTTCCCTTTCTGCAGGGTGAGGTAATTCTTCAACGGCAAATTTTCTGCCATATTCAGCTCCGGGTCTTCTTCGAGCAGTTTTTCTACTTCTTCACGGGCTGCTTCGAGTATTTTTTTATCATTGACTATGTCTGCTACCCTGAAGTTTAATGCCCCACTCTGTCTGGTACCTTCAATATCGCCGGGGCCGCGGATCTCAAGGTCTTTTTCTGCGATCTTAAAACCATCGTTGGTGGCGCACATTGTTTGTAAACGTTCCTTTGCTTCTTTGCTGATTTTATTACCTGTTAATAAAATGCAAAAACTTTTTTCGCTTCCTCTTCCTACTCTTCCGCGGAGCTGGTGTAATTGTGAGAGACCAAATTTTTCGGCGCTCTCGATTACCATCACGGTTGCATTGGGTACATTTACTCCTACTTCTATGACCGTTGTGCTCACCATGATCTGGGTATCGCCTTTTACAAAACGGTTCATATTGGTGGCTTTCTGGTCGGCTGGCTGGCGGCCGTGTACCATGCTTACCCAGAACTTTGGTTCGGGGAAGAAGGATTGTACTTCTTCGTAGCCTTTCATCAGGTTTTCATAATCGAGTTTGGCGGATTCTTCTATCAGCGGGTAGATAAAATATGCCTGTCGTCCTTTTGCAATTTCTTCGCGGACAAAGTCCATCACTGCGGGCCGTTTGTGTTCAAAACGGTGGAAAGTGGCGACTGGTTGTCTGCCTGGGGGCAGTTCGTCCATAATGCTGATGTCGAGATCGCCATATGCCGTAAGTGCCAGGGTTCGGGGTATGGGTGTGGCGGTCATTACGAGTACGTGGGGCGGTATTTCGTTCTTCTGCCATAGTTTTGCCCGCTGTGCGACCCCGAACTTATGCTGTTCGTCCACCACGGCAAGGCCGAGGTTTTTAAACGTTACTTTATCTTCTATTACGGCGTGCGTGCCTACGAGTATTGTTAACGTGCCATCGGCGCAGGCGTTGAGCACTTCTCTTTTTTCTTTTGCAGAGGATGAGCCAGTGAGGAGTTTTACATAAACGGGCATGTCGTTGAGTAATTCGACAATGCTGTTGTAGTGCTGCCGGGCGAGTATTTCGGTGGGTGCCATCAATACGCTCTGGAAGGGCTGCCCGTCGGTTGCCCGTTGGTTATCGGCCGCTATCAGCATTGCCAGCAGTGCAACGATGGTTTTACCGCTACCCACGTCGCCCTGTAAGAGGCGGTTCATCTGCCTTCCGCTGCCTGTGTCTTTACGTATTTCCTTCAGTACGCGTTTCTGTGCGTTGGTGAGGGGGAAGGGCAGGTAGTTGTTATAAAATGTATTGAATTGGTCGCCTACTTTTTGGAAGATCTGCCCGCGTGAAAAGCGGTGCCGTGCGCTGCGCAGCATGCCCAGCCGTAACTGTGCGATAAAGAGCTCGTCGAACTTCAGCCGTCGCAGGGCTTGCTGGTAAACGGCGGCACCGGCGGGGAAATGGATGTCGCGGCAGGCGGTGAAGCGGCTTACAAGGCGATAGTGCCTGATGAGCTGACCGGGCAGGATTTCGGGAATGTCTTTTTCGGTGAGCTGCTGTAAGAGTGCGTGGGTGAGCCTGGCGATGGCCCTGCCGTTGAGCCCGCGTGCCTTGAGCTTTTCGGTAGAGGGATAGATGGGCTCCAGGAGGCTCTTACCGGCAGCATTTTCTTTTGTATAGGGTTCGATTTCGGGATGGCTGATCTGGGGCTGGCCCATAAAGTAGCTGAGCCTGCCAAAAACGAGGTAGGGATGTCCTTCCTGCAACATCTTCTGTATCCAGTTGATGCCCTGGAACCATACCAGTTCGAGCGTACCTGTTTCGTCTTTAAGGTGAACGATGAGGCGCCTGCCTCTTTTTTCGCCGGTAAGGTTTATGTCTGCAATGATACCGGCCACCTGTACATACTCCCCTTCTGCGCCCAGCTCTGCGATATGTGTTACTTCTGTTTTATCGATATGGCGGAGGGGGTAATACCGGAGCAGGTCTTTAAATGTAAATATCTGCAACTCTTTACGGAGCAGTTCGCCTTTGGCGGGACCTACTCCTTTGAGGTATTCGATCGGTGATGACAGTATGGTGGACGCAGCAGAAATGGGGTTGTTGAATTTTTTACAAATTTAAGGCTTCGTGCGGGAGTAGGAGGATACAAGAGTCGTGATTCATGATACTTGATACATGATATAAGTATCTTTGCGCTTCAAATACTGAACATGATCAAAGTGGGTGATTATAATACTCTTGAAGTTGTACGTACTGTATCTTTTGGGGTGTACCTGGATGATGGGGCTGAAGGCATACTTTTACCTACGCGGTTTGTGCCACCGGGCACCCGGGAGGGGGACAGGATCACTGTATTTGTGTATCATGACGGGGAGGACCGTTTAATTGCCACTACACAGCAGCCAAAGGGGAAGGTGGGGGATGTGGTGCTGCTGACGGCGGTGAGCGTAACGCCGCCGGGGGCGTTTTTGGACAACGGGTTGATGAAGGATCTTTTTGTGCCACGCTCGCAGCAACTGGTGGGTATGATGCCGCATGGGGATTACCTGGTGCGTATCTTTCTTGATGAAAGAACGGGGCGTATGGCGGCTACGGAAAAGATCGCGCCTTTCCTGAGCAATGATAACCTTACGGTTAAGGAGATGGATGAGGTGGATCTTACGGTGTACCGGAAAACGGATATTGGTTATACGGTTATCATCAACCACCTGCATACGGGTGTGCTTCATTTTAATGAAGTGTACCGTAATATCAGCACGGGTGATACTTTTAAGGGATTTATCAAAAAAATATACCCGGATAATAAGATTGATGTAGCGGCGGGTAAGTCGGGCTATAAGCGTATTGAAGATGAAGCCGGAAAGATATTACGCCTGCTTGGTGAAAATAATGGCTTTCTCCCCTACCATGACAAAAGTGATCCTGACGATATCTACCAGTTTTTCAGTATGAGCAAGAAGACTTTTAAGATGACGGTGGGTAACTTGTATAAGTTGAAAAAGATTACGCTGGAGAAAGACGGGATGAGGCTGGTGCCGGAATCCTGACAAATTGTCGTTTTTTAATACTACTTACTGCTGAGTTACTTTACCTATACTGCAACATCACTTCAACATCACTGTAACATCACTTCAATTCTTCTCCCGTTCGGGAGTGAGGACAGGAAAAAGAGGGGGAATTATGCTGCCTATATGTCAGTATTGGGTATAGGTATGCACTGACCGGGGTTAAGATGATTATCTCCGGCCGATTGCTGCCGGGCCGGATGCTGACCGGGCCCGGACCATACAAGAGCAGCTTTTTATTTTTACTCGCGGTTTCTTGTAACAATATGTCCTTCGGGACAGGATTGGCAACTGCTTCCTGCATCTTTCAGTTCGAGCCCCAGGGAGCAAATAAACTTGTTGTTGAGGAAAATGCGCCTGATGGTCAAGTCGGCACATTTTTTATCATTGGGGCAGGGCACACAGATCTCTTTACCTACCTGGTAATAATCGGGGCAGTCGGCAGTTCGGTCTTTACCGATGTAAATTATTTTATAGATGCAGTACTCGGTCTTCACTTTTTTAAGGCGCGGCGGGTTGAGCGTAGTAAGCAGTCCGCCTGTGATGTCGTCGAGATCGGGATCTGATTGCCTGGTTTCATTCTTTATTGCCGTGGTTGCGGGGCTTTTTTCTGGTTGCATAGCGGCGAGCGTGATGAATGTGGCAGCAGCAAGAACGACTGTTGCTGAAAGCAGGAGCATTTTTTTGATTTTCATAATTGTATTTATTTAAGTTGATGAACACAGTGTTGGGCTTGCATGGGGAACGTGTTTTCGGGTGAACAGTAGCAATATACAACATTTATCTGAAAAAAAGGAGGGGCGGCATGATGTGGCAGGGATCAGGCTGACGGCAGGCTGACGGTGAAGGTGCTGCCTGCGCCGAAGTCGCTTTTAACGGTGATGTGCCCGCCTTCGGCCTCAATAAACTCTTTGCTGATGGAAAGGCCGAGGCCGGTACCTTCTTTCTGGGAGCCGGGGATGCGGAAATAGCGGTCGAATATCTTGCCGATGTATTGTGGTGGGATACCCTGGCCGGTGTCGGTTACGGAAAAATGGATCCGGTCGTTGTCTTTGCTGATGGCAAGGGAAATGACAGCATTATCGTAGGAGTAACGGATGGCGTTGGAGATAAGATTGGTGAGTACCCAGGCTGTTTTTTCGCTATCGGCCATTACGGGTGATGGATCATCGGGTATGGCGATATCAAACCGGATCTGTTTTTGCTCGGCTGCGGATCTGTTGGCGTTGATGGCATAGTTGAGCATCTCCCGCGGGTCGGTAGAGCTTACGGATAGTTGAATGACGCCGCTTTCGACCTGTGTCATATTCAGCAGCTCGCCGGTTATCTTGAGCAGGCGGCCGGCATCATCTTTAATGCTTTCGAGCAGTTGCTGCTGTTCTTCATTGAGCTCACCGATCTTTTTGTTTTCGAGCAGTTGCAAACTCATTTTGATGGAAGATATTGGTGTTTTGAGCTCGTGTGATACGGTGGCGATAAAGTTGGTCTTTGCGGAATCGAGTTCTTTATAGGGTGTAATGTTTTGCAGGAGGATCACATTACCTACCGGCCGCTCCTTTGTTTCGCCGGTGGGGGTTATTTTGATGGGAATGACCTGCTTTTCGAAATAACTTTCCTTATTGTTGGCGTATATTTTTACGGGTGCCTGTTTAAGGCCGACCGGGTTGTTGGCTGGCAGGTACAGATCCTGTATCAATGCACGTACAAGGTCATTGCGCAGGGCTATGTCTTCGGCGGGTTTACCTACCACATCTTCTGCTTTGAGCCCTGCTATACGCAGGGCTATCTCGTTCATAAAGAGTATCTGTTTGTTATCGTCGAGCCCGATCACCGGATCACTCATGTTGTTGATGAGTGTTTCGATACGTTTTTTTTCGAGCATCAGCTTTTCTATATTGCTGGTCTTGTATTCCTGGAGTTTCTGTGCCATGGTATTAAAGGCAACTGCGAGTTCGCCAAATTCGTTCTGTTTATCGAAGTGTAAGCGACGGGAGTAATTCTGTTCGGCGATTTCCCTGATACTGTCTGTTAATTCTCTTACAGGGTTAGCGATGTTGCCGGGCAGGTTCACGAGCAGGGTAAACGCTACGAGGAAGCAGATGGTGCCAGCCACACCCACCCAGAGTATGGATTGGCTGGCGGTATTTTCGGCGACTGTACTCTTACGTTGTATGGCGAGCATATTCAGCAGCATAATATCGGTGATATCTGTACGGATGGCTTTAACGAGTGCGCTGTCGTTGGGTGTTTTAGCGAGGTTAGCAAAGTCGGCGGTCAGTTTATCTGTAAGTTCTTTCTCGCCTGTTTCTGTAATATTCCGCTGCTGGCTTACCAGGTTTTCGGCAAACAGTTTTGCGGAGGCGGGCTCGCTGATACCATTATTGAGTGCGATGAGCATCTTTCGCGAATAGTCGATGGTGTTGTAGTTGGCAACAAGTATGTTCTTTGTTTCCCCGGAGAGTTTATTGATATAAAGACCGCTCAGCAAAGTCAGTACCACGATCATGAGGAACAGGAGTCCTATACCAAGGAATAGTTTTGCTTTAATTTTCATCAGCTCAAAATTACTAAGTCAATATCACTGGCTGCCAATTTTTTAAGCAGCTCGTTAAATACGTTGGTTGCCAGTATAATTCGTACGAGGCTCAGGTGTGGTTTGCCAATACAGATGGTGGTGATCTGTCTTTCTTCACACTGTTCAATGATGGCTTTGGCTATATTGTCGTTCTCTACCTTGATGATCTCGGCGCCGAGTTCGGTAGCCAGTTTAAAATTATTGATCAGGTGACGCTGTTTATCCAGTGCGATCTTATTGCCATCTTCTGCGGGCGTCTGCACATATAATACATACCATTTACTGCTGTAATAATTGGCGAGACGAGCCGTTTTTCGGATGACGGTTTTAGCTGTCTTTTCATTAGAGCTGATACAGGCGAGGAATCTTTCGTGTTTAATGGCATTTGTTTTGGTAACCTCGGTCTCTACCTTACGCTCTACCTGAGCGGCTACTTCTTTGAGTGCAAGCTCGCGCAGTTGCAGGATGTGATCGCTTTTAAAAAAGTTGCGCAGTGCTGTATCGATCTTTTCGGCCTGGTATATTTTTCCTTCCTTCAGCCGGGCTATGAGTTCATCGGCAGTGAGATCGATGTTGACTACTTCATCGGCTGCTGAAAGTACACTGTCGGGTATGCGTTCTTTTACTTCTATGCCCGTAATGGTTTTTACTTCTTCATTGAGGCTTTCGATGTGCTGTATGTTGACGGCACTGATGACATTGATACCGGCATCGAGTATCTCCATCACATCCTGCCAGCGTTTTTCGTTTTTGCTGCCCTCGATATTGGTATGGGCGAGTTCATCTATCACCACCACTTCGGGCCTAAGGTTGATGACGGCCTGCACATCGAGCTCTTCGAGTTCCTTACCTTTATAGAACAGTTTGCGCCGCGGGATAAGGGGCAGGCCTTCCAGCAGGTCGTGCGTTTCTTTGCGCTGGTGCGTTTCGATATAGCCAATCTTTACATCGATGCCGCTCCTGAGCAGGGAACGTGCTTCCTGCAACATACGGTAAGTTTTACCTACACCGGCGCTCATACCGATATAGATCTTAAACTTGCCTTTCCGCGACTTTTTTATAAGGTCGAGAAACTGCTGTACGTTATTTTCTTTGCCGCTCATTATATGGTTCTGCGGTTTAGTTTTTTCTTGTCAATTTCCGTTCGTTATATGGTACTACCACGAGGGGGTATTTTTCGAGTATTAGGTTACTTTTATCGAGCCCGAAATTGATGTGTTCGCGTACACTCAGGTGCCTGAGGTTGTAATAGCTTTTCATGATAAAATTTTTCCAGAAAGGCATATCGTTGTCGAACGACAGGAAGCTGTCCATAATAACTACTTTAAAATCGCCCATGCTGTTTTGCTGGTAATCGAGCTCCCGTCTTTCTGAAATATCTACCTCGTTGTTCTGCACCATTTCGTTAACTACCTGCCGGAAATAATAATCAACGCGGGGTTCTATCCTGAAGCCGAGATTGAGCTCGATAAAGTACACATCATTTTTTACCACGGTATCAACGGTATAGTGCAGCGCGTATGGCTCATCGAGTACGTTTACATGTACAAACCAGTATATATCGGCGCGCTTGGGTGTGCCGGCATGCAGTATGGAGTGCATCACTGTCTTTTCGATCTTACGCTGTGTGGCGGAAGAGGTTAGGTACACCAGGTTGGTTGTAAATTTCGGGATGGTTTCGTCTATACTCAGTTTCTTTAATACGGGCAGGTAATTTTCGACTGCTAACAGTGGTGTAAGTGCGCGTTTGATGCGCCTGCCTTTCCACCAGATAAACATGATGACAAAAAGAACAGCGCCTATGAGTAATGTGATCCATCCGCCCTCGGCTATCTTTTGCAGGTTGGCAATAAGGAACCCGGTTTCGATGGTGAGAAACAGGCCGGTAATGAGCACTACCCATATAAATGCAACGCGTTTGGAATGCAGGTAGAAGTTAATAAGCACGGTGCTCATCAACATAGTAAGGGTAACACTCAACCCGAAGGCGGCTTCCATTTTTGTACTTTCCCTGAAATACAGCACCATGCCTACGCAGCCTGCCATAAGGAACCAGTTGACGGCCGGGATATACAATTGTCCTTTAATTCTGCCGGGAAACAAAACGAGATGACGCGGCCAGATGTCGAGCCTGATGGCTTCATTAATCAGTGTAAAGCAACCGCTGATCAGTGCCTGTGAGGCAATGATGGTGGCGATGGTAGCGATGATCAGGGAAGGCCAGTAAATGAGGTCGGGTACGGTATGGTAAAAGGGGCTGATATTACCCACTGTTTCGCCGGTATGATTGAGAAGCCAGGCGGTTTGGCCTGCATAGCTCAATACCAGTGTAATTTTGATAAATATCCAGCTTATGCGGATGTTGTTTCTGCCGCAATGGCCCATATCGCTGTAGAGGGCTTCGGCGCCGGTGGTACATAAGAAGATACTGCCGAGCAGCCAGAAACCTCCCGGTTCGTTGACCAGCACCTGGTAAGCATAATACGGGTTTAGTGCTTTTAACGCCGAAGGATTGTCGCTGAGGGCTATAATACCGAGTACACCGATGAATGTAAACCAGAGCATCATAGCGGGGCCAAATACTTTACCGATCTTTTCTGTGCCAAACTGCTGAAATATAAACAAGCCTATCAGTATAACGATGATGATGGGCACTGCGTTCAGGCCGGGGATAACTTTTTGTACTCCTTCTATGGCTGATGCTACGGATATTGGCGGTGTAATAATACCATCGGCAATGAGAAAAGCTCCGCCGGCCATAGCAGGGAAGATGAGCCATTTGCCCCAGTACCGTCGTATAAGCGCATAGAGGGAAAAGATGCCGCCCTCTCCCCTGTTATCGGCCTGTAAAGTAATGATGACGTACTTGAGCGTGGTTTGAAAGAAAAGGGTCCAGAATATACAACTGAGGCTGCCGAGGGCAGCGCCTTCTGTGATGACTCTATTGTGAAAGACGGCATTCAGGGTGTACAGTGGCGAGGTACCGATATCGCCAAATACGATACCAACGGCAATAAGTGATCCGGCAAGTGTAATGCGCTTATGAAAGTCTTTATGGTTCACTGTGCTCATTTCATTTTACAGAGTATAAATCAAATACTGTAAAGCTCCCTTTTACAGGGAACTTTACAGGTGTTTGCATATTATAAGCGGAATAATACCGCCATTATCACCCTGTCTTCTGTTTTTACAAGGTCGGGCCTCCAGTCAGCTGGCAATGGGGTAGTAGAATAGCCAGTTGGTGAGGTTACCCCTCCTTTACCTGCAAAGTATGGCACATTGGCATTACGATGCACATACTCGGCGCGGAAGGTGATGCTTTGATTAGGCATATAATCGAAATTGGTGGAGCAGTCCCATCCTGAAAACTTATCGCCGGGGTTGGCGCTGAAGGGGAAGGCTCCTTCTGTCTGTGTGGGGTTGTTGGGGTTAGGCAGGGGACTGGCCTGCCCGGTGGGATAGAGTACGAGATAACGACCCGGGTTGGTCATTACGCCGCCGCCGATAGTCCAGGCAAAACGATTTTTATTAAACCATACGCGATTATAAAACATTGCGCTGGCAAAATACTGTGCCGGGCCTTTTACGGGATTATCTTTAAATCCGTTTACCCCGCCTCCTTTTTCAAAACCAATATCCCCTGTTAAAGAGAATGCTACCCTGCTTACACCCCGGGATTCGGGTTTATTGTAATAACGTACTAAAAGGCTGTTGTCTGAATGAAAACGTTTCCTTTCAGGAATACCGCCAGCGTCTGTACCATAGTAGTTATTGGTGAGCACTTTAAAGTTACTGTTTGGCATATATGTAAAGTTAAAACCAAGACCAGGCATTTTATTAAATTTTCCATAGCTCTGCCAGCCGTTGATGATCCATGGCTCTATCTTGATGTTCCTGGTGGGGTGGATCTGTATCCGCAGACCATTAAAGAACCAGGGAGTATTATCTGAGGTGAAAGAGGCCTGATACTCCCAGTTTTCTGGCTGGTAGTATGAGTTAAGGCCGATATAAGACATAAACATACCGGCGTCGATATTGATCCCATACCATTTATTGATGTGATAACCGGCATACGCTTCGCTCAGGTACCGGTACACGTTGGTGAGGTTGTATTGCCCGCGATAAGGGCTTACGTCGTTACGCGGCACTACAATTGAGCGGGTACCAAATTGCGTCATTACTCTCGCTCTTGCACCTTTATAATAAAAGTCGCCGCCGAAGTGAAGTGCAGAGAGCTGTACCTCATTGTTACGTGCAAGCGCTGTTGATCCTACCACAGTATTATCGTTTGGACGATTAAAGGAATGTGTGTAGTTAACATCGATTAAGATGCTGGGAGTAAAAAATTTCATGTCTTTAAATACAGAATATTCTCTCCGGTCGCTACCATTCTGCCAGGTAGCGTCAATGCCCTCAAAAGGTTCGCCTTTCTGTTTATTTTCTTTCTCTGTTTGCGCATAAGTAATTGTTCCTGCGCAAAACATCGCACATACTAATAGTATTCTTTTCATTTTGTTTATTTTAAATTGTCTAATGCCATGTTTAATTGTAATACGTTGATCCTTTCTGTACCGAGTATTCCTAACAGGGGTTTTTCGGTATAAGTTAAAATGAGTTGCCTGATATTGGCTTCGGCGATACCCCTTGTTTTTGCCACGCGCTTTGCCTGTATATTGGCTGCCTGCACAGATATATGCGGATCGAGGCCTGAGCTGCTTGCTGTAACGAGGTCGGCAGGTATTTCGCTTTTGGCAATACCGGGATTATGCACCAGGAAGCTGTCTATCCTTGCCTGTACCTGTGCGAGGTAGTCGGGGTTGGAGGGGCCTTTGTTACTTCCGCCTGCACCGGCGGCATTATAGTCTACTGCTGAGGGTCGTGACCAGAAGTACTGGTCGGCGGTAAACTTCTGACCTATATTGCTGTAGTATGTTTTGCCATTCTGCGTAATGGTTGTGCCTTTACCTGCGCCCGGGGCAAGGCGACCTGCTCCGTATACTATAAGTGTATAAATACCGGAGAAGAACAGGAGGCAAACCAATGTGAGCCGTATAGCGGGAAGAATATTTGTTTTCATCTTTCTGAATGTTTTTTAGATAAATAATGCCACGAGCAGGTCTATAAGTTTGATACCGATAAAGGGAATTAGTATGCCACCCAGTCCATAGATAAAGAGGTTTCTCCGCAGGAGTGCTGAAGCGCCGATGGGTTTATATGCCACTCCCTTTAATGCGAGGGGAATCAGCAGGGGTATGATGATGGCATTGAAAATGACAGCAGAAAGAATGGCGCTCTCCGGGCTGTGCAGGTGCATGAGGTTGAGCCCCTGCAATGCGGGTATGGAGGTAATGAACAATGCAGGAACAATTGCAAAGTATTTGGCCACATCATTGGCGATGCTGAAGGTGGTGAGTGTACCACGTGTCATCAATAACTGTTTCCCTATCTCAACTACTTCTATCAGCTTGGTAGGATCATTATCAAGATCTACCATGTTACCTGCTTCTTTAGCTGCCTGTGTACCGCTGTTCATGGCTACACCCACATCGGCCTGGGCCAGTGCCGGAGCATCGTTGGTGCCGTCGCCCATCATGGCTACAAGACGACCTTCTGATTGTTCTTTACGGATATAATTCATTTTGTCTTCGGGGCGGGCTTCGGCAATAAAATCATCGACGCCTGCCTTCTCTGCAATATATTTTGCTGTTAAAGGATTATCGCCTGTAACCATTACGGTTTTAATACCCATTTTGCGCAGGCGTTCAAAACGCTCCTGTATGGCGGGTTTAATGATGTCCTGCAATTCAATTACACCGATTACTTTTTCATTCTCCGCTACTACGAGGGGGGTACCGCCTTTGCCTGAAATTGCAGTAACATGCTCTGCGATCTCATCAGGAAAAGTATTACCGGCTTTCTGCACCAGGTTACGGATGGCATCGGCAGCGCCTTTCCTGATCCTGGTTTGCCCGAAGTCGATACCGGAGCTTCTTGTTTCTGCAGTGAACCTGATATACTTCGGATGATCTACTTCATACTGTGAAGGATCTATACCAGCCAGCTCGATGATGGATTTACCCTCGGGTGTATCATCGGCCATTGAGCTCAGTACTGTTGCTTTGATGAACTGCTGCTCGTTGATACCACCGGCGCGGTAAAAATGGGTAGCCTTACGGTTGCCGATGGTTATGGTACCTGTTTTGTCTAAGAGCAGTACGTCTATATCGCCTGCTGTCTCTACGGCTTTACCGCTCTTGGTGATTACATTGGCGCGCAGGGCCCTGTCCATACCCGCGATACCAATAGCAGATAACAGTCCGCCGATGGTGGTGGGTATGAGGCAAACAAAAAGAGAAATAAAGGCGGCTATGGTGATAGGCGTATTGGCATAATCGGCGAAGGGTTTCAGTGTAATAGTCACGATAACAAATACCAATGTAAACCCTGCGAGTAAAATGGTAAGGGCAATTTCATTGGGTGTTTTCTGGCGGCTTGCGCCTTCTACCAGTGCAATCATCTTATCCAGAAAACTCTCCCCCTGTTCGGTGGTTACGCATACTTTTATTTTATCAGACAGCACTTTGGTGCCACCGGTAACACTGCTTTTATCTCCACCTGCTTCGCGGATCACTGGCGCGCTTTCGCCCGTAATAGCGCTTTCGTCGATCGTGGCAAGGCCTTCAATGATTTCGCCATCGGAGGGAATAATATCACCTGCTTCACAAACAAAAACATCTCCTTTTCTGAGCTGCGAAGAGGGAACGATCTTTATCTCGTTTACATACATCTCGCCAATGGTCTGCACCAGTTTGGCAGGTGTTTCTTCTCTTGTTTTGCGCAGGCTTTCTGCCTGTGCCTTACCTCTTGCTTCGGCAATGGCTTCGGCAAAATTGGCAAAGAGCAGGGTGATGAACAATACGGCAGTAACCACTATATTATATACAAGATTACCCTGATGTTGTTCTCCTGTAGCAATCCATACGCATACGCCAGCCATGACCAGGGTACCTATCCATACGGTAAACATAACCGGGTTGCGGAACATCTTTGCCGGTGCCAGCTTTACAAAAGATTCTTTCAGGGCTTCGAGCAAAAGATTTTTGTCGAACAATTTATTATTTGAAGTACTCATATTATTCGATGTATTATCGGAGTGAAAAATATTCTGCTATGGGGCCTAATGCCAGGGCAGGAAAAAAGGACAGGGCGGCTACAATGGCGATGACGGCAAATATCATCAGGCCGAATGTAGAAGTATCTGTTTTAAGTGTTCCTGCGCTTTCGGGAATGTACTTCTTACTGGCCAGGATACCGGCAATGGCTACGGGGCCGATGATGGGCAGGTAACGGGCCAGCAGCATAACGATGCCGCAGGCTATATTCCAGAAGGGGGTATTATCGCCCAACCCTTCAAAGCCGCTGCCATTGTTGGCGCTGGACGAGGTAAACTCATACAGCATCTCACTGAAGCCATGATAACCGGGGTTATTGAGCCAGCCTGCATACGTGGCAGGGTTATGTGCGTACAGGTATGAGGCAATCGCTGTACTGGCAAGGATGAGCAACGGATGCAGCAGGGCAATGATCATGGCGATCTTCATTTCCCTTGCTTCTATCTTCTTGCCGAGAAACTCGGGGGTACGGCCTACCATCAGGCCGCTGATGAATACGGCGAGGATGATAAAGATGTAGAAGTTTAAAAAGCCAACCCCTACACCTCCATAAAAGGCGTTGACCATCATGCCCAGCATAGCAAACATACCCGTTGCGGGTGTCATACTATCGTGCATGGCATTTACGGAACCGTTACTGGTACAAGTAGTAATGATGGCCCAGCCTGCGGAGGCGGCAGATCCGAAACGCATTTCTTTTCCTTCCATACTGCCCATGGTTTGCTGTATGCCCATTTTGGCGATGGCCGGGTTGCCGTGTAATTCGCTGATAACGGAGGGTACGAGCAGCAGGAAAAAACCGGTTGTCATTACCCCAAAGATGATCCAGGCGAGGCGCTTTCTTTTTAATACATAGCCGAGGGCAAAGATCATAGCCACGGGAATAAGGAATATGCAGGTTGTTTCTATGATATTGGTAAAATAGCTGGGGTTTTCGAACGGGTGGGCCGAGTTGGGACCAAAGAACCCACCGCCGTTGGTACCGAGTTGTTTGATGGCTACAAAGGCAGCCACGGGGCCGCGGCTTACCTGTATGGTATCGCCCTGCAAACTGGTGACGGTATCTTTACCGGCAAATGTCATAGGGGTACCGTTAAACACCAGTATTAAAGCGACTGTCAGTGCAAGGGGGAATAATACTCTTGTACAACTGCGTACAAACAGGTGATAAAAGTTACCCAGTTTACCTGCTGATCTTTCTTTCATGGCAAAGAATACCATGGCTGCAATGGCCATACCGCAACCGGCGCTGATAAACTGCCAGAGCATGAGCACCAGTTGCCCGAGGTAAGACAATCCTGTTTCGCCGGAGTAGTGTTGCAGGTTGGTATTAGTGATAAAGCTGACAGCGGTATTAAAAGCGAGGTCTGCGGACATGGAAGGGTTCGCGTCCGGATTCAGGGGTAACCAACTCATATTCGTCAGTACAAACATGGCGATCAGGAACCAGACCAGGTTAATGGTGAGCAGGGCCGACAGGTGTTGCTTCCAGTTCATAGACCGGGTGGGGTCGATACCGCCGAGCTTGTAAAAGACCTTATCAAGGGGGTTAAAAATGATATCGGGCCAGGTACGTTCATTGCTGAATACTTTGCCGATATACCTGCCCAGGGGAATGGCCAGCAGCAACCCCAAAACATAAATGGCTATTATACCTGGTATCTCTGTGTTCATGTTTTAAAACTTTTCTGGTTTAAGCAGTACGTAGCACATATAGGCAAATACTGCGATGGCGATGATGAATAATAATGTCATTGTGCTATATTTTTTCGAAGAATTGAATGGCTTTGTAAAACAGTGCGAAACTGGCAATGCCTGATAGCGTAAGAATAATGAGCAGCATGAATCAGTTATTTAAATGATGTGGACAGCAGATGCCAATAAGTGATCCAATATGCCGGGAACAGGTGTAAGTGGTTGATTGGCAGGCATTCCGGTTAAAATGCGTACCTACAGGCAATAAAAAACCCTTTCATTTTTAAAGGGTGACCATAGCGTTTTGAAAGGCTTAGGTGATCTTATATTCTTCCAGCTTACGGTAGAGGGTGGTGAGGGCAATATTGAGCAGGCGGGCTGCCTCAGTTTTGTTGCCGCTGGTATAATTGAGCACTTTCTGGATATGCAGCTTCTCTATACCCGAAAGATCAAAGGCAGAGATGGTATTACCTGTTGCTGTACTGGCCGGTTGCTGGCGCAGGTCGGCGGGCAGGGTATCAACGTCGATGGTGGGGCCGGTAGCGAGAATTACACTGCGCTCTATTACATTCTTCAGTTCTCTTGTATTACCCTTCCAGCCGTGCAACTTCAGTTCTTCTATATATTGACTGGAAAAGGTAAGTTCTTTTCTGCTGGTTTTACTGGCAAACACTGCCAGGAAATGATTGGCCAGCTCTTCAATATCTGCCACCCTTTCTCTTAATGCGGGCAGTTGGATATGAAAAACAGAAATGCGGTAATAGAGGTCTTCGCGGAAACGCCCTGCTTCTGCTTCCCGTACAAGATTCCTGTTGGTGGCAGCAATAATCCGGACGTTTACCTTTGTGGCTTTGCTATCGCCTACTTTAAGAAATTCGCCATTCTCTAATACGCGTAATAGCCTGGCTTGTAACTCCAGCGGCATTTCACCGATCTCGTCCAAGAATACGGTACCGCCATCGGCTTCTTCAAATATGCCTTTTGTTTCTTTGAGGGCGCCGGTAAAAGCACCGGCTTTATGCCCGAACAGTTCATTCTCCAAAAGTTCCCTGCTGAAGGCTGAACAGTTAACGGCTATAAAATTCTGCTTGCTTCTTACGCCTGCATGATGTATGGCCTGTGCAAAAACTTCTTTTCCGGTACCCGTTTCACCGGTCAGTAATACGGTGGCGTCGGTAGCGGCTACTTTCCTGGCGGCATCAACGGCGGCCCGGATCAGTTTCGACTTACCTATAATACTGTCAAAACTGTACCGCTTACCCAATTGCTTTTCTAATGATTGCACCCGCCGGGCCAGGCTTACTTTCTCCATAGCACGATACAGCAGCGGGATGATCTTGTTATTGTCATCGCCTTTTGTAATGTAATCAAAGGCACCATTCCGCATGGCCTGTACTCCGTCGGGGATATTACCATAAGCGGTGAGCAGTATAATTTCAATTACCGGGTATTTTTCTTTAATGGCTTTTGCCATTTCAACACCACTGCCATCGGGTAGTTTCACATCGCAGATCACTACGTCTACAGCGGATTGTTCCAGTTTTTTCCAGCCGGATTTACAATCGCCTGCCTGTGTTACGATAAAATCTTCCAGGGTGATGATCTTCGCGAGCAGGGTTCTGAGCTTTTCTTCGTCGTCGATGATTAAAATGTTTCCGTTCATATTGTTGCGGCAGGAATTATTTCTCCTGCTTTACAGGGAACAAATATAGGTAAAAGAGTAAGGGTGATGCATAGCAGCTATACGTGTCTACCGCCTGCTGGTGACCTTAAAACAACTTTAACACCAAAGCTGACGAGTAAAGACTACCTTCCTGCCAATTACGGGTAATACTGCCTGCGGCTAAATCATATATATCAAATATTACACAGGTTGTGAACGTGGATAAAAACCTGAAAACACTCAAGAAGGGTGTACACGGTTCGGACCTTGCCTTTGAGAAACTGGAGAAAGGAATACTGGATAGCCTGCCGGAGCCACAGAACAGGGCTAAGCTCGCTGGCTTGATCAATAATCATATTATAAGCGGTAAGATCAAGTACGATGACCTGAAAGACGGGGATAAGCTGACTACGGTAAATGGTAAGGAATTACTGGTACAGGTGAAGAACGGTGCTCTTTTTCACGGCACAGGAGCCTTTTTTGCAGCGCCCAGGGACAAGATGCTTTAATTCTTCCAGACAGTTTATAGCCGTTGCCTTCTCTCAACAATCAATTCCTTGTAAAGAGTCTTCATTTCTTCATTTAAGAAACTGTTGCCGATGAATGCCATCCATTTTGGTATAGCTATATCCATTTTTTTAAAGATATTTTCCTGTTGTTTGGCGTCCAGCCTTAGCGTAGTAAAAGCTGTTGTAAAATCGCTTCGTTCTATTTTTTTCTTTTTTCCGTTGAGTGTAAGGGCAATATCTTCCTCATCGGCGGGATTCACTAATGCCGTAGCCACCATATCATAAGCCGGGGTAAGCTGGTAGCCTATGCCCGGCAGGTTAACGAGTGAAAAATTTTTCAGGTGCATGTCTGCATTGCCGGTAAGGAAGGAAAACAACACCTGCTCAAAGAAATTGATGGTATCCAACAAGGGGTTCACCGAATATTTTAATATGGCTTTGGCCACCTGCTCGTAAGAGCCATGGTATTTATCTTCAGTAAGCCGTTCGGTTAACTGGCACATATCTTCCATGTGCAGTTTTTTGTTTTTTGTTACGATCTATGCGTTTGGTAATATAAGCCAGGTTTCCGGTTTGCAGGCGGATGAGGCTATGCGGAACGGTGTTAATGTTTGCAATGGCTGCCAGGTGCATGGTGAGGTCTTCCACTTCCGGCAGGTATGGGTAATGGTGCGTTAGTGGTTTTAAAATATAGCTTCCCCATAAACCCATAATGGTAAAGCGTTGGGGAACTGTTTTATTTTCATCATTATGAATGTCCAGTGATAGTTTAGGTTGTACCCCTGTTACAGTCGCCTGGCTTTGAACAACCTGTAATGCCAGGTCGTTCATCTGATCTTCGGTATAGGGTAAGATCGGCGCGCTGGTTGTACCAAATATTTTACGGCTGCAGGCCGGATGAAAATCCGTTTGCCCCTCCAGTAACGGCAGGTAACAATATAGGCAGCGGTTAACCGGCATCAACTTCTTCATTTACGGGGTGAACACTTACGGCACCGATACAATCTTTGCAGCAGGCCAGTAGCAAACCCATCCGGTCCCTGGAATCCAATTTCCAGTTTTTTTTTGCGATGTCGAGCAGCCAACCTTCGGGTATCAGGCCGTCGAAAAAGGGGAACAGGGTTTTGCTGTGAAAAGCATTTTCCTGCAATGGCAGGGTTTTGCTCACCGGTTCGTGCATTCTGCTATTCAGGTAAGTAGTATCATAAGTGAAATGATAGCCATTCTCATCCTGGGTAAGCCAGCCTGCAGTTATACCCTGTATTTTTATTTCAGCCTTCCTCATTGAGCAAATTATTTCTGTTGATTAAGACGGGGCCCATTTCATAGCCAAATAATTTCAACACCTGGTTTACTTTATCTATACGGAGGGTATTTTTACCCTGTTCTAATTCTCTTAAAAAACGCAAACCGACGCCTGCCTTCTCTGCAAGTTGTTGCTGGGTGAGGTTGAGCTGCTTTCTTTTTTCTTTTATGAGGTCTATTAACTCCATTACCGTTTCATCGTTCAGCAACGTATCAGTTACCGCTGATTGTACTGTTTTTATTGCATTATCTCTCGCAGCAGCCGTTTCGTATATTTCACTTGTACCTATAATTTGTCCGTTCGTTGCTTTCAGGTTAAAATAATACTTTCCGTTTGGTGCTGTTCGCTTATCGTATCTGCTCTCGTCTTTTGCATTTACCTTAGCTAAATTCACTGCATTCATGCAACCGGCTTTACTTATATAGCCCTCACTTACCAATAATGACTGGCCATTATCAGCCCTCAGCCTGAAATAATACTGGCCATTGGTATTTTTAGAAAGTACAAATTCTGTCATAAATGAAATTACCTATACAAGATTTAATAAATAAGTATACCCGATAGGGTTTAAATATACTAAAAACTATTAAATAAACCCCTATAGGGTATAAAACGATAATAGAGTACCCTTTAGGGTATAGTTTAAGGTTGGTAATGAAGTATTATACCCGAACGGGATTTAATGCAATAACTAAATGAGGATACTTTCATGTGCCAGTAGTTGCCTGACTTTGCGTTTGAATTCAGATAATGGTCGTGCGTCTCATGATGAATCAGCCCTTTTTGGAGAATATAGGAAGATCAGGTTGATCAATAGAATCAAGCTTTGTAAAACCCAACTTGCTGGAAAGAGTTTGACGAAAGTATTAAGCCTGGTAACCCCATCTGCCATTTTCATGGGTATTCACTTTCTACAAATTCTACTTTTAGAGCAAAACATTCACAAACTACCCAAAGTACTAACGTTTAGATCTGCTGAACCAGGAAATGGAATATTACAAAGTATCCCACTTCTCCATTTCTCTTTCTTTCACACTATCAACAATCTTAGCATATACCTGGGTTGTTTTTAGATTCGTATGCCCTAATAATTTACTCACCACTTCTATCGGTATCCCAAGCGTGATTGATACCGTAGCAAATGTATGTCGCGCAACATGGCAAGTTACTTTTTTAGGAATTTCATATCGTTGGCCGATTTGTTTTAGTATTCGGTTTGTTACTTTATTACAATAAATGCGAAATACAGGCTGGATGCCCAAACCGAAAGAAGCAGGCAAGAGCTGAGTGGCTTTTTGCGTTAACGGTACCGTAACCAAGTATCCGGTTTTGTGCATTTTTATTTTTACTTTATTATCACTTATCGAATTGGATTGAAGTGATTTTAGGTCTGAATAACGTAACCCCGTATAGCAGGAAAAAAGAAAATACTGTAATATTTCTTTCTCAATCGGCTTGGTAACTTCGCCAGAGAAATAAGCCTTCGATAACTTACTGAATTCTTCTGCATTCAAAAAATCCCGCTTCCCATCTACCTTTTTAATGGTGATAAATTGGAACGGATTAGTCTTCATGTGTTTGTAGCGAAGAGCTATGTTGACAAAGGTTCTTAATGATCTCAGGCTCTTGCTAGCTGTATTTTCATTATTACCTAAGGTATGGATCATATAGCTATGATAGTCGTTAATGAATTTCTCTGTTATATCCGAGAACATCACCTTTTTTTTGAACTTTAGAAGCTTGGTAATTTGAGATTTATAACTCCACCAGGATTCAAGCCGTAATCGAGATCTATTTTCATTAAGATAATTTAAAATATAATCGGTGAAGTTTCCATCTTCATAGGTCGCTGAAATCATTTGATCTTTGAACTGTTGCAGCGTCAGTGCTGTTTCGTTTTGTACAAAACTGTTGACCAGTAGTTTCATAGCCTTTTTATCATAGGCTTCCAGAATGGTATTATACCGTTCATGAAGCCTGTTTCTTCGCTTGACACGTTGAAGATTGACTGACCAATCCTTGTCTGTAAGTGTTACAGAAGTGGCAATTTCAATTTTTCTTCCGCTTTGAAAGGCCCGAAAATAGATGGGGTGAAGCCCCATTTTGTTGGGATTTGGCTTAAGCACAAAACCATACGTAATTTTTTGATTCATCATTGTGAAGTATTTATGAATTGAAAAATAGCATTTTACAACTAATCAATCTTCATAAGTCATCATTTATCAACAGATTATAATTCTTGCTTTGGAAATGGGAAATCCTATGCCCCTCCGGCAGAACGCAGAAAAGAGTTTTCAGGGAAGCATCGTGCTGGGAAAAGGTTTTGTGTTGACCACGGAACAGGCAGAAACACTAATTGCCAAAGATTCACGAAATAAGGAGGTACTATTCCCTTATTTAAATGGGGATGATCTGAACAATGATCCTGAACAGAAAGCATCTCGTTGGATTATTAACTTCTTCGATTGGCCGGAGGACAAAGCACGAAGTTACCCGCATTGCTTTGAAATAGTGGAACGATTAGTAAGACCGGAACGTCAACGCTGGAAATTAGACAAAAATGGAAATGAAATCGAAGGAACCTATGCTTTAAGAAAACCTTTGCCTCAAAAATGGTGGATATATGCAGAAAAACGTCCCGCCCTATATAAGACCATATCCAAGTTAGACCACGTCATGGCAATTAACCGCCACGCTAAATACTTGCTTA
>CAZPXP010000035.1:0-42215 GCA_964590975.1 uncultured Ferruginibacter sp. | reverse complement strand
TCTGTCTCTTACTGATCTTGCAAAACTGCTTGGCACTAATGCCAGTGTGCTGTCTAAAGTAATTAATAAAGGATTTGGAATGAACTTCAACGATTTCATCAATTACCACCGGGTGCAGGCGGTAACGGAAAAATTAAAGGCGGGTGAGCACAAAAGGCAGACTTTGCTGGCTATTGCGTACGACTCCGGATTCAACAGCAAAGCTACATTTAACCGGGCCTTCAAAAAAGTCACCTCCTTAAGTCCGAAGGAATGGCTGGAGAAAAAAAGTTGATAAAATACTTAATATCAATGTATTGCAAAGCGTGAGGCGTCTCCCGATCATAATTTGAGACCTCTGGTTGTTTAATGAAACATAGTATTGTGGCCTCAAATTATCTTTTGCGGCGACCAGGCTTTTCCTCAAAACCATCTTTGTGCTCTCAATAAATGATAGTACAATGAAACTGATTCTCCCTGCCCTTACCGCCTTTTTCTGTTCAACTGCATTTGCCCAGCAGAGGGACAGCATTCCCCAATTACGGGATACTGGCTTTAACCGAACCCAAAGGCTGGGCGAAGTTGTTGTAAAGACCAAAAGGCCTGTGATAGAAATGCAGGCGGATAAAATGGTGCTGAATGTTCAAAACGACATCACGGCTGCTGGCAGCACCCTGTTCGAGGTACTGCAAAAAGCGCCTGGCGTGTCTGTTACCAATGATGAAACGATCAAGCTTGCCGGTAAGCTGGGTGTTAATATCCTGGTGGATGGGCGTCCTGTACAAATGAGCGAAAAAGACCTTGCTAATTATCTGAAGTCTACCCCTGTTTCCCTCGTTGATAAGATAGAGGTCATTATGAATCCTTCTTCTAAATACGATGCGCAGGGAAATGCCGGTATCATCAATATCCGGCTGAAGAAAAATACGGCCAAAGGAGCCAATGGGAATGTCAGCGGTTCTTATACGCAAAACAAACATGGCAATGCCGGTTTTTCTGGTAATATTAACGTGCGGCAAGGAAAATGGAATTGGTTTGGTAATGCATCGGTTAGGAAATCGAAGCAGAATACGGATGGTGAGATCAATCGTTTTGTACAGGTGAACGGCGTTGAAAAAGTATTTGAAAACAAAACGGTGGATCAGGATCCCTCTTCCAATATAAGTTTCCAAACAGGTGCGGATTATTTCCTTGATAAGAAAAGTATTTTCGGGTTTATCGTAAAAGGCAGCGAATACCGCAGCCGGTTGTACACGCCCGGTGTTACGCTGATCAAAACAAACAGCATTACCGATTCATCACTGCATACGCTTAATGATAATCACGAACGCAACAGCCGTTACAACTTCAACCTGAATTATAAGTATGAAGACAATGCCGGTAACGAACTGAATATTGATGCTGACTATACTTCTTATAAAAACAAAAATACCGGACTTGTGACCACGGGTTTGGTAAATAAGCAGAATATGCAGTATGGCTATACGGCTAACGATCAGCATGTACTTACGGGGATCAAAATATATAGTATCAAAACTGACTACAATAAAGAACTAAAGAAGGCAGGCGCTAAAATTGAGACGGGTTTAAAATTCAATACCGTGCAAACAGATAATGACTTGCAAGCGGCTATATGGAATGTAAACCGGTTTAAAGCTGATACGGACAGAACTAACCGGTTCAGTTACACTGAGACTATATATGCTGCTTATGCGAGCTTTGGTCGGAAGGTTAAAAAATGGGAATACCAGATTGGGTTGAGGGCCGAGCAATCGGTCATCAAAGGCAAGAGCACTGATCTCAGGAATATCATATTGCCTTATCCCGATACGTCGTACCTTAATTTTTTTCCAACTGCTTTCATCCGGTGCACAATTGATGACAAAAATAGTATAGGACTGTCTTATGGAAGAAGGATCAACAGGCCTACATTTCAAGATCTGAATCCTTTTGAATATATTTTTGATAATTACAGTAAAGAAAAAGGCAATCCTTATTTGCTGCCTGAATACAGCAACAATATTGAACTGAATTATTCTTACAGCGGATCTGTAAGCGTCGGATTGGGTTATAGTCTCACTAATAATTCCTTTCAAGACGTGAGCACACTGAAGGGGCAGGTCATCGAAGAAAGCAATTATAATATTGGCAGCGAAAAAAGAGTATATATAAACCTGAATGTAAATAAACACTTTACAAAATATTGGGATGGGTATTTTAACCTGAGTCCCTTTTATAAAGTTTATAATGGTGCAATAGCTACCGGAAGTTTAGACAACTCAACCTGGGGGATGAGTTGGTACACTAATCACAGCTTTAATCTGCCAAACAAATGGAAGGTTCAGATAAGCAGTTGGGGGAATATTCCCACGCTGGATGGCATTTATCGAACTTCAGCCCTGGGCAGCATAGATGCAGGGATTAGTAAGCAGTTGATGAAGGATAGAATGAGTGTACGGATGCAGGTGACAGATATTTTCAATACCCAGCGCTGGAAGCAGCAGGTTGATTTTGAGCATGTTCACTATAATTATTATCGCAAATGGGAAAGCCGAGGCATCTGCCTACAGGTAAACTGGAAGTTCGGCAAAACCAATTACAGGCAAAGGGAAAGGGAACTGGGCGCGCAGGATGAAATAAATCGTATTAAATGAATCCATAGTTAAGTGCTGTGGATGCTTGCTGAAGTTTGAGTTAAACTTTTGGTTCATATTAATTAGGCAGGTCCTCTTATCAACAAACACATATTATTCATGCATATACCTGTAAAATGCGATGGTATTATAAAAAAAGCCCAGTAGTTAAACTGGGCTTACGAATAATATATAATAGTGGTTAGTGTGCAATCACCAACCTTTCTGTTATTTTTTCTGTGGCACTGGTTAATGTAATGCTATACTGGCCAGCAGATAGTTTACTTATGTCTATTTTTTGGTTATTGGTCAACATTTTTTGTTGCAATACCACCCGGCCAGCCATGTTGGAAATGGTTACCTGTGTAAAATCTTTAGAAGAGGTGGTAACAGTTACTTCGTTTGCAGCGGGATTGGGGCTAACAAATATGGCTTTACCTTTTGTGCCAAACAATACTTTTACCACGCCACTGTAACTAACCGAGCCGTTAGTACCTACCATTTTAAGCCTGTAAATGTTAGCGCCTCTTACCGGGGCAACGTCACGATAGCTATAATCGAAAGGCAGGTAGCTGAAACCTCCCTGAGCTGCTATACGGCTAATTGGACTGAAATTACGACCATCGGCACTTTTTTCGAGTTCAAAATAGCCGTGGTTATTTTCATTGGTTGTTTTCCACGCCAATGTAATATCATTTGTATTACCATTGCCATTGAACTCAAGCAGGTTAAGCGGCAGACCTACCAATCCCATAAAGGCACAAGTGGAAGGAAGTGTAAAATCTGGCGGCGCCACGCTATTGGCATACCAGTTTGCGCTATTGGTAACGGAAGCTCTTACCTGTGCAGCGGTCAACAGTGGACCTGCGCACAAAAAGCGGGAATTGTCCTGTTCACTTGCACCTACGCCTTCTGTACCTATCCAGGTAGTGCTTACACCGGCTGCAAGGCCCAGAGGCATCGTGCTAAAATTGGCATTGTCAGTAATACAGGAAGGATCCCAACTGGCATTGGTAGTATTACTGCACTGACCTTGGTCAGTAGAATACACGTTCATATGCAGACCAGCAATGAGCGTGGGTGCACCTACCGTACCACGGTAGGCAATGATTTGGTCGCCACTGGTGGCAAAACTGGGTATAGAACCAGTACAGGAACCAATAGTAGTTCCGCTACCTGAAAGAATGGCAATACCTGCACCAGCGCTTGGGCCAGAAATGGTAATCTCACGACCGGCTACCAAAGTGCCGGTATAAGTCCAGGTAACGGTTTGTTCACCTGCACGGAAAACGTTGGTGCTCAGCCATCCATTGTCGGTAAAACTAACGATGGTGGTACCGGAAAGGTTAACCAGTACTACAAATGAAAAGGCATCGGTAGTGGAAGCATTGGAATGATAACCGGTGAACAGCAGTTCGCCCGCGTTTAAATCGGTTGCTTTTGCTTTTAAGCCCAGAAAAAACGAGAAGAAAAGACATACAAAGAATGCTTTTCTTAGGTCATAGTAGAAGGGTTTCATAAGAAAATAGTTTTTTATAGAGATTTTTGTTTAAAGTTACAGTTGCAATAATAGGACATAATTGCAACTGCCTTGCAAGTAAAAATACTTGTTATTAGTGGAATGATCGATAAAATATGTAAAAATTATTTTATCTGCTCACTTTTTTCATTCTGAATCTCAAATCCATCGTGTATCGCTGCTTCGAGTATGTCAATGTTTATATCTTTCAACGTTTTGAATTTAATGCAATACCCGGTGACGCTGGCCTTACCTATTTTTTTTCCATACGTTTCGGAGAGGTATTTCTTATCCCTGATGCCAAGGATATAGACAGATATCCCGGTTGTATTTGCACTTATACCAATTTGAAAGAACTCCCTGGTTTTCCCACTGGCATATTTTATTGTGTACAACCCATATCCTATATTAGGATTACTGACCGTTTTATTTTCGCTGTTTTTACCATCCTCGAACCATAATTTACATCCTGGTGATATTTGGAGTATACGCTGGTGCAGCTCCTGCATTTCACTGCGTTTTGGTTCAGGCTGGCTGGTAATGTACTCTTTGATTTGCTCCTGTATGTTCATATAAATATTTAATTACTGGTTAAAGATTTATTTCCCCTCTGCCGGGCTTGATTTTTTATCATGGGGCTCAGGATGAATGGTTTGAACAAAGCCAAAGCGGACGGGCTTCTCTGAATACACTAATAGCTGTATTATGCATCGGGTATCTCCGGTTCTACCAACTTAGCCAGCTTTTCCAGCGATTCCTGCCAGCCTAAGTAGCACATTTCTACAGGTATGGCGGAGGGAATACCTTCCTGTGTAATTTTTATTTCTGTACCTGCAATGTTTTTCTGCAGCCAGACAGAGGTGATCATTTCTCCGGGGAGGTTGGGGTCGTCAAATTTATCTGTGTATTTCAGGAACTCGCCGGGTTTGATGTCGAGGTACACCCCACCGAATGAGTGGCTATTGCCGGTTGAGAAATTTTGGAATGACATACGAAAGGAACCACCTGTTTCCACATTCATTTCGTGGACGGTACAAAGAAATCCATAGGGGGGTATCCATGAAGCTATTGCCGTAGCTTCTGTAAATGCGCGGTATACTTTTTCGGGAGATGCCTTAAGTACCCTGTGCAGTGAAACAGTATCATTCGACATAAGAATATATTTTGTTCCTACTCATCTGGCTTTTCGGTACCGCCCGTTTTTTGAGTGGTTGCTGCTCCACCTGTCTTTTATACCGACTGCTTATATATCGGCTTCGATATAACAAAGATGATAAAAAGATTATATCCGCATAGAGGGTACATATGACAAATTAAAGGGCTGTTTGCGACTGGTATTGAAAAGGCCCGGATATTTCAATGTATGGTCAAAAGGAATTCGTGAAAACAACAAGCCGCTTTGGGGGCGGCTTGTTGTTTTGAGGTTTTTAATGTTTTTGCAGGTGATCTGTATCTCTATAAAAAGGTTACTGTTCCATGCTGCATATTGTAATATGCGCCTACAATCCTGATCTGTCCTTTGTCTTCCATTTCCTTTAAAATCGGGCTCTTCTCCCGTATGAATTTTATAGTATGGATGACATTGTTTTTTAAAACGTAGGATACAAATTCAGGGTTTTTTGAAGTTTTATCGCCAGGGAAGTCCTGCGATGCATCGATTGCTGGTTTGATGTTTGCGAGCATCGCAGTTATATTACCCTGTTTTACACTATCGATGGCTGATGTGATGGCCCCACATGATTCATGGCCTAAAACAAGAATCAGTTTTGCGCCCATAACCCGGCACCCAAATTCCATGCTTCCTAATAAATCGATGTTTGCAAAATTACCAGCTATTCGTCCGACAAAAAGGTCTCCTATGCCCTTGTCGAAAACGTCTTCCACGGGTATCCTGCTGTCAAGGCAGGAGAGGATTACTGCTTTGGGAAATTGCCCATGCGCGGCTTGCCGTACCATAGCGGAGTGATCCCTTGCTGTAACATTATTACTTGCAAACCGCCCGTTGCCTTCCTGCAAACTTTTGATAACGGCATCAGGTGTTAAAGCGGCTTGCTCTTCTGCTGTCAAAACCCTTTCCCTGACGGGAGCGGGAAGAACAGGAGTGGTTCGCGGGGAGTCGTTTGATGCAATAGGAGCGTTTTTACTTTCCTGGCCGTTGCAGGAAAAAAGCGCTGGTGCTGTTACAGTGGCTGCCAGGCAGATAGTGATGATTTTTCTTTTCATTGTTAATAGTGATTAAGGTTTAAAAATGTAATGCTGCGTCAAATTAGTAAAATATATATATAACCTCGTGTTTAAGATAACATTATGCTTTATTATAGTGAACAGGGTCTCTTTATATTTATTCATCCCCGCATTGTGATAGCAGGGTAAATCAAGGGGGGTACTTAAAGGAGTAGCCTTCTTGCTGCTTATTTCTTTGAATTACACTTAAAGGAGTGGAGAGAAAAGACAGGATATAGCAACAGCCCGTAATATTGATTATTAATTATAAATTTAACTTTGGTTAGCCTGATAAGCGGAACACTATGCCTCAATTTGGCAAACACTATGCGTTGGCTTTAATACACGACAGGGCCCTGCACAATAATAAGTTTACAATTGCAGTTACGTTTTTCGATGCGGCTCCTGGTATCTCTTGTGTGGACAAGCCCGTTGCTATTCGGCCTTTATGGAATATTATTCCCCACGATACGCCGCTCTGTTCTGCTGTTCGGAAAGAATGGTGTTTAAGTATGGTGCTGTAATGGTTTCCAGCGCTGCGGGAAGAATATCCAATGCCTGAGGGTCACTCACCAATTGCTTCCACGGCGCAGGGGCGTCAAAGTTATAATGCCCGAATACGATTACGGGTGTGCCTTTTACTTTTACACTGTCGTTGCCCAGGAGTATCCATTGATCTGCCCAGTTGTACATATATCGGGCATCTTTTTCGAGCATGCGCAGGCAGGAGTGTGAGGCGGGATACCCTGGCAGGGCATACTGGTGCCAGCCAATACCCTCTTTATTCATGATGTTGAAATTCCAGCGCAGGTCCCACTCGTCGTTAAATGTGCTGGTTGTCTGCCCGGCCTTCCAGTTGGTAAAGAAAAGCCCGTTTGGAGTAGTGTCTTTTTTACGCCCCATACTGGTAGGGCCTGTATATATCAATTCACCATATTCATAAGCGGCGAATGCCTGTGCAGGATAAGAAAAGAAAACGATCTTATTCACATCTTTGAGATAAGGAACGGATAAAGGGAAGGGCAGGTAATATGCAACATCGCCGCTAAGGTCGGCGGGTATTACGGCTGAATCCATTTTCGCAAAATTGCTGCTGTCTGCACGGTTTACGGCAAAAGCTATCTGTATGGCAGAGCTGTTAGTATTAAAACTGTCCAGCCATTGTTTGGCATTTTTAAAATAATAAGTGCTTTGTTGAGGTTTTTTCCGTTCGGGTACCTTTTTTGTGGTATTATTATTCTTTGGAACCGATTCCTGCTTCTGCTGACAGGATACAAAAAACAATGTAACTGCCTGTAATGCAATGACAAATCCTTTCATAAGTAATCCTTTCTTGCTGGTAGTGCAAAAAGGAGGCCATCATTTCTTTTCTAAAACATATTTCCTGGCTGCATCAATCCTTTCGTCGGCATAAGCCCGGAGCTCTGCATTGTTTGCAAAGGTTTTGGTGAATGGTTTGCCACTGTCTGCATGACCGGGCAAACCTCCTACGTATTCTTTTGCCAATGAAATCATATAGGGTAAGGGGGCCTTTTGTAAATATTCTGCGGTGGGTATAAAGGTATTGGGATCACAGATATTGTTTCCGCCAAATTGTGGATACGCGTCAATATTTACTGGGCAGTCTGTGCGGGGAGCAGCAGTACCGAATGAATCAAAAATACCGGCAATGCTGGTAGCTTTTGCGTCGCGGTCGGTAAGGTTTAGGAAAAGATCTGTCGGCGCGGCTATCATATCCTGCACATACCGGAGCACAGATGTGTTCTGGTAGGGTGTGGAATCTACTCCTTTTGAAAGCCAGGGTGAAATCAGTATGGCCGGGATTCTCAGGCCAAGTAACGAGAAGTCAAATTCGGACTGGCTCCCGTCGTTGTTTGTGCCATAGGCAACCGGCTTTGATGGGTCGGGAGGGACGGTTTTAGGTGGTAGCACATGATCGTATATACCGCCATTTTCATCAAAGTTTACTACGAGTAAAGTGTTTTCCCAATACGGGCTGTTGCGTAATACATTATAAACGGCTGCCAGGAGGTTTTCGCCTGGTTCAACCCTGTTTGCCGGATGCATGCTGGTATCGGGAAATGCGCCTAAGCCACACATCAGGAAGCTGTAGAAGGGTAATTGCTCATTCTGAATATCAGTACAGAATTGGGTGATGGGTACATTGGCGTTAGGGCTGTTTATGATCCCTTCTAGAAAGGTGGAGTCGAGCCATCCCCCGGGTGTGTACATCTTCCAGTCGTAGCCCATTTGTTCAATCTGTTCGTAAATGGTCCTGGTTGACTCAATACCTCCATTATTATCATCAATTCCTATGTTGCCACTGGTTGCGCAATGCATGAAACACCTGTTGGGCTTGGTATGCCCGGGCATATCGCAATGCCAGTTATCACATACTACAAATTCGGAGGCCAGCTTGTGGAATACTTTTAGTGAACCGTTTTCGAAGAAGTACATGACGCTTGGACCATTAGCCGGATGTGGCGGTTCGTTATTTACATTGTAAGCAATTGCTGAAAGAAAACCACTGTTGGTAGCCGGATAGGTAGTAGTGGGGGCATTAACGGGAGCTCCATTTACATAACCTGTAGTGCCGGGGCCAAAGAGATCGGGCATCATGCCATCTCCAAAATCATGGTTAAAGTCATGGGCTAATCCTGATTGCCCGAAGAGCTCGATAGGTGTTGCAAATACCTGGGGATTGGATCGGGGATCTGGTGGCGTTGTGGGCATCATGGTGTTATAATATTCAGGGTTTACTGTGCCATCCGGAAGGAGGACGCCATTTACACCGGGAAATCCTCCCAGCATGTGGTCGAACGACCTGTTTTCAAACATCAATACCACTATATGTTTTATTTTACCATCAATTTGTTTTGCCATGATCTTATGTTTTTTTAATTCCTGCCTTTTTTAATTGTTATCCGGATTGTTAATTGCTGCGATGAAGGTTTTGACAGTGGTGCAAACCTCTTTTCTTTATATGGGGCTTAAGTATCTATACTATTTTTTTGTTTTTGATAATAGAGTTTTGCTGCCTGTTCACGCTCTTCAATATATTTTGATACTCCGGCATTGGTGATGAAATTGTTCGTAACCCTTTTGCCGCTGTCGGGGTGTCCTGGTAATGCCGATACATAAATACCCAACAACTCATTGATATAAGGTACGGGAGGCGCGTCATCAATACCGGCTGGAGGGGCCCACGGTGTGAGGGTGCCATCATTATAGGGAATTTTATTACTGCAGGTAGCGGGATCGGTACATGGAAGTGTTGGGTAGGGGGTGATCCAGGCCGGGCAATCTGTGCGCATGTTTTTTTGTCCAAACTGGCTGAAGGCTGTATTGAGTAACGGTGCATTGGCATCGCGTGCTGTCAGGTATTGTGTATCTGTTCCGTAGATCGCATTCATTTTGTCAATTATAAAACGGGTCACTGATGTGTTTTGATACTGGTTGCTGTCGATGCCGTTGGATAACCATGGTGAGATCAGCAGCGCGGGTACACGAAGGCCGAGAAGAGAGAAATCGAAAGTGGAATTGAGCTGCCATGCATTTCCGCAAGATCCGCTGGTATTGGTTTGGGTTACGGGCTGTGCCGCGGGTACCGGCGGTGTTGCTGCGGGAGGAAACACATGGTCATATATTCCTCCATTCTCATCAAAGGTGACCACCAGCAGGGTGTCTTTCCAGCAGGGACTTTTATAAAGCGTATTATATATGGCTGCGAGCAGGTTCTCCCCCGGCTGTATCATGGATGCGGGGTGCATACTGGTATCGGTATAGGCATCGGCACGGGGCAGCCAGCACATGATAAAACTGTAAAAGGGCAGCGTGCCGTTTTCACAATCATTGGCAAACTGGGTAAGTGTAGCTCCGCTGTTATATTGAAGGCCGGTATTGAGGAAACGTGTGTCGAGCTGCCCCTGGTTTCCCATGTTGTCAACAGGTGCATACATCTGCCAGGTAGCGCCCTGCTGCCTGGTTGACTGTTGCTGGGTCATCAGGTCAAAAACAGAATTGGCATCTACCATGCCTCCATCGCTGTCGTCGATACCGGTGTCGCCGGTTGTTCCGCAATGGATAAAGGCACGGTTAGGCAAGGTGTGTCCCGGCATATCGCAATGCCAGTTGTCGCAAAGAACAAATTCGCTGGCCAGCTTATGAAGTATCCTGGGGGTTCCATTGGTGAAGTAACTCATTACTGACTGGCCCTGCTGTTCAAAGGTGTTGTACGTGGTAAAAAAACCTGAATTGGTGGAGGGATAGGTTTGTGGTTGTGGTTGTATTGCTCCGACCAGTTTTCCACCTGCATATCCTGATGTGTATGTTGCATCGGGGTTTGACGGTAATGCTGGTGTGCCATCAATCGTAAAGACAGGTCCAAAGAGGTCGGGCATCATACCATCTCCAAAATCATGGGTAAAGTCGTGTTGCAGGGGATGGGCGGGATCAACCGGTGAGGGAAAATATTGCTGGTTACCCGGGGATGGCGGACTAAAAGGGTCCTGCAGGTTATAGCAGTCTTTCTTAAAATAATTTATGCCATTGATTTTTTCGAAGAGGCCGTTTACGCCGGGGAAGCCGCCAAACAGGTGATCGAATGACCGGTTCTCGAACATGAGGACTACAATACGCTTAATATTTTCCATTCCGTCGGGTAACTGCTGGCCAGATTGCTTGTTCATATAATTTCTTTGATAAGTAATAAAAATGTGTTACTGATTATTTACTCCATTTTGAAAGTGGCCAATGCTCTTGGCAGGTTCAGGATATATTGTGTTCCTGTTTTTGAAACTGAGGGTTGCACTTTTGCATTTACCAATGGCTGTTCTAATGCAGATACAGCATTGTATTTTGTAAAACCGGGCCCAAGGTTTAATGTGCTGTTTATTCTTGTGTTGCCGGGCTGGTACACGCGCAATATTAATGCGTTGGGGTTACTGTAATTCCATTTGGCAACAGTAATGAGTGCATTGCCACTGGTGGATGCGAGGGAATAGGCCGACGGAAGTTTTCCGCCACTTATGGCCGTGACTGCCACGGCTTCCATCGGCGTGTTGTAATAGCGGGCTTCTCTTAATGGCTGCCCGGTATTGGGCATGCCCAGACCGGAAGGAATGCGCAGGGCATATTGCTGTGTATGTGTGCCTGTATCGCTTCCATTGGCTCCATAATTGTTGCAGCCATAGGGGGTATTGCGAAGGATAACGCCATACAGGGTGTTGCCTGTTGATGTCCATGCGGGAGTAGATGCATGATAAATGGCAGCGAGTGCAGTACCATTGCTCCGGGGAATTACAAAATCGTGTGTAGCCCACATGGTGCTGTTAAAGCCCGGGTTAGTTCCATAATTCATGGGTGTGAGGGAATTCCAGTGGTAGGGGGTGCCGGCCATAATATTATCGATGCCTGTACTGTTAAGGGGAAACTTTACCATTGCTGTGTAATTATAAGGTACTGAGCCTGTGGTACTAATCCGTAAAAAGGGTTCGCCCTGCCTGAGGCTGTAGGTAATGGTAAAGGTTTTTTGACTGCCCTGTATAAGAACGTTTCTTGTTACGGTTACTGATTTTTGTAATACGGTAAGCGTATCGACTGTTATTTTTGGCGCTGACCATTTTACCTGAGCCGGTGTAAAAGTGCAATTGTCTTCTTCATATCCAAACCGGTAGATATCGCCGTAATCGTTGAAAAAAACAACTTCGTTGCCATTGCCGTTACCATTATTGGCTAATACCTGCTTATTGAGCGCCCTGTCTATTACCCCGATTAAATTGCCGGTATTAATATTGATGGTGGCAATGAGGGAGCCATTTTGCAAATAGAAATTTCCTTTTCCGTCATTCCCTCCCCTGAGGCTTCCGTTTCCTTTCCGGGCTGCTGCAAGGTTATTTACCTGGTAGCCGAGGGATGGGGCGCTCACATTCAGCAGCATCTTTGCGCCTGTTGCTGGTTGATACTCTATTATACCGCTATTGTTGAAGCCGAGCGGATTGAAAACGGCCACGGCCGGTTGTGCTGATGAGAGGTTGGAGGCAACGGTAAGCATAAATTGCGATTTCAATCCATTGCTCAGTGAAAGGGCCTTGTTCAGCAGCGGCAACTGTTCATTCTGGTACACTTCATCGCGTGCGGTACCGGTAATAAAATCATGGTGGGTACTGGGTACCAGGGTATCCCATGCATTGAGTAAGTTCTGCACCTGCATTTGCTTTACGGTTGCGGATGGCGGCACAAGTGTATTGGCGATTACCTGGTAGGTTTCGGCTGCGAGTAAGTTGCGGGTGGACTGATTGTGCAATGTTTTCAGTTCGGGTCTGCTGGCATAATACCCCATCCAGTAAGGGTTTGGTTTGAAAGGCTGAAAGGAAACTCCGGGTTTCAAGGCATTGTAGGAGCGTAGTTGCAACCTGGCCGGATACTGATTGATGAGACGTGCGTAATGATCAAAAGTGGCTACTACGGCGTATACACCTGTGGCGGCGTATCCTTTGGGGTCGGTATTCCACAGGTTGGCATCGGCTACCAGTTGCTGGTATGGGATCATAAAATCGCTGCTTACTTCAACAAAAATGTATGGGGTGGGCGATACGGGTGCATTGGTGTTGATATAGGATCTGATATGATTAATGATGGTATAGTTGGAAGATTTACTGCAGGTAAGGTTGCTTTGCAGGCTTATATAGTCCTGGCCAGATCCATCAGTGCTTTCAATATCAGACCCCTGATCGTAATGCGATTGCAGCCAGTGTGCCACTGTTTCGCTGCTGTCTGCCGCAGCCCACCTGAAGTCGACACCGCCATTTGCTGCGTTCAGGAGGGTTTGTTGCCCGGCGGTATATGCCTGCGGGTTGCCGTTGCAGGCGCCGGGTATCCTGGCAAAGCCAACGCCTATGGCGTCTAATGCCTGCAGCATTACGGGTAACTGGGGATCATGGCCAAAATCGTCAGGTAGCCATACCTGCTCTGACCAGGGCACATTAACTTTTTTAAGCCATTGGCTGGCTACAAGGTAATCGCGTACGAATGTTTCGCCGTTGGGAAGCAGGTTGTCCGGCGAAGTGATGCCACCACCCACTACCCTAAGGCGGCCGGTGTTTTTCATTGAATTGAAAAGGGAAGGTTTATTGCCGGCAAATGCCCTGAGGAAGCCCATTTCGCAGACTGAATAATAGTAGGCAGAACTGGCTGATAAATTTTGAGTGGCCAGGGATAAGATGCTGTCTGCGGGTTGTGTATTTCCCTGGAAATAATACTGGTATGAGGGGCCGGTTTTATTTACATTGTATGGGAAGGGATTGAGCCAGTCCCAATCCATGTGGGCATCGTGACTGAAGATAACCACGCGTGTAGCGGTGGCGGGTATTTTCAATTCTTTGCGTATGGTGGCTTCTATGGGGGTAAAGGTCAATTGCTTCACCTGTGCTGCTGTTTCAACTATAAAAATACAGAGCGCAGTGGCTATTAAGAGAATGATGCGGTACATGACGTGTTTCGTATTAAATGTATTAATGAAGGTATGCAGGCTATATACTGGCAAATATGATCATGTAAATCTATTTACAGGACTTTAATAAGGTACGGGTATTAATACCCGTTTTTTAATCCCATTGTTAATACCTGTTTATTGGTGATGGGGGATGCGTTGTGACCGGTTGAGTTGGTTGAAGCGGGGAAGGGCATTGGGTAGGGCCGGGTACAGGTATGATCCCGGGGAGCAATGGAGGCGGGGGATATCTTTTCTTTTTTGTAGTGCAAATGGTTATTGCCAAATGAAAAAGAGGCTGCTCACAGTTTTGAGACAGCCTCTTTTTTTATACCACGATAACCGTGGAAGATGATGGTTTTTGATTAAGCCAGGTCAAACCTGTCGAGGTTCATCACTTTATTCCAGGCGGCTACAAAGTCTTTTACAAATTTGTCGCTTGCGTCGGTGCTTCCGTACACTTCAGCGATGGCTCTGAGTTCGGAGTTAGAACCGAATACAAGGTCTGCACGGGTGCCTGTCCATTTTACTTCACCTGTGGCACGGTCGCTGCCTTCGTAGAGCTCTTTGTCGTCGGAAGTTGCTTTCCATGCGGTGCTCATATCGAGCAGGTTTACAAAGAAGTCGTTGGTGAGCTGGCCTAGGCGTGATGTGAAAACGCCGTGACGGGAACCATCGAAATTGGTATTTAATACACGCAGCCCTCCTACTAATACTGTTAATTCGGGCGCAGTGAGTGTGAGCAGTTGCGCTTTGTCGATCAGTAATTCTTCGGTGGATACGGTGAATTTTGCTTTACGGTAGTTACGGAAACCGTCTGCTATGGGCTCCAGGTAGCCTACTGATTCCACATCAGTTTGTTCCTGAGAAGCGTCCATACGGCCGGGCGTGAAAGGTACTGTGATCGATTGTCCTGCATCTTTTGCTGCTTTTTCTACACCGGCGCAACCGGCAAGGACGATCAAATCGGCCAGTGAAACCTTTTTACCGCCAGACTGTGCGTCATTGAATCCTTTCTGTATGCCTTCGAGGGTGCCTAATACTTTCTGCAATTGTGCCGGGTTGTTTACCTGCCAGTCTTTTTGCGGGGCGAGGCGAATACGTGCACCATTTGCACCACCGCGTTTATCTGAACCACGGAAGGTGGAAGCGGAAGCCCATGCTGTGCTAACGAGCTCGGATATGCTGAGGCCTGATTCCAATACTTTTGCCTTCAGGGCTGCAATGTCATTTTCATCTATTACTGCGTGATCAAGTGCGGGAATAGGATCCTGCCAGAGCAGTTCTTCTTCGGGCACATCGGTACCGAGGTAACGTGCGCGGGGGCCCATATCGCGGTGCGTTAATTTAAACCATGCGCGTGCGAAAGCGTCTGCAAATGCTTCGGGATTTTCCAAAAAGTGCCTTGATATTTTTTCGTAAGCGGGGTCAAATCTTAAACTGAGGTCGGTTGTAAGCATGGTTGGCAGATGCTTTTTAGAGGCATCAAATGCATCGGGAATGATATTGTCTGCATTTTTAGCTACCCATTGGTGTGCGCCGGCGGGGCTTTTAGAGAGTTCCCATTCGAAGCCAAACAGGTTTTCGAAGAAATTATTACTCCATTGTGTTGGGGTTTTTGTCCATGTTACTTCTAATCCGCTGGTAATGGTATCGGCACCTTTACCGGATCCATAACTGCTGCTCCAGCCAAAGCCCTGCATTTCGATGTCGACAGCTTCTGGTTCTTTACCTACGTGTGTAGCCGGGGCTGCGCCGTGGGCTTTACCAAAGCTGTGTCCGCCTGCTATGAGGGCAACCGTTTCTTCATCGTTCATTGCCATGCGGCCAAAAGTATCGCGGATGTCTTTAGCGGCAGCGATGGGATCGGGATTACCATCGGGGCCTTCGGGGTTTACGTAGATGAGCCCCATTTGTACGGCGGCGAGTGGTTTTTCGAGGTTGCGGGAGTGGGTACTGCCGTTTGCATGATCGTCTGACGCTAATACGCCATGTCCTTCTTCTACGCCTGCGGAACCATTTGCATAACGGAGGTCGCCTCCCAGCCATTTGTCTTCGGCGCCCCAATACACGTCTTCAGCGGGCTCCCATACGTCTTCACGTCCGCCGGCAAAGCCGAATGTTTTGAAGCCCATTGATTCGAGTGCTATATTACCGGCAAGGATCATCAGGTCTGCCCAGGAAATATTGCGGCCATATTTTTGTTTGATGGGCCAGAGGAGCCTGCGGGCTTTATCGAGGCTCACGTTATCGGGCCAACTGTTAAGCGGAGCAAAGCGCTGCTGGCCTGCGCCTGCGCCACCACGGCCATCACCTACGCGATAGGTACCTGCACTGTGCCAGGCCATGCGAATGAAGAGGGGGCCATAATGACCGAAGTCGGCGGGCCACCAATCCTGTGAATCGGTCATGAGTGCGTGAAGGTCTTTTTTCACCGCTTCGAGATCGAGGCTTTTAAAGGCTTCAGCATAGTTGAAATCTTCGCCCATCGGGTTCGACAGGGATGAGTTCTGACGCAGGATGTTTAGTTTTAACTGGTTAGGCCACCAGTTGTTGTTCCTGGTGCCGCCGCCACCAACGCCAATGTTAACTTTTGGCTTCATGCTGCCATTGTGAAATGGGCATTTGCTGATGTCGTTTGATTCTTTTTCCATTTTTTTTATGAATTTATGTATTGAATGAACTTTTGCCTGCACTTCTGGTGCCTGTGCAGGGATAAAATTATACTATTGGGGGAAGCATTCAAAATCAATTAATTCTATACTTCAATAGGTAAAATCTATTATGATAAAAGCTGTTAAGGGTTACGTGAATGCGGGGGGATGGCGGCTCTGATTTTATGATAGCGGCATTTGAGCGAAGCGCTCAGTAAGAAATGGATATTATTCTCCTTCCTGAAAGCTTTATTGATAAACCGGCTCAATAAAAAGGATGGCTGTTGCCAGCCACCCTTTTTTGTTCTTAGTTAATTGCAGTAATTGAAATAAGATGATCCATCCATAATGGTTTAGAAAACGCAACCCTGTTTGGGTGCATAAGATGCACATGTAGCGTCGGCTGATGTATATGTATTATCGGCAAACGGTACTAATGTACATGTGGCAGTGTTCAGGCTGTTTGGTGCGTAGGCAGGGCTTGTGTAATACACTTGTCCCTGTGCGGAGCCGTTGTAACCACATGCTGCACTTTTTTGTGCAGCTACCCATGTAGCGATGCTTACCGGACCGGTAAACATTGCGGGGTCGAGGAGATAAGCAACCTGTGAGCTGCCCACCTGTACATATACATAAGAAGCTACATGGTACCACCATTTTACGCAGCAATTGTTGCCCCAGAGTGTTGCATTAACTGAAAGCGTGCCACTTCCATTACAGGCGTAGTTGAATACTTTATAGGAGGTGTATCCATAGAAGTCTTCAATGATCTGACGCATTTTATGTGCCCTGGCATAGCAGCCATCTGCTACAAACTGGAAGGGTATGCACTGGCCATAAGTGTACGGGCCAGGCAGTTTACAACAATTGTCCCTGATCTTATTAAAAATGGTATTGAGCACAGCGGTGCTGGGTACTACTGCTGTAAGCGGAGCCCTGCTCTGTGCCATCTGTTCCGGACTGGGTACTGCTTCTGCGATTTCTCTTTTTGAGGCTTCGGCTTTATAGCGGGCCTGTTGTTCGCTGGTTGAAGGAATAACCAGGCTTACGGTGTGCTCACTGTTTGCGGCCAGGCGAATATTTACAGGGAGATTGTTTTCTTTGGCATAGGTCAACGCTTCGAAATTTGCCTTTCCACTGGCAGTTTTAGCATTGAAGTCGAACACCAGGGGAGTTTCATAAAACCATGCTTCGGCTGTATTGCCATCATTTGTATAATATACATTGGCAACGGAATAAAGGCGATCGGAAGCTGAAGGTATTAGTGCTGTTGTCTGTTCATCGGCTAACGTAGCTTTATTCTTTTTACAGGAATAAAACCCAATTGAACTGATCAGGAGTAATACGGCAACGACAGCTATTGACCGTATCCCCTGGAGATGATTTGGCTTAATCATAAATTAAATTATTTAGTTTGTTTATCAAGATGGTTAGTTACTGCAATTACTGCAGTTCAAATATAAGAATTCAGTACACTGGATGGTGTATCAATATAGTTTTTGTTGATAACTTTAACCGGCAGGGAATATTATTGCCGGTCATGTAATATTCTTTTACTGGTTGGTTTAGCGGGTAAATTACTGGTTTTTGGGTGGGGGTACTGGTATTGCCTGTTCCTGCCGGGCTTTACTCTTTTTATAATCGGCAACCTGGGCTTCAGTTGCGGGTGTAACTTTTGTTATCCTGTTTTTATCTTTATCTGACACGACGTGCACTCTTACCGGCCATTGTTTTTCTTTTGCTTCTTTTAACTGGCTGAGCATGTTTTGTGCTCCTGTGCTGTCTGTACTGAATTCAAATACCTGTGGGGTTTCAAAAAACCAGGCAATGACTTTTCTGCCACTGTCGGTTTGTTCGAGGTTGACCACAGAAAGCAGCCTGCCGGTATCGCCGGTCTGCTGCGGTGTTGATGCCGGGGTATCCATTTTTTTGTCTTGTTTTTTGTCGTGACAGGCATAGCTGCTTATTATCATATAAAAAAGCAGCAGGGCAATTGTATTCCGTTTTCCCGGTTTTGATGAAAAGGTAAAGATGGGATGTGGTGTTAACCGCTTAACATAGTCATTCCCGTGTATTCCTGTCTTATTACTTGTTTGGTTGCGGTGTTCTCCTGGTTTGCTGAAAAGCAATTGAGCGTGCATGGCGGACTGGTATTTTTTAGTGTTAAACAACTTTCACTGATAAATGTACTATTTATTTTAAGAGAAAATGCTTTTGCGATAAGTGATGTTTTGCCTGTTTCTCTTTAATGATAAGGAAACCCTAATCTCCTTCTTAAGCGCCGCCCGACGGAAATCTGCCTATGCAGGGTTATCAGGGGATACAGCCGGTCGACGACCTTATTGATTTTCCATATTTATCGAAAAATAAATCTTATTTATTGATAATTGATAAATATTTATCTATATTTGCACTCACAAATTAATTGTTATGCATACGGATATCAAAACACACAATGGAACAAAGCTCATTCTGACTGTGCTGCTCGTACTGGCCTGGATCATATTTGTCGGGTTATGTATTGAGGCTGGCGGCTTTATTGTCAACGCTGTTTTTGCACTGGCCAACCCGTCTGTCGTTACCCGCCTCTGGCAGCAGGTAGACTTATCGGATCTCTTTAAATACGACCAGGGGTATTTTTTTACTGTAACGCTGGTTATGGGTATTGTAACGGCGTTGAAAGCATGGTTATTTTACGTGATTATAAGAGCTTTACATGATAAAAAGCTGAGTATATCCCAGCCTTTCAGCAAGGAATCCAGGAGCTTTATTTTTTACTTATCGTGTATAGCGTTATTGATTGGTCTATTCTCTAATGGTGGTGTTAAATATACAGAGTGGTTGACCGGGCAGGGTATTAAAATGCCTGACACGCATTATTTACGTTTGGGCGGAGCTGATGTATGGCTGTTTATGGCGGTTATACTTTTTATTATTGCATATATCTTTAAAAGGGGTATTGAAATCCAATCTGAAAACGACTTAACTGTATAGTGTATGCCTATTATTGTAAACCTGGATGTTATGATGGCAAAGCGAAAAATGTCGTTGAATGAGCTTTCGGAGAAGGTAGGCCTGACGCTTGCGAATCTCTCGATACTCAAGACGGGGAAAGCGAAGGCCATACGGTTCAGTACACTGGAGGCTATCTGCAAGGTGCTGGATTGCCAGCCCGGAGATATATTGGAGCACACCAATAATATACGTGTGGTTAAAAATGATCAAAATGATTAATGTGTTCAGAAGGTACGCCCTGCTTTTCGGTATAATCATTTCAATGTTACTGCTGTTTGTTGCTACGTTATATTACCCGGGTGGTTCACAATATGACGGACATTCTGTTGGGTATGACTGGAAAAACAATTATGTGTGTAACCTGTTTGGCAGTAAGGCGGTGAATGATGCGGATAATGCAGCCCGGCCCTGGGCTATCAGCGGCATGTTTTTCCTTTGCGCCAGCCTGGCTTTATTCTTTATTGAGTTCTCCCAAAAAATACCTTTAAAGCGCGCTGCGGGAATGATCAAATATTTTGGCGCTGGTGCCATGGTTTTTGCTTTTCTGATTGTGACGCCTTATCATGACGTTATGCTCACTATTTCGAGCGTACTTGTTCTTGTAAGTATGTTTTATATTACCGTGTTTGTGCTGCGGTCGAGGTTACAGTTTATAAAAATCCTTTGTATTGTTTGTCTTCTTTTTATTTATTGCTGTAACTATATGTATTATACACGCAGTTATATGGAGGTTTTACCGGTTATGCAGAAGGTGGGTATTTTTATTGCACTTGCTTGTATTTTGACGTTACAGTATTTTACCACGATGGATGATTTTGGGCGGGATAAAGCTCCTGTATCTAAAATATGAGCATCAGGTTAATGCTGTGATCAACTCTTTAATATCCGGAACGCCGATACCTGTTACCATATTATATCCTTCGGTTGCATTGTAGGCTCCATTGCATCCGGAGGTAATGCTCCTGAAACAGGATGTGCCCATCAAAGGATAGATCAACGGATTTAAAAATGCCAGCGTGGGTTTTCCTGCATTTACCCTGGCTTCGTTGATCATTGCACAGAAGCCCGCCCACATCGGGGTACTCCAACTGGTGCCACCGATCTGCATGACACGGCCATTCAATACAAGGTATGCCCCTTCGTTGGGGTCGGCGGCGAGGCTTACGTCGGGCACCATGCGTTGTGTTTCGGTTGATGCGATACCGTTGCCTTTTTGCCATGACGGGATCGGAAAGAAAATGCTTCTTCCCCCGCCGCTATTTGTCCACCCCGTTTCGGAAGCTATTGCCCCGGTATTGGTGAGTTTGAGGCTGGTGCCACCGACGCCTATTACATAGGGGTCGGATGATTCGAACTCGGCCTGGAGGGGGCCTGATGAGGAGTGCCCGCTTACGTCGGGGTTTGAGCCTGCGTCGCCACTTGCAACAAAAACGTTAACGCCCATTGCGGCTAGCCGTAAGAATTTTGCATTCTGGGTGGCTACTTCACCGGTTGGACCACCCATATAGATTTCGCCGAGGCCAAGGCTGATGGATACCTGTCTTAGCGTGGTATCGGTGGCTGCATCACTCATGATACTGTCGAGCCCCATATCGAGGTACGTGAACTGAAGGTCGCCGGTGGCGTAGACCCTTATCGTTGCATCCGGGGCAATGCCGCTGGCCCATTCGGTATCGAGTGTTTCTTCGCCGGAAGGGGCGGGGAGGGGTACGTTCCGTACATTTACTTTTACGATCCTGCTGAGGTTTGTGTTGACTTTGTTGCTGGTCCAGAATGTTTGCAGGTCGGTATCGTTGGCAAAAGTGTCGATCAGGATGGCGATGGTTTGATTTTTACCCGTTATGCTGAGGTTGGTGGCATTGTAGGCATCGAGTATTTCGCCAACAAGGTATGGGGCATTCCAGGAGGTGGCGGGGTTTGCTGCGGGGGTATTTGTGCCGTCGGCTGCCGTATCGAGCTTACTACCTGGTTTTGGCGTTATTACCCTGCATTTTTTATGGGCCCGGCGAAAGGGTTGCAGGCCATTTATTGCGTGTACACTTCCTGCTACTTCTTCGGGCAGGCTGGGTGCGTTTTGCGCGGCGTGGCAGGTTATGCCATCGTGGGTTACTTTTACCATATTTACCTGCAGGCTGCCTGCGATCTGCGATACTTTGGCTTTTGCGTAAACGTTTATGGAGTCGGGTGATGTGGTAATTTCTGTATAGCCCTGCGATTGCAGCCAGGCGATCAGCTTATTGGTGTCTGCCCCGGCGGGTGAATAGATGTTCTTTAACTGGTCGAGGGTAAGCGCTTCTCCATTTGAAACCTTGTCTTCCAGTTCTTTCTGTAAATGGGGTGGTATGGATAAGGAAAACTGTATGGTCATTTCCTCGTCTTTATCTTCAGGCCCGATATTGTTTACCATCATACCGTGTGGGGTAATCCCCTGCGGGGGAAGTTGAATGATACTGTCGTGGAATGTTATCCTGTTGCCCATGATTAAGGTTTTTATTACAGTGTTTTCTAAAATCAACAATTTGGTTCCGGCATTGAACGGCGAAGTAGTGGTATTTATTTTACTAAAGTGATGGGCTTGTTCTTTTGGGCTGCCTGTTTTGCAGCGGTTGTTTGTATTGTTTTGGCGTTTGTAACCTGACTTTACCGGCCAGTTAGGATCGTTTTCCTGTTTGTTTGTTGTTATCTCCTTCGTGTCAGCATCATTTCCGTGCGTGTTTGACTGGATTTCTTTCCTGCAGCATCGTTTTCCTGTTTGTTCGCAGCTTTTTTTTCTGTGTAAACATCATTTTCCTGCCTGTTTGATTTATTTTCCTATCTGTCAGTATTGTTTTCCTGTTTGTTTGGGATTATTTTCTGTGTGTAAATGTTATTTTCCTGACTGTTTGATCTTATTGTCTGCCTGTGCGGATCATCTTTTTCGGGGTTTATGGTTTTGTTTCTTTGCGGATATGGTTTGCCTGGCTGTTTGATCTATTGCGCGCCTGGCGCGGTTATTATGCCATTACTGTTTCGAAGGACCTAACAGAACGACAGCCTGTATAAATTAAATGACATTTTTTTGACTATCGTTGGAAAAACGGGAATCAGAAAATTCTTAATCTTGCCCCGGAGGATGACAATCCAACACATAAAAACAAGGTATTTAAAAAAGGCAGAATGGAAATATAGCCGCTTGTCAAACAATCCCTTTAATTTAACATATAATTTTTTGGCGATATCGTTTACTCGGATTATTTTTATTCAATATTAGAACAAATATTCAGCTACTGACTTAGTGGCTTTGTTAACCGAATATCTTTTACTCTCTTTGCCTAAAACCGCGTAATTAAGATCGTTTTTTTGGATAGTAAAAAATTGTTACTGTCGGTGCGATAGCTGTACGCAGGCATGTAATAAGTAATTATTTGTTTTGTATTAACTACTTAAACACTGAATAACCTATGTTCCACTTTTCTGCCGGATGGTATATTATTTATACCAGGCCGAAGAATGAAAGAAAGTTAGCTGACTCCCTTACTGCTAAAGACATTACCTGCTTTTTACCCCTTATTAGGGTGGTAAGACAATGGCATGACAGGAAAAAGGTTCTGCTTGTTCCTGCATTTCCCTCTTATGTATTTGTTTATATTAACAAGCTATCTGAGTATTTTGATGCACTCAATACGGATGGTTCGGTTACGTATGTAAAAGTGGGCCAAAAACCGGCCCTTGTGAGACAGGAGGTCATAGATAATATCAGTGCAGTGATGAATGAGGATGATGTTGAGATATTGTCTGACGATTTTGCGGTGGGTAAGCATCTGCTTATTACCGACGGGGCGCTGGCGGGCCTTAATTGTGAGGTCATCAACCGTAACGGAAGGCATAAGCTGCTTGTACGTGTTAACCTGCTGAATCGTGTAATTATTGCCGACCTGCCAAGGGAATATTTTTCGAGTTGTACACATGCATAACTGTTAAGTACTACTGTATAGCTACTCTTTTTCATCTTATATAGTGAAAACGGAAATTGCTGATTTTTTTTAAGGACCCGGGCTGTCTGCCTGTTCTGATCTTTATATTATTATGAATGACCGGATGTATTTCATCCGGCAAATACCGCGAGTTCTTCAATAGCGAAACCATGAATTTATTGTCTGCCTTACAAAAAACACTGACTGAAAAAAAATCAGCGATTGTATTTGTTTCTTCTGCAACCGGGGAAAGGGAGGTTTTGACTTACAGTGAGCTTTACGAGGTTGCTTTACGGGTACTTGGCGCTTTGCAGGCAAGGGGATTGAAGGCGGGTGATGAACTTGTTATCCAGACGGAGAACAACAGGGATTTTGTTTGCCTTTTCTGGGGCTGCCTGTTTGGCGGCATCATCCCGGTGCCTTTATCGGGTGGGGTACAGGCGGAGCAGAAGCTGAAGTTCTTCCAGGTATGGAAATATCTTTCGAATCCTTACCTGGCTTGTGATGCGGGCCAGGTAGAAAGGTTAAAGTCTATTACCGGCGATGAGGAATCGCTTATGGCGTGTTTCAACGAGATGGAAGCACGTTATTTTGATATTGCTGCGTTATTTCTTCATACTGTGCATGGAACGGCTGTTCCTGTGCAGGATGGGGATATTGCTTATATACAATTTTCTTCAGGGTCTACCGGGATGCCCAAGGGTGTTTGCCTTACGCATGAGAATCTTGTGGCCAATGTACAGGATATCAGCGATAGTCTGCATATTTCCGATTCGGATACGCTGTTTAACTGGATGCCGTTGACGCATGATATGGGCATTATCGGGTTTCACCTGCTGGGTGTTTGGCGCGGGCTTGATGCGGTGAGCATGAGTACGGGCCTGCTGATCAGGCGTCCGCTTTCATGGATGGACCTCGTGTCTGAATTCCGGGCTACGGTATTGTATTCCCCGAATTTCGGCCTTCAATATTTTCTCAATTCTTTCCAGGTGGATAGGGTGTATGACTGGGATCTGTCGTGCATCAGGATCATTGTTAATGGGGCGGAGCCCATATCGGCGAAGCTGTGCGAAGTTTTTACCTCAACGCTTGCCGGTTTTGGGTTAAGACCCAATTCGATCGTTGCGGCTTATGGTTTGGCTGAAAGCTCTGTTGAAGTATCGACCTCGATACCAGGCAGCGCTATCCGTTCGTATTACCTTAACCGGCAGCGGCTTGGTATTGGCGAGGAGGTGGAAATATTTGATGAGGAACTGAAGGATACGGTAAGTTTTGTGGAGGTGGGTAAGGTGGCTGGCTCCTGCTCGCTGCGTATCTGCAACGAGCGTAACGAAGTTCTGCCGGAGCGGGTGATCGGGCATATACAGATTAAAGGAAAGAATGTAACGGGTGGTTATTATAATAATGAAGAGGCCACGAAGGAAATCTTTACTGCTGACGGGTGGCTGAAAACGGGTGATCTGGGTTTTCTTATTAATGATATGCTTGTGGTAACGGGCCGGTTAAAGAATATTATCATTGTTAACGGGCAGAATTATTACCCGCAGGATATTGAAAGGGTTGTTATTGACTGGTGCGGGCTTGAGGCGGGTAAGGTTGTGGCGTGCGGAACGGGTAAGGACAGGGGGCTGAAAGAACAGCTTATTGTGTTTATACTGCATAAGGGCACTGCTGCTGCATTTGCTTCTGTAGTGGCTGCTGTGCGCGAGGCTGTATTTACGCATATCGGTATACAGGTGGATGCGGTGGTTGCGGTTACCAGGATACCTAAAACTACCAGTGGTAAAATAAGGCATTTTAAACTTGTTGAGGATTATCTCGCTGGTGAGTATGATATGGCTGAGGCTGCTGCGGTGGCTGATAGCAATACTGCTGTTTTAACCCGGCTGGATGCGCCTGCTGTGGAGCAACTGCTGGTGCGTGAGGCTTCGGGTTTACTGGGTAATGCGCGTGTTGACAGGAGTACGGATTTTTTTGATCTTGGTATGAACAGTCTTGTTGCGATGCAACTGGCTGAACGTCTTTCGCGCCTGACGGGGCGTCATATTTCTGTAAATGCTGTTTTTGGTAACCCGGATATCGTATCGCTGGGTAACCATATTCTCTCGGCGGCACCGGTGCGGCAGGTGCCTGTGCTGCGTTTTTCCGAGCCTGTTCCTCATTTTGGTTTATCGCTTGCGCAGCAAAGGTTGTATGGCGAATATCTTCTGAATAAGGATTCGGCGGCGTATAATATACCTGTTGTTTATGCTATTGAAGGGGATTTTAAAACGTCTGTATTTGAACTTGCGCTTGCAGGGGTGATTGAACGGTACGAGATATTGAGGACGTCTTTCAGGGTGGTGGATGATGGCACCATACAAGAGGTGCATGCACCTGGTGATGTACGTTGTTCTGTACAGCGTATGGATGTTCGTGATGGGGAGAACAGTGCTGTGGAGGTTGAACGTATCATCAGCGCAGAGGTTAACAGCCCCTTCCTGCTTGAAAGGCCGGGGCAGTACCGTATAACCGAGGTGGTAACCGGCGCTGACACAAGGATACTCGTATTTGTTATACATCATATACTGGTGGATGGATGGTCGCTGGAACTTATTTTCAATGAACTGTTTACTGTGTACAACAGTCTTATAAGGGGAGTGGTGCCGGATCGGCGTGACCAGCCTTACCAGTACAGGGATTATGTTGCCTGGCAGCGTGAGCTGCTTTTCCCGGAGGCTATTGAAAGGGACCGGGATTACTGGCGCGGTGAACTGAAGGGTTTGCCCGATCCTGTGGATATGTCTGCTGTTGCTGATCCATCTTTTTTTACGGGTCATCCCAAAGTTGGTCATCTCAGCGCCAGGTTTTCGGTATCGGCTACAGAGCGGCTTGAGGGGCTCGCTAAAAAATATAATGTTTCTGCTTTCAGTCTCCTGCTTTCTTTTCTTAACGTAATCATATACCGCTATACTAACCGGAAGGATATTGTGGTGGGGTATGACAGCGCTATGCGTATCTCTCCGGAGCTGGAGGGCCTGGTTGGTTATACTTTAAATACGCTGTGCCTGCGTACTGCTATAGACGGTACGCAACGGTTCCCGGAATTTGCGGCTGCTGTTCATCAAAAGGTGATGGATGGGCTTGACCACCAGTTGTATTTTTTTGAACAAATGCTGGAGGATGCTTATACGGAGCGTAATGGATTGGGTAACCCCCTGTTTTCGATACTGGTGTTGTTCCAGAATTTCTATCACGGGGGGATGGGGCTTACTATAGAGGGTTGTACTGCTAAAAAACAACTTGTACCGGTAAGGGACGGATTTACCGACCTGGTGCTGGAGTTTGGAAGGGATGAAGCGGGACTGCTGCTTGACGTGTATTATAACGAAGGCAAGTACACGGGGCCGGAAATACTGCGTTTTACCCAGCATTTTCATAACCTGGTGCAGGGGGTGTATGGGGATGATACGCTGCGGGTTAGTAAATACGATTTTCTGACCGCATGGGAAAAGGGATTGCTGTTTGGCCCGGCAGAAGATGATCTTAACAGGGCTGAGGCGGTACCTGTACATATACAATTTGAACAACGGGTGCTTATTTCGCCGGATGTTATTGCTGTGCGTGCGGGTGACTGTGCGTTAACTTATAAGGAACTGAACAGGCGGGCTAATGCAGTGGCGGGTTATCTTATTAACAGCGGAAGTTTTAATCATGGCGACCGGGTTGGTTTTTTTGTGGGGCGTAATGAGAAAATGATCATTGCGATGCTGGGGGTTTTAAAGGCGGGAGGAGCGTATGTGGCACTGGACCCGGAGTATCCTGTTGGCAGGTGCAGGCAGATTGCGGCTGACAGCGAGATGAAGCACCTGCTTACGGACGGGGAGACGACGGGAAGGATGAAGGGCTTTTTTGGAGAGGGCTTTTTGGTGGATATGGATGGGGATCATTTTCTTTCTGCCGACCTGCCTGACGCGGGGTGTAAGGTTTGCGCAGGTGATCTTGCTTATATCATCTATACTTCGGGGTCTACGGGGCAGCCGAAGGGGGTAATGATTGAACACGGGTCGCTCAGTGGTTATGTTCAGGCGTTCAGCGGATACTTTGCTATTACTGCCGCTGATGTTGTGCTGCAACAGGCTTCGGTGGCTTTTGATACTATTGTTGAAGAAGTGTTTCCTGCGTTGTGCAGTTCGGCGTCTGTGGTTATTGCACCTCATGGCGGAAGGGATACAGGGGATATGCTCTCTCTTATAGCCTCGTATGGGGTGACGATACTGTCTACCACGCCACTGGTACTGAACGAGATCAACGGCCAGGCTGATGATCGTACCGGTTCGCTGCGGCTGGTGATCAGCGGTGGGGATGTGCTGCATTCTTCGCATATTGACCGGCTTTTTGAACGCATGCCGGTTTATAATACGTACGGCCCTTCTGAGGCCACTGTATGTGCTACCTACCACGCTATCGGTTCGTTGGCTGATGCGGGACGGATTGGCAGGGCGCTGTACAACAGGCATATTTATATTACTGATGAAAATAATGAAGTGCTTCCCTGGGGAAGGGCGGGGGAAATTTGTATTGCAGGCGGACTTGCGAGGGGTTACCTGAACTTGCCGCAACTGACTGCTGAAAAATTTATTTCACTGCCATTTGATGATACTGTAAGGGTGTACCGTACGGGCGACCGGGGTCGTTTCCTTGAAAACGGGGAACTGGTCTTTCTTGGCCGCCTGGATGAGCAGCTTAAGCTGAGCGGGCACCGTATTGAGCCGGGCGAGATCGAAAAGGTGATTGGCAGCTATGGGGGTGTTGAACTGGCGGTGGTTGTTCCTGACGGGCGCGGCGAACAGCTTGTGGCCTGTATTACTGTGAATGAGACTTATGCTGAAGATGAGCTGCGTGTTTTCCTGAGCGGGCAATTGCCTTACTATATGTTGCCGCAGCGGTTCTGCATTTTTGACAGGATGCCGGAAACCATAACGGGTAAGGTGAACAGGAAGCTGGTGGCTGAACTGGCGCTTGGGGATATGGCAGGTTCTGCAGGTTTTCGCGGGCCGGAAGGGTTTTTACAAAAAAAGCTGGTGGGTATTCTTCAGGATATATTACAGGTGGACGGGATAGGGGTGGATGATAATTTTTTTGAGCACGGGTGTAATTCTATAAAGGCTTCGCGGTTGAGGGGGTATATCGGTAAAGCGCTTGGTTATGATGTGTCTATACGGGATATATTCCTGTTTCCTACGGTTGCGCTGCTTGCGGGAAAAATGGAACAGGGGGGTGTATTGCCTTCGGGTGAAATTGTTCCTGCGGCGCACGCTTCTTCTTACGCACTTTCTCCTTCGCAAAAAAGGCTGTGGTTGTTGTTTGCCATGAATAAAAACTCTTTTGCGTATAACGAGGGAGAGCTCATTTTTATTGAGGGAGATTTTGATCCTGAAAAGGCGCGGCTTGCCTTTGAGGCTATGGTTGACCGGCACGAGATACTTCGGACCACATTTGAGCAGAAGGAAGCGGAGCCCTGCCAGATCGTACATGATGCGGCTGCCTGCCTGCCGGTTTTTGTTTTTGAAGATTTCAGCGGCGGGGAATCGGCGTTTGAAAGAGGCTGTGCTTTTGCAGAACAGCAGATACAAAAGCCTTTTGATCTTACCAGGGGCCCGCTGTGCAGGATAGTGGTGATCAGGACTGCTCCTGAAGCTTATATTTTTACGATGGCTATTCATCATATTATTACTGATGACTGGTCGGCTGGCATATTGATGCAGGAGTTTCAGCGGCATTACCAGCGTTTACAAAAAGGTGATCTTATTACTCTTCCGGTGCCTGTTTTGCAGTATAAAGATTATGCTAACTGGATTTACAGCAGGGCGGATGAAGGGCAACTGCTGCAGGGCCGTGCTTACTGGCTGAACCAATACCGTGGTGAAGTGCCGGTACTGGATATCTTTCCCGATTTTCCGCGGCCGGCTGTGAAGGGGTATGAAGGTGGTATGTATTGTGTGGATATCGGGCCGGAGCTCGTGCAGCAAATTACTGCGTTATGCAAAGCGGAGCGGATCAGTCTCTTTATGTTCCTGCTCTCGGGTTTATATGTTTTACTTTACCGCTATTCGGGTCAAAGCAACCTGGTAGTGGGTACGCCTGTTGCTGACCGGGAACATCCCGATCTGAAAAATATGCCCGGCTTTTTTATCAATACGCTTCCGCTTGGCATTGAGCTGTGTGCTGAAGATACAATGGAGGATACCTGGCGCAAGGTTAAATCGGTTTGTCTTGATGGGTTTGCACACCAGTCGTACCCGCTTGAGCTTTTGGTTGAGGAGCTGCATGTGCAGCGCGACCTCAGCAGATCGCCGCTGTTTGATGTGCTGATCAATCTCAGCAGCGGGAACGGGGTGTTTGCGGAAATGGAGGGTATGGTGTGCCGGCGTCTTAAAAAATCGGTTACGGGGTCTAAGTACGACCTGGAATTTTATTTTGAAGAACAGGGGGAACGGCTTACGCTCTCGCTTGTGTATGATAAGCATTTGTTTGCTGAAAGCAGGGTGGCACGTATGGCGGAGCATTTACAGTCTATTTTCCAGTTGGCTGTTACTGTAAGGACCTGCCCGGCGGGCAGCCTTCCTTATTTTGCGGGCCAGGAACTGGAGAAGATACTCATTGATTTCCAGGGACCGGTGATTGTTCATCTGCAGGACCTTGTGCCGGAGCTTTTTTTACAGCAGGTGGAGAGGAATGGGGACAGCACTGCTGTGTATTGCAGGGGGTGTTCTTATTCTTACAGGGAGATCAACGGAAGGGCTAATTTTCTTGCAGAACGGCTTATTAAGGATTATGCTGTACATGCCGGTGACAGGGTTGTGCTGCTGCTGGAGCGGGATGAGCATGTTATTGTTGCTATCCTTGCTGTATGGAAGGCAGGGGCTGCTTATGTGCCTGTTGATGTTTCTTTCCCTGAAGAAAGGGTTGCGAGGATAATTAATATTTCGGGGGCTTCGCTGGTGGTTACTGATGCCGCCCGTTTGGCTGTGTGTGATGCGGCTGCGGTGCAAAATAATTTTAAAACGCTTTGTGTAAATGATACCGACGGAAGGCTTGACGGTATGGAGAGTAAAGTACGGGGTCTTACTGACAGTTCTGTTGCTTATATACTCTTTACTTCCGGGTCTACGGGTGAGCCGAAGGGTGTGGAAGTACCGCACAGTGCGCTGAGCAACCTGCTGCAGAGCTTAAAGCGCCGTGTGGGGATGGAGGCGGGCGCTTCTTTGCTTTCGGTTAGTTCATACACTTTTGATATATCGCTGTCGGAGTTTTTTCTTCCACTTATCAGTGGTTCTATACTGCTCCTTGCTACAACGGAGGAGGTGCTGAATGTGCGAAAGCTTCACCGGTTGCTGCTTGAAAAGAAGCCTGTGCTTATGCAGGCTACGCCCGGGTTATGGAATGCGCTGGTGGATAGTGGCTGGGAGGGCAGCGGGCAGCTTACGGCTATTACCTGCGGGGAGCCGTTGAGTGACAGCCTGCGTAATAAACTGCTCGACAGAACGGGCAGGTTGTGGAATCTTTATGGTCCAACCGAGACCACGATCTTTTCGGTGGGTACAGAAATTGTCAACAAGGAGGATGCAATCACGATCGGGCGGCCTATGGATAATACCAGCCTGTTTATACTGGACGAAAGGCTGCAGCCTGTACCTGTGGGGGTGCAGGGGCAACTGTATATCGGGGGTAAGGGTTTGGCTTGCGGTTACCGGAATCAACCGGAGCTTACGCAGCAAAAATTCCCGGAGGGATTACCGTTTTACCCGGGCAGGGTATATGCTACGGGCGATCTTGCGCGCTGGCTGCCTGATGGTACTGTAGATTATATGGGAAGGGTGGATAGCCAGGTTAAGATCAGGGGTTTCCGTATTGAACTGGAGGAGATAGAAAATGTATTGCTTCAATGTGGGTGGGTGAGATCGGTTACGGTATTGATTACGGGGGACAGCAGCGGGGATAAAATGATTGTTGCCTTCGTGGTGGCGGATGCTGCTGAAGGGGAGGCGCCTGATATGGATAAACTGCAGACATTCTTACGGCTGCACCTGCCGTTGTATATGATCCCTGCGCATTATGTGCCTGTGACCCATATACCGCTTACGGTTAATGGTAAGGTGGACAGGAGGCGGCTGCTTTCGTGGATGGATGAGCAGATGCCTGCATACAGTAATGATTATACGGCACCGGGTACGAGGATAGAGAAGATGCTGGCAGAAATATGGGGGGAGATACTGGGCCGGGAACTGGTTGGGATTACTGATGACTTTTTTAACATAGGGGGTAACTCGCTGAAGGCTAACCAGCTTGTGAACCAAATCTATAACCGGCTCTCACTTGAGATCATGCTGGCTGATATATTCAAACACACTACTATACAACGGCTGGGTGCACTGATCGAATCGCTTGAAAAAGAGCAGTACGATTTTTTAGAGCTGGCCTAAACAAAATCAATTTCATTTTACAAAAGCTAAACTAATGACGTTACTTAAAACATTCCAGACAAAGTCGAAATCTTTTTACCTGTTTCTTGTCATCCTGGGGCTGGTAAGCAGTATTACCAATATGGGCATACTGATGCAGGTGAATATTGCATTGGGAGGGAAGCCTTTCCTGAATTTTGGGGAGTATAATTACCTGGCTTTTATCGGGCTGCTGGTGGTATCGTTTTTTGCTACGCTTTTTTTCCAGAATTATATGGCGGAGCTGACGAACAGTGTTATGTACCGGATGGAGCTTTCGGTTATTGAGAAGGTGCGTAATGCTTCCTACGCTTCGTTTGAGAAGCTGGGGAGTAACCGTATCTATGCTGCCATCAGCGATGCAAGGATATTGAGCAGGGTACCCGAGATATTTGTTACGATCATCAATTCGTCGGTAACGCTGTTGTGTTCGCTGGCTTATCTCTTCTGGATATCTTTCTGGGGTGGGGTTACGGTGCTGGCGCTGATGATTGTGTTGCTGCTGATCTACCTGTACAGGAATAATAAGATTGAGCGGAAGCTGAATGCTGTAAGGGATCTGCAGGACAGTTATTACAGGTCGCTGCTGGACTTAATGATCGGGTTTAAGCAGATAAGGATATCATCGCTGCGTAACAGGAATATTTTTGAAAAGTTTATCCTCTTCAACAGGAACAAGGCAAAATCGCTGAGTACTGATGTTTCGAAGGAATACGTGGTGAATGAACTGATTGGTTCTTACAGTTGGTTTCTTGTGCTGGGGGTGATCATTTTTGCGCTGCCTGTGATACTGAAGATCAGTATGCTTCAACTGGCGGTATTCCTGACGACGGTGATGTTTATGATGTCGCCTGTTTCGCAGCTTATCGTTTTTGTTCCTTCGCTCACGGGTTTTAAGATTGCGATCAACCGCATCAATGATATTGACAAAGCCCTGATCGTTGATGCACTGCCTCCCGCCGGTGAGCAGGTACATTCGAAAAACTTTGAGTCTATACGGTTTGAAAATATAGTGTACCGGTATAACCAGGATGATAAGGTGTCTTTTTCGCTTGATCTGCCCGACCTGACGATAAAAAAGGGAGAGATCATTTTTGTTGTTGGTGGTAACGGAAGCGGGAAGACGACTTTTATCAATCTTCTTACCGGGTTGTGCAGGGCGGATGATGGTAGAATATTTATTGACGGGGAGGAAGCGGAGTGGGAGGAGCTTTCGCTGTTCAGCAACAAGATGGCGGTTGTGTATTCGGATCAGTACCTGTTTAAAGAAAACTATGATGAGCACGATCTTGATGACAGTAATCCCAATAAAACGGCATTTACCGAGCTTGTTAATATGAATGGTGTTGCAAAAATGAATAAGACGAATACTGCATTTGATACGCGGCTTTCGAAGGGGCAGCAAAAAAGGCTGGCTTTACTGCTGGCGTTGCTGGAGGATAAGCCTATACTGATCCTTGACGAGTGGGCGGCTGAACAGGACCCTGCTAACCGGCGTATGTTCTATAACGAATGGCTTCCTGCCATCAGGAATATGGGAAAAACGATCATTGCGATATCGCACGATGATGATTATTACCATGTTGCCGACAGGGTGGTGAAGTTCAACTATGGTAAGATAACCATCAAAACAAATGAAGTGCCTGAGGAAGAAAAGCAAACAATGCCGTTATGAGACCTGTTAACCTGATTTGTCTTCCTTTTGCCGGAGGCAATAAATATTCTTACCGCGAATACGAGTCGAAGATGCCGGCGTCTGTTAAGATGATGCCCCTGGATTACCCCGGCAGGGGTTCGAGGATGCGGGAACCTATGCTTACGTGTATGACCAGGATCACGGATGATCTTTACCGGCAGGTGCGTAACTGTGTAGACCTGCAGCCCTATGCGATCTATGGACACAGTATGGGTGGTCTTGCGGCGTTCCTGCTTACGCATAAGCTGATGCGCCACCGTCACCGTGCGCCGCTACACCTGTTTATCACGGGTACGACGGGTCCTTCGGCTTTATCGAGGTGCAGCATCAAGCGGCATAAGCTGGATAAAAAAGCGTTTATCGGGGAGATCATTAACCTGGATGGTATGCCCGAAGAGATACTGCGGAACGAGGAGATGATGGAGTATTTCGAACCGATACTGCGATCTGATTTTACTGCGACTGAAACATTTGTTTACGAGGAGCTGCCCGGCTTAAGTATTCCGATGACGGTAGTTACGGGTACAGAGGAGGATATGAAGATGGAGGATATACTGCTGTGGCAGAAGGAGACTTCTCATCCTGTTGATTTCAGGCAGATGACGGGGAAGCATTTTTTTATTTTCCAGCATACTGAGGAGATGATAGAAGTAATAACTGAGCAATTAATAAACCACGTATAAATTAATAGAAAATGAGCGAACAAAAAATGTATTTGAAGCCGAATCTTGTATTCGAGCCATTGGTGGACAGGTGGTATGCCTGGAGCCACCTGCTTTCTCCCGCTACTGCGGCAATGAATATAACGGGAAGGCATTTGTCTATCATGGAATCTTATATGCTTGCGCCGGGTATCCATGCTGAGGCTGTGCTGAATCCTAAGATGAGGGGTGGTCCGTTTATGGATTTCGGACGTGACAGGACTGCAGAGATCAAGGAGCTGGAAGACCAGACGAAGGTAAAGCGGGCTAATATGATTGATTTTTCGAAGGCGGTAAAGGACCTGGACAAAATACTGGCTACGGAGGCTAAGGGTTTTGGGCTGGAGGATCTTTATGCCAGGGTGCCGGATATACTGAAAGGGTATGTTGAATTGTTTTACGACAGGAATAACAATGCGAGTTTCCGGTTCTTTGAATCTCTTTTATACCAGAGTGAGTTTAACGACCCCAGGGCGCAGAGTATGGCGTTCTGGATCACAAATAATGATCACCGTCCTTTCTCTTTGAGCACGCCGAGGCTTGATGAGCCGGAGGTACTTCACCTCGATATTCCTTTTACTCATCCCGGTATTGATGAGCTGTCGAAAATGAAAAGGGTACCGCAGACTCTTTCGTATATCAAAGAAATTCTTGGTATTACGAAGGAGCAGGAGGCGTTGTTTGAAACCTTCTTTACTTCTACCCCGCACCCGGCATATAATAAATACAATGGCGATAAGATAAGGATGCGTTATTTCGGGCATGCCTGCATCCTGGTAGAAACGAAGGATGTGAGTGTGCTGGTAGATCCGCTCATCAGTTATTATGGTTATGATTCGGAGATTGATCATTTTTCTGATTCTGATCTGCCTGATGTTATTGATTATGTACTGATCACACACAACCACCAGGATCATATCCTTTTTGAAACGTTGCTGCCGCTGCGTCATAAAATAAAGAATATGATTGTGCCGCGTACGGAAGGCGGAAGGCTTGAGGATCCCAACCTGAAACTGATGTTTGAGAATATCGGGTTCAGGAATGTTACGGAGATTGGTGAGCTGGAAAAGGTTGAGTTTGCGGATATGACGATCACGGGTGTTCCTTTTACGGGTGAGCACAGCGATCTGAATATTCTTACGAAGACCTGCCACCATGTTAATATCGGTGAGTTCAAACTTTTGTTTATGGCCGACTCGCGTATCATGGAACCGGCGCTGTACAAGCATGTGCACCGTGTTATTGGCGATGTGGATGTGATCTTCCTGGGTATGGAGTGCGATGGTGCACCGCTTACCTGGTTGTATGGCCCGCTGCTTACGAAGAAAATTGCGAGGGACCAGGATGCTACGCGAAGGCTGAATGGTTCTGACTGCGGCAGGGGTATGTCGCTGATCGATATTTTCAATCCGAAGGAAGCATACGTATATGCTATGGGACAGGAGCCGTGGGTGGAATTTATCAGCAGTATCAAGTACACCGATGAGTCTAACCCGATTGTACAGTCTAACCAACTGGTGAAGCTTTGCCAGGAGCGGTCGATCATTGCTGAAAGGCTGTTTGGTGAGAAGGAGCTTTTGTATACGCGCCAACTGGATCGTGTAACGGAAATGGCCTGATTGCAGAAATGATATCTATGTAATGTATATCTATAGTATTGGAGGTGTTGACTCTATGCATCTCCAATACTTTTTGGTTTGTGTGTTATTGTAACCTGTAGTGGCACCTGGTTGAATGCCGATAATACAATCGCTTTCATGCTTCTTTCCGGATGCTGCCCATCAATCCCCACTTATACCAGCTAACATTTTTTATGATGAAGGGCCTGTTGTATGACAGGCCTGAAAGGAGCATCAGATTTTACCTAAGTAATTTTTATGGAAAACGAAGAGATTTTTTCAATTATCAATAAGGCTGAAGCGGCGGGCATTGATCTTTTTATTGAGGATGATAAGCTGAAAGTGCGTAAGGCCAAAAATAAAACGGTTGATGAAGCGCTGCTGAAGCTGATCCAGGCGCATAAGGATGATATTAAATTATACCTGCTTGAGGTGGGGTTCAGTAAGCATGCCCACCTTAAAATACAACGTATCGGCCGGGGTGTCACGTCGCGCATCCCATTGTCTTTCTCGCAGGAGCGTTTGTGGTTTATTGACCGGTTGCAGGGAAGTATCCAGTATCATATGCCCTGGGTATTCAGGGTTAAGGGAGCACTTGATGTGGCTTTGCTGGAAGCGTCGTTCAGGGAACTCATCACGCGTCATGAAGTGCTTCGGACCGTAATCAGGGAAGAAGATGGTGTGGGTTACCAGGAGATATTGCGTGCGGAAAACTGGAGGCTGGGTTATACGGCACCGGCCGGGGTTATTAAAGGGGATAAGGGGCTGGAGGAGTATGTGTATGCGTTTACGCAGAAGCCTTATGATTTGTCTGCCGATTATATGCTGCGTGCGGAAGTGATCGTGCTGTCGGCAGAAGAATCTATTCTGCTGGGTATGGTTCATCATATTGCTTTTGACGGTTGGTCGACGGCGATCATGATAAAAGAGCTGACAGCACTGTACAGCAGCCATGTGGAGCTAAGCGCTGCTGTACCGGAAGAGCTTCCGGTACAGTATGCTGATTATGCTGCCTGGCAGCGTGCCTACCTGACGGGTGAGGTACTGGCTGGTAAGCTGTCGTACTGGAAAGCACAACTAAAAGATGTTGAGCCGCTGGAGTTGCAGACAGACCATCCGCGACCGCTGGAACCTGTGATCAACGGAGGAATAGTAAGCCGGACAATACCGGCAGCTTTGCGGGAGGGTTTGCAGGGGCTATCGAGGAAAAAGGAAGTTACCTTATTTATGACCCTGCTGGCGGCGTTTAAAGCGTTGCTGCACCGTTATACGGGGCAGGGTGATATTTGTGTGGGTACTCCTGTGGCTGGCCGTCAGCAAAAAGAGACAGAGGGCCTGATCGGTTTCTTTATCAATACGCTGGCGCTTCGCAGTGAAGTAAGCGCCGGGGAGCGTTTTTCGGATTTGCTTGAACGGGTGAAACGGATTACTCTTGAGGGATACGATCACCAGGATGTTCCATTTGAGAAGATCGTGGAGGTGCTGGGTGTGGAACGTAACCGCAACCGTAATCCATTGTTCCAGGTGTTGTTCTCACTGCAGAGCAGCCCTGAACTTACTGCGCTTGATTTGGGGGGTGTACAACTGGTGGCTGAGCGGATGGGAAGTGTTACTTCCCAGTTTGACCTGAACCTGGATATTGCGGAGTCGGATAAGGGTTTGCAGCTCAACCTTACGTATGCGGTTGACCTGTTTGATGCGGGCACCGCGGAACAAATGCTTGTGCATTACGAATGCCTGCTGCAATCTGTTCTGACGTATGCGGATACGTATATCGGTGAGTTGCCTGTCATGCTGCCTGCTGAAGAACAGCAACTGCTGCATGATTTTAATGCAACCCGTTTTGATTACCCATCTGACGTTACGATTGCAGACCTGTTTGAAAAGGGTGTATCTCAATCGCCGGAAGCTGTGGCATTATTATTTGAAGAGGAGCTGCTGACTTACCGTCAACTTGATGAGCAGTCTAACCAACTGGCTTCTTATCTACAAAGCAAGGGACTGGACAGGGATGAACTGGTGCCGGTGTGTATGGAACGTTCTGCCGGGCTGGTTGTGGTGTTGCTTGCTATCATGAAGGCAGGGGCAGCATACGTGCCTGTAGACCCGGCTTACCCGAAAGACCGTATACGGTACATGCTGGATGATGTATCGGCGAGGTTTGTGGTGACTACCTCATCGTGCACGGGTCTGCTGGAAGGTGTAACGGGTATTTTAATTGATGTGGACCTGTGCAGGGAAGAGATTGCTGCGCAACCTGTACAAAGGGTTAGCAGGGGCTTTACCAATGAAGGGATTGCTTATGTGATTTATACCTCCGGCTCTACGGGAAAGCCCAAGGGGGTTATGGTTGGCCACCGCAGCCTTGTTAATTTTATTGCTGCAATGCAGCAACTGCTCGGGGCTTCGCCTGAGATGAGGATGTTGTCTGTTACTACTTATTGCTTTGATATTTTCTATCTCGAATTATACCTCCCTCTTGTATCGGGGGGCACTGTGATACTGGTAAGCAAGGATACGGTACAGGATGTTTACTTGCTGCAGGAACAACTGGTGCTGCATCGTCCTTCGCATATGCAGGCGGTACCTTCTTTATGGCAGTTGCTGCTGGATTCCGGCTGGCGTAATGATGAAGGACTTATTATACTGATTGGCGGCGAGGCTGTACGCGAAGCATTAAAGGATGCGCTTGCTGTGCTGGGTAAGGTATGGAACCTGTATGGTCCTACCGAAACAACGATATGGTCTGCCGCGGGAAAATTACATTACGGGGAGAAGATAACGATCGGAAAACCTATTGGTAATACACAGCTTTATATACTTGATGGATTGGGGCACCCGACCCCGGTGGGTGTTCCGGGTGAGCTTTTTATTGGCGGGGATGGGGTTGCGGTTGGTTACCTGAACCGGCCTGAACTGACGGCGGAAAGGTTTGTACCGGACCCTTACAGTAAAAAGGATGGTGCAAGGCTTTACCGTACGGGTGATAAAGCGCGATGGCTGCCGAACGGTAAAGTTGAATTCCTGGGAAGAATAGACGACCAGGTAAAGCTGCGGGGGTACCGTATTGAACCCGGGGAAATTGAAGCGGTATTGCAGCAGGCGCCGGGTGTGGCGCAGGCGGTAGTGCTGGTGCAGGAAGACGAAAAGGGGCGTCAACGCCTTATCGGATATATTGTTCCGGGTGAGGATTATGATAAAGAGACTGTTTTTGGGTATGCGAAAGAGAGGCTGCCTGATTATATGGTGCCTGGCATACTGCAAACCATAACGGCGGTGCCGCTGACGCCTAATGGCAAGGTTGACAGGAAGGCATTGGGCCGTACTGCTTTAACGGAAGGGCATGCGCATGTGTATGAGGGGCCCCGTACACCAACGGAAACCCTGCTGGCAGGTATCTGGCATGAGCTGCTGGGTGCTGAGGTTATTGGCATTCATGATAATTTCTTTGAACTGGGTGGGCACTCGCTGCTTGCAATGGGTATCGTTTCGTTGATACGAAAACATACGGGTAAGGAAATTGCGGTTAAAAAAATATTCTCTCATCCTACGATTGCTGAACTGGCTTCGCAGATTGCTGATGGGGCTGACGGGGATGTGCTGCCTGTTATTGAGAAACACGATGGCGTAACGCCTGTGCCCCTGTCGTTTGCACAGGAGCGTTTATGGTTTATAGACCGCTTACAGGGCAGCCTGCCTTATCACATGCACTGGGTGTTTCATGTAAAGGGCGATCTTGACCCGGTTGCACTTGAAGCTTCGTTCAGGATGATCATTGGCAGGCATACCGTGCTGCGTACGGTGATCCGTGAAGAGGAAGGTGCTGGTTACCCGCTGGTGTTACCTGTATCGGGCTGGCAGATGCAGCGGATAAGCCTGGAGGAAACCCGGGCTGCGGGTGCTGCGGGAACGGCTGATGATTTTATTTACCGGTTACTGCAAATGCCTTTTGATCTTTCGGGCGACTTTATGCTGAGGGTCACGCTCATTGAATTGGCAGACCAGGAATACCGTCTTGTTGCTGTTGTGCATCATATTGCTTTTGACGGATGGTCTGTGAATATACTGATTGACGAGCTGGCTGCATTGTACCGCAGCCGTAAAGGGGACAGTACTGCTTTTGTAAAAGATATACACTTGCAGTACAGTGACTATGCTGCCTGGCAGAGGAAGTATTTATCGGGTAACTGGTTAGCTGAAAAACTGGATTACTGGAAAAATCAACTGGGTGGATATGAGCTGCTTGAGCTGACAACAGATTACGCCCGGCAGGCGACGCTGGAAACCAATGGTGGAAGGGAGGAACTGATCGTCGACCCGGTTCTTTATGCGCAACTGTTGTCTTACACACATGCTGCCGGTGCTACGCTTTATATGACACTGCTTTCGGTGTTAAATGTTTTGATATATCGTTATACGGGGCAGGCTGATGTTTGTATCGGTACACCTGTTGCGGGCCGGCAGCAAAAGGAAACGGAAGACCTGATCGGTTTTTTTGTGAATACGCTTGTAATGCGTAATGGTATTGACGGAAGTGAGGGTTTTGGTACGTTATTGCAGCGGGTAAAGCAAACGGCTTTACAGGCATATGAGCATGGGGATGTTCCCTTTGAAAAAATAGTAGAGGCGCTGGGTGTACCCCGCGATGTGAGCCGCAATCCTGTTTTCCAGGTGATGCTGGTATTGCAAAACGCTACTGAAAGTGAATTGCCTGAACATATTTTGGGTGAAGGAATATGGATGAAGGAGGAGCGGGTAAAACAATTGACTACACAGCTTGATATCAGTTTCCATGTTGCAGAACGAAATGGAGGGCTGGAGATCGGGATCACTTATAATACTTCATTATTCAAACAGGAGACGATCGCTTCAATGGCCGTGCATTTTCACAGGTTATTGCAGTGGTCGATACAGCAGCCGGATATTGCTGTTGATATGCTGCCGATGATCGTTGCATCGGAGGAGCATCTTCTTCTGCGTGTGTTTAACGATACTGATCAACTCTATGAAGCGGATACTACGGTGGTTGACCAGTTTGAAGCACAGGCAGCGCGTACACCGGATGCCGTAGCTGTGGTGGTGGAGGGGTGTATGCTCAGCTATCGTGAACTGAATGAGCGTGCCAACCGGTTGGCGTATTTCCTGATGGAGTGCGGCGTGGAAAAAGAAACACTGATACCTATCTGCCTCGACAGGAGTGTTGAGATGATTGTTGGTATATGGGGGATACTTAAGGCGGGTGCTGCGTATGTGCCTGTTGACCCTGCTTACCCACAAGACCGTATACGCTTTATGCTTGAGGATACTGCGGCAACGCTGGTGATCACCGCGGGGGATGTGGTGCTGCCTGCTTTACCTGATGTAACTGTGATTGCCATTGACCAGTGTGAAGAGGAAATTGCAGTAATGGAAACTGCCAACCCGTTGCGTATAGCGGGAGTAAATAATCTTGCTTATGTGATCTATACGTCGGGTTCTACGGGCAGGCCCAAAGGGGTGATGATCGAACATGCGGGTTTGTTTAACCGGTTAAAGTGGGCGCAGCAGCATTATGGTCTTACGCGGGAAGATGTTGTATTGCAAAAGACCACTTTCTGTTTTGATGTGTCTGTATGGGAACTTTTGTGGCCTTCACTGGTGGGGGCCAGGCTTGTTTTTGCGAGGCCGGATGGGCAGCGGGATAATGCTTATCTTAAATCTGTTATTGATGAAGAGGGAATAACCTGCCTGCATTTTGTACCCTCTATGCTGGAGGTGTTTTTACCTGAACTGGAGCCGGGTGATTGCGGTAGTCTTACTAAAGTATTATGCAGCGGGGAAGCGCTGAAACCTGCGCATGCCAATGTGTTTGGTAAAAAGTTGCCGCATGCATCGCTTCATAACTTATACGGCCCTACAGAGGCTTCTATTGATGTTTCTTACTGGGATTGTCCGCGTACTGAAGCAGTTATTGAAACTGTTCCTATCGGCAAACCGGTTGCGAATACAAAACTTTATATACTTGATAAACAAAAACAGTTGCTGCCTCCGGGCGCGATTGGTGAGTTATATATTGGTGGCGTACAATTGGCGAGGGGTTATCTTAATCTTGAGGAATTGACCCGTGAGCGTTTTGTACAAGACCCTTTCTGTACTACTCCTGGTGGAAGGATGTATAAAACTGGTGATCTTGCCCGATTGATGGCCGATGGTAATATAGAATACCTTGGTCGTATAGATGACCAGGTAAAGGTGCGTGGTTACCGTATAGA
>CAZPXP010000034.1:0-44818 GCA_964590975.1 uncultured Ferruginibacter sp. | reverse complement strand
CAAGAAATACCCAACCCGGCGGTCCTGCAGTTATTCCTCCTCTTTGTCCTCAAGATGAAGGCGGTGAAAGATACGGTGAGCCAGCGGCGCCAACACAATACCAATATTGGTAATAAAAACCACACCACTGAAAAGCGCATAGAAAGAAGAGAACCACTTGCCCGGTACCGTCTCTATCGTAACAACAGGCCCCATACCCGAAAGGATCATACTCGCATTGTGCAGCGAATCCAGCCAGCCTATACCGGCAGAGTAGTGATAACCCAGTATACCGATAACAAGACAAACAGCAATTACCGTAAAAGCAAATAATAGATTTTTAGCAACCCGCTTAATAAATCTGCTTGGAGGGAGTAGGGGTTGGTTGCTGTGCTCGTACATATATGGGGTTTTATTTGTAAAATAAACAAAACCCCGCACGGAAATTGAATAATTTAGCCGGAAACCCGCAATACCACGCCGGAGCATACGCTACCGTCCGGCGATATAAGCATCGCACAACTGTTTCAGGCCACGATACAGTTCGTTACGCCCTTTACTTTTAATATTGAATACAAAGAGCATTCCCGCATACTTATTCTTGTTATCCACCCACGGAAAACTGCCAAACAACCCCGGGCTGCTCACCGCATCGCTGCCACCTGCAGTTTCCTCCATCACCCATTCACCAAAACCATAGCCCCAACTGCCTGCCTCCGCAGGTGAGTAGGCAACCGTAACGCCTTTAGTATAGTTCTGCTGCATAAGCGCAACACTTTTAGCGCTGAGAATGGTTTTACCATTATAACTGCCCTTATTCAGTATCATGGCAACAAAATGAATATAATCAGCAGGCGTGCTCCAGGCACCGCCCGCTGCCAGTGGTACATTCTTCTTACCAAAATCAGTATTCGTCATCCCGCAGGGCCCGGCAATACGTTCGGCAAAAAGCGTTTCAAAATCACGCCCGCCAATTACCTCCGTTATGGCAGCCGCAAGCTGCAACCCCGCATTACTGTAATGGAATACCTTACCCGGCTCGCCCTCCATAGGCATCCCTGCAATCAGCCCCACCGCCGAATCCATAGAAGGCACCTTACCCATTTCACCGATACTCTCCTTCAGTCCCGCAGCCTTTATACCGGTAAGATGGCTCAAACATTGCCAGATGGTAATACCACCCTTCCCATTCCGGGTCATTACCGGCAAAAACTTACCAACAGTATCATCCAGCGAAAGCTTACCCTCATCCACAAACGTCATCACCAGCGCAGCGCTGAGCCATTTACTGCAGCTCGCAATACGCTGCCGCGTCGTCATCGTAAAATCCTGCGTTAAATCCGCAGCATCCTGCCCCTGTCTTCTGGCAATGATTTTGCTTACCATCTTCTGCCTGCGGGTAATTTCGTTCTCAGCATGCTGGTAAACCATCTTCCCGTCCTTCCAGAGCACCAGTACGGCACGTCCGCCAAGATCGCTAAGATTCGATTGCATCCACCTGTCCAGTGTGCCGCCATCTTTCTGGGCAGCACTGGTAAGACAGAATAACAGGAAAACAAAAAATAGACTGCAGTTGCGGCAGATACAACGCGATAAATATGCCATAATTACATGATTATGCCCCTTGGATTGGAATTTGACAATAAGGTTTAATAATACGCTCTTCAGTAGAACAAACAATTAAAAGTAAATAATATTTAATAGTCATGAATCTTAATAATTATACAATCAAAGCACAGGAAGCCATCGCTGCAAGCCAGCAGGTAGCTTATGATCACCGCAACGCGGTCATCGAAACAGAGCACCTGCTCAGGGCGCTGCTCGACGATGAACATTCTCCTGTTGAATTTTTATTAAAGAAGAACAACGTCAACACCACATTCGTCAACACTAAGCTCAACGAAAGCCTCGCCAAACTTCCCAAAGCACAGAGCTCAGAACCCCCGCAGATGGTAGGCCGCGATATGAATGCAGCCATGCTCAAAGCAACCAGTCTCCTTAAAAACTTTGGCGACGAGTTTATCAGCATCGAACACTTATTGCTGGCGCTCGTGGCAGGCAGCGATAACACAGCCAATATATTAAAAGATGCAGGGCTCACCGAAAAAGGGCTCACAGCAGCCATTAAGGAACTGCGTAAGGGCGACAGCATCAAATCACAGACAGGCGAGAGCCAGTTTAATGCATTGAGCAAATACGCCCGTAACCTCAACGAAATGGCCCGTGCAGGTAAGCTCGACCCCGTAATCGGTCGCGATGAAGAGATCAGGCGCACCCTGCATATCCTCTCACGCCGCAGTAAAAACAATCCCATTCTCGTAGGTGAACCAGGTGTGGGTAAAACAGCTATCGCCGAAGGTCTCGCCATGCGCATAGTCAACGGCGATGTACCCGAAAACCTGAAATCAAAAGTCATCTATGCACTCGATATGGGCCAGCTCATTGCAGGCGCCAAATATAAAGGCGAGTTTGAAGAACGCCTGAAAAGCGTGGTAAAAGAAGTCGGGGCCAGCGAAGGAGAAGTAGTGCTCTTTATCGACGAAATACACACCCTCGTAGGTGCCGGCGGCGGCGAAGGCAGTATGGATGCCGCCAACATATTAAAACCTGCGCTGGCACGCGGAGAACTCAGGGCCATCGGTGCCACAACACTGAACGAATACCAGAAGTTTTTTGAAAAAGATAAGGCCCTCGAACGCCGTTTTCAGAAAGTAATGATCGACGAACCTTCACCCGAGGATGCCATTTCTATCCTCCGTGGGTTAAAAGACCGCTACGAAACACACCACCATGTACGCATAAAAGACGAAGCAATCATTGCTGCCGTAGAACTGTCAGGCCGCTATATCAGCGACCGTTTCCTCCCCGATAAGGCCATCGACCTTATTGATGAAAGTGCAGCCAAACTGCGCCTCGAAATGAACAGTATGCCCGAAGAGCTCGATAAGCTGGAAAGACAGATCAGGCAACTCGAAATCGAACGCGAAGCGATCAAACGCGAGAACGACGAACACAAACTCAAAGACCTGAATACAGAGATCGCCAACCTGGCGGTCGAAAGAGATACATTCAGAGCCAAATGGCAGGAAGAGAAGGAGATAGTCGAAAAAGTACAGGAAGCCAAGGCCCTCGTTGAACGGCTGAAACAGGAAGCCGACCAGGCCGAACGCAACGGCGATTACGGTAAAGTAGCCGAGATCCGTTATGGTAAGATCAAAACACAGGAAGAACTCATTCACAACCTTACGGCAGAACTCAGCCAGTTGAGCGAAAAACGCTTACTGAAAGAAGAGGTAGACGCCGAAGACATCGCCGAAAACGTGGCCCGCGCTACAGGTATACCCGTGGCAAGGATGCTCCAGGGCGAACGCGAAAAGCTGTTACAGCTCGAAGACCACCTACATCAAAGGGTGATAGGGCAGGAGGAAGCAATTACAGCAGTAGCCGACGCCATCCGGCGCAGCCGGGCAGGCCTGCAGGACCCCCGTAAACCCATCGGCTCCTTTATCTTCCTCGGCACAACCGGGGTAGGTAAAACAGAGCTCGCCAAAGCCCTTGCCGAATACCTGTTCGACGATGAAAGCATGATGACGCGTATCGACATGAGCGAATACCAGGAAAAACATACCGTAAGCCGTCTCGTAGGCGCACCTCCCGGTTATGTAGGGTACGACGAAGGCGGACAGCTTACCGAAGCCGTACGCAGAAAGCCCTATAGCGTGGTATTGCTCGACGAGATCGAAAAAGCACACCCCGATGTATGGAACGTACTGTTACAGGTGCTCGACGATGGCCGCCTGACCGATAATAAGGGCCGGGTGGTGAACTTTAAGAATACCATCATCATCATGACCAGCAACCTGGGCAGCCACATCATACAAGAGCGCTTTGAAAATGTAAACGCAGAGAATAAGGAAGAAGTGGTGGCAAAAGCTAAAATCGACGTGATGGAACTCCTGCGGCAAACAATCAGGCCCGAGTTCCTGAACCGGGTAGACGAGATCATTATGTTCCAGCCACTCCTCAAAGACGAGATCAGGGGTATCATCAGGATACAATTGGCTGGTTTACAGCACTTAGCCCTCCAGAATGGAATACAGCTAAAGTTTACCGACTACCTGCTCGACTTTCTCGCCGAGAACGGCTTCGATCCTCAGTTTGGCGCCCGGCCACTTAAAAGGTTGATACAGAAAGAGATAACCAACCAATTGAGCAAAAAAATACTGGCCGGAAATATAGAAAATAACAAGCCGGTACTGGTCGATGTATTCGATAATCTGGTGGCTTTCCGTAACGAAGTGGAAGAACCCCTCGAAAATACGGAAAAAAAGAAGTAAATTTGTAAAAGCCATCCGTCACGGATGGCTTTGTTTTATTAAACCGGCTGCGCAGGCAGCCAAAAAGGAGTTATAGTATGGCATTCGGAAAAGCAGTGGCGGAAGTCATTCCCCCAAAAAATGTATTTGTAGGCTCAAAAGACGCACCTGTTACCTTGATGGAGTTCGGAGAGTATGAAAATGAAGCCTGTGCAAAGGCAAATGAAGTAGTAAAACAGTTGCTGGAACAGTATGATGGCAAAATTCGGTTCAATTTTCGTCATTTCCCCCTTACCAAAGTGCACCAGCGCAGTATGAAAGCAGGCGAAGCAGCCGTAGCTGCCGCCCAGGAGGGCAAATTCTGGGAAATGCATAATGTTCTGTTCGAAAACCGGCGTAACCTCGGCACAACAAGCCTTAAGCTGCACTCTAAAGAAGCAGGTATACACCGCAAACAGTTCCTCGATGAACTCGTGAACTCAACCTATGGCTGGTATGTACGTGAAGACCTCCTCGAAGGTGTACAACTCGGCGTAAGCGATGTACCCGCCTTCTTTATCAATGGAGAAATGTTTAAAGGCAAACCCACCTTCGAAAACCTGAGCAAGGAAATCGACGGTATGCTGAAAAAGTCAAAGCCAAAGGCCGCTAAGCAACGTGCTTAACACATAGTAGTAGTAAAATTGAATAATAACGGTGTTCGTGGGAGGAAGATATTTTCACGGATAGTACATCTTCGCGCTGCACATACCCGCATATAAGTAAAACCGGCTGTATCTATCCGGCAAGGATAGATACAGCCGGTTTTTTATTACTATTAGCTCTTTACAAAATCGTAAGCGTCATACTCTACAAAGTCATTTGCCTTAATAGACACCCCCTTAACAGTACTGCCTGCAATATTGAAGCGGGTAACAAAAATACCATACTCCACATTATCATACTCAAGCAGCCAGCGGCCATTATCCATATACTGCATGGTAGCCTTCAGGTCGGGGTGCGAATTGAAAACCAGCCGGAGCCCATTCCCATTTACGCCAATGGTAACGCTACCGTAAAGCTGGTGGGTATAAGTGCCTGCATACGCCGCTAAAGGCACTGCACTTTTGCCCATGCCCACACTGTCACGCCACAGCTTTACTTCTGCGATCTGGCGCTCCATCTCCTCTGTAAAAGCAGGCAATGCCGCCGCACTGCGGTCAATCCAGGGCACGCCCAGGTAAGCATCCAGCAACTGGTAGCGCAAAGCTTCAAAAAAGCCCTGGTTATCATTATTGGTAAGTATCGCAATACCCAGCCTTTCCTCGGGCACAAAACATACATTACTCACCATACCACCCGCACCGCCCGTATGCCAGAACATCTGTCTGCCATTATAGTCAGTGCTGAATATACCAAGACCATACCCCCTGAAGTGGAGCGGGTATTTGGCCGATTTACGGCTGCTGGTAATGATATTTACATCGCGCGTGGCTTCCAGCACTTCAAAAGGCATAACCTGCCTTCCATTATGCCTGCCGCTGTCAAGCTGGAACATCAGCCATTTCGAAAGATCCTTTACATTACTTACAATAGAAGCCGCAGGAGCAAGATTATCCCACCTGTCGTAAGGTACCTGTTTCAGCACATTGGTAAAACTGGTAGTATAAGGCTTGGCCACATTACTCCTGTTTTTAATACCCGCCGTAAGCGCATAAGTATTCGTCATGTCAAGCGGCTTCAGGATATGATCCGTAATATATTTTTCCCAGGTAATACCACCCGTTGCTTTCTCAATCACCTGGCCGGCAGTAAGAAAACAACTGTTACAATACCCGTAGTCCTGCCTGAACAGGCCCTCAGGCTTCAGAAAACGCATCCGCTGCATGATCTGCTGGCGCGTAAGCGAAGAGTTCCAGAAAGTGAAGTCACCCTGGAAAGTCTTGGTCCCCAGCCGGTGGCAAAGCATATCCCTTATCGTGAGCATACCCGTTGCCGTCTTATCATAGAGGCTGTACCACGGAAAATACTTGGTGATCTTATCATTGAGCGACAGTGTACCCTTCTGCTCCAGCTCCGCAAGAGCAGTACCTGTAAACAGCTTGGTATTACTGGCAATCATGAACAGCGTATTTTCATCCACAGGTGTTTTCAGCACAATATCTTTTACACCATAACCTTTCATCAGCACTACCTTGCCGTCTTTAACAACCACAACGGCAAGCCCCGGTACCTGCCAGTCCGCAAGCCCTTTATTAATGTACGCATCAATACTATCTGTAACAAAAGCAGGCTGTTGAGCCTGGCAAAAGCCGATCCAACAACTGCATAGGAGAATAATAAAAGCCCTCATATACTATGTATTTACTGGTTTGAAAAGACCGGAAAGGTAAAGTATTTCAGCCTAAAGAAAATGAGCTGTACAACACCCCCCGGGTGAAGCGCTTTTTTATGCCCGTATCCCGCGTGCAGCCAGTCCGCAAACCCCGTATAATAAAGAAAATAAATATGCTCCAGGGCTTATTAACAGTAGTGTATAAGTAGAAAAACGGAGTAAAAATGGTTTTTCCCTACTTTTGTAACCACACAAAACAGCAGGAATGCAATTTGCCAAAGGAAAGTTAATCGCCATCGGTGGGGCAGAGGATAAAGGCACGGATTTAGAAAAAGGAGAGATCTACCGCAACAACCTCAATTTTTTTGAACTCGGTATCCTTCGCCGGATCGTTGGAGAAACAGGCGGCATGGGCGATAGGATCGAAGTTATTACCACAGCCAGTACCATTCCCTACGAAGTAGGGGAAAATTACCTCGATGCGTTTGGTCGCATCGGGTGTACCAATATTGGTATCATGCACATCCGCAACCGTGCAGATGCAATGGAGAAAGATTTTCTCGAACGCATCACCAGTTGCGACGCAGTCATGTTCAGTGGTGGTAACCAACTGCGCCTCTCAAGCACATTCGGAGGCACCGCCTTTCTCGATATCCTGCTGAAACGTTACCAGGAAGAAGAAGGTTTCGTGGTAGCCGGTACTTCCGCCGGGGCAATGGCCATGAGCAATACCATGATCTACGAGGGTAACGCCACAAAAGCACACCTCAAAGGCGAAGTAAAGATCACCACGGGCCTGGGCTTTATGGACGATGTGATCTTCGACAGCCATTTTGAAAAACGGGGCCGCTTCGGGCGCCTCGCACAGGCAGTAGCAACCAATCCCTCCTGCATCGGTATCGGGCTCGGCGAAGACACAGGCATGCTCATTACCGGGGGCAACAAAATGGAAGCAATCGGGAGCGGGCTCGTAATCATAGTCGATGGCCACGAAATCAGGCACAGCAATATTGCCGATATCCCCGATGGCAACCCCATCAGCATAGAAAATCTTAAAGTACATTTCTGCGAGCATGGCAACGGTTACCTCGTTAAAGAACGGAAATTCTTACCCGAAGCATCCGAAGGTTCCCTCGTACAGAAAAAAGTAGACGTCGAATAAATAAAGCCCTGTACATATTTACGAAAATTCGTAAATATTATTCGTAAATGATCCCGTAACCAGTTACCTTTACAGAAACAATACAGTTATGAAAAAATGGAAAATATGTGTTGCTTTATTAGCCATCAGCCTGGCAGGTAAAGCACAGATCGAAATCAAAGTGGAAGACGCCGCCAAACACGTAGGAGACTCCGTAAAAGTATGTACAAAAATATACGGTGGCAGGTACTTTGAAGATTCAAAAACATCCCCTACATTGCTCAATGCAGGCGCTAAATTCCCCAATGCACCCCTTACACTCGTAATCTTTGGCAACAAACGAACAGCATTTAAAAACAAGCCCGAAACCTACTACATAGATAAAGAAGTATGTATTACAGGAAAGATCATCCTCTATAAAGACAAACCCGAGATCGTCCTCGAAAGCGAAGACCAGATCGTAGTGAAATAGATTTTATGTTATCCGGGTTCCTGACCGTTAATATATAGCCTCCGTAAGGAGGCTTTTTTGTAAAAGGTTGTAATGAGTTGTAAATTGTAATAATGTCACCCCTGATGAGGTTACAAGGAGCGAATACAAAAATATTTAACTTGTTCAATAATATTATCACCCAAACAAGGATGAACTATCGCCCGCAAAAAGAAAGCAGCTGCACAACCGTCTATGACATAAAACACAACCCCGTTACGGGTAAAATTACTGTAAAAAATAAGAAGATATCAGACCGATGCCAGCCTAACCCCGGCAGGGGTGACATTATTATAGAAAATAAGAAGATATCAGACCAATGCCAATTAACCCCGGTAGGGGTGACATTATTCTAGAAAATGAAAGGGCATCGGGCTTTTGCCAATTAACCCCGGCAGGGGTGACATTATTATAGAAAATAAGAAGATATCTGACCAATGCCAGGCTAACCCCGTTAGGGGTGACATTATTATAACTAACCGATAATCCTACTTATATTCCAGCTTCCGCAACGAAGGCGCTTTAAACCACGTAACAATCACCACAGCCAGCGTCATACACCCGCCAAACACCACCGAAGGAACATTACCCATCAGCTTGGCCGCCACACCACTCTCAAACTGGCCAATCTCGTTAGATGAATTGATGAACATAGAGTTAACAGCCATTACCCGGCCGCGGAGAGCATCCGGTGTACGCAGTTGCAGAATATTACCCCTTACCACTACACTGATGCCGTCAAGCATACCGCTGGTGAGCAAAGCAGCAAACGACAGCCAGAACCATTTAGACAGGGCAAACAGGATGATACAGCAGCCAAAACCCGCCACAGCCAGCAAGAGCTTACGACCCTGCTGTTTCTCCATAGGTTTAAGCGTGAGCAGAACTACCATGAATATAGACCCGATATCAGCCGCTGCATTGAGCCAGCCAAAACCAACAGGCCCCACATTTAATATGTCTTTCGCAAAAACAGGTACCATAGCCACAGCCCCGCCAAACAATACCGCAAAAAGATCGAGCGATATAGCGCCGAGGAGCTCTTTATTGGCAAATACATAATTAAGCCCCTGGCTTACAGCCGCAAAACTCGTCTTTTCCGCTTTTACAATAGAAGGCTTCGGCGTAAGCTGGCCCATGATGATCGTGCCCGTAAGTACAAAAAAAGCTACCACACACAGCGTACCCGGTATGTGCACCGCCGCAATGAGGAAGCCCGCGAGTGCATGCCCCGAAATACTGCCGATAAGCCAGGTACTGGAGCTCCACTGGGCCGCAGTACTCAGCATGGGCCTCGGTACTACGCCAGCCAGTATAGCATGAAACGTAGGACCCGTAAACGCACGGATAGCGCCGGTGGCAAATATGGTAATATACACTGTGGAAACCACCAGCTTCTGCGAAAAACCAGCCTCATAAAATCCACCGCTTGCAAGCAGCAGGATAAGTACACAACCCACATATAACCACATCCCCCTCAGCAGCATCTTTCTCTTTTCCGATTTATCAATCACAAAACCAGCATACAACGCAAGCGAAACAGCAGGTATGGCTTCAGCCAGCCCGATCATACCGATATAGAATGCATCCCTCGTAAGTTCATACATCCACCAGGCAACAGCAGTACCCAGCATACGCAGACCCATGATGAATAAAAAGCGTCCGGCAATAAAGTATTTGAATTCCTTTACCTGCAGAACGGCAAAGGGCGATTGGGGAGATGATTGCATGATGTGCAAATATCGGAAAAGAGATACAAACCCAAAAAACAGCAACCGTCAGGGTAAGGCCAGGAAATGCTGCCCGTCGTCATACTCCTTGTCCAGCGCGTTAAGAATGGCTTTTAAATGATCATCATTGCCCAGGAAATCAGCATTACTCGCATCCACAAACAGGGTCTTCATATTATGCTGTTTGATGTACTGAGTGTATGTCTCCTGTAAAGAAAACAGGTATTCATTAGAAATACTTTGCTCATAATCGCGGTTGCGCCTCTTTATATTTTCCTGTAGCTTATTTACCGGGGCGTGCAGGTAGATCAGTATTTCAGGTTGCAGTATCTGTGGGTTGATGATCTCAAAAAGTTTCTGGTAAAGCCTGAACTCCTCATCAGCCAGGTTCGTCTTGGCAAAAAGCAGGCATTTTGTAAACAGGTAATCACTGATGGTAATCTTTTGAAACATGTCTTTCGTCTGCAGCAGCTCTTTCAACTGCTTATACCTTTCAGCCATAAAGAACAATTCCAGCGGGAAAGCGTACTGTTCCGGTTTCTGGTAAAACTTAGGCAGGAAGGGGTTGTCAGCAAACTCCTCCAGGATCAGCCTGGCATTGAAGTGCTTGCTCAGCAGGTGGGCGAGCGTTGTCTTGCCCGCACCGATATTCCCCTCTATGGTAACAAAACTGTACTTCATACTTAACCATTCCCGTGGTTCAGGGCTGCAAAATAACGGTAAACACTGCTACAGCAAGTAAAACTTTTTCACATTAAGTGTATCCGTGCAGGAAAGCAGCAGCTCGCTCACCCTTTGGTGCAGAACGGGATGCACCAGCCCCGGCGACAGCTCATTAAGTGGTACCAGTACAAAGCGCCGGTGTTGCAGTTGCGGGTGGGGAATATGCAAACCGGGGCTGTCAATTACCTCCCGGTTATAAAACAAGATGTCGATATCAATTACCCGCGGCGCATTCTTCTCCGTACGGATACGCCCCATCGCAGTCTCAATATTAAGCAGAACAGCCATGAGCGCAGCAGGCAGCAGGGTAGTGTGTAAGATGATTACCTGGTTCAGAAAATCAGGCTGATCAGTTTTACCCCATGCCGCCGTTTCATAAAAAGACGAAGCACGGACGATCGTACCCGCTTTTGCTGCAACCCGTGTTGCCGCCTCCTGCAACCTTGCAGTCCTGTCGCCCATATTGCCCCCCAGTAAGATGTAGGCCGTATTCATCGTCGCGAAATTAGGGTTTATAACAATGTCACCAGCCCTCATAATTCATCACCCATAATTCATCACTATTATACTTTTTACAATAGCTTTACCCCCAAATTAAAAGAAGGATGCAAAAGTACAGCCAGTCAAAGGCAACCCTGGCCATCACCCGGGCCAGCCTGAAAGCCATATTCAGGAGTCCGAGCGCAGTGGTATTCAGTTTTCTGTTCCCCCTCATTTTTATCCTTGTGTTTGGCTTCATCAGTGGCGGAGGCGGAGCACCCGTATATAAAGTCGTGCTCAGGGAAGGGTCAGATACCACCAATGAGCTTTACCAGGCAATGAAAAATTATAAGTTTATCCGCTTTGTAAAATTCGATAATCCCAACGACCTCGAAGCAAACTTTAACGAAGGACGTATTGTAGGCAAACTCGGTATTCATAAAAGGAGTGGAGACTCTACCGGTTTCCGGTTGACCTTCAATACCACCACAGCCAGCGACGATAAATCCTACCAGTTCATTACAGCACTCGAAAACCTGACCAATAAGCTCAACGACAGTAAATATCCATCCCGTCCAACCTATGCCACGCTCGACTTTAACCGCCAGCGCGACGTACAGGAAGTCGTGGAATACAAAACGATAGACTTTATCCTGCCCGGGCAGTTGGGCTTCTCCCTGCTCAGCGCAGGCGTGTTTGGTGTAGCATTCATCTTCTTTAACCTCCGCAGTACCCTTGTGCTAAAACGATTCTTTGCCACACCCGTTAACCGCGCCAATATTGTACTCGGCGAAGCGCTGAGCCGTGTAATCTTCCAGCTTATTACAGCCGTAGTAATTCTTTTGATCGGGCATTACTTTTTCGGCTTTAACCTGCGCCATGGCGCGGTTACTTTCTTTGAGATGCTGGCCCTCTGTTTCCTCGGGCTGGTCGTATTTATGGGCTTTGGATTTATCGTAAGCGGACTGGCTAAAAATGAAAGTACCATACCACCCTTTGCCAACCTCGTTACCATGCCACAATTCCTGCTGGCAGGAACATTTTTCTCCATAGAAGCCTTCCCCAAATGGCTGCAGCCCATCTGCCGCGTGCTTCCCCTCACACACCTCAACGACGCTATGCGCAAAGTGTCTTTCGAAGGAGCACACCTGTACGACTGCGGTAAACAGATCGGCATCCTGGCCCTGTGGGGAGTCGCAGCATATATTGTTGCAGTAAAAGTGTTCAAATGGGAGTAATTTTGCAGCCGCATGGACACGCAAAAATTAAAAAAACTGATTAAAGCCGGGCTGATTGGCTTGCTCGGACTGGCGGTACTCGTTACCCTCATGTCGTTATTATTACCCTCCGAAGTGCATGGCCGCAGGGGCATCGTTATTGCCGGCCGCTCAGCCGTCATCCGCAACCAGGTAGCCGCTTTCTATAACTGGATCAACTGGCAACCCCAATGTAAAGCCTATCCCGATAGCATTCGGTTCTCCAATGCCGGCTTTGGCACTACAGGCTCAATATGCAGAGTAAACCTGCCCGGAAGAAAGCCCGTCGTTTACCAGATCGTTAAAGACGATTCCCTCTTTGTAATATTTACCGAAAAAATAGCGGGTGAAAATGTGGTGGAACATACCATCAGCTTTTCTGCCGATAGCGCCACAGGTGGTACTTATGTAGACTGGCGCTTTGAATCACCATTAAAATGGTATCCCTGGGAAAAGTTTGCAGGCATGTTTACTGAATCCATTACAGCGCCCGGCTACGAAGCCGCCCTCGCCAACCTGAAACAATACGTGGAGTCGGGTAAACAATAGTATGCTCCGTCAGAGCCTCCTCGTTTCAATATAAAAATTACGGTCCGGCTTAAAGTCATACTGCCCCGATTTACCGGCAGGCAGTTGCTCAGTTTTTATTTTTCCTTCCACAGGATAGATCATCCTGGCAACAGTACTGTCACTTACCCATATCTTCAGAGGCATGTCAAACCCCGGCACACAATTTAACCACTGGTAGCTCAGTTCGCCCTTATTGATACGGTAAACCAGTTTAGGAATCTGGGTGCTGCGCAGATACTGATCAAATATCCTGGAAAGATTGATACCCGATTGTTTGCTCATATATTCCTCTACCTGTTTGCCAGTCACAACGCGGTGATAGAAAACCTGGTTAAGGCCACGGAGTAGCTGCCTGAACTTTTCGTCATTGTTAACGACCTGGCGGATCATGTGGATCATATTTCCACCCTTATAATACATATCGCCACTACCCTCCCGGTTCACGCCATACGGTCCTATGATAGGTATATCATTTTCGATATTCTGCCGGGTACCAATCACATAATCATTACCCGCCTCCTTACCATAAAAATAGTCCGTAAACAGCGTTTCGCTGTAATTGGTAAACCCTTCATGCACCCACATATCAGCAATATCTTCAGTAGTAATATTATTTGCAAACCATTCATGACCACTTTCATGTACAATGATAAAATCCCACTTAAGCCCCCAGCCCGTACCCGAAAGATCCGAACCCAGGTATCCCATCTTGTATCCATTACCATAAGCCGTAGCGCTCTGGTGCTCCATACCAAGGTGAGGAGCATCCACCAGTTGAAACCCGTCTTCATAAAAAGGGTAGGGGCCAAACCAATGCTCAAATGCCTTCATCATACGGGGCGCATCTGTAAAATGCTTTTTAGCCTTTTCCAGGTTATAATCCAGCACCCAGTAGTTCATGGTCAGCGGTCCTTTCTCACCGGCATAAGTTTCGCTGAAGTTTACATACTTGCCAATATAAGGAATGATGCAATAATTATTGATCGGGGCCTTAACCGCCCAACTGTACTTGGTTGTACCATCACCCGTCGCAGTCTTATACTTCAACCGGCCATTGCCCACAGCCACCAGCGAATCAGGTACTATAATATTCAATGTGGCCCCGAGGTTGGGCTCATCACTCTGGTGGTCCTTACACGGATACCACACACTCGCGCCCAGTCCCTGGCAGGCAACGCTCATCCAGGGATTACCCCTTGCATCCTTTTTCCATATCCAGCCACCATCCCACGGAGGACGTATCGCTTCCCTCGGTTTACCATGAAAAGAAATAGTAACGTACTGGTATACAGGCTTTGCATTTACAGGAAAATCATAATCCCCAAAATCAAGCCACCATACATTTTCCTTATGCTTAATATTGCTCACAACCTTACCCGCACCAGCAGAATTAACAGTCCCGTGAATAACCCTGTCAATTTCCATCGGAGCCTGCAGATCAATCTGCATAGGTTTTTGCTTGCCCCCGTTGGCCGTGAACTGGATGGTTACCTCTCCCTTGATGGTCTTGGTATTATAGTCAGGAGTTACCGTAATATCATAATGCTGTACATCCCACCACGCCCTCTCAGGAGTAATGGAGCCGCGGAGAGTATCCGCACGGGAAAATACGGTTTTGCTGCTTAAAGGTTGTGCCATACCGGTAGTACACACAAACAGGCCGGTACCCAGTATCGTGCTCAGCAGGAAGTGACGTTGCATTTTTGTCATATTAACGTGGCAATTTGTATTGCAATGGCTAAATTTATGCTTTATATGTTAAACCGGAATCACATTTTACAATATTATCCACTGGCAGGGATGACCGGTAAACCGGCACTCTTTGTATGGATATTATTCCTCTTTGCCTGCAACAACCACCAGCATCCCGGTAAAAAGATATTTCACTACAACGAAGCATCCGGTATAGCCTCCCTCGATCCCGCCTTCGCCAAAAGCCAGGCCGTAATGTGGGGCATACACCAGTTATACAATACCCTCGTTGAAGTAGACAGCAATATGCAGATCGCTCCTTCAGTTGCCAGGAGCTGGACCATCAGTCCCGATAACAAAACGCTCACCTTCACCCTGCGCAATGATGTGTACTTTACAGATGACCCCTGCTTTACCGGGGGAAAGGGACGACGCCTCCTCGCCTCCGATATCGTGTTCAGCCTCGGGCGTATCATAGATAAAGCGGTAGCAAGCCCGGGCGCCTGGATCTTTAACGGCAGGGTAGACTCCACCGAAGCCTTTACCGCCGTCGATGACACCACTTTCCGCCTGCGCCTGCAGCAACCCTTTCAACCCATACTGGGTTTACTGAGCATGCAGTATTGCAGCATCGTTCCGCATGAAGCAGTCGAAAAGTATGGGGCCGACTTCCGCCGTCATCCCGTTGGATCAGGCCCTTTCTCCCTCGTCGCCTGGGAAGAAGGCCAGGCCATGGTATTAGCCAGAAACAACGCCTATTTTGAAAAAGATGCAGCAGGCAGAAAGCTCCCCTATATAGATGGCATCAAGATCAGTTTTTTTGATAGCAAAGCCACAGAATTTCTTGAATTTCAACAAAAAAAGCTCGATTTTATAAATGATATTGAAACCTCGTTTAAAGACGAGATCCTCACCAAAAAAGGCACACTTAAAAAGGAATGGGAAGGACAGATCCTGCTGCACAAACACCCCTATCTCAATATTGAATACATCGGTATATTGGTAGACGAGCAAAACCCCCTGGTAAAAAATTCACCGCTGCGCCTGCAAAAGATACGGCAGGCCATCAACTATGGCTTCGACAGGCGCAAGATGATGCTCTACCTCCGCAATTCGATCGGTACCCCCGCAGAAAGCGGTTTTGTTCCGATGGGCCTGCCCTCATTCGATACGGCGCTGGTAAAAGGCTACCACTACAACCCCGCAAAAACAAAACAATTACTCAGCGAAGCAGGTTTCCCCGAAGGAAAAGGCCTGCCCCGGCTAACACTGATGACGGTACCCACTTATGCCGACCTTGGCAGTTATATCGCCAATGAACTCCGCTTGTCCGGAATAAACATACAGGTAGAAGCTATGCAGAAAAGCCTGCTCATGGAGCAGGCCGGCAAATCGATAGCCCCCCTGTTCCGCGGAAGCTGGATCGCCGATTACCCCGATGCAGAAAACTACCTCAGCGTATTCTACAGCAAAAACCCCGCCCCCCCAAACTATACCCGGTATAAAAATCCCGCCTTTGATGCACTCTATGATAAAGCCATGCTCACCATCAACGATACGCTGCGCTATAAACTTTACCAGCAGATGGACCAGCTCGTGATGAACGACGCACCCGTGATACCACTCTGGTACGACATGGCCATCCATCTTGTACAGCCCAACATCAGGCATTTCAATCCCAACAGCCTCAACCTGCTTGAGCTGCGGCGTACCATAATCGACTGATCACTGCTTTAATAGTGGAAATTGTTGCGAAGTACCTTTCCCGTCAATGTATAATGTGTAATGGCCTTTAGGCAGGGCATCAAGCCCTTTAACGGTAATCACGTTATCCCCGCGCGATACGCCGAACTGCTGCTGCCATACGGTTTGTCCTGCTGCATTAAACAGGCGCAGGCGCAGAGGTTGCTCAGTAACGCTGTTAAGCAACACCGTGAACCGGCTGTTGAAAGGATTGGGATAAACCAGCCAGTCCGTACCGCCTGTTAACCGCAGGGAAACGATACCGCTGTATGAAACCTTACCGTCAAGATCAAGCAGCTTAAGGCGGTAATAAAATATCCTTGCCGGTTCATCCAGTGCATCACGCAACCCGTATTGCCTTGCCAGCGAACTGTTGCCACTTCCATTCACCCTGCCGCGGTAAATAAAGTGCAACCCGTCAGTACTGCGCTCCAGTTCAAAATGACTGAAGTTAGCTTCCATTTCGGTCGTCCATCGCAGCAAACCTGTATTATTATTGAGCAGTATTGCACCGAGCGAACTGAGCTTTACAGGTATAGCGCCGCCAAGCGGACCGATAACAGCGGTGCCATCATCCACAAAGGGCTCGCCCGATATGGCGTTGGCCGTGATCCTCGCAGTATTGATCACCGAACCCGGTATAGCAGCAGTTTGTACTTTAAAGCGGAGCCCATACGATTCACCAGCCAGTAATTGACCACCGGCACTACCTGTAGCACCCGTACCAATATAGAACTGTACATACTCCCTGCTGCCGTTAACACCCTTACGCGCCACATCGCCATCATTTGCATCCGTCTTGATACCAGGTGTAATACCCGGGCAACTGATCACCTCAAGTGTATTCGGCACATACGTAACATTCAGCGGCAACGAATCGGTAACCATGCAGTTATAAGCCACGCCAGGTCCCGTATTAACACCAGAAATAATATAGGTAAGATATTCATTCGCATCTGCAATGCCGTTACCATTGCCATCGCTCACCTGTTTGTCAAGACTGATAGTAGGCTCCTTCATACGGATACAAAAGCTGAACAGGCTGGGGAAGTAGCGGTCAGCCTCGGTACCAAATTCAATGTCTGCCGTCGTGGCATTAGGTAGAATACCATAACCGGCACCCACCTGTATTTCATCAATGTCTATACCCATCTGGTTGGTATAGTCAGGATTCTTGGTGGTCACAAAACTGCCGTTCTTCGAAATACTGCCGTTCCACATATTCGTTACCGGGTTAACCGCATTCGTATAAGCATTGCCATTGATCTTTAAGAAATCTCCCGCAGGGTTGGTAGACGTAGCGCCAAGATTCGCATCTCCCTCCCAGATCATACTCGTCATAATGGCATCAGGTAACGCGAGTGGTGTGTTAGGCACGTTCAGCCCCGTAAGGGTAACCGACTGGCTGGTAGACAAGCCTCCGTTGTACACATTCAGGAACCCATCATAAATACGTATGCTGTTATAAGACTGTGTAGCATTAGCATAAGCCACAACAATACACCAGCCCGCATAATTACCGCCATTGGCAGTAACCCCGGAAGAAGCAGGCAGATCCGCTACCGAATACGTACCCGCACCATTATTGTTGATAAACGCAGTAACATCAATATAAGACTGGTAATTGATACTGCCAGGCGCCGCCGTTGTCTGGTCCGTATTGGTAACCGGCGCAAATACAGAAACATAAGCACCACTGGTGCCCTTCCTGATCTTTATTTTGCGCAGGGTATCCGGCGCCGCAGTAAGCACGGTATTATCTATACGGCCACCCCAGTACAACCTTGCAAACTTTATAGTATTACTGCCCGCAGGAAGTATAAGATCAGCCGTTGAAGAATTGACAGTATTGATATTCGTACCCGAAAGCGAACACGCAAAAGAAAGATCGTCGCTTTTGTTGGAACGCTGGTGCACCTCAACAGCGATAGTATTGCTGCCATTAACAAAAGCCGTTGCCGGTAAAGTGATGGATGCCGTAGCATTATCCACAGCAGAAAGGGCAGCAGTGAGGTGGTTAACAGCACCCGCAGGCATATTTACCCTTGCAGCCTCCACACCGTTTATATAAACGATAGCGCCATCATCATATATCAGGTTAAGCGTATAATCGCTGTACATACCCGAAGGGATAGTAAGTGTCTTCCTGAAATAGACCGTCATATACCTCGAACTGGAAGGCCCGCCATTGATCACCGTAGCCTCATCGCCATCACCAAAACCCAGCTCACCAGCCCCCTGCGCCCAGGCCGCATCGTCAAATGTGCTGGTCTCCCAGCCCGCGGGCCGGGTGTTATCATCTAAATATTTCCATGTACCGTCGGTAGCAAATACAAAAGAAGTGGGAGGCAGCGTACCGTCAGCATCCGCAAACAGCATATTGGAATTATCATTACCATATTGAGAGAACCCGATACCGCCAACACCATTCGCCGCATTACCCGTTTCATTCATCTTCACAAGATTCACGGTATTGTTATCTGTAATATTCATTATGGTATTGCCAAACATCGTGCAGCCACCGCGCAGGTTTTCTGAATAGAGAAGGTTGTACGGACGTATCACCTGGGCGTTAGTAATATGGCCAGCCAGTAAAAGCAGCAGTACGATAAGATGATGTCGGAGTGCAGTCATTCCTTTGTGTTTCATGTTCCGTTTTCAGGCAGGCCCCGTTTTATGAGGTCACCTCAGTTAAAGGATATGGAGATACAAAAGGATGGTAATACAGCGTACCGGGTGGGGGTGGGGCAGGGTACCGCTGAATCCTGCTGTAAGTTAATAAGTTTATTGCAAAGAAAAGTGCAGCAAAAGCCATTATTCCTGTTTTCACTATGCGCACCTCCTGCTGCCAGCCTAGTCCTTCCACAAATAAGGAAACAATATAATCGCCATGATCACGATCAGCACATCCAGCCCCGCAATCATAGCCGTCAGCTCCAGCACAGCACCCGCACGGAATACTTCGGCAAAAGCAATCTTACTCAGCCTTATCAGCAGCAGCAGTTGTGGCAGGATGATAGGGAAACCCATGATGGCGATCAGCGCGGCGTTCTGCCGGGCCTTGGCAGCGATGGCAGCCAGTACGGTAAATACCATACTGATGCCCGTACCGCCCAGCACCACGATGCCCGTAAACAACAACGTATCAGAAAGAGGATTAGTTAAAAAAATAGAGAAAAGTAAAAAACTCAGCAGGCTCATCACCAGCATCAGCAGCACATTATACACCAGCTTCGAAATGATAAACTCCGTTGGTGTCACCAGCGTGTAATAATAAAGCATACGTCCCTGGCTTTCCTGTAAAAAACTTTTAGCCACAGCATTAACACAAACAAACAATTGTATTACCCAGAACAAACCATTCCATGTTCCAGCATCCGGTTCATTGATGGTGAGGTATAAAACAAATATTGTTGCAGTGATATACAGGAGGATGCCATACAAAGTATGCTGCTGTCTCCATTCAAGGAGCAGGTCCTTTTTAATAAGAGCAAAACTGCGCTGTAACATGCCCGCAAGATAAGCCAAAGAGTGGGGCCGGTAAAATTAAAACACATTCCGTGCACACCGGCAAAACATACTGTTACAGCAATAACATGCCCGCAGCAACTTTTGCAGTCATACAAATGCCATTTTGTTGATGCCAGATTCAGCCATATACCAGACAGGAAAAACACTGCATAGTAATTTCCACAATCGTTTAATACACGTCTGGAAATGAAAATGTGGATAAGCGTATTAAATGCAATTCAGTTGCAAAAATAAACGCTGAAAACCGCGCCCAATCGTATTTTTACTATTGTCTGCGTTAATGGAAAGACATACATTGGGTAATCTTTTTTTCACAAAAAAACAAACATCATGAAAAAACTTCTAAATGTTTTGGTTGTCCTTTTACTGTTGCAATCCTCCCTTTATGCACAGGATAAGAACTTCTGGAATCGAATGAATGAGTCAGGCTTGAGCAATGACTTATTTGCTAACCGCTACAAACCTAATGCTTACAAGATTTTCAAACTCAATGAGCAGGCATTTCAAACAGACATTACTGCCGCTCCGTCCGAAAGAGTTGTTTCGGCAAACCAGTCCTCCTTTATCATTTCTGTACCCAATGCAGAAGGACAGATCGAAAGGTTCAGGCTCGTAGACGCGCCCGTTATGGACCCTGCACTCGCCGCACGCTATCCCGGCATCCGCTCTTATGCAGGAAAAGGAGTTGACGACCCAACTGCGTCTATCCGTTGCGATATGTCGCCCCGCGGTTTCCACGGCATGATCAGCTATGCCAACAAACCCACCGTGTACATCGATCCGGTAGACATGAACAATCACTACTATGTAGTATTCTCACGCAAAGATGCCCTTGATATGCAAAGGCATTTTAACTGTACTGTACAAAACGTTGCACAGGAATCAGGTGTAGCCACCAACCCCGGCGCACGCCTCGCTGCCGACGATGGCCGCCTGAGGCAGTACCGCCTCGCACTGGCTTGTACCGGTGAGTACGCACAGTACTTCCTGAATGGTACCGAAACCACCGATGCAGAACGTAAAGCCAAAGTACTGGCTGCAATGAACACATTGCTTACCCGTACCAACCAGGTTTACGAAAGGGATTTCGGTATCCGTATGGTACTCATTGCCAATAACGATGCCATCATTTACCTGAACGCTTCTACCGACCCCTGGACCACAGAGTGGAATACCAAGACACAGCAAACCATTGATGCAGTGATTGGTAACGCCAACTACGACATCGGTCACCTTGTACACAAAGAAGCCAGCGCCGCCAACAACAACGGTAATGCCGGCTGTATCGGTTGCGTATGTAAAACCGGTTCTAAAGGAAGCGGATTCACCTCTCACGTTGCACCCGAAGGCGATCCATTCGTGATCGATTATACCACCCACGAAATGGGACACCAGTTTGGCGCCAACCACACCTTTACCTTCAGCAACGAAGGCACAGGAGTGCAGGTAGAACCGGGTAGCGGTTCAACCATCATGGGCTATGCAGGTATCACCGGTGCTACTACCGACGTACAGCCGCACAGTGATGATTATTTCAGTACAAAAAGCATCGAGCAGATATCTAATTACATCAAATCCGGTACCGGCGGTGGTGCCTGCGCAGTAGTTACTGTAACAGGCAATACCGCACCCACTGTAAATGCAGGTGCCGACTATACCATCCCCAAATCAACACCGTTTACCCTCGCAGGTACAGGCAGTGATGTGGATGCTGGTGATGCCATACAGTATTGCTGGGAACAGATCGATTCAAGGGCTACAGGTTTCTCTACCGTACCCAGCGCTACAGCTACTGCCGGCCCGCAGTTCCGTTCGTATAACTATACCTCCGGCAACTCCAGGACCATCCCGCAGTTGCAGTATATCCTCACAGGCGCCAACGGCTTCAAATGGGAAGTACTTCCTTCTGTAGCCCGCACGCTCAACTTCCGTCTTACCGTAAGAGACAACCACGCAGGTGGAGGTAATAATAATACTGATGATATGATATTGACCATTTCTTCAGCCACAGGTCCGTTCGCAGTAACTGCACCCAATACAGCAGTTACCTGGAACGCCGGTACCTCACAAGCCGTTACCTGGAGTGTGAACGGAACAAATGGTGCACCCGTAAACACGGCTAACGTGAAGATATCACTGTCTACCGACGGTGGGCTTACCTTCCCAACCGTACTGATCGCCAGCACCCCCAACGATGGTTCTGAAAATGTGACAGTACCCGTTGTAAACACTACACAGGCACGCATCAAAGTAGAAGCCGTAGGTAATATCTATTTTGATATCTCCAACGCCAACTTTACCATCAATGGCACACCTCCGGCTTGTGGCGATGCCACAGGTCTTGGTGCTTCTTCCATTACCAACACTTCTGCCACAGTGAGCTGGTCAGCTGTAGCAAGCGCCGTTAGCTATGACGTGGATTATAAAACCACTGCATCCGGCACATGGACCAATGCAGCTACCGGCACTGCCAGCACTTCGGTAAATCTTTCCGGTCTCAGCGTAGGTACCACCTACGACTGGAGGGTAAGAGCCAACTGCTCAGGCGGATCAGGTAACTACGTTGCGGCTCAGTTCACAACTACTGCTCCATGCGGTACACCTGCTGGCCTCGCTTCTTCTGCTGTTACCAGCAGCAGCGCTACAGTAAGCTGGACTGCCGTAAGCGGTGCCACCAGCTATGCTGTTGAATACAAAACCACTGCATCTGGTACATGGACAACCGCTACTGCTTCTACCGCTTCTACATCCGTAGGCATCAGCGGTCTTACAGCAAGTACTACGTACGACTGGAGGGTTAGGGCAACCTGCGCTTCCGGTACCAGCGCCAATGCTGCTGCACAGTTTACTACTGCAGCAGTAACTACCTGCCCCGGTATCTATGATGTTTCTACTAACGGAACAGCAGCAGGTGCAGCAACCATTCCTTTCAATACAGATATTAAAGGATTGATCAGCCCAACCAATGATAACGATTACTACAAATTCGTCATCACTACAGGCGGTACAGCAACCATTACGCTCACCACACTGCCCGGCGACTACGATCTGAAACTGTACAGCAGCAATGGTACTACACAATTGGCCATTTCACAGGCAGGCGGTACTACCAGCGAAACCATCACCCGTACCTATACAGCCGGCACCTACTATGCACACGTATATGGCTACAATGGAGCCAACAGTGCAACAGTATGCTATACCCTCAGGGTAGCACTGGGTACAGCTTCACGTGTGGTAGACAATCAACCCGGTGTTATTACTATTTACCCCAACCCCGTTAGAAACGAGTTGAACGTAAATACAAACAGCGGTGAAACCGTAACAATCAACGTATTTGATATGTACGGTAAAAAAGTAGTAAGCAAACAGGCAGCAGGTGCTACCAAAATTGGTACCGAAAAACTGTCTAAAGGAGTTTATCTCGTTACTGTAATCGACCAGAAAGGTCAGGTGATCAAACAGGATAAGATCGTTAAAGAATAATCATAACGGCATATCACGTTAAAAGAGCACCCCGGATGTCCGGGGTGCTCTTTTACTTTATAATCATATCACCACATAACCAGCACATCACACATAATTCATACTTCATACCCCAAACACTTCCCTCGCCACCCTGAAAGTATTACAATGCGCTTCAGTAATGATGCGTACGTCAGCACTGTATCCTCCACCCATCGCCGTAGTACACGGAATCTGTAACCCGTGCAGCAGCGTATAAACAATTTCATCCCGCCCGCGGCAGCCTTCCATAGATACTTTCAGCCTGCCATATTTATCCGTATCCAGTATATCTACACCCGAAAGATAAAAAGCAAAATCCGGCTTAACCGTCTCCAGCAGCCGCGGCAGGGTATCCTGTAAAAGCCCGAGATAAGTATTGGTATCCGTACCGTCTTTTAAAGGCAGGTCATAATCGCTTTTCTCTTTCCGGAAAGGGAAATTGTGCTCACCATGCATACTGAAAGTAAATACCCTTTCATTATTGGTAAAAAGACTCGCAGTACCATTACCCTGGTGCACATCAAGATCAATAATCATGATCTGCCGGGCCAGTTGATGGTGCAGCAGGTAGTTGGCCGCAATAGCCATATCATTCAGCAGGCAGAATCCCTCTCCGCGATGCGCAAAAGCATGATGTGTACCGCCCGCCACGTTCAGCGCAACACCATCCGTAAAAGCGTGGCGACAGCAATCGATTGTACCCTGCGTAATTTGCAGCTCCCGCTGTGTAAGGGCAGGCGATTGGGGGAAGCCAATCTCACGCTGCTCCTTAGCGCTCAGTTGCTGGTGCAGCAGGCGGTGTACATAATCCGCATCATGCGTAAGCAGCACGGTATCAATATCGCAGGCCGCCGGAGAAAACAACTGCCCGGGCAGTATAGTACCTTCATGAAGCAATTGCCCGGGAATGAGCTCATACTTAAGCATGGGAAAACGATGCCCCTCAGGAAGGGGATGCGCGTAAATAGTATCGTATGCGATCTTCAAACTATCTCAGGAAATACAGTAGGTAAAACAAAAGGGTAACAATATAATCAACGCCCTTAAGCTTAAAATACAGGTTATATAAACGCCAGGCGCGGAGAAAACCTTCTTTGTCCTTATCCCTGATGGCACGGTTCATTTCACGCGCAGCCTTCAGCAGAATAAAACTTATTACAAACGTGGCCAGTAATAACAGCAACTGGACGAACCCGATCCAGAAATAATAATATGGAGTTTCCCAGAACGTAACCATCACCCAGCCCTGAACTATACCCATCAGCATCGCGAACACCATAGACATTATGGCCAGTGCCATGGCCCATTTACCTGTAGACACGAGATGCTGACGGGCCTTCGGCGAAAAGCCAAGTGGGAGTGTGGTTTCAGTATGCTGCGGTTTTATCATCATGTTAATAATGCAGTAATCTCTTCACAAGTAGAAGTAACTGTACCAGGCACAGCAGGATAATAATAAGCGATATAATAGTATTCAGCAAAAAGTGTAAACGCAATGCTTCTGCACCCTCTTCCAGGGCGAGGCCATCATCCTGCACAATAGCTTGCTTGATCTTCACAGAAAACCGGTGGAGAAAATAAAACACTACCATATAGAAAATGCAAACGGCAATAAGCGGTAGAGGGGTAGGGTTGTCTTTGGTGCTCCATACATTAAAGTCACCCAAAATCAGGTTGGTAAAACGGGTTACCTTACGATTACCCGTCAGCACAAGCAACATAAGCAGGCTGAACATCAGCAGCACAAAGTAGGCACAGAAGGCCGTCCGGCGCCAACTGCCGGTCAACACCCGCTCTACCGGGGCGTCTACCTCAAAACTGTCGTCATCATCCAGTAAATCAGGTTGTATTGCTTGCATAGCGATTGTGTAGGTTCGGGCATCATTACACCAGTTCCAGTAACGTTATTTCCGGAAGAATACCGAGGCGCCCGGGATACCCGATAAAACCAAAACCACGGTTGATATACAATTTCTGTTTGCCTTCTTCATACAAACCCGCCCATTGTTTATATACGTACTGTACAGGACTCCATTTAAAGCCGGGAATTTCAACACCAAACTGCATGCCATGCGTATGGCCGCTAAGCATCAGGTCAACCCCCGGGTAAGCTGATTTAATCTCTTTATCCCAGTGGCTCGGGTCGTGGCTCATCAATATGGTAAACTGGTTGGGGTCCGCATTACGGTAGGCCCTGGCCATATCCCCATAGCTGTGAAAACGGATTTTACCACTGATATTCTGTACACCTACAAGGCAGATCTGGTCATTACCACGCTTAAGCTGGATATTTTCATCCAGCAACAGCCGCCAGCCCATAGAAGCATGCACTTTCGTAAGGCGGTCAAGGTTGGCCGCTTTTGCTTCCGCAGAGCTCCAGTGCACATAGTCAGCATAGTCGTGGTTACCCAGTACGCTGTACACACCCATCGGCGCCGTCAGGCGGCTGAAAATATCGGTGTAATCTTTCATCTCTTCCGCGAGGTTATTTACAAGATCGCCCGTAAAAAGAATAAGATCAGGCTTCAGGTCGAGTATCTTTTGTATACCCTTCTCCACCGCCGCATGATCCATAAAACTACCACTGTGGATATCACTGATATGTACAATACGTACACCCTTAAACCCTGCGGGCAGGTTGTCGAAAGAAAGCTGTAACCGTTTTACCTGGTAGTTGTATTTATTGCTGAACCCGTAAAGCAGGCTGCCAAAGAGGCCTCCGCCCGCAATCATACCCACCCAGCTCAGGAAAGCAGAGCGGCTGATACCTTCCTGGTTAATAGTATCCGCTTCCGTATTCACCATAAACAAGCGGCCCGACAGCCATTGAATGCCCCGGCGCAGGTCATCGATCAGGAAGAATACACCCGCCAGTATCTTAGCCAGGAAAAGCCCGATGATCGTAGCAAAAAGATAAGTACGCACTTTACGCGGCATAAAATCCTGCCCTGTAAAAGCAAATAGCAGAAAGCCAAGCACCGCAATGATGCTGATACCCCAGTAAATGGAGTAAACGATGGTACGGGTTTTAGGACTGCTGCTGTGACAGATGGTCCTGAGGGCCAGGAACATATAGGCATCCAGCAACAGCATAACAGCAACAAAAATAAGTGCACCTAATGGTGTGCGCATGATTCGGGAATTTATTGATGCAATTTAAGTATAAAGCAGATTCCATACTGCGCATACGGGAGCCATTTGTCCCTTTAACAGCAGGTAGCTGTAAAGTATCACTGTTACATGAGATAAATAAAAACCCCGGTACTTGTAACCGGGGTCTTCAATATTATTAAATACACAGCTTACGCTACAGCTTTATTTACCAGAGCCGCAGCTTCGCTCAGCAGGATAGCGCTCTGCACCTTCAACCCGCTTTCGTCGATCAGTTGCTTCGCTACATCAGCATTAGTACCCTGTAAACGTACAATAATGGGAATGCTGATATTGCCGATAGAATTATAGGCATCAATAACACCCTGTGCCACACGGTCGCAACGTACGATACCCCCAAAGATATTGATAAGGATCGCCTTTACCTTGGGATCCTTCAGGATGATGCGAAAGCCAGCTTCAACCGTTTGGGCATTTGCCGTACCACCTACGTCAAGGAAGTTGGCAGGCTCACCACCACTCAGCTTGATCATATCCATGGTAGCCATCGCCAAACCCGCGCCGTTTACCATACAGCCCACATTACCATCCAGCTTTACAAAGTTGAGGTTAAACTTGCCGGCCTCCACTTCAGTAGGATCTTCTTCTGTAATATCACGCAGCGCTGCGAGGTCAGAGTGACGCATCAGTGAGTTTTCATCAAGTCCCATCTTACAGTCTACCGCAATGATCTTATCATCGCTGGTCTTAAACAGGGGATTGATCTCAAGCATACTGCAATCCAGCCCGGTATAAGCATTATATAAATTCGTTACAAACTTTACGCAGTTCTTAAAAGACTCACCACTCAGGCCAAGGTTAAAAGCGATCTTCCTCGCCTGGAATCCCTGGAGCGGACCTCCGGGATGAACCCACTCCTTAAATATCTTTTCAGGAGTGTCGTGAGCCACATCTTCGATATTCATACCACCCTCAGTACTGTACATGATCACATTCTGCCCCTTACCCCTGTCCAGCAGTATAGAGAGATAGAATTCTTTTACCGGGTTAGGTCCTTCATAATACACATCCTGCGCCACCAGCACTTTGTTCACCAGCTTACCCGCAGGGCCAGTTTGCAGGGTTACAAGCGTACCGCCAATAATGTTCTGGGCAATCTGTTTTACATCTTCAGCGTTCTTACCTACAGCTACACCACGTTGCTCAGTACCGGCAATCTTACCCTTACCGCGCCCGCCCGCATGGATCTGCGCTTTTACAACAGCAAACTTGCTGCCATACAATGTATGGATCTGTTTGTACGCCTCTTCTGCCTCACCAGCGGTGTTGCAGGGGATGCCTTCCTGTACGGGAACATTATATTTCTTTAGTAACTCTTTAGCCTGGTATTCGTGAAGATTCATGATTAAAAAAATTTTGGCGAAGATAAGGAAGGAAACGGGTATATCGGCTTCAAATAGCTATTTTCTGGCCCCTGTTTTACGATTTTCCCGTACTCATTTTGTGATATTTTTAAATACAGCTCTCATTTTAGTTTCCTTTCTTTGCAAAACAATTTAAGAAACGATATGGATAATTTAATGGACAAGATCAATGAAGCAGTAGCCTTTATCCGTAAGCAGTACAGTGCCGCCCCCTCCGTGGGTATCGTACTGGGCAGCGGCCTGGGCAGTTTTACCGGCGAGATCAATACAGAGGCTGAAATACCATACAGCGATATTCCTCACTTCCCCGTAAGCACCGTGGAAGGCCACAGCGGCAAGCTCCTGTTTGGTGAGCTGGGAGGTAAAAAAGTAGTAGCCATGGCAGGCCGTTTTCACTATTACGAAGGTTACAGCACCCAGGAAGTGGTTTTCCCTGTGAGAGTAATGAAATTCCTTGGCATAGAAACCCTCCTGATCAGCAATGCAGCAGGGGGCACCAACCTGTCGTTTAAAGTGGGCGACCTCATGATCATCCGCGATCACATCAGTATGCTTACCATAAACCCGCTCCTTGGAAAAAATGAACCGGCACTCGGCACACGCTTTCCCGATATGAGCGAACCTTACAGCAAAACATTGATCACTAAAGCAAAAGCCATTGCGGCAGAACAGGGTATCCCTTTACGCGAAGGCGTCTATTTTGGCGTAACAGGCCCCACCTTTGAAACCCGTGCCGAATACAGCATGCTCCGCCTGCTGGGTGGCGATGCAGTAGGCATGAGCACCGTACAGGAAGTGATCGCAGCAGTACACATGGGATTACCCGTATTTGCCATGAGCGTTATTACCGACATCGGCATACGCGAAGAAGAGAACACCATCACCCACGAAGAAGTGCTCCAGGCGGCAAAGGATGCAGAACCCAGGTTGACGTATATCTTTAAAACCCTTGTGGCCCAGCTCTGAGCGGATCAATGAAACAACTTGCCACCCTTTCCATATTGACCCTTCTTACTTTACCTGTACTTGCACAGCGCAGGCAGGTAATACTTGATGAAGTGCTCCGGAGCAATACCGGTACACAGCAAATCAATACCAATAACCGTAATACACAAAATACCAAAAAAGATTCCCTTGGCTTCGAGCACAGAGACGACCGTAAGGATTCCACTACAGTCACCTTTAAGTACCTCGATGTAGTAGGTACGTTCCTGTTCGATTCCTCGGTGAATGATATCGACCGGTATTTCTCTGTTCCATCCTGGTACCAGTACCTGGGCAATAACGGTAATGCAGCTTACCCGCTCATCTTTACACCGGCAACAAAAGCAGGGTGGGATGCAGGCTTCCATGCCTTTGACATATACCGGTTAAAACCCGAAGAAACCCGTTATTACAAAACACGCAAACCCTTCTCACAACTTAACTACCAGTTGGCTTCAGGAAAAGAGCAGATGATCAAACTGCTGCATACCCAAACGCCCAAACCAAATATTGGTTTTGGGTTCGACTATAAGCTCATCAACGCCCCCGGCTTCTTCCTTTCGCAGAATACCAACCACTCCAACTACCGCTTGTTTGGCAACTATACAGGCAAACGGAAGCGGTATGCCGCCTATGCCAGCCTTACCGGCAACAGCATCCGCAGCGGCGAGAATGGAGGCATTGTAAACGATTCCCTGCTCGGAGACGTAAACAAGAAAAAACGATTCAGCATTCCCGTTAATATCGGCAACAGCTCATCATCAGAATTTAATCCCTTCAGTACGGCCATAGCTGCAGGTAATACCTATCGTGACTTTACCTTTTTCCTGCGCCAGCAATATGATATAGGTAAAAAAGATTCACTCCGGATCAACGATAGTACAACAGAATACCTGTTCTATCCCAAGCTGCGCCTGCAATACAGTTTTAGTTACAGCACGTACCGCTATAACTTTACCGACTTCAGTACAGACTCAACCTATTACCACGACAGGTACGATACCATACTCCCGAAGAAGCAGGATACCTTCACCGTTACGGATAAATGGAAGATCATGATCAATGATTTTGCCCTTATACAGTTTCCCGAAACCCGTAACCCCGGGCAGTTCCTCCAGGCAGGCATCCGTCTCGAAAACATATCCGGCACCCTCAGGGATGGCACACGCAATTTCTACAACGCCGTACTATATGGCGTGTACCGCAACAAAACGCGCAACAAACTCTGGGACCTCGGCGCCCGGGGCGAATTCTATACCGCAGGCTTCAACAGCGGCGATTATACCATCAACGCAACCCTGGGCCGTTACCTCAATAAAAGGTTTGGCGATGTCCAGCTCTTCTTCAGCAATATAAACCGTACGCCTTCCTTTATCTTTAACCCGCTCTCCTCCTTTAACTTTAAGAAAACCAGCATTACAAGGAAGGAAAATATCATCAGCTTTGGCGCCGATGCCAATAACCCCTTGCTAAATATCGGATTCAGGAATCATCTCATTACCAACTATGCCTATTTCAGCGGTATGTACAGTATAGCACAGTACAGTAAAGTCATTAACCTCCTACAGGTATATGGCTCAAAGAGCATCAGGCTGTCGCGACGCTGGAAATGGTACACCGATATCACCCTGCAGCAAACAGATGGGGGAGCACCCATAAAAGTGCCGCTTTTGTTTACCCGCAACCGCCTGTCCTTTGAAGGCCTGTTCTATAAGAACCTGAACCTGAGCACCGGGCTCGAAATACGCTATTATACGCCGTATGAAGCCTATAACTACTCACCCGTAATGGGTCAGTTTGTGGTACAGGATACCACTACGCTCAGGAATCTTCCCATAGTAGCCGCCTTTCTTCACTTCCGTATCAAGTCATTCAGTGGGTTCCTGAGGGCAGAAAACCTCAATACCGTCAGCTTTAAGAATGGGTTTGGTTTTACTAATAACAACTTCGCCGCACCACACCAGCCCACACAGGGGCTCATCATCCGCTTCGGCATACGCTGGGGATTTGTAAACTAAACCTCACAATAAAAAGAACACCGCAACCGTTTTCAGCTTGAAATGCTGCATGAACCTTGTTAATGTTTTGTTAATCGGGGCTCATTCCAGGCAATGCTTTACCAGCCCAAAGCCCAAATAAACGTAAATTTGTGCCCCGTTTAAGCATGAAGAAAACAAAAGGTCTCAAAAGAGTGAGGATACTATTTTCCTCTGTATTTATTTTTTTGCTGCACCTGCCCTTTGTATTTGCAAAGAACAGGCCGGCAAACAATTCCGTAGCGCCCGTTGGCACTGTACCCGTTATGGTAACAGAACCTTCAGCACCCGCGCCGTCTTCTTTTTCATTTAACAGGATGATCATCTACGACAGTCTCAGGCTGGGTTCTCTCGGTCTCGCCAGGCAGGCTTTCGAATACGGCTTGCAAGGATGGACCTACCTCGTAGAAACAGGACGCATCATCAATCGTAATATTATCTCTATAATCGACTTCAGTAAACCTTCTTCAGAGAAAAGGCTTTTTGTGATCGACCTGAGCCACATGAAAGTATTGTTCAATACCTATGTAGCACACGGCGTCAATTCCGGCGTTAACTACGCCAACAGTTTTTCCAATATGCCCGAAAGCAATAAGAGCAGCCTCGGGTTTTACCAGACAGCAAATACTTACCTGGGTGGGCATGGTTATTCCATGAGGCTCGAAGGACTTGAACGCGGCATTAACGACAATGCAGCACGAAGGGATATTGTAATGCATGGCGCTGGTTATGTAAACGAAAACTATATTCACAGCCAGGGATATATCGGTCGCAGTTGGGGTTGCCCGGCAGTAGCTGAAAAACTTAGCCGACCCATTATCGATAAGATAAAGAATGGTACCTGCCTGTTTATCTATAGTCCTCAGCGAAACTATTTAAACAGTTCACGGATCATTAATCGCAGTTGAGTATCTGATAAAAGATACGGTTGAATTAATAAAAAGAATAAGCTTCCCCCAATACACTTGGGGGATTTTTATTATATAACAATTACAGCCCGTTCTTGTCAGAATAGAAATGACCCGTTTGCTTTTTTAGTGTTTGAATAAAGTATAGCCCTCATTTTAATAAGGAAATGGTATACCTTCACAAAAAATCTTTTAGTGTAATGAATGTACGTGGCAGTTTAAGAGGCACGGGCGTAGCTTTGGTTACGCCATTTAATGGACGGTCAGAAGTGGACTACCCCGCTCTGGAAAAACTGATCCATTATGTTATTGAAAGCGGGGTAGATTACCTGGTTACCATGGGTACCACAGGCGAAACCCCTACACTGACCAATGAAGAGAAAAAAGACATCATTAAGTTTACCTATAAGATAACCGCCAACCGAAAGCCTGTGGTAGTAGGCATCGGTGGCAACAACACCGCAGAAGTAGTAGAAGACCTCAGTACCTTCCCACTGGAAGATGCTGTAGCCATCCTCAGCGCTAACCCTACTTATAATAAGCCTTCGCAGGAAGGTATCTACCAGCATTACAAGGCCATTGCAGCAGCTTCACCCTTACCAGTGATCCTCTACAATGTACCCGCGCGTACCGGAAGTAATATGACTGCGGAAACCACGCTCAGGCTCGCCGCCCTGCCCAATATTGCGGGCATCAAGGAAGCCAGCGGTAATCTTGTACAGTGCATGCACATTCTGCGCAACCGCCCGGAAGATTTCCTCGTGGTAAGTGGCGATGATCACCTGGCGCTGCCGCTCATTGCTTGTGGTATGGATGGCGTTATCAGCGTAACGGCCAATTGCTTTGCAAAGGATATAGCATCAATGATCCGCCACGCACTCAATAATGAGTATGAAGCCGCACGTGCACTCCACTATAAATGCCTCGAAGGAAACGACCTGCTCTTTGCAGAAAATAATCCCGCAGGCGTTAAAGCATTCCTGTCAGAAATGGGGCTCATTGAAAACGAACTGCGGCTGCCATTGGTAAGGCTGAGCGATGAACTGCACAACAAGGTAAAAACATACCTCACAGGGTTATGATCATGCGTACCATAATACAGTTCCTCCTTTATACTTTCAGTATAATAATTGCCCGTGCGCAATACAAAGTCAGTTTCGAGATCGGAACACTTCCCGTGCAGCATCGCGATGAAACATTGTTTATCGCAGGTGGTTTTAATCAATGGAATCCCGCCGCTGCTGGCTATAGCTTTACAGGCGGGGATCTTCCCTTAAGGTTTACAACCTCGCTGGCAGCCGGTACATACGAATACAAGATTACCCGCGGCAGTTGGAATAAGGTGGAATGCAGAAACGGCGGTGGCGATATACCCAACCGGGTAGTACAACTATCATCCGATACCGTTATCCGTATTACTATAGATGCATGGGCAGATGATTATACCAAAAAGCCTTCTGCCACAGCCTCTACCAACGTACAGGTGCTCGATACAGCCTTTATGATCCCGGAACTCGGCAACCGTAAACGGAGAATATGGGCGTACCTGCCACCAGGTTATGCCACGGGCAACAAACGCTATCCTGTACTGTATATGAACGACGGGCAAAACCTCTTTGATGAAAGAACAGCCCCCTTTGGCGAGTGGGGTGTAGACGAATGCCTCGATACACTCTTACAAATGGGTCGCCCCGCCTGTATCGTGATTGGTATTGATCACGGTGGCGAAAAGCGGATGACCGAATACAATCCTTATACCTTCGACCGTTTCGGTGCAGGTGAGGGCGACCGTTATGTGGACTTTATTGTTAAAACCCTGAAGCCCTTCGTAGATAAACATTTCAGAACACAGGCAGGCCCTTCCGGTACAATTATCGCAGGCAGCTCAATGGGCGGCCTTATTTCCTGCTACGCCGCACTGAAATATCCTTCCGTATTTGGTGGGGCAGGCGTTTTCTCTCCAGCCTTCTGGACAGCCCCCGAACTCGATCAGTATATCGACTCCTTAACGTCTAAAATAAGAGCTCGTTTCTTCTTCTATGCCGGAGCAAAAGAAAGCGATGCCATGGTACCCGATATGCAGCGGATAGCAGATAAGATTGCCCTGAAAGGCGATAACCTGATCTATAGTGTGGTAGATGAAGAAGGGAAACACAATGAAGCAGCCTGGCGCAAATGGCTACCCGTATTCTACGATTGGATGATGAACAATAGCGCACATTAAAACGCTATATCCTGTAGCTTATCCCCTCAATTGCCAGTGCCGTATTAGGAAATACCTCCATAGTCTCTTCGAGAAAAGCGTCCAGTTTATCATACTTACTGCTGAAATGCCCGATCAGTAATCGTTTAACCCCTGCTTTCAGTGCGATAGCCCCGGCCTGTATAGTTGTACTATGGTATCTCGCAGCCGCTCTTTCCTCAAGATCCTTCAGGTAGGTTGTTTCATGATAGAGCAGATCCGCATGCCTTACCCTGTCTGCCAGCGTTTCATCATAGATCGTATCCGCGCAATAAGCGTATGTTTTAGGGGGCTGCGCCGCAATAGTTACTTTACTGTTGGGAATGAGCACTCCATTCCTCGTCGTATAATCTTCCCCCCATTGTAAGTTATCATAAAATGAAGCAGGAATTTCATAAGCCCTTACCTGCTCAATATCAATCTTTCTCGGCTTTTTCTTCTGCGAAAAAATAAAACCCCAGCAGGGTATGCGATGCTGTACAGGAAAACAGGAAACAGTAATCTTTTTCTCATCTACAATCAGGCCCTCTGCAGGTAAGGCATGAAAAGTGATGCTGTAGGGAAGAGTAGTAGCCGCCACCTGCAGTTGCAGCTTAATAATATCTTCCAGCGGTGCCGGTGCATAAAGATGAAGAGGCTGTATACGGCCAAGTAAACCCATGCTCGTCAGTAAACCAATCAACCCGAAATAATGATCGCCATGCAGATGCGAGATAAATATCCGTGTGATCCTGGTACGCCGTATCTTGTATTTCACCATTTGTAATTGTGTACCCTCCCCGCAATCAATAAGGAAACTCTCATCCTGCAGATGTAGCACCTGTGCAGTTGGATTCCTGTCGTATGCGGGAATAGCGGAATTATTACCAAGAATGGTTACGCCAGTCATGAAATTATGTATACTGTGTTGAAGATATGAGTTTTCTGTTTCTATGACAGGACAATCACTACTTATCGCTGCTTGTAAAATTAATTCCTCAGTAAGAATTTTTATATAACTTTGTTTTATAATCTATTAACCTGCTGATCAGCCAACGCCAATACCCTCACTGCTTATCCAGTAATCAATATTCTCCCTAAAAACTCAGTTACAATCCCTTAACCTGCAGGCCAATTGATTAAACCTTAAAACTATTGAGATGCCGGGAATTATCATACTCTTGTGTACAGCTTTATTTTCGTGTACACTCACCGCACAAGACCCGGCAAACTGCAATGCCAATAATTGTACCACAAACAGCACATACAGAGATTACTATTGCAGCTATCAGCAACACCCGGGCAGTAACCCCGTTACCCCTGATGAGCTCAGCCATTCCGGCAAAAGGATATTTATAAAAGTAAAAGTGATCACCAATGGGGAAACGTTTACCCAACAGTTGGCGACCAGGAAATAAGTTCAGTGTGAGAAACTGCGGCAAAGGCCTCTTCCTCCGGGAAGGGGCTTTTGTTTATCAGCGCGAAACAGCGCTCTGAGCAAGATACCCCTCCTTATCCAGTATATAACCCGTAATCCACCCCGTTTGGCCATTCTTGATCAGCCTGTACTTCTTGCTGCTGTTCGCCGCTTCAAACTGCCGCATGATCCGCAGCATCAGCGTACTCCCCGCAAGCAGAGATTTTACATCAAATACATTGATAATCTTCTGCACCTGCTTCCTGATCTTCGACACGTCAGCCGGAGCCATACCTTTAATCACCAGCTTATTCGTATCAGGTATATCCGCATAATACCTGATCAGGTTCTCACGGAAACGCGCTACATCTTTATAGGTAACCTCAACCACCTGCTGATCGGTTTTTTCGGGGTAGAGCAGCGTAGCCACCGCCCAGGCAATACCCCCGCTGAGCGCCATAGTTGAGCTGGACGGATAGGCACCGCTGGCATTTACCGCGTATATGATCTCCTTTTTTTCGAGGCTGTCAACTACAACACCTACCTGGTTCTTAAAGCCTGTAAAATCACAGCCATCACCACAACCCTTTTCTGCAAGATTAGTAGTGCTCTTCGTACCACTCGGCAACTGGAACATCACAAACGACTTTGTTTCAATGTTGAAATATCCACCCTTCGTATTACCACTGCCGATATCGATCAGGAAAGTATTATAGCGGTTATCTTCAGTCACGATACCATAATGCGAAAGCATAGACTCTTTGAGCACACTGATCACTTCCACCACACGCTCATCCTCACCGCTCTTTATCTTAAAAGCATCGATAAAAGTCTGTAAATGACCATTCTTATTGGTCTTATCCGCCTGCGCCTTAACGCCGCTGCTGATCACGGTGGCAATATCCGCCGGGGCAATACTCCATTCTTTCTTTGCATAAGTATAGAGCCCCGTAAGAGCATTCATCGTGGCTTCAAAAGAAGCAGCAGTAAAAGAAATAAAATCAGAGTTGATAGAGCTGTCTTTGAGCAGCTTAAAGTAGTTTTTATCTGTTAGCGAATGTTCAATGACCGTCAGTTTTACTCCCTTGGAACCAACCTCAATACCTGCGATCTTTTTTAGTTTAACATTATCCTGTGCCAGCGCCTGCGTCATGCCCGTTACAGCCATTACCAACGCAGTAAATATGTATTTACCTGTCATTACTATTAATTGTGCTGCAAAAATCTCATTTGAGCAGCGCTTTTGAACAGGCAGCATTAACTTGTGCGGAATTTGTTTATAACCCGGTAACCTCACCAGGTCTTTAAAGCCCCCGGTGCAAAACGCCATTCCGGTGTAATGATCGTATGCGAACTGTCCACCCTGTACCAGGGCGAGCCCTCCTCCCGGGGGTTGAGCAGCAGGTGAATATCCTGCGCCGGCATATAGCTCTGCGCCAGCAGGTAAACAGTATCTCCGTTCCCGTTAACAGCCACATCCATTACCATCACCGCATGCCCGGGAAAACCGCCCCTGATCAGTACATCACCCGCACTTAAAGCTGCCCAGTGCCGGGGTTGAAGCTGCTTTTCAAGAGAAGCTGAACCACAACTCCCAAAAACCCGGAGCAGGTACTGGTCAAAATGAGCACGGGTATACGGTGGGGTAAAAAGATAGGTCCTGCCACTATTATCCCCGAAGCTGATCTTTTCGTAACGCCGCTGTGCAAAATAATACTCTGCACGCAGCCGCATTACCGCATCCGCACATTGTTGCAGATCCTGGCGCCCTACTGGCACATCAAGAACAGCGTACTGGGCCGACTGGTTATACTTGGGTTGACCGTTATACAGGTAAACAGTCTTGTCCTTTTTGAGCGATAAGCCCCTGAGCCAGGTGGTAAAGCTGTTGCTGTCTGCAACCACCCGGGTAAACCCTTCTGGCAAAGGAACGCTGCCCACTCGGGGATAGGGATTCTCATCAGGAAGCACAGCACCAGCACGCACAGGGATTTTTTCGCTGCTGTTGCCCGCGCCGCCACGTTGCGTACAGCTCGTTGCAAACAATACAAGTATTAAGGTACGTAAGCGCATAATGCCTTATTTTTGATGACTATAAAAAACCGGATTTGTTAATAAAAGCCGCTCTTCCCTGGCTGTGATGCAGAAAGGGAATTGATGCATACAAAAAAATGTTAAAACCATATGGCGAATATTCTGCTCATTGACGATGAAAAGGCAATACGCAAAACACTTGGCGAGATATTAAGCTACGAAGGGTATAAGATCGATGAAGCCGTTGATGGCGAGGATGGGCTGAAGCAGTTTTCAGAAAAGGCTTATGACGTAGTGATCTGCGACATAAAGATGCCCAGGGTTGACGGTATCGAGTTCCTCGATAAAGCAAAAGCCATAAACCCTGATATACCCATTATTATGATCAGCGGGCATGGGAATATAGATACGGCCGTGGAAGCGGTAAAGAAAGGAGCATTTGATTATGTAAGTAAACCGCCGGATCTCAACCGTATGCTGATCACCCTGCGCAATGCGCTCGACAGGCAAACCCTCGTAACAGAAACAAAAGTACTTAAGAGGAAAGTAAGCCGTGTGCAGGAAATGATAGGAGAGAGCTCACCTATTACCAAGATCAGGGATACTATCGAAAAAGTAGCACCTACCGATGCCCGCGTACTCATTACAGGCGAGAACGGCGCAGGTAAAGAACTGGTAGCCCGATGGATACACGAAAAAAGTAACCGCAACAACGGCCCCATAGTGGAAGTAAACTGCGCAGCTATTCCCGGCGAGCTGATCGAGAGTGAGCTCTTTGGTCATGAAAAAGGATCTTTTACCTCAGCCATCAAACAACGTATCGGCAAATTTGAACAGGCAAATGGTGGTACCCTTTTCCTCGACGAAATAGGCGATATGAGCCTTGGGGCACAGGCCAAAGTGCTCCGTGCGCTCCAGGAAGGTAAGATCACACGCGTAGGTGCAGATAAAGACATTAATGTAGACGTACGCGTAATCGCCGCCACCAATAAAGACCTTTTAAAGGAAGTGGAAGAGAAACAATTCCGGCTCGATCTTTATCACCGCCTTGGGGTGATCATCATACACGTGCCCTCGCTCAACGACCGCCGTGATGACGTGCCCCTCCTCGTTAACTACTTCCTTGAAAAAATAGCAGACGAATACGGACAACCCACAAAGAGTATCGACGATAAAGCGATGGAAGCACTCAAACAATACAACTGGACGGGCAATATCCGCGAACTGCGCAACGTCGTGGAGCGGCTGATCATCCTTTCCGGCAAGACAATCACTACAGAAGATATAGACAGTTACGTGCAGCCCAAAAAGTAAAACATTCGGTCAGTCAACAATTCAACCTGCCTGCCACAGGCAGTTCAACCAATTAATAACTAACATGGACCGCAGATCCTTTATCAGAAACTCAGCAGTAACAGCCGCAGGCCTCAGCATTATGCCCGGGGGCGATCTCTTTGCCGCAAATACAAAAGTAAAGGTAGGCGTGATAGGAGTAGGTCTCCGTGGCCAGAATCACGTAGAGCTGCTGCTCCGCAGAGATGATGTTGAACTGATCGCCATCTGCGATATCGACCCTGTAATGCTTGCTTCAACGCAGAAAATGTTTACTGAGGCAAAGAAACCCCAGCCAAAAGTCTTTACAGGCAGCGACTACGCCTACGAAGACCTGCTTAAAACGCCCGGTATTGAGGCCGTTATCATTGCCACCCCCTGGGAATGGCACGCACCCATGTGCATAGCTGCCATTGAAGCGGGTAAATATGTGGGTACAGAAGTAGTGCTCGGCATTACCTTGCAGGATCACTGGGACGTAGTAAAAGCGGTCGAACACTATAAGGGCAGGCTCATGATGCTGGAAAATGTATGCTATCGCCGTGATGTGATGGCCGTACTCAATATGGTGAGGAAAGGCCTCTTTGGCGAGCTGATCCATCTGCAGGCCGGTTACCAGCATGACCTGCGCGGTGTAAAATTCAACGATGGTAAAACGCCGTACGACAGTGGGGTAGAGTTTGGTGAAAAAGGTTTCTCCGAAGCCAAATGGCGTACCAACCATAGTGTAATGCGTAACGGCGACCTGTATCCCACACATGGTATTGGCCCCGTAGCGCAGTATATTAATATCAACCGCGGTAACCGCTTCCTCAACCTTTGTTCCTTCTCCACCAAGCCACGCGGCCTGCACGAATATATTGTTAAGAAGGGTGGGGCAAACCATCCCAATGCAAAAGTGGAATTTAAACTGGGCGACGTAGTAACCACTTCCATCAGCACGGTAAATGGCGAAACCATCCTCCTCCAGCACGATACGAATCTCCCCAGGCCCTATTCCTTAGGCTTCAGGGTACAGGGTACCAACGGCTTATGGATGGACGTCAACAAATCCATACACCTCGAAGGCATCAGTAAACCGCACCAGTGGGATACAGCGCAGGTCTACTACGACCAGTACGATCACCCGCTGTGGAAACGCTGGAGCGCCGATACCAAAGGTGCCGGTCATGGCGGTATGGATTTCTTCGTGATACACGCCTTTATAGAATCAGTAAAACGTAAGGTAGAAACCCCGATGGATATATATGATGCCGCAGCCTGGAGTGCAATCACCCCGCTCAGCGAACAGAGCATCCAGTTGGGTAACCAGACAGTTGAGTTTCCCGACTTTACCAATGGCAAATGGATGCACCGTAAACCAGTGTTTGCATTGACAGACGAGTATTAGCCCCGGCAGGTAAATCCTTTCGCTCCTTACCGTAGATGTCAGCCATAAACGATCATATCAAATCGATTCCCGCCCATTTTTCTGCAGGCAGAACAGGGGAAGTCCATACGCTCAGCGGAGGGCTCATCAACCACACTTACCTGGTAAAAGATGGGGCCGGTAATGACGCCTTTATACTGCAACGGGTAAATACCCGCATCTTTCCCCGGCCGGACTTTTTGCAGGAGAATTATGTTTACATCGCCACCACATTACAAAACGCAAAAAGCCCCTTCCACCTGCCGGAACTGGTGCGCACCACCGGTGGTGGACTGTACTGGCAATCGCCCGATGGGGAATCGTGGCGCATGTTCCGGTATATCGCTAACTCCTATACGCCACAGGCCGTAGAACAACCCGAACAGGCGCATGAAGTAGCACGTTCCTTCAGCCGCCTTACCCTCAACCTGGCCCATGCCGATCCCGCGCACCTCCACCCGGTCATCCCAGGTTTTCACGACCTTACCCTGCGCTACGAACAACTGCAACAGGCCATCAGGAACAATGCTTCGGGCAGACTGAAAGCAGCCACAACCATACTTAACGGACTCGAAGCGTACAAGTCGTTGCTCAGTTTTTACCAGCAGATAACAGCCAGCGGAAACTTCCGCAAATACATACTACACCACGATACCAAGATCAGTAATATCCTGTTCGATAAAACGAGTAAACAGGTCATTACACCCGTAGATATGGATACCACCATGCCCGGCTATTTCTTCAGCGACTATGGCGATATGCTGCGCAGTATGGCGGGTAATCTCCCCGAGAGCAGCACCGATTTTGACGACATTGCCATCTCACCACAGTATTACGAGGCAATACGTTCCGGTTATCTCGATAATATGAGTGCCACCCTGACCAGCGAAGAGAACAGGTACTTTGAACTGTCCGGCCTTATGGTCACCTTTATGCAGTGTATGCGCTTTATCGCCGATTATCTCAACGGCGATGTCTATTACACCACCAACTACCCAAACCAGAATCACGACAGGGCCATGAACCAATTGAAGCTATTACAACAGATGGGCGCTTTTGTAAAAGAGCAGTATGGTTTACGCTGGTAAAACAAAGATGCTGAAACGGGTAAAAACCTTACACAACTAAAATCGACAACCTATTGCGGGATAAATAGCTTTGTCCACTTCTAAAAAATCAGTAAAGCTATAGCCTGTAAGGCCAGCTATCCAATACTGATTGCTTAACTTTACCATGCTGGCCTACGCTATTCCTGGCACATTTGCAAAACACACAAAAGCCAATTTTACAAAAGAGCTAAAAATATTGGTTAGTATTGAGCAACGCCAGGCTTTGCTCAGATAGCTTTACTGAACGCTGTTAAAACCAAACCCAACTTAAATAATAGCTTCGCCACGGTATGTGGCAAAAGAATAAAAATGCCTGGAAAAAACGAAGTTTCGATTAATAAATATACAAAATGCGTATTGCGCCAAATGAATAAATTCATCCATTTCGAAGAAAGAATTATACAAAATACGCATTGCGCATTATTTTCATAATACCTTGATACAGAAAGCTATCTGAATAATATTAAAATTTTTAAAATCGAATATTTGCGTCTATTTTCGAGTTAGGCGCAACCCTGCAATATAACAAGCCCTCGACACTCCGACAATTCACAATAGTGCAAGACCATATAAAAATCCTTAACTTAGCACATTGATTAACAGGTATGACGGCACAGACCACAAACAAGACGGTAGCTGAATTTTTTGCAGGCATTGGACTGATGAGGGTTGGGCTTGACCGTGCCGGTTGGACAACTACAATAGCGAACGACATAGACCCGATAAAACGCAAACTATATCTCAACCATTTTCAAAGTTACGGCGACCATTTTTTGTTGGAAGATATTCACAAGCTCACCGGCAAAGACATCCCAACCGTTGACCTTGCAACCGCTTCTTTCCCTTGTACCGACTTATCTTTAGCCGGACGACGGGCAGGACTTCAAGGTGAACATTCATCTGCATTTTGGGGATTTGTGGACATTTTAAAAAGTATGGGCGATCGAAAACCGCCATTGATTTTACTTGAAAATGTTGCTGGTTTTCTTACTTCGAACAACGGGCAAGACTTTAAAGATGCCCTAACGGCTTTGAACCAGCAAGGTTATGCTATTGATGCGTTCATTATTGACGCCGTTCATTTTGTACCGCAGAGCAGGGTTAGATTGTTTATTGTTGGGTGCCAAGCAGACAAACCGAATTTAAATGTTAGGCACTCTATACCCGATACAGAATTAAGACCACCCAAACTTGCTGAGTTTATTCATCAACATCCAGAAATTCATTGGGCGATAAATACCGCATTGCCAAAACTTCCGACAATAAACAATAATCTAAGCAGCATTATTGAAAAGGTTTCAAAATCATCATCAATTTGGTGGAGCCGTGAAAGAGTCGACTATTTATTGAACCAAACATTTGAACGGCATCTTTCTAAAGTTTTAGAACTGAAGGAACTAAAAAAATATACTTACCTGACTGCATTCAGACGAGTAAGAAATGGTAAATCAATGGCAGAAATCCGATTTGACGGCATTGCAGGTTGTCTTCGTACACCAAAAGGTGGCAGTGCAAGACAAATACTTCTAGAAGTTGGTAAAGGTGAAATAAACATTCGGTTGCTTACGCCAAGAGAATGCGCCAAACTTATGGGTGCAGAGGATTTTACATTATCTGGCACAGCTAACGAAGCGCTATTTGGCTTTGGCGATGCTGTTTGTGTTCCTGTTGTTTCATGGATAGCAGAAAATTATTTAAACCCTGAAATTGAAAAATTAAAACAAGTACCGGTCACAAAACAATTATATGCAGCAACCGCCTAAAGCGTTTATAGATTGGTACAATTCACTAAAGGTTGTAAAGGCAAATAATGGACCTGCAAACGGTAGCATAGCTACGGCGCTTGTAGTTTTAGCCAGGCTTAAACACGAAGATTACAATCTTGATTTTAGTGCCCATGTTGCAGAGGGTGGCATGCAAATCAGAGGTGCAAGTGGGGCGGCTGTCGCCGCAATCCTTAAAGAATTTGGTGAAGAAAGACCATTCGCTAAAGAAGGCGGCAGAACGAACCGGGGCGGCCCGGCAGAAATAAAGGCTTTACTTGTGGCTCTTAAAACATTGAAACTTGAAAATAAAACGCAAGACACAAGAAGTGAAGACCTGCATTCAATGATACAGTTTCTTGTTGAGCGGGTTAACGACTTTCACAATCGGCAGAAAATAAAACTCACGTTCAATCCCGCGCTTTCCACATGGCATATCGTTCACAACCTACTTGCCGAAGCAACAGCTGAAGGCAAAGCAGGATATGTAGCACAACATTTGGTAGGTGCAAAATTGGAATTACGTTTCCCAGACGTTGAAGTATCAAACGAAGGTGGCAGCACAGCCGACCTGCAAACACAACGCCCAGGCGATTTTCTTATTGGACATACAGCGTTTCATGTAACCGTTGCACCGATGCCGCCGGTATTTGAAAAATGCCGCCACAACATACGGCAAGGTTTCAGGCCATTTCTTTTAGTTCCTGATAGCAAACTAATCGGCGCAAGGCAAATCGCAGAACAAACAAGCGAACAGCAAATAACAGTAGAAAGCATTGAAAGTTTTATTTCGCAGAACATTAACGAGATTAGCAACTTTGACAAAGACAAATTAACAGGAAGTTTCAAAGAATTAGTGCTTATTTATAACCGCAGAGTTGACAAAGTTGAAACAGACAAATCGCTTATGATTGAACTTCCATCCAATCTTCAATAGAATGGCAGACACCTTCTCAAAAGAAAAAAGAAGCGCCGTGATGCAGAAGGTAGAAAGCAGGGCAACAAATCAACAGAACAAAAATATATTGACATTTTCAAAGCAACCGGTATCACAGGTGGCGCAGACACTACCCGGTTATTGGAAAGCCGGACTTTGTATTTATCAAACAAAAAATTGCCGTATTTGCAGACGGCTGCTTTTGGTATGGACACCATTGTAGAAACATTACACCCCAACAAAATGCCGACTATTGGAACAAGAAACGGAAAAGAAATATTTTAAGGGACAAAACAATTACAAATCTTTTTAAGCAAAAAGACTGGACAGTTCTCCGTTTGAGGGAATGCGACATTAAATCAGGGAACATACATTTCAAGAAACTACTTTGATACAGGCAATCGCAAAAACCCACCGGGATGCGCCTAACATTGGGTTTTATGCAAGTTGGGCATGACCTTGTAACATCAGCTTTTTGCAAATCCCAGCTTTAGTTCCAGCAGACGAATATCTATCAGCTTTTGTACTTAACTTCATCAACATATTTTTAATAGCAGGGGTTATCAGCAGACGGATTGCTAATTCCCAACCTGCATAAAGCCCTGCTCGTCAGACTGTGAAAAAACTCCTCCGCCATTAAATATCTGTTTGTACAATTTCAT
>CAZPXP010000033.1:0-48116 GCA_964590975.1 uncultured Ferruginibacter sp. | reverse complement strand
AATTATTTATTTAATGCGCTCCGTTAATAACCTAAAAAACCCTTACCCCCTACGCCTTAATACCCTTAATTCCTTAATGTTTTATTTAATACTGCCGTAGTTGTCGCCCTCCACCCTTAATTCCTTAATGGTTTACTTAATGCTGCGCCAGGTAATATTATTAACATTAATCCAGCAAAGCCTGCCTTAACCCTTTATGGGATGGCATTATCGTAACATCCCCGTACAATCAATGCGTTTATCCCTGCATTCGATGCGTTCGTCCTTGCATTCGATGCATTTAAGCCGGTATTCATTCCGTTTACTGCTGCAATCAACGGTATCATACTAACAATCGGTACTTCATGACATGCAAAGACTATGATCAGGCATTCAATAACCAGTTTAGGACGTGTAATCAATAGAAAGAGTCATGCAAAAAGTATGATAACATCTGTAATCAGCAGGAGCGTAGTTGTAGTCGATACCATGAAGTATGTAATAGCAATGAAACCTCATTCATTGAGCAGCACAGCAATAGATATTACGGTAAACAATGTGTACCAGGCATACTATCCCAAGGCGTACATATACAAAAAAAAATCAAAATAAACATGGGAAAAAAAACATGCCATTTCCGGGATTTTTCCCGGGATTATGAAAATCCACCCTCATACCTTCGCCTGCAAAATTTGTTCAGTATAATCAGGTCATCCATGAAAACCATTCACCAATAAGGGTGACAAACCTATTTTTTAACCGGCACCCATAAACCGGTGCCATAAACCAGAAAAACGATGAATGCAATTCAGGAGGCGAAGCTGGGAATGTATCATTCCGTTTTAGCCTACTTAGACGCTAACGATGCCATCATAACAGCAATCCCCGCATTTAAGATTGCGGTAGGTGATCTCCGGGCTACGGTATCCGCCATCAACCAGGTAGTACAACAGCAAGTGCGGTCAATTACCGGTATTGCAGTAAACAAGAGCGCAAGTAAAAAGAACCTTGCCGGTCTTACCACAAAAATGGCTGATACCCTCTATGCCTTTGCCTTCGATACACACGATGCCGTTATGAAAGCAGCAGTACGCATCAGCAGGAGCAGGCTCCAGCGGTGCAGGGATGCCGAGTTGGTACCGCGCAGCCGTAACATATTGGAACTCGTGCAAACCCATCAGCAGGCATTGCACGACTACGGTATTACTGCTGCCAGCATAACCGCGTTTCAGGGAGCCGTAGATGCCTATGATTCAGCGATGCCTGCCCCTCGTAATGCTGTTGCAGAACGGGTGGCATACAGGAAAAAACTCCAGGCGTTGTTTAGAGAAGCCGATAGCACCCTGAACGACAGGATTGGAAAGCTGATCGCCGCCTTTGCCGGCGACGCTCCCGCCTTTGTAAATGTCTATATGGCAAACCGGTCCATCATTAATCCACCCCGTACCGTTACCCAGTTAAGAGGCACCGTTATCAATAAAGAAACAAAGAAGCCCGTAGTTGGCGCACTCGTCAGGCTACCTCAGCTCGGCATCGTTGTTAAAACAAATACCAGGGGCAATTTCCTTATAAAGCCATTGCCGCGGGGGATGTACACAGTAACGATCAGTAGTGAAGGATTAGAGCCACAGGAAATCAGCGATGTAAATATCATTCTCGGGCACATAAACAGGTTGCAGATACAGATGAAGCCAATTGTGCAGGACGTATCTCCCTGATGGTGCAAAGCCGCAAAAGGAAATACTAAAACGAAACCCCAACCGTGAATGAAAATACCGCAGTGAGTTTCTTTTCTGTAGTAGCCGGTAGATAATAATCAAGAAAAATGAGTGGCTGTGCATAGAACCGCCCGGTGCTGTACACAAGGTCGGTAGAAAGATTGACGGATTGCAGGCTGAAAGAAGAATTGCTGCTGCCATTGCCATAACGCTTACTGAAAAAGGTCTTTACCCGCGGAAATCGGTCGAGGTTGTTGGAATGAGTGGTGGTGATTTTCTGAAAGCCAGACGTAAGCAATAAAACGGGGGTAATGGTGATATTATCCGTATTGCCCAGTATGCCATCAAAAGAAAACGAATGCTCAACAGAAGCCGATAAAGAAAAATCACGCAGCTTATTGGTCATGGTATCTCTTACCCGCCTGAAAACAGGAGGATTAGTATTGGGGTTCAGCCGGATCAAGGTATCCAGGTATTCCTTGTATTTACCTGTTGCAAAACCTATATATATACCCGGTTTCAGCCAGGGATTTTTTAGTTTGAAGCTGGCATAAAGATCATTAGTAAAAGGGCTGGCCGTATAAGTATCCTCCTGGCTGGGGATCAGCCTTGAGTAAGAGAGCCCGGCCTGTATCGTTCGCCCGGTATACACATAAGAAGGATTGATCACATACTGGTACACGTTCAGTTTACCACCTTTGGCGGCAAAAAAAGTGCTGAAGGCAATGCCCAAACCACTTTTGTGCTGGTAGGCAACCGAAGGCGTAAAATACAATTGTTTACTTTCTGCCTGTTCGGCATTGAGGTTATTATTCTGCGTACTGAAAACGCCGTTACCCACGTTTAGACTAATGTCGAAATAACTTGCCGGACCGTTCAGTGAATCCAGCATCCTGAAAAAAGGATCATTTTGAAGCATGGAATCCAGTGTCGCTTTACTTGCAGCGCTGGTATCAGTTTGAGCCAGTGCCATTCCGGGAAAAGCAATGGCACTGAGCAGGATAAGATAAAATTTACGCATATAAAAACGCAGTCAGGTCTTTACTAAGACCAATAAAGGTATAAATAGTTTAACAAAAACGCAGGTAATGTAAACCATTCAACAGGTTAAATGCGGAATAACCGTTGCAAAACCTTACCTTTGCGCCCAATTATATATTTCAGAACAGTACATGTACTGCTCAGGATGCTGTTTCAACAGTTTATCCCTCGCCCCAGGGGCACTAAGCGGATAAACGGAGTCCCCGGACAATAAAAGGGGCCAACTATCGCGGGAATGTGATACCGGGAAAATTCAAATTCCCGTTGCCGGACAACCGAACCGGTCAATTCGCAAGAGTGTAAGAGTTGTACGATATTCAAAAAAGTTTCCACACAAACAGCCGGGAGCATCGCATGTGCACAAACAAGAACACATGAATGCATTTGAAGCGTTAGGCCTCAACGAACAGTTGGTACAGGCTGTAACGGAACTGGGTTTTGAAACCCCTACACCCATACAGGAAAAAGCTATTCCCATACTGTTAAGCGGTACGATGGACTTTGTAGGCCTTGCCCAGACAGGTACAGGCAAAACCGCAGCGTTTGGTCTGCCCCTGCTGCAACTTATCGATACCACGCAGAAGTATCCCCAGGCACTGATCGTTTGCCCTACACGTGAACTCTGTCTCCAGATCTGTAACGACCTGATGACCTTTAAGAAACACGTTAAAGGATTATATGCAGAGCCCGTGTATGGTGGCGCCTCTATTATGATGCAGATCAAAGCCCTCAAAAGGGGAGTACAGATTGTGGTTGCCACACCCGGCCGCCTCATCGACATGATCGAACGCAAAGCCATTGACCTCGACAAAGTAAAATACGTAGTACTCGATGAAGCCGATGAAATGCTCAACATGGGCTTTCGCGACGATATCGACTTCGTATTAAAGAATACAGTAAACCGCGAAAGCATCTGGTTATTTAGTGCTACCATGCCGGCAGAAGTAAGAGCGATAAGCAAAAACTTCATGACCAATCCCAGGGAAATAACCATGGGTAAAAAGAATACTGCCAACGTTAATATCGATCACCAGTATTTTGTTGCCGCCGCACATCACCGCTACGAAGCCCTGAAACGTTTTATCGATTTCAGTCCCGGAATGTACGGCATCATCTTTACCCGTACTAAGGCCGACGCACAGGAGATCGCTGAAAAACTCGTTCGTGAAGGTTACGATATCGAAGCCCTGCACGGCGACCTCACCCAGCAGCAGCGCGATAAAGTAATGCAGCGTTTCCGCCAGAAAAGCCTGCAACTCCTGATCGCTACAGACGTAGCCGCCCGTGGTATCGATGTAGACGGTATTACCCACGTTATCAACTACGAGCTTCCCGACGATATGGAAGTCTATACCCACCGCAGTGGCCGTACTGCAAGGGCAGGTAAAAGTGGTATCTGTATATCCATCTGCCACAGCCGCGAAACATATAAGATCAGGCAGATCGAAAAGATGGTCAATGCACAGTTTCACAAAATGGATATTCCCTCCGGTAAAGAAGTTTGCCGCAAGCAGTTCTTCCACTTCATGGATAAACTGATGCAGGTAGATGCCTCGCACGGTGAATACGAAACCTATCTTCCCGACCTCGTAGAGAAATTTGCAGGTATATCTAAAGAAGAAGTATTGCAAAGGGTGGCTGCACTTGAGTTTAACCACTTTTTAAAATATTACGACAATGCCGAAGACCTGAACATGCGCATAGACAGCCGCGAACGGCGTAACAGCGGGTCCGAAAGAGATATGGGCGGCCGCCGCGACAGGGGTAGTTTCAATAACCGTGATAACGGGTTTACACGCCTGTTTATCAACCTCGGTACCAAGGATGGTTTTTACAAAGCCAGTTTCCTGCAGTTTATCCTCGATGAGAGCAATCTCAAAAAGGAAGTACTCGGTAAGATCGATATGCGTGAGATGAACAGTTGGGTAGAGATCGATCGTGATTTTGCCGGTAAGATGATCAAGTCTATTGATGGGAAGCACTACAACAACCGTCTTGTGAGGATGAATGAAGCCGATGGTGGTTTCAAACGCCCCAGCGATGAAGGCAGGAAGAGGAGTAATAGTGGCGGGCGATGGCGCAAATAAAGTCATAAAGTATTAATACCAAAAGGCTGCCCACGGGCAGTCTTTTCTTTATAAGCAATTCTTCTGTGGTCAATATCCTGCTTCGTGTCCCCACCAGCCGCAATAAACTACACCCTTAACTATTCTTAACTATCCTTAATTCCTTAATGTTTCTTTTTACCCTGTGGTCAATATCCCGCTTCGTGTCCCCACCAGCCGCAATAAACTACACCCTTAACTATCCTTAACTCCTTAATGTTTCTTTTTACCCTGTGGTCAATATCCGGCCTCATGTCCCCACCAGCCGCAAACAACAAATACTTTATTCTTCCCGTCCTCCACTCGCAGCTAAAATCGTACATTTATAACCCGGTTGCCTGCCCGATTATCTCATTTTAAAAAACGGATCAATGAACCAGCCGCCAGTGCAGGGCTTAGCACATTTTAACAATAAAGTTGGACTGAAGTTTCAGTTGTACAACAGCCTGTTCACCGCACTTCCCTTTCATCGTATCGAAAAGACGGGCGTTTTACTGTCGTTGTTATTAATGGTGATAGAAGACGGCTTTAAGAAAGGGCAGCATCCCGTACAGATCATCGACGAGTTTTTTACACAGCATACCAGCCTCAGCAATCCAAGAGAACAGATCGACCTGCTGTTCCGCTTTGTGCAGTATGCCGAAAGACAGGTAGTACTGTTCGACGCATTGGAAGATGCTGCTTTTAGTGATATCCACGATATGAATGGCGTAGGTACGCTCAAGCATCTCGCCGCTTCCGTCCAGGCTGCAGGTGCAGAAGAAGCGCTGGCCAAACGGCTGAAAGATTTCAGTGTGCAGTTGGTGCTTACAGCCCACCCCACACAGTTCTACCCCGGTTCCGTACTCGGTATTATCAACGATATGTCCAAAGCCATCGCGCAGGACCATGTTACCGATATCAATATGCACCTGCAGCAGTTAGGCAAGACGCCTTTCTTCAGCCATAAAAAGCCAACCCCTTACGACGAGGCCGTCAGCCTGATCTGGTACCTCGAAAATGTGTTCTATGCAGCCGCAGGCAGGATCATGAATTTCCTGACAAACCATTTTAACGATGCGGTAGATGTAAACAACCCACCGATACGTATGGGCTTCTGGCCCGGTGGCGATCGCGATGGCAATCCCTTCGTTACCGCAGCCACTACACTTAAGGTAGCCGATGCTTTGCGGGGCTCCATCATCAAGTGTTATTATCTTGAGATACGGCGCATCCGCCGCCGCCTTACCTTTAAAGGAGTAGACGTGCTGTTGCCCGAGCTGGAGAAAAAACTATATGATAACCTCTTTGTACCGGGGCAGCGTACCACCATTACCCGTGGGGAAATACTCGAATCACTCGACCGTATGCGCGATATTATTATTCACCAGCACAACGGTCTCTTTGTTCATTTGATCGACCAGCTCCGTAATAAAGTGCATCTCTTCGGACTGCATTTTGCCACGCTGGACGTAAGACAGGAAAGCAGCATTCATTCTTTGGTGCTTAATACCATTGCAGCAGCAGGGCAGGGATTACCCGCAGGGTATGAAGCAGCCGGAGACGCACAAAAGATAGAGTGGCTTTGTGGCATTACAACGCCTGTTGAAGCAACTGCCTTCAGTGATATCACCAGAGAAACCCTCGGCGCGATTGCAGCCATCAAAACTATCCACGAACAGAATGGTGAAGCCGGCTGTCACCGCTATATCATCAGCCAGTGCCGTACTGCCCTGAACGTAATGGAAGTTTATGGCCTCTTCCTGCTCAGCGGATGGCTGGCCGGTGAGTTATCTATTGATATCGTTCCGCTTTTTGAAACCATCGACGACCTGCGTAATGCCGCTGCTGTCATGGAAGACCTTTATCAATTACCTGCTTACCGCCTGCACCTGGCCAAACGAAAGAACAGGCAGACCATTATGCTCGGCTTTTCAGACGGCACCAAAGATGGCGGTTACCTGATGGCCAATTGGAGTATCTATAAAGCCAAAGAAGAACTGACAGCACTATCCCGTAGTTATAATGTAGACGTAGTTTTCTTCGACGGCAGGGGTGGTCCGCCCGCAAGAGGTGGTGGTAAGACGCACCGTTTCTATGCCTCGATGGGCCGTAACGTAGCCAATAAAGAGATACAGTTGACCGTACAGGGGCAAACCGTAAGCAGCAACTTTGGTACTGTCGATGCTGCCATGTTTAATATGGAGCAGTTGCTCAATGCAGGTATCAGCAACGAGCTGTTTACCAATAAAGAGATTACGCTCGATCCGGCAGAAGAAGCACTGCTTACCGAACTGGCCGGCAGGAGCTACGACGCTTACCTCGCGCTCAAAAATCACCCCGACTTCTTCGATTACCTGTTGCAGGTAAGCCCGCTTAAGTTTTTTGGAGATACCAATATCGGCAGCCGCCCGGCAAAGCGCGGCACAGGCCAACTGGAGTTTAAAGACCTGCGTGCCATACCTTATGTAGGCTCCTGGAGCCAGCTCAAACAAAATGTAACCGGGTATTTCGGTGTAGGCGCCGCACTCGAAACTATGGAGAAAACCGGTCGTCTTGAGGAGATCAGGTTATTGTACCAGCAATCCCTTTTCTTTAAGACGCTGATGGACAACTGCGAGATGTCGATGAAAAAATGTTTCTTTCCCCTTACAGCACACCTCGCCACCGATCCAAGGTTTGGCGATATATGGGGTCTTATCTATGCAGAGTTTGAACGCACACAACGCTATATACTGATGATATCGGGTAAAACTTCTCTTATGGCAGATTATCCCGTAGACCAGCTCTCCATACAAATGCGTGAAAAGATTGTGCTGCCCCTGCTCACCATACAGCAATATGCTATTGCGCAACTGCGTGCCCACGATGAGCACGGCTCTCCCTTACCCGATAAGGATCTCTACGAAAGATTAGTTATCCGTTGTTCGTACGGGATCATTAACGCAGGAAGAAACTCCGCGTAGAATGATGAGTTATGAGTAACCCACCATTCCTCCTTCATAACCAACAACACCCGCGTCTCTTTAACAATATTTTATACAAGCCCTCCGCCGAATGGCACAACACTTGCATAAAATCAGTTAATAAAAAGACTATAACATGAACAAAAAACTCTTATCCTTCAGCATTTTTTGCCTTTTTGCGGTTGCGTCGCAGGCCCAGGGCTTGAAAATTGGTGTTAAAGGCGGGGCCACTATTAATAAGATCAGTGGTAAAAGCTTTAAAGAACAATTTACATTCGGTTACCAGTTAGGTGGTTTTGCCGAGATTGGTCTCGGTCCAAAATTCGCCATCCAGCCCGAGGTAATGTTCGGCCAGGTTAACCTCGACACGTCCTCTACTTTCAGTTCCATTTACCAGTTCAACAATGTAAATAACATTAAGTTGAAGTACATCAGTATTCCGATACTGCTGAACTATAAGCTGGGTAATGTCATCACCCTGCAGGCAGGCCCGCAGTTCGGTATCATCAAAGACGATACTAAAAACCTGTTAAAGAATGGCGCAGACGCATTTAAGAAGGGCGATTTTTCCATGCTGGGAGGTGTACAGTTGAAACTGTCTAATTTCAGGGTGTACGGCCGCTATGCAATCGGGCTGAACAACCTGGATAATATAGGCGACAAAGACAAGTGGAAAAGCCAGTCTATACAATTGGGTGTAGGCATTACGTTATAAGTAATTACAGGATAGAGAGAGAAAGATAATTATACCAGCAGATGACCGGCAGTGGCGTGTCCACCATGGCATCCTGGCAACGGTGTTGAACTTTTTAGTCAGCACCGTTTTTTGTGAGATATACTCGGCACACATTGAATACCACATTAATCTCTACAAGGTAACCTGTAATGCATTTACCACAGCCTGTGTAACCAGTTGCTGATCGAGGAGTTCAAGGCAACGCGGGCTGCCATAAAGCTTACATTCATTATTTACACAGGGCTCGCAAGGCAGTTGACCCAGCCGGAGAATGGTTTTGTTAGCATTGAAGGGCGCTGTACTGAGTTCGTTACCCGCTCCGAATAAAACAACCGTATGCGTACCCAGCGCATTAGCCAGGTGAGCCGGTCCGCTGTCGGTAGTGAGCATTACCCTTGCCGATGCCAGTAAGGAGAGCAATTGATGCAATGAAGTCTTTCCCGCTTCATTGCCGATACCCTGTTTATCCGGGAGGGCAGCATACACTTCATTTACAAATGCCTGTTCAGCCAGACTGCCGATAAGCACGAGGTCATGCCGTACCTTATTACGAAGTGCTGTAATAAACTCAACAGCCTTTGCCGGTGGTAATCTTCGTGAGGAGGCTTCGGAATTGATATTGACAATTACAATGTCCTTTCGGGTAGCATTAGTTACCTGTAGTTGTACCGGTGGAGTAGGGATATTCACTCCGGCATACTGCTGCAAAAGATGCATATACGTTTCAACACGGTGCAGGTTTGCAGGTTGGTTGTAAGTCTTTGTCAATAACCACGACCGCAGCTCTTTTTTATATCCTATGCTCATCTTAGCCCCCGTTGCCCTGGCCATAACGGCAGCAGAGAAAGAATTAGGCAGGCAGATAAAGAGGTCATACCGTTGCTGTGCAGCGATCATTTTACCAAAACGCCAGGCGCCCTGTAAACCTTTGTATTCATTCTTGGAGAAGATATACCGTTCGTTGATACCAGGTATATGATCCAGCAGAAAATCAAGTCCTTTTTTTGCAATCACATCAACCGTTGCACCCGGATAGACAAGCTGTACCGCCTGCAGTAATGGAGTGGCCATAACCATATCGCCCAGCCAGTTGGGCAGCCTGATGAGAATTTTTAAATGCATACAATCCGATAAGCAGTACCGTGCAAAAATGGGCCTTTTTATTTACTATGTTTGCATAAATTTTTAATAATGGAATTAGCACAATTGATAGCTGAAGCATGGGCCAACCGCGAGTTGCTGAAAGATAAAAAATACCAGGATGCAGTGAGAGCGGTGATAGAAGAAGTAGATAAAGGCAGGCTGCGTACGGCCAGCCCCACAGGCGACCATCAGTGGCAGGTAAACGAATGGGTAAAACAGGCCATCCTGCTTTACTTTGGTATACAGCAGATGCAGACCTATACACTTCCCCCCTTTGAATTTTATGATAAGATGGCGCTGAAGAGCGATTACGCTTCACTCGGGGTAAGAGCTGTGCCGCATGCTGTGGCACGTTATGGTGCATACCTCGCTAAGAACGTGGTGATGATGCCGAGTTATGTAAACATCGGCGCTTACGTAGACGAAGGAACCATGGTAGATACCTGGGCCACGGTAGGTAGTTGTGCGCAGATTGGTAAGGGAGTGCACCTGAGTGGGGGAGTAGGCATCGGTGGTGTGCTCGAACCCCTGCAGGCCACTCCTGTAATTATCGAAGATGGTTGTTTTATCGGTAGCCGCTGTATTGTAGTGGAAGGCGTAGTAGTAGAGTCAGAAGCCGTACTCGGCGCTAATGTAGTGCTCACACAAAGCACCAAGATCATTGATGTTAGCGGCGACAAGCCCATTGAATATAAAGGACGTGTACCGGCGCGCAGCGTGGTGATACCCGGTAACTATACCAGGAAATTTCCTGCCGGTGAATATGGTGTTGGCTGTGCCCTGATCATCGGGCAGCGTAAGGCAAGCACCGATCTTAAAACAAGTCTGAACGACGCCCTCCGTGATTTTGGCGTGAGTGCATAGTGGAAGGTACAGTTACAGCCCGGCCAAAGAGCAGCCTGCTTGCAGGACTGCTCATCACTTTTGTGGGCGCAATATTGTTTTCCACTAAAGCCATTATTGTAAAGAAAGCTTTTTCCAATCTAAAGGTAGACCCGCTTACCCTGCTTACCATACGTATGGTATTATCCCTTCCATTTTACCTTGGTGCAGCCATTCTTGCCGGCCGAAGAGATGACAACCGTATAATAATGCGGAAGCAATGGGTCATCATGATCCTGCTGGGATTGGTGGGATATTACCTCAGCAGCCTTTTTGATTTTTTGGGACTTCAATATATATCCGCCGGGCTGGAGCGGCTGATTCTTTTTCTGTATCCCACATTTACCGTACTCATCAACCGTTACTTCTTCAAACAGGCCCTCAGCCAGATGCAGAAATGGGCGCTGGCACTCACCTATAGCGGTATCGCGTTGGCCTATTTCGGCGAAATGCAGATCGATAGTGGCAACCCTCAGTTTTACCTGGGTAGTTTTCTTGTTTTTCTCTGTGCCGTTACCTATTCCATTTATATCGCGGGTAGTGGGAGCATTATTCCTGCTGTTGGGGTAACGCGGTTTACCGCTTACGCCATGCTCTCGGCAACAGGTGGTATTTTTATCCATTTTCTACTTAAGGGTGAATACGCCTTGTTACAGAACAGCGGTGCATCGTTGTGGTGGTACGGGTTGCTGCTGGCGGTAGTAGCTACTGTGATCCCCTCTTTCCTGGTCTCTTCAGGGCTAAAGCGGATAGGGGCCAGCAATGTAGCTATCGTGTCGAGTATTGGCCCGGTCTCCACGATCATACAGGCACATTTTGTACTCGGTGAAACGATCGGGTGGTGGCAGGTAGCCGGTACAGTACTGGTGATTCTCGGCATCTGCCTGATCGGCCGGAAAACACGCGTAGCCGAACAGTAATTTTTCCGAAAAATATTTTTTGTAAGGGATGATTTCATATATTTGCACCCCTGAATAAGTGATGCCCAGATGGCGAAATTGGTAGACGCACTGTGTTCAGGTCGCAGCGCTCGCAAGGGTGTGCTGGTTCGAATCCAGTTCTGGGCACAAAAAAAGACTCAACGTTTGTTGGGTCTTTTTTTGTGCCCCATAATCAAAAAAAGTATTTTGACAGTACAAAAAATAATTAGGTGCAATAATTATACATAAACAAACGTTTAGTCACCTGATTAATACAATAAAATATGAAAATTACTTTTGACCTGACCAACCTTAACAATCCCCAATTATCTGGTTCGAATGTTTATATCACTTTTGCAGCAAATACCTCAGACATGGTTTATGATCCTGCAGGCACTGCTGAAACGATTAATTTCTCCGGTAATAATATCACTATTGATAACATTTCCTACGGCACCTCGAAGGCATATAGCTTGTCGGATATTGCTGCTAAAAGACTTATCCTTAACTCGGCAGTCTCCCTTGTAGGGTTTATTTCCTACGGATCTGCAACCGGTATTGAAAAGCTTCCTACAGGAAGTCAGCCCAATTTCTTAAGCAGCGACACGCCACGCTACTCCATTTTCGAAATTTCCTATGATGGTACAAGCGGTGGAGCAGACATAACGAACATCTCCCAATATGGCGGTTCCATCAGCCTGGCATTCAGAAAAGACAAAGTAGTGCAGACTCAGGTAGGTAACACCCTTGATACAACGGGAACATTTAACGCACTTGCAGCAGCTTCAGGGTTCTCCGGATCATCATCAACATCGGCAATTTACTTAGATTCAAATGGGGCTTTTGTACGCGCTATCGGCACAAATGTGTTTCCGAGCGGATCAGTGCAAAATCCATACCCCACGTACAACGCCTATCTTCAATCCCTTTTCACTACCTACGGCAGCGATAGTATCGTAAAAGAGTTAACCAACCTTGCACCGGGGCAAAGTCCCGGGGGATCAGGATCGGTGGGGTATGAATCCACGGCAGCAGCTGTAAATGTTACGCCCAACACCATTTACAATCTTGACTACCATTTCACAGGCGTGGTTACCCAGGTCACAGCCCCCGATCCTGCAAATAATAATCCCAATGGAACCTATAGCGTAACGCTTAGTGGCTATGTAAATGCTACCCTTGCCGCAACAAATGCAAACGACATTCAAAGCTATAAATATACAGACCTGTCCATCACCATTGCAGCAGATGTACTGAACGCTGATGATGAAAACCTCTATATGACAAACTTCATTTATATGGCTTCGACTAGCGGAAACGGAATTAGTGTAAGCATGAGCGGCTGGAATGAAAGTGGTCTGAACACTGATTTTGGGTCAGCAAATGTTAACGCTGCCTTGTTACAAAAGGTAGCGGGCGACTTCGCAGAGGGAATGACTTGTGGCTTTCCGGGCAGTACTACGCCTTCCACCACCAATCCGGAAAAAAACCTGGGCGATCTGAGCAGCTATGAGTGGTGGCAGAACCCACTTCTGGCCTATGCACCTGCACAGCCAACCAATGCTTACTATAGTGCTTATGGAAATGTTATCAGTGCAAACTCTGGAGGCAACAATGGCATCATATTTAACCGGGGTGGTGTTTATGGTTCTCCTTACGATGACCGCTTTGGCTTAAACCTGATCTCTCCAAATGCCGATACCGATGAAATGTATATTACTCTGCTTTCTGACGGCGATCTCAAACCTACTGCTTCCTGATTTCCAGGAAGCAGTAGGAGAAATGTTGTAACTTTTAGTACTCTTCAAACCAATCCCATTCATCGGGGTCATAGCACCCTGCCTTTTTTTGCTGGGCTATTATTTCAGCAATTACTGCCTTTATAGCTGGTGCGTTAGCATCGTTGGCTTCCAGCGAGCTCCGAAGGGATTCAATAAGACTTACAATAGCCCGGTCCAGTTTTGCTTCTGCTTTACCCTGCTCTATTAAGGCCACTTCATATTGAAGATCAGCCAGCATTGTATCAAGATAAGCTTCCTGGTATGATTCCAGTTGTTTTTCCACTGCTTCACAAAGCTCATCTCCCCCCGTATCTCCGGCTGCAAGCAGTCTTCTTTTAACAAGAATAATGTATTCTCTGATAATATCAGCCTGGTCCAGTGCCGGGTGAGTTTTGATCCATTTTGCAACAGCATTTGGATCCGTATCAAACATAAGCTCCAGTAATTTTTCTTCGTGTTGCATAAGCATGCTTTTTTGGTTAGTTTACAATTATATAAGCGCTAAAAATAATAATTCTTATCCGTAAAATCAGTTAGCTGGGGGTAAAAATACTTGACAAATAAAGATAAGCTACATAACAGCATGGAAAGGCGATTTTCGTCGCATGTGCTTTGATACACGGTAAACTGCAAGTAATTACACAGAAAATAGCTTACAAAATTGTCTCTGCTGCAGGTATTCTTCTGCAGTAATAGGCCATGGGAGGCTTTCTCATTTATGAGTGCGGAATTACTATTTCAAGTACACATAATATTGCAGATATACATATAAGTATGACTATTGTCACAATTGTGTAACTCTTTAGTTCCCTTATTCATTGGAGATAGAAATGATTTTAAAACCACCCATTTTCTCAATTCCTGGCACGATATTTTGTTTGGTATGATTGTTGACTACTATAGCAAGAACAAGTCAACAACCTGAATACCTTATACCAACCAGTCAAAAAGCGAGACGATTGTATCTGAGGCTGCCAGACTAATCAGGGCAGAAGAGTGAGTTCAAAATAATCAATATCATAGGCTTTTAAGTGGAAGTATCAACATACACCACTTTGAACAATATCAGCCGTAACGCTGAAAGTGAATCTGTTTGTTAAAAAATATTATAAACCTTAAAAATTAATGTTATGAAGAGTTCAAAAGTGTTATTGGGAATTGCAGCCGCCGCAGCTGCTGGTGCCATTGTAGGTATTCTGTTTGCACCCGATAAAGGGTCAAACACAAGAAAGAAGATCGCTAACAGGACAACAGATATGACAGATGCTGTAAAAAACAGTTTCAGCGACTTTATCGATGGATTAAAAAATGCTTATTCAGGCGCAAAAGAAGACGTGGAAGAAATGAGCGATAAAGTAAAAGCAAAGATGGCAACTTCTGCAAATTCTGCAAAACAAGCTGTTTCCTGATAATAATACAAGTACAAACAAACCAGTAAAAGTAAATAGTATCCCGTAAGATGCAATCAACTACAGATCATATCGAAACACTATTGAGCAGGGTGGGAGACCTCGCCGAAACAAAGGTTGAATTATGGAAATTAAAAGCAGCCGGTAAGATTTCTGAAACCGTATCTTCCCTGATCTCCATTATAACCATCTTCATCCTGGGCGCAACAGCACTGATTGTATTAAGCGTTGGTGCCGCTTTGTGGATCGGAAATCAAATTGGTAGTCTTTCGTCAGGATTTTTTATTGTAGGTGGTTTTTTTACTTTAACTGGTTTGCTTGTCTTATTATTCAGAAAACATTGGATTAAAACGCCGTTGAGTAACCTTATTATCGATAAAATCATCAAGAATTGAAAAATAAAGTTTCCGGTATGCATAAGTTGGAAGCAAGCATTCAACAACTTGAGCAGCTTCAGCAACAACAGGTAGCAGATATAAAAGAATCTGTAGGCGATATTGTGAACAGCCTTAAGCCCGCCACCATTGTTGTGAATGCATTAAAGAGCTTTGGCGAATCTCCAGCTGTACAAACTGGTGAACTTGACGCTGCCATCAGCCAGGGAGCCGGATTACTGAGCTACAACCTCTATGTACGCGGTTCAAAAAATATATTCAGACGACTCACCGGCAAGGCAATTCAACTTCTTGTGACAAATTTCGTTAAAAATAAAATACCAGACATCCGGGATACCGTTGCTGCATTGTAGTATAAAGAGATATGCGGGCATAGAAAGTGTAACAATAGTTTTCCGGTCCTGGTAATTCCTTAAACCTTAAATCTTACCATAACAGCAGATGAACAACCTTTTTAATAATCGTATCAAGCAAATACTGCTCTTAGGTATCCTTATTTTGTTGATCTGGGTTGTAGGTAAAGAATTGTTTCCATGGTTGTCAGCTTTATTAGGTGCCGTAACGCTGTATATATTGAGCCGCGCCCGCTACTTCCAGATGGTGTATAAAAGAAAATGGAAAAGAGGCCGGGCATCGGGTGTGTTTATTATGCTTTACCTTATTTTGCTTGGGCTCCCCGTTTTTCTCGCTATTACATTAATCAAACCTAAAGTCAACGCGGTGCTGAGCGATCCTAATGCGGTTGTAGCAAATATCAGGCAGGGGGTAGACAAAGTGCAGCAAAAAATGGGTGTTACGTTTGTCTCAGAAAAAAGCCTCACAGAAGGCGCACAGAAAGTTGTTGCCTTTATTCCTTCTATCCTTAACAGTACGGCCAGCGTAATAGCAAATCTTGCTACCATGCTTTTCCTGCTCTATTATATGCTGTATTATGCGCGTGAGATGGAGAAGACGCTCTTCAGAATCATACCCCTGAAAGATATTAACACACTGATGCTTGCTGCTGAAACAAAAAAGATAGTAAAGGCAAATGCACTGGGTATTCCGCTTATCTCAATCGTCCAGGGTGCTACGGCAACATTGGGCTATTTTATATTTGGGGTGGATGAATGGGCGCTCTGGGGATTTCTGACCGGTGTGTTTGCCTTTTTTCCTATAGTGGGCACAATGATCGTTTGGGTGCCACTGGTCATTCTTACTTTTGCCACCGGTAACTCAACGATGGGTATTGGCCTGCTCTTATACAGTGTAATTATAACTGGTAATGTTGATTATGTGGCCAGGATTACAATTATGAAAAAGATGGGAGACGTACACCCTGTAATTACCGTTCTGGGCGTTATCGTCGGGCTAAGTCTTTTTGGCTTTATTGGCCTCATATTTGGGCCACTCCTCATCAACTACATCATTGTTCTTTTCAGGATATATATGAATGAATTTGTGGCGCCATTGGCGGAGGAAAATGCAGCGGGTAATGATGAACTTGCTCTGGCCCGGGCGGCGCAGGACGAAAATCAGATCCCGGCCACAAAATAGCAATATACCTGGCGCTTACGATGCGTCCGGCGACAGGAATATCTCTGCTATCATACATCTCGCGCTCCCTCCGCCAATGGTTTCTATAGTTGGTATAGCAATGGGAAATAGTTCGCAATACTTTTCAATCTGCGCCTTTTGTGCCACAGTAAGGCTGTCAAATGCAGTCTGCGACATCACAAGTATCCTGTCATCCCTGATCTGTAACGAAATCATATTCCCGGCAAAGCAGCTCATCTGCTCAAAGCTGATGTCAACCACTTCATGACCCGCACCGGTAAGTGTATCAAGAACAAGCTTTTTCTCCGCTTCATTGCGAATACTTTCTGAGCAAATCACTGCAAACTTTTCTGCAATGCACATCATTACATTGGTATGATAAATAGCTTCTCCCTGCCTGTCAGCAGCATGGAAATAAACAGCCTGGTAACCGAGGTAATCACAGGTGTCTGTAAATAACAATTTATCCGTACGCGGCGAAAGACAGGCAAAAGCGATTTTAGCATCATGGTCAAAAATGATGCTTCCTGTACCCTCAAGGCAACGTCCTTTATTTTTATGTACATACAGGTCAACAATATGATCGATCTTAAATTTCTTTTTAAGCGCATCAATAATATCCAGTCTTCTTTCCTGCATCCTGTTTTCAACCTGCATAGGGTATAGGAGTACTTTACCATCGCTGTGAAACGTAACCCAGTTATTGGGAAAGACGGCATCAGGCTTAACCGGGCTGTCTGTATCTTCAAATACATATACGTTAACACCCCTTTCCTGCAGCACCCGGGCAAAATTGTCAAATTCTGCCAATGCCTTCTCTTTTATCCGGGCAGCGCTTAAACCCTCTATTTCTTTCTGGAAGCTGTTGCTTTCTTTTGTCTGGAGGTTTGCCCCGAAGTTTGCCGGGCGTACAAGCATGATATGATTCGTTGTGTGTGGCATTGTATCCATTTACACCCCGCAATATACTATAACAAAGCGGGCCGGTAACGATTAAGGCAAAGGGCCGTTCTATAGAACGGCCCTTTGTTTTTACTGAGCCTGATAATAAAGGCTAACAGTGTATTACTCTACTTTAAAAGTAGTGGAAGCGATCTTCCATTTCTTACCCCCGATTCCTCCATCGTGGATATACCAGATGGTAACTGTTTGTCCTTTCAGGTGACCCGGTGCGCCCCATGTTTCTTTCAAAGTACCATTCGTCAGCCCGTGCGTCCACATAAAGCTGTCTTCCCTCCCGGTTTGGTTATGAAAAGTAACCGAATCATTATGCGGAATGCCATTTTCTACTTTCAGGCTAACCCGTACCTGTTCTCCCGCTTTGTATGATGGCTTATCCGTTGTTACCGAAACCGTCATCGGTTTAATACGAAAGGTACTCTTCGCCATAGAGCGCCTTTCACCCCTTCCATCCTGTATGTATTCGATGGTCATCGTTTGCCCCTTCAGGAAATACTTACCCGGTACTTTGTATTGATTGTAGGTAATACGGCCATTGCGTATATTGCCTGTAAAAGTCCACCATTCTTCTTTACCGCTCTCATCAACAAACCGCACTGTATCATCCTGGGTGGCACCGTTAAGCTCAACAAACACATCAACCGTATCATCTAAGCCATACTCTGCTCTGCCCGTGTACACTTTTACCCAGTAGGCAGAATACTTCCACAGTTTGTTCCAGTACTGATCCAGCAACTGCTTTGCAGCCTCTTTGCTCCCGATAATATAACCAAACTCCATCAACCGCCATGGGCCTGCTACAGGCCCGGGCACGTACATATTTTGGGAGCCTATATAAAGCAGCTCATCATCGACCATTATAAATTTGGTATGATTGGCGAACCCTGATTTTTCCGACCATTCCAGGGCGTTGGTAAAACGAAGACTGCCCATGTGCAGGCATTTACGGAACAACGCTTTTAACTCATCTTCCTTTGGTGCGCCAGGCACGCTTCGGGCTGCTGAAAACAGCCTGTCTTCGAGGTGTTTGAGTGTAGCGCCGGAGAAATATCCGCCACTTGCTTTTTCGTCAGACTGTACAATGTACACTTCTTTCTTTTGGGTAACGATAAACTTTGCTATTGCATATATAAACTTGCCGGGCCAGTGGGTAACAGGAGCCGGGCCATAGCCAATATTCTGCTGCGAAATCTTAATCGATTCGCGTGCCTGCTCCAGCATGTACAACAATGCTCTTTCACCTGGCTCAGAATCCCATTCTCCGGGAAGACGCCCCACTGCAAGGGCAGGTACGGACAACCCGTTTGCGGATGGTGCTGTTGAAGTGCCTGTAACGGTAAGGGGCTGTTCCATTATATCGGCCTCATCGTTGGCCGGCACATCGTTATTTGCCGGGGGATTATAAACAGCTTCCCACTTCGCAATGACATCCTGGGCACGCTTCCAGATTTCCTGGAAATAATTATGAGCAAAAACAGACACTGCCCCGCTGAGTTTCATCGACAGGTCAAATACCGGTTCTTCCTGCAGGTAGCGGTGCTGGTAAAAATTATGTCCCCCCGTAATGCTTTCCTTACCATCCACTACTACAATCTTCGCGTGGTTCCATACCACAGGGGTACCGCTCACCAGCACTTTAACCGTTACTTTGGCTTTATCCAATTCCCTCACACCGCGTGTCAGTTCATGCATAAGATACTCTGCCTCCCTACGTGGCGTGGCTGGCGAAGGATAGCCGATCAGGAGTGCAAAAGTGATTCTGTTGCCGGTATGTCCCAAACGGGTTACGGCGTTGCGCAATGCTGCAAGAAAATTCTCGTCTGGCCCCGGGCCAAGCGTGCTGATAAAAACCGTCTTTTCCGCTTTGATGATCATCGAATAGAACTCGTCTGCAAAAGAATTAGAATGCCCGATGCACAAATGCTTTGGCTTATCTTTCGGATCAGCAACTGTTGACAGCAGCGGTTTGCAGTTGCAGGTTTCGGAAGGGCTTGTACAGACGGGTAACCTGAAATCAGGATCAATACCCGGCCCGGGGTTGCGCAACGGTTGCATGGGGATCTTCGATATATCGATCCCCCATATATTGGGTGTCTGCAGCAGCCAGCCCGGCTCCAGCGTGGCGCCGTTTTCAAGATATCCGTAAACCGTTTTGTCTTGCGTGGGAAACTCCTTTTGTAATATTTGATATAAGTCCTGTAGTTTTTTCATATACTTTTTTTTGATTGATTAGGAATAAAAGACTTTTAAAGCAGGTGTACCGGTTACCCGGGTGGTCCTTTATTATCATAAGAGGCTAAGGTCTGTTTTTTCATTTCCCAAAGAAAAGAGGCAGACAGGCGGGCAACCAAAAAACGGGCATAGACAAAGTGTAGACAGCTTTGTAAACAATTGAAAGTCAATAATAAACATGAGGAAGATAAAGGTGGCTAAACTGCAGAGACAGGTTCAGGGTTTACATTGTGCCATCTTTTTGGTAAGCCTTGTTTTTGCCCTGCGTACACTTGCAGGGTCAATATTCAGTAAGGCGGCAATCTCTTTGGTAGACAAATTGATGTGAAAGTAAGCGCATAACCTGGTTTCGTGCCGGGTAAGCGCAGGGTAATTTCTTTTCAGGTCTTCAAAGAAGCGGGGGTGTACCTGCTCAAAATGTATTTTGAACTTTTCCCAGTCATCGCCCAGGTGCAGGTTGTTTTTAATATTCGACTCAATATCTTTTATCGCTTTCCTGTTTCCCTGTGGCAGTAATTTATTGAGGTTCTGTATCTGGGTTTTCAACTGCATAAGCAATTCGTTACGCTGGTGCATATACAGTGTTATAGAGGCCAGTTCGCGTTCGTTCGCCTCCAGGCTGGCCTGCAAAACCTCATTCCTGCTTCTTTCGTGTATGAACTCTCCCCGGATATGCTCATTTTCGCCCGCAACAATAAGCTGGCGGTGTAAAAGCTGTTCAATTTCATCCTTTAAAATAAGCGCTTCCGCATGTTTACTATCAAGTTCCTCCCTGATCAGGCGTACACGCCCTACAATAGCAAAGGCAAAACTGAGCGCCTGCGAAATGATGGCCAGGTTAGGCAGTATGGAAGATACTCTGCCCCTTACCCGGAAAACTGCGAAGTAAATGGCGAGCGCAAGCATACAGCCCAGTGGTATGATGTTGGCGATAAAAAAATACTGCGCTGCTCTTAGTTTCCGTAAGCGACCGGCTAATGCAGTATAAAAGATACAGCCAATCATGAGCATGATCCCGATATTAGAATAGAAAGAAGTATAATGATCAGTAAAAACCAGTCCGCTTATCGTAAAAAAGGAGGTGAGAAAATCCAGTAAGATAAAAGTGTACAAACCATACTTTAATATTTTGTCCTGCACCGGTAATGTACTCTTTGTATTTAAGTAGGCCCGTGCCAGTTGGGTAAAGCCGAATATTACAGTTATAATTCCAATATGCTGCAAAAAGCCATTCAGATCGTAAAAGTAAATGATATGCGATGCAGTGATTTTCAAACTTAATATCCGCCAGGGAAACAGTACGTTAAAAAAGAACATATTAGCCGTGATATAAATGGCTCCCCCCGCCTGTACTACCAGGTAGTAGAAATAAGTTTTGTCTTTAAAACTGAAGTAAGTAACCGCATTGTAAATAAAGAAAACCACGATTACGAGTATGGTGCCCAGCCATACAAGCAACAGAAAAGCTTCCTGCTTCCGGGCATTGTCTGCCGGTTCAAGGCGTACAGAACACCTTATTTTATAAGGCGGGTTACCCAGCGCTCTGATATCTGCCCTGATGTAGAGCGTACTTTTTGTATTGCCCTGCAGCATGCAAGGCATTATACCATGTCTTCTCGAACTCCCCCGAACAGCGTAGCCCCCATTTATTTGATTCCATACCCTTTGATCCTCATCGTAGCAGTATAAGGTATTGTTTATAGCAGGCTTGAAAAATACCTCGTATTTTTTTGCATACTGCGAAGGGTTTACTACCGTAAACCTTATCCAGTAAACTCCGGCCTCGCCGGGCTTCAGCGAATCCTGGTATATAAAGGGAAGCGATTTATTCGATAGTACTTCGTTAAAAGAATATCCCCGGTCGGCTAATACAAGAAAGGAATCAACTTTTTGCGGAGCGTCACTATATAAAGTATGCACAGGCTGTGCAAGGGTAGCGGCAGAAAGAAACAGCAGGAACAGGAATAAGGCAGCTCTCATCATCTGGAAACAGAAATATTAAACCCGGTGGCAGCAGTTTGTTTGTTCAAATATAGGGATTTAAACAAACAGGTACCTGGCGCCACCACCGGGATAAAATTATTATGTTACAGTTACCACCTGAGCTTTATGCCTCCATTAAGCACGAAGCCCTCTGTGTGGTTCCAGATATCGTCAAAGCTCGGGTTATTGTGTGGCAGATTCACCACCGTCTTATACCTGCTTTGGCGTTGATCCGTAAAGTTTTCGAAGTTAACATACAAAGAAACCTTGCCGAAGGTCTTCTGGGCCATAAAACCAAACTCCCAGAACGAAGGCGTCTGTGTGCCGTTGTACAGGTACTGGCGGTCTGTAAAATAACCCTCCAGCCCCAGCTTGAAGTTGTCTTCCTTTTCGTACATCATGGTAAGGTTTACCTTGTTCTTCGGTACGAGCGGAATATGCGGGTTATTTGCCCGGTATTCTGCCCTCGCATTGGTAAAAGTGTAGCCAATAAATAGTTTCAGGTCTCTTTTATAAATAAACTTCAGGTTGGTTTCCCAGCCATTGCTCGTCATAGGCCGGGCCGCGTTGGCAAAATAATAAACACCCGGGTTGCCCGGTTGTAAAACCAAAGGGTTGTTGATGACGGTATAGAAGAATAACTGGTTGATGCTGAAAGAAAGATCATTCCCGATTTTTGTTTTATAATCGAGATCAGCAGTTCCGCCAACGCTTCTTTCCGCCTTAACATTATTCAACGGCAGCACATTACGGTACTGCATCGCTTCAGTCTGTTCCGTAAAAATGGTAGGTATTTTATACCCCAATCCGCCACCGATGCGCGAGCTGAGTTTATCCGTAATCCTGAACAGCGCAAACACCCTCGGCAAAACAAACAGTTGGCTCTTGCTGTAGTTAACGTTCCTGTAACTGGCATGGTCTGCCCTGATGCCCGTTTCCAGTTTAAAGCGGTTGCTTATATCCCAGGTGTCCTGTAAATAAAGTCCCGTGGTCAAAGACCGGGCTTGCAGTGTGTTGTTGTTTTCCTGCCGGAACTTATCGTACACAAGGTTCAGGCCACCCGTAAGCGTATGCTTTTGCCCCGTGTGTAACCATGAGAGGTCGGTAAAACTGTTGGTATTTATACCTGCAAACGAATAGCCCGGAATATCAATATGCCTGTCGAAAATGCTTACGCTTTGTTTCAGGCGGAAGGTACCGGCGGTCTTCAACTTTTTCTCAACCTCCAGTACCGTAGTGTTGCGCATGGTGGTATTCTTTTCAAAATACACATGAGTTGCATCCGCTTTGCCGTCAATCACCAGCATATCGCCCCCCGTACTCGTGCTCCTGGTAAAGCTGTTGCCAAGCGTTATGGAAGTAGTAGCATTGGGGTAGAAGTACAGCGTCGGGCTAATCGTAAAGTTCCTGCTCTCCGGTATTTCCGAAAAGTCGTCTTTATCTACATCATACGATTGCTGGAGATTAACGAGGCCAAGAATAGCGTAACCGAACTTACCCTTTTTTTGTGAGGCATAACCACCGATATTGGTCTGACCAATATTCGATTGGTTCAGCAGCAGGTCGTATTCTGCCTTTTCCTTAGGGGTTTTGGTGATAAAGTTCACCACACCTGCGATCGCACCACCGCCATAGAGGGTGGAAGCCGGGCCTTTGATCACTTCTACCTGTTTAAGATCGAGCGGTGGAATTTCGAGAATGCTGAGGCCACTGGCAAAGTTGCCAAAATTAGGATAGCTGTTCCGGAGCAACTGGGTGTACCGGCCATCCAGCCCCTGTACACGTATACCGGCGTTGCCCGTGGTAGCAGAAGTTTGCTGTACCTGCAGCCCCGTGCTTTCGTGCAGCAGCATCGACACGTTGGCCGGTCGCATATTATTCTTCTCATCCAGTTCCTCCCCGTTTATCGACTCTATCCTTGTTGGTGTATTGGCAATTGTACGGCTGGTACGTGTCGATACAACGATCACTTCCCCGCCCTCGCCCTCTTCAGCGCTTAAAAATATTTCGGGTATTGTATCCGAAAGCAGGGGAAGTGTAAATTCAAGTGTTTGCTCTACGTAACCGGCATAACTGAATACAAAAACCTGTTTTCCTGTACGGAGGCTGGAAAATATAACAAGCCCCGTACTGTCTGCTATAGATGGTTTGTTCGTTCCTTTTAACAATACCGTTGCTCCTGTAAGGGGTTGTTTGTCGGCTTCGCTTTTTATTCTTGCTTTAAAACTGTGTTGTGCATATATATTATGGATGCCGCATAGCAGTATGAGTGCGGCAATAAATAATTGCTTCATTATGAAATTGATAATTGATTAAGAAATGCAGGATGCCCTGTGCTTACAGGCGCATGTAATAGAATAACTTAACCAATACGGGGAGGCTGCCAGACAGGGATAGAAATATGGGCAATTCTGCCGCTGAGAAGCGCTGCCGCTTTCTCTGTATGGAGTGAAGGAGTAAGTGTTTCTGCCGCAAGTAAAGGAGAGATGGTAAACGACCCGCAGCAATTACAGGTACAAAATGGCGAACAGGCATCATCTGCATCGTTATGTGCCGTTTTATGGTGCGTGGCTTCCTTTGTTTCATGCTCCCTTTCAGCACAGGCATTATCCCTGCAGGGCATGCAGCTTAATGCCAGTATCAAAGACGCCATAATGAACACAAACCATTTCATTAATGCAAAAATAGCCATCCCCGCGCATACTTTGTATGAACCGGGGACATAAAAACAACAATGTGGTTGCAATTATAGCCTTGCCGCCTCTTATTTCATTAACGTGTCGCTGGCCGAAACAGTATAAGTAAAGGTGGTATAGTCGCTGGTTTCCCCTATCTGTTGCTGTCCATAGAATATACCTGCGCGGAACTTATAATCCCCCGTTGTGGTAATCTCCATTTCATCATAAGGCATAAATACGGGAAAATCTTCGTAGGTCGACATGCGGTAAGTAGGAGTAAAGCTCTTGCCCACCGAAACCTGGTTATCTGAAGCACGGTACAGCCCGTTCCTGTCCTGCAGAGGTGTGCCCGAAGCTGTAGAGAACCATAATACCATGTCGCAGGATTTATAGTCGAGGAAAGCCGTCTCAAAATGAATATGAATATTCATGCCGTACCGTTCGTCCTGGTACACACCATGCTCCATCCATATTTTTACAAACTTACTCCTGGGCGCTGTTACGGCGATCTTGGCCTTCTGCAGGTGGGCAATCACCGAATCGTCGGTGCTGATGCTGCGCGCATAAGTGATTGCATCAGCATACGCACTTTCTGCGTCGGTAAATGCTTCGTTTTTATACTTTGCTATCGCCTCATCAATCTTATCGCAGAGCGTAATACGTTTCTCCGCATATTCATCAAAGAAATGATATCGTTGTGCTTCCTTATAAGCATCCTTTACCGAATTAAGTGGTTGTGGAAATGCTGCCATAGAAAAGCTGTCGCTTCGCAGCCTTTTATCACCAAGGTCTTTGTAATACCCGTAATACGCATCATTAACCCTTGAGCTGTTGGGGTCGGCACCGCTGAGCCAGAACACTTTTTTTCTTTGCGCAGAAGCCTTGTTGTACAGCTTTACAGCTTCCTCATAATCGCCGTAGGCATACCTGTCGTCTGCGTCAGATACCAGATTTTTATACCTGGCATATAAACTGTACTGCCATATAAAGATGGTTAATACCACAGCCGCTGCACCCAGTATCCAGATCATCTTTTTAGCGCTTTTTACCGGCGGGGGGGTGGGGGAAGGAAGCGCTTGTTCTTTATGTGGCGGCTGGTCGAAAACGGTTGCCGTGAGTGGCTCGTGGAGCGCCTTTAAAAATGCGCGGCAGTCGGGGAAACGATCTTCCGGGTCTTTGGCCGTTGCTTTGGCAATAATACTGTCGAAGCCTGCAAATGCACCGGGATATATGCTGGTTACCGGGGGAAGCGGGTCATTAACAATGCGGTTATACACTTCGTATTCGGTAGTTAACGATTCGTACGGGCTGTGCCCGGTAACCATCTGGAAAAGTGTAACACCCAGCGCATATATATCAGCGCGTTTGTCAACAGGCTTTCCTTTTACCTGTTCAGGACTCATAAAATATACCGTTCCCATCTGCAGGCCGGTCTTGGTCAGTTTTTTATCCGCTTCCGAAAGCAGTTTGGCAATGCCAAAATCCATGATCTTGATCGTACCATCTTTGGCAAAAAGGATATTCGATGGTTTGATGTCGCGGTGAATAACACCGTTGTCGTGCGCATACGCAAAAGCTTCAAGGATCTGTGTCATTGCCGCCATGATCTTGTCTTTGGGCATCGGGCCCGACTCTGTGCGGATATAGGCATCCAGTTCCTTACCTTCCACGTATTCCATGATCAGGTAAGCGCCTTCACCATCTTCCACATAATCGATAAGACTTACAATATTAGGATGCTGCAGTCTTGCCATAGTGCTGGCCTCCTGTTTAAAACGCTCACGTATCTGCTCGTGCCGTACCAGTTGAGGCAGTAAGGATTTAATCGCTACCTTCCTGCCAAGCTGGGCGTGTACGGCCAGGTACACGTTACCCATGCCACCTTCCCCGAGCAGTGATACTATTTCGTAAGAGAGAATTTTTTTGCCGGTCATAGTTTAAGTTTTATACAGAAACGCAGGTTGTTCCGTATTAAATAATATCTTTTTTTCTTAAAGAGATCCATATACCCGCCATACAAAGCAGGCAGAAGGAGAGCAGCACTATAATGTCGAGCCTTAACGCACCTGCATGGTCTCCAAATACAGAATGATAAGAATAGTGAAACGCTTTTTTGAGCACGGTATATGTCTCCATCGTCTGGTCTTCGGAAACAGGCTTTGGAGGTACAGGAACGGCCTCAATAATCTTTGCCTGTATCCTCGAAAATCCCTCCGTGCCCCACCTCGAAATGGTAAAATAGCTCAGCAACTCCACCCACCTGGTGTTAATGCTTACCACTACTCCGGCGAGCATGATCTGCGGAATGATCACGATAGGAACAACGGCCATTGCCTTTTCTGTGCTCGACGAAGAGGCAGAAATGAACAGCCCCAGGAAGGAAGCGCAGAAGGTAAGGGTAAACGTCCACAGCGTGGCCTGCCCCGGCGCCATCCATGTTACGGCGTGACCCTGGTAGCAAACAGCAATAATCAGGTTGAAGAGTACCGACTGTATCAATGCAAACAGGGCCAGCGATGCCAGTTTGGAGAATACATAGGGGAGGATCAGCAGGTTAAACATTCGCTCCCTGTTGTATATAGGGCCTTCGGAAACGATCTCACGTGCAGAATTGTTGATGCCGAACCAGATCGCCGATATGGTGACCAGGAAGAGCACGGAAAGTTTGATCTCTTTAAAGATCAGGCAGATAAAGAGTGCAATAATGGGCGCCTGCAATATCATTATAGCAGTACCCTTTTTATCATTGAGCTTTATCCGCATATTGCGTTTAAACAGCCAGAAGAACTGCGAGAAGGGATTCACCTTTGTATCCCTGATATTCGGTATTTGTGCCTTGCCCGCGGGCAACGATAAATTACTATCCAGTTTATTCGCCCACTTGGTGGCATTTTTTCCCGATAGTAAGCCATATACTTCTATAGGAGAGGTTACGCCAAACCGGGTCTTATAGTCGCTCACATTACCGTAAAAAGCCGGGTTGCCGCCTTCCGCCATAAAGATCACTTTATCCATATAATGAAGATCTTCAGGTTTGTGCGTAACCATGATAACGGTAGTGCCGTTTGTGGCCAGTCTTTTTAGTATCTCAAGAAACTCCACAATGGTCTGGGGGTCCAGCGGTGAAGTAGGTTCGTCGAGGAATAATACCGCAGGGTCGGAGAGCAGTTCGATTGCGATAGATACCCTTTTACGCTGGCCTCCGCTGATGTCGGCCACCAGCCGGTGCCTCGCTTCGCTGATATTCAGTTGGCGCAGCAGGGTTTCTGTTTTCTGGCTGATCATCTCGTCGGGAATGCCCTTCAGCCTGATCTTGGCAGCATAAAAGATCGACTGCTCTACCGTAAGCTCTTTGTGTACAATATCGTCCTGTGGTACAAAACCGATCTGCGTTTTCAGGTAGGCATAATTGTCTACAAGATCAAGCCCGTTAATAAATACCGCGCCTGTTGAAGGCAGTACACTGCCGTTGAGTATCCTGAGTAATGTGGATTTACCACAGCCCGAAGGCCCCATAATAGCAACGAGGCCGCCGGAGGGCAGGTCGAACGTTGTTTCCTTCAGGGCAAGAAACCCATTCTTATACTTCATCGATATGCTGTGCGCCATTACGGCCGACCCATCACTGATATTCTTATAGGCTTCCTGTAAACCCAGCCGGAACCGGCCGATGTATATCTTATCCTCCACACCGATCTCAGCCCTGCTTACCTTTTTACCATTTACATATACGCCGTTCAGCGAACCCGTATCCATAATGAGGAATCGCCCTTCTGCTGTTTTTATAACTTTTGCGTGCACACGGCTTACCGTTTCGTGCGTGAGCACAATATCGCAATCGGATGAGCGCCCAATGGTCATTTCTTTTTTATCGTTCAGGTGATAAAAAAGCGTTTTGTGCAGCGCATTACCTGTATGTGGTGCATCAACGGGCTCTTTTGTATAGCTGCCTGCCACCAGTTTTGCCATACCATCGCCACCAAAGCTAATGGTATCGCCCGTCTTCAGTGGTTGGGCATCGCCCGGCCGAAGGGGAATATTATTAACAAAAGTCTTGTTGGTACTATTACAGTCAGTAATAAACAGGCCATTGCCATCAGAAATAAGCTGCGCGTGGAGGCGCGATACTTTCTGTGCATCCAGCACCACATCAGTACCCTGCCTGCCTATTGTTATCACTTTGGCCACGCCTCCGGCAAAGCTGATCTTTTCCTGGAATGTACCGCCGCAATAAAAATGAACTTCAGTTGTATGCATTATAAAACAATTAGTAATTGTTAATTACTGTCCGCCGTCCTGCTGCTCTATCCTGCCCACCGGTATTTCAAAAGGTACAGGTATCAATGTATTGTCAACCAGTAGCCGGGCTTCGCCCTGTATATAAACCGTTTTCAGTTGCTTTACCCCATTCTCTACCATTGCCCGGAGCAGTGAAAAGTTTTTTATGTTCAGTTGCAGTGGAATGGCAATGGTACTGCCCGACCGGAAGGGTATATTGCGTTTTGTTTCTACGCTGCCCATCAGGATATTCATTTTTTTATCGGGATAAACCTGTGCAGCAATACTGCTTATTTCAAAATCGATATTGTATTTATTGGTAAACAGTATGGTAAAGTCTACCTGCGATTCAAGAAGACTTGCCCGTTTTATGCGAAAGGAATCCACCCGTGCGCCATCGCCCGATTGAAATGTTCTGAACAGCAATGCATAGAGTTCATTTTTGGGTATCTCTTTATGGATATTAAACTCGTGCAGGAAGAAAAAGGGCATAAAAGAACCTTTAACAGCAACAGACGGGCTTACTGTATCTGAGCTATGCTGCCGGTACGATCGGATCACCTGGTTTACATTGGCTTTAACCTCAACTGTCACGTCGGTTTCTGCAAAACGGGGTATGCTCATGTTTTCCACCAGTCCTTCCCCGAGTGTTGTGACACCCTCAGCAAACTGCATTGTGATATGCTTGCCGCTGATGGAAAAGAAATTAGGATTCTGCACGGTCATACTCAGGCGTAGGTTAACAAAACTGTCCTGCACACTCACTAACTCGGGTTTACCCACGCGAACAAAACGGGGGTGCCTGTAAAAGATAGCCATTACCCCAAACAGGAGCACGATGCCAAGCAGCGTAAACCCAATAAGCCTTATCCATTTTATTTTTTTCACCCTTTGTATTATTGAGTACAGTTCATATCATAGTTTACCCTCAGGTGGTTGCCAATACATTCCTTGCGTTTTGCTGCATAAGGGTGGCTCCGCAAAAAGCTGTCTAAAGGAGTAGAGCCGCCCTCGGCCTCCGCCATCCTTCCCCAGAGCGCGATCACTTTACAGGGGTCAAAACCGGCAGACATAATCAGCTCCGCACCCCGCAGATCGCACATGGCTTCATCCTTTTTACCAAATGGCGACCGGAGCACGCCGTCTATCGTGGAGGCAAGGTCTCCCGCTTCATCACCCAGCCTGGTTACAGCAATCTTTCTTGCCCGGAGCATTTTATTGATATGCCCCAATTCGTTATGAAATATTTCATGCCCGATAATGCCCGCTATCTCATCGTCATTACGGGTAAAATCCAGCATGGCAGTAGTAAAGTATATTCTGCCACCCGATGTCCAGGCATTGATCTCGTTCGATTCGATAAGAAAGAGCTGGTAGGTAAACCCCCTCGGCTCGGTAACCTTCGCTGCCAACTGCGCTAAAATACTTTTGAGTTTATCGCTGGATGCATTTGTAAGTACGCTCCGGCCCTGCATCAGCGCCCTGTGGTTATCAGTGCCAAAATCGATCTCTTCCTGGAGCGTAAGCGTAATATCTGAGGTATTGATATAATCCGTACGCAGGCTGTCGATCGTATTGCCTATCCTGTCGGCCCGCTCATTACTCGTACCCGTAAAGCAGGAGATATCGTATGTAACGATCCTGGGCGTTATTTTCTCCTTATCTGCAAGGCCACTGTCTTTAACATCGCTGCTCCTTCCGGTGTTCGTGGAGTTATTCCTGCCTGTTGTTCCGGCCGACCGTTCATTGATCAGCAGGAAGGCTGCTACCGCAACAACGGCAATGCCCAACCCGGCCAGGATATAATAGCCATTCCGTGAAGCCGCCTTTTTCGTTTCCGCAGTAGCGGGTTGATGCTGCCGCGTAATGGCAGGCCAGTCGAGGCGGGTAGTGCCTACATATACTTCGTCGCCCGCCTTGAGCAGGTGAGGCGTTTTAATCCTTTCTCCATTAAGGAAAGTACCGTTTGAGGAATGCAGGTCGTGAATATACCATTTGCCATCTTCATCAAGAAGCAGTTGCGCATGCCGACCTGAGATATGCATTTCCGTGATGACAATCTCGTTATCCGTCAGTCTTCCTATATTAATGATGATTGGTGTCATGTATTAATCCTTTACAAAAATGACAGGGTTTACAGTGGCTGTATTACTTCCCTGTCGGGTAAGCGTCAGGGTATTCTTTATCATGCTGTATTTATATGTTGCTGTTGCCCCGGCCGATAGGGTATCGGTACCCCCGGGCAATGATGGCGTCAACGTCAGCACACTGTCTTTTATATTCATTACCCAGTTGCCCCTTATAATCTCGTCGGCTGCGCCAGCCTGTGCACGTGTATAGCTCAGTTCGTATGGCTTCCCCTTCATGCTGAAGGATATTGTTTTCAGGCTTCCACAGCCCGCGCTGCAGTTCCAGTTGCCTTCCATCCTGCGCTCTTCATCACCGCTGCGTATAAAAAAGAAAGCAAGCAGTGCAATAAATATGGCAGCGATACCCGTTATCAGCATCACTACCATAGCAGGGGTTCTTCTCTTTTTACTTTCCGGGATGGTTGTGGGCGGGGGGCTTTGTACTACCGGTGCCGGTGCTGCAGCAGGGGCTGCACCCGCAGGTATATATTTTTTCCACGGCAGTACGGTATCGCCAACTTTCAGGATATCGTTCGGCGTCAGTACCCTTGTACCGGTTATGCGCTGCCCGTTTACATAAGTACCGTTGGTGGAATTATTATCGCGTATGCTGTATGTATTACCGTCAATGATAAAGTAAGCGTGCAGCCTCGATACAGAAGGGTCGCTTATAATGATAGTACAATCTTCGGCACGCCCGATCTTTAATTCTGTCATACTTCCATTTTATTTAGGGCTTCGTAAAATTCTTTTATGCTGGCAAAACGCTGCTCTTTGTCGGGCTGCGTGGCTTTCTTAATGATAGCCTCCGATTCGGGAGATACAAAGGGATATATACTGCTTGCAGTGGGTACATCGCCCTTCCTGATCTTTTTAAAAAGCTCTTCTCTTGATACACTGCCTTCAAATGGCGATTTGCCGGTAAGCATCTGGAAGAAAGTGATGCCAAGCGAGTAGATGTCCGAACGGGTATCAATAGATTTACCTTCTGTTTGCTCGGGGCTCATATAAAGGGGGCTGCCCATGATAGTGGGGTTGTTGAGACTTGCAGATTTGGCAGCAATACCAAAGTCAATGATCTTAACGCCCTGCCGTGGGGTAAGCATAATGTTTGAAGGTTTAAGGTCGAGATGCAATACCTGCTGTTCGTGTGCATACTGCATACCCGAGAGTACCTTGAGCATGATGGCCCTAGCTTTTTGCTCCGGTATGGGGCCGGTAACCGTATTGATATATTCTTCGAGGTTCTGGCCTTCAATATATTCCATCACCAGGTAGCTTGCATCTTCCTGCTGTATAAAGTCTTTAAGTTTTACAATATTCGGATGATCGAGGTAGAGATAATGGTTGGCCTCTTCGATAAAAGACTGCTTTACCTGTTCGCTCCTGAACAGGTTATTCCACAATACCTTTACTGCAACAAGATAGCCGGTATGTGTGTTCACGGCTTTATACACCCGTGCCGCGCCACCGGAGGCAATTTCTTCAACTATCTCTATATGATTAATGCGGGTCATTTGCTGTTACAGTCTGTTTGCGGGTTGCAGCCGTGGTTATGCCTGTTGTTATGCCGGGGGTGCCGTGCCCCCGGTGCTGCCTTCAATTTTCTTTAATCGCTCACTAAGCTCATTGTGCTTCCTCTCGGCTGCGGCTTTATTTTTTTCAGCAGTCTTTACAGCAGCTTCGGCATTTTTAAGTGCCTGATCGGCTATTTTCTTTTTTGCTTTATCATCCTTTGCATCTTCTGCTGCCTGCTTTGCAGCGGCTTCCGTTTGTTTTGCTTTGGTTAATGCATTTTCTGCACTCTCTACCGCTGTGGCAGCAGCCCTGAGCTTTGCTTCCAGTTCGGCCTTTGTTGCCGGGGCCCTGGTGTCGGGTTTTAAATCGGTGCCGCCGGTTTTGCCTGTATTAACGGTTGGCCTGGTAACGGGGGCAACTACTGCCGGAGGCGGAGTGGTTTTAATATCAAGCCCGCTCTGCGGAGCCCCCGGTAATAACTGCCACTTTATTTCGCTGAACCCTTTCAGATCGTTGGTATTGATTTCAGTATCGTTGGGCGCCAGGGTTTTACTGAAGTCGTAACGCTTGTAGATGAGATTGTCTGCATTCTTCCTGTCGTTGATCACTTTGGCTAATGACTCACCCTGTGTAACCGTATGGATAAGTGTGGAGTCATCATCGTCAATATTGTCGCCGGGCAGCAGTTCGGAAGGTGCAGGCTGGTTAGGAGTGGTATTGGTTGTATTCGTGATGGGTTTTTTAGGGGTGTTGCCTGTACTGTCCTGAACCGTTGCAGTGCCGGGATTAAAGGGCCATATACCCGAAAAATAAGTAATGCCCAGTGCGGTGAGTACAATAGCCAGCACCGCAATGATGATCGGTTGCTTACTGGCGAGTTTGGGTAGGGCAGTACTTTGCTGTTGCCTTTGCTGCACAACGGGTGGTGGCGTACCTGCCGCGGGCGTTACAGCAGGAGCAGGGGCTGGCATTACATCGGTAACTGAAAGATCGGGCGCTTTTTTAGGCGACAGGTCGTCAAACCGGGAAACGGTATAAGGGCTGGCTGTTACCCCAACCAGTTGTACCGTAATATTATCGTGACCGCCTGCCGTCTTCGCCGCATTAATAAGGGTTTGGCAGGCAGCATCCAGTTGCTTTGCCTGGCTGTTCAGCAGCCTTTCCATTTCTGCATCCGTTACAAGACCACACAGCCCGTCGGTACACAGCATAAAGATGTCGCCGGGTTTGGGCTGTACCGGGCTGGATATTACCGCAGGTTGTGCGGCTGCTGTTACGCCCAGGGCGCGCATGATCTCGTTCTTACGGGGATGGCTTTCTGCCTCAGCGTCGGTGATGGCTCCTGAATCAACAAGCGTTTGTACAAATGAATGATCTTTGGTGAGGCGGTGCAGCTTACCGTCCGACAGGAGGTAAATACGGCTGTCGCCAATATGGCCAAAATAAATACCGTCGGTCCGTACGAGCAGCACAGTAGCCGTAGTACCCATACCTGCCAGGTCGGGGTTTTGGGCGGCTGTTTGCAATATCTGCTCATTGGCAAAGATGATGGCATTGTGTATGGCTACGGGAACGTTATCATCGGTGTAAGCAGCTATAAACTCCCCGATGCATTTTACTGCAAGTTCGGAAGCTGCAGCGCCACCGGCGTGCCCACCCATGCCATCACATACAACGAAGAGCGGACCGTAGGGACCATTTTCAAAACCCAAATGATCTTCGTTGGCCTTTCTTACCAGCCCTACATCAGTAAGCCCGGCATGTATAATTTGTATTTGACTCATATTAACATTGGAATATAATATCTACACCACCGATCTGGATAAAGTCGCCCGATTTGAGCGGGGCAGTTTTCATCACCCGGTGGCCATTTACAAAAGTGCCATTGGCGCTTTCATGGTCTGTAACAGAATAGCCTGCAGCAGGGTCAAAAGATATGGTAGCGTGTTTGCGCGAAACGGTATCGATCTGCATAAAGAAGTGGTTGCTGTTTTCCCTGCCGATAGTAAACATGGGGTGCGATACTTCGATACTTCCATTCATATCCTTATAGGTGTACAACAACCTCGGAAAGGCACCACCGGCCAGCATCTGCTTTACCAGGCGGTCTTCTTCTTTCCGGCGCTGCTCCTCCTGCCTGTGCCGGGCCTCGTCTTTTTCTTTCTGCTGCTGTTGCTGCTGAAGCAGTTTGATCTGCTCGTCGCGCAGCCTGATCTCTTCTTCCTCCTTACGTTTCTGTTCTTCAAGATCCTGTGCCGTTTGCCTTGCCAGTTTCTCCTGTGCGCGCTGGCGGCTGGCCGTTTTCCTTATATAGTATATTACCAACCCTGCCAGCAGCAATATGCCCAGCACTATACCCCCGTATGCAAGAGGATGCTGTGTAATGCGTTCTTTCAACGAAAGTGCGGGGATGTCTACAATCCTGGTATCGGTAAGTACAGGTTTTGTAACGTCAAACTTAAGGGTAATCTTCTGGCCGTTCTTTTCCTGGCGTGTGGTATAAGAAAAAGAAAATACGGTGCCCCTGCTGTCGCGCACGAGGTCCGAAAGAAAAGCTTTGAGCTTTGCCGCAGCATCCTGTATATTATTGGTAGGAGAAACATAATACCTGCCATAGGTGGGTACACAGATTTCATCCCTGATTACAGGATGATACCTCGAATACATCTCATACGAAACAGCATATACCGGTATATTCAGTTCAAGGGCTTTGTTCCTTACGTCAGAAGAAACGATCTTACCGGCAATATTATCAAGGTCATCCGAAAAAAGAATGATGGCCGTAGGCAGCGAATCAGCAACGGGGGCAAGGTTCTTCATGGCTTCCACGAGCGAGCTGTTGATGTCTGATCCATCCTGCGTGTTCTGTAGCGGGGGCCTGGGTGCCAGCGCCGATAATACCTTTCTTACCTGGGCAGCATCATCGGTAAAATCTTTCATCTCGTTAAAAACATACCGGCCGTTGCGCTGCCAGTCGAACGTAGATACCATGAATTTATCGCCCGGCTTTATAACGCCTTCGATGCCATAGCTGATTACGTTGGCAAAGAAATTTCTTTGTGCAAACCCCTTCGGTTTATAATGATTTTCTATGAGCAGTAATACCCGTTTGTTGCGTGGCAGTTGTTCGCGGTTGGTAATGTCTGTAAGCGAGTAGGCAACGGGTTTACCATCTTCCTGTATTTCCAGTTGCTCCTTTTTAAGGATAGACTCGCCATAGCCGCGGTGATAAAGTAGCCCTTTTACAATAGGGAAACTGTCTGCACGGCAGGAGTCGGCGTGAAACAGTTGTTTCTGTGCAGCAACATTAAGGCATAAGCATGCAAGGCATGCGGGCAGAATGCCCCTTAATTTGTATCGCATAACTCATAATGCGGATTTAAACTTGAAAGTAGTAGACTGACCCAGCCTGATCTCATCGCCATCTTTGAGTTCGTAGGGTTTACCGATCTCGATCTCTTCATTATTGAGGAAGGTGCCATTTACGGTCATCTCGTCTTTCAGAAAGAACTGTCCTTTCTTGCTGAGAATGATGACATGCCTGCCGGATACCCCGGAATCTTTTGTAATGGTGATGGAATTGGCGGGGTCGCGGCCAATGGTATTATTGCCTTCGTATATCCTGAAGTCCATACCCTGTGGGTCGAGCGTATAAGAGATGATCCACCCGGTAATCCTCCTGTTATCGCGTGGCGTTGCGGCAGCGCCGCTGCCGGTGCCTGCATCAATGCCCTGTATAAAGGTCTTGCTCAGGTCGCGGCCCGCAGCAGGTGCAGACGCACCCGTATTTATTCCCGCACCGGCTATCTGTGTCTGATCGCCGGGTCGGCCCGTACCAAAAACCTGTGTGGCATCATTACCGGCAGGGCTCCCTGCAGCAGCGGTAGTTTGCGTGCCGAACAGTTGCGTTTTGGCTGCGGGGTTATTCGGTGCGGCTTCAGCAGAACCGGGTTGGGGGCAGTAATTACAGTATTCCAGCTCTTCTTTGTAAAAATGGCCTTTATCGCATTGTTTGAATCCTTTCATAGACAGAACTGAGTTAGAGGTTTGACGGGTGAAATAATACCAAACATAATAAATAGTTTCATAAAATGCAATATTAACTATCGTTTTGGGTAATCCTGTTGCAACCTGTCTTTCAACCGGGCAAAACGCTTGCGGGAGCGCACTGTACACCGCCTGCTATCAGCTGCTAAAGCAGGCCTGGCCTGTAAAATGGCAAAAGGGGTTTTCACCCTTTTTGCAGTCATCAAATTACCCGCTGCATACTTTTATTAATAACAGTAATTTGTTTTTGCCCGGGCCTGACATGTTGTTGTAAAATGCCGGATAGTTAACAGCAGGCACTTCTTTACTGGTTGCCCACTTTTAATATTACGGCATTATTTACGGTTAATACGCCCGGCGGTTTTACGGTGAGTGCAGCACAGGCAGCATCGGCGGTAACCGTTACGCTATGTGTTACGAGCACTGTTGCACCGGCTGGTGGAACAATGCCGCCCACCCATGTTGCAGGGTTGTTCCAGTTGCCGTTTGCAGCGGATACACTCTGTGGGGCCAGGCAGGGTTCCAGTTCAATTCTCTGTATGGTTCTGCCGATATAACTTGTAGTACCAAGGGTAGTGCAATAGCTGGAGCCTATACTGGTAGTAACCCAGCCTTCGGGCGGTACATCGCCACAGATATTTACCGTGCTGCCGGGTGGCATACTGTCTATACGCTGCATGGTTCTGCCGGTAGGCAGGCAATCGTATTTCTGTATCGTTCTGCCAATATAACTGGTAGTGCCCAGCGTTCTGCAGTAGGCGGAACTTATGGCGGTGGTGATCCAGCCGGGAGGCACTGCATCGCCACAGATACTGGCTGTTTGTGATTGGGCGGGTAAGGCAAAACATAAAACAATCAATGATAAGCAGAGCTTCATGTGTAAGGGTTTGAAGATCGTACAGCAAAAAACGACGAAGAATTTTGCTGCCGGCAGGGTAAATATATGAAAAAAAGCAATCCTTAATGGAGGGTTAAAATCCCCTTTATGTACCCTGTTGCAGTGGTGTATTTTGTACTTTTGCAGAACACTTAATACCTTTTGCAGTATCATACTGCCGGTAAATAACTACATAATGAAACAGTATAAGCTGGGATGTATCGTATTGGCCATATTTTCTTTTATGTTACTAAGGGTTACTGCACAGACGGGTACGGCCTATAAAAAAGAAATACAGGCATGGGATAACAAACGCATCGAAAGCCTTAAGGCAGAAGATGGCTGGCTAAACCTTACCGGCCTGCTCTGGCTGAACGAGGGCAAAAATAATATCCGCGCTGAGGGGGGCAAACTTATTTATTCCGGTAATGCCATTAAGAACCCGCCTGCTTTTCTTGAGCGTAAAGGAAATACGGTAAGGCTGGTAGTTACCCGGCCGCTGAATATAAAAGTAAACGGCCTGCCTGCCACCGATGTCATTGTGTTTCATCCCGATTCGGCTAATACTCCCCGCATATCTTACGGCAGCCAGCGGTGGACGATCATTAAAAGAGAGGATAAGATCGGGGTGCGTATGCGCGACCTGAAAAGCCCGCTGCTGAGTACCTTTAAACGTATTGAACGTTTTCCTGCAGATACGGCATGGCGGGTAACGGCTACGCTGGAAACTGGCAGCGGGCCTGAGAAGATTGCTATCAGGAACGTACTCGGGCAAACGAGCGAACTTAAATCGCCGGGGAAGCTGGTATTCAGCATTAATAACAAAACCTGTACGCTGGTTGCGCTGGAGGAGGGGGAGGAACTGTTTGTTATTTTTGCCGACGCTACTAATGCGGATAATACCTACCCGTCGGGCAGGTTTGTATATGCCAACAAACCGGGGCCCGACGGTAAAACGATTCTCGACTTTAACAAAGCGTTTAACCCTCCCTGTGCTTTTACCAACTATGCTACCTGCCCGTTGCCGCCCAAACAAAACAGGCTGCCTGTTGCAGTAACCGCCGGAGAAAAGCGGTATGGCCATCACTGATCGTCGTTCTGACCTCCTTTTTATACCGGCCCCGGCGTATTTGTGCTACTGCACAAACATCTTCTGCGACCCGATTACCCTGCCTTCTGCTTCGAGCGTACAGTATAATACACCTTTTACTTTATTGCCGGGCTGGTAACGTATTTCGTTTAGCCCCTGCCGGAGGTTCACCTTAATCCTTTGCAGTTCAATACCTCTCTCTGTACGGATGATAAGCAGGGCAGGGCCATAATTACCCGGTTCTTTTACCTGTATGCGCAGCATGGTAGTATTGTCGAAGGGATTGGGTACGTTGGGCAGCAGCACGATATTGTCTGCGGCATCCGCTGCATCGGCGGCGTCGATGCGCCCGCCTGCGGGTCTTGACTGCGGAAGACATTCCGTTACCGATACAATTACTTTCCGTTTAACGCCCTCAAGGGTAATGGAATCGCCACAGATGATGGTTGTTTTTACACATTCATCACCGCCTTCCCTGCCCGCCCGGTTATCGTCGCGGTAGCGTATGGTACAGCAACCACTGCTGTCGCAGTCTATACCTACCACAGTAATCATGTGCCCCGGCTGCCCGGGCTGGTCTGGTGTTGCCGGAACGGGTGCCGTGCCCAGTTCAATATCGCAGTTCGGGTTGTCTTTCATCACATCGATCGGCTTTTTAACAGACGGGGGAATCACGGTGGTTTTTCCCTTGCCGTTGGTGATCTGTTTCAGGTAATTGTTTTTTACCCTTACCTGGCAGCCAAAATTATAGTTGCAGGAGTCGTTCATACGTCTTCTCAACGTATCATAAATATCTTTTGGTTTACGGCCCGAATCTGCGGCGGCGGCTGTGCTGGTGCGGAAATTATATTTTTTGCTGAGCCAGGCAATGCTGCGGGCAAATGCACTGGGCACACAGTCTTTTGGCTCTTCATCCAGCCCCGGTATATCGCGGTCCTTTCGTGGCGAATCTACTATAGCCAGCCGGTTGGCAAACAGCGCCAGGTCGTTCTTTTCGTTGTAAAGGTCGGAAGCTGTACTTATGAGGTCCTGAACATTTACCGGTACTGCGGTGTACGACAGGTTTAAAGAAGCGGTGAATACGGCATTGGCGCCGCTGAACTGGTTTACCTCCAGCCGTTGTGCCATAGGTAGGCTGTGAGAAGAGCTTGTGGTGGTGCTGCCGCCCTGCAATGGCTCTTTGGAAAGCGAAACGGCGTAAGTGATCTTCGACACTTCGGTACCCGGCATTACCCCAACCAGTTTATAATCCACATTTACCGATTCGCAGGGGTCTTTCTCTTCCGTAGTATTGGCGCTCAAAGGCAGGTTTTGCACCATCCAGGCTTCGCCGCCCGAATTGGTTTTTGCAAACATATTCAGGTAATAGGTGGTTTGCTTATCGTGCATGGCAGAGAAAGTAAAGCTGCCAAGGCTGGAACGCTGGAACAGCAGCTTGTTTTCAATGTTGTAGCGGTCGTACTGGGTAAAGGATACACTTTTAATCTTAGCCTGCGCATGCGCCCGGCCGGGTAACATTGTTATTAATCCCAGCAGGATGCAAAAAACAGGGAGGCATAAAATTGTGCCGGAAAAGAAGGGCCGTGTACTGCCAGCCCGGTTTGTTAAGTAGTTCATAGTTATGTTGTGTAAGGTTTGCAGGAAATATATCCTGCTCACAAGATAATTATTTTTTACTGCTGTGGCAACAGCCGCTCTTTTGAGGGGGTATTATTTCTCCGGATGGCTCCGCGTATTATCTTTGCGGCATGAATTGCCTGATCGTAGATGATAATAAGATTGCCCGCACTACTATGGCGCACCTCGTAAAACAGGTAAAGCAACTCACGCTGGCAGGGGAGTGCGAAGACGCCATGCAGGCGTTTAATATGTTGCAGGAACAGCCGGTAGACCTGCTCCTGCTCGACATTGAGATGCCCGGCATGACGGGCCTGGAGCTTGTAAAACAACTGGGTAATAATAAACCCATCATCATCTTTACCACATCGAAGAAAGAATATGCCGTAGATGCGTTTGACCTGAACGTGGCAGACTATATCATTAAACCCATAACCCCCGCGCGTTTTCTACAGGCCATCACCCGTGCAACGGAGATCGCCGAGAGCCAGAAGGAGGAAGTAAAGTACGGGGATGATGAGTTTATCTTTATCCGCGACTCCAACGTGGTACGCCGCCTCGGGATCGGCGATATCCTTTATGTGGAGGCCATGGGCGACTATGTAAAACTGCATACTGCCCAAAAGTTTTATGCTATTCATACCACACTCAGGAATGTAGAAGACCGGCTGGGGGCGGCAGGTTTTGTGCGCGTACACCGCTCTTTTATCGTGGCGGTAAGCAAGATCGATACTATACAGGATGGGGTACTGCTGGTTGCGGGTAAATCCATACCTGTGGCAGACACTTACCGCGGCGCGCTTAATAAGCGGCTGGATATTCTTTAATGCCATAATCCCGTCGACCAATTTTCCCGTTTCAACGACAGTTTTACGCTAAAGACCTACCGGGCCGGGGTCGGCATCGCCCTGCATTTTACCTTTGTCTCATCAGCTTTCTCCAATCTGTAAAGCCGGTGAAAGGGTAGTCATGAAGACAAGATTTTACATATCATTCAGTAGTATAGCCGTCGTCCTGATCGTGCTTACTTATCTCTTCCTCGCCGAACTGGAGCAGCATTCGGGCTGGCTGCTCAAAGGGCTTTCGCTTGCGGCTATTAGTGTGGCTGTGGTATTGCTTTTCCGTGTTTTTACACGGTTTATGAAAATGCCCTCCGGTAAGGAACAGCAATAGTTTTTTTTGTTCTAATTTTCCACCGGGGAAACCATTACTATATGCTGCGTAAATATTTTAAATATATTCTGCTGGCCATCTTCCTGCTGGCTATTTTCCTGATCGTTTTTCTCCAGTTCAACAGTAACCGCAGCATTAATCTCTTAATTAACGGGAACGAACAACTCATGGGCGAACTGCGCATGAAAAACAAACTGCAGCGCCTGCTGATCGCGATGGTATCGGTAGAGAATAAGGTGCACAATACGGTACTGCTCAATGATACTTCTAACCTGCGGTCGTTGCAGGGCGACGTAACGGGGGTAAGCAAATACCTCGTAGCCATCGACAGCGCTATCAACGACCCTGCTACCGACCCCATGGTGCTCAGGCTGCAGCAACTGGCTACTGAAAAGATCAACAGCAACGTACGGATACTGGATACTTTTAATACGGCGGGCAGAACGGCTGCGGCGCAACTGCTGAACGTGCGCAGTAACCTCTACCTTATGGATACGATTAAAGGGGCGGCGGCGCGGATAGACAGTGTGCACGAAGCTACCGTAACCCGGCTTACGCAGCAGGCGGATACTGATGGGGCAAGGGCTAAAACACTGGGTACCTCACTGGCCCTGCTGGCTGCCATTGCCGCCATTATTGCTTTTGGTTATGTATCTTATAAAATACGGCAGCAGCAACAGCTGATTCACCAGCTCAACGAATCGGAAAAAAAGGCGAGAGACGCCGTGGCTGTAAAAGAAACCTTTGTGGCCAATATGAGCCACGAAGTGCGGACGCCCATCAATGCCATTCTTGGTTTTTCCAACCTGCTGTCTCAACAGCCATTGCCGGGCGAGGCGGCAAGGCATGTGCAGTTTATACGGCAGGCCTGCGATAATCTTTCTGCGCTGGTGAACGATATTCTCGATTTTTCGAAGATAGAAGCGGGCATGCTGCGTATTGAGTCTGTACCGTTCAGCATCAGCGCCCTGCTGCATTCTGTTGAAACAATGTTCCGTTATAAGGCCGAGCAGAAGGGGCTCGGTTTCAGCCTGTTGCTCGATGCTGCCATACCCGACCTGCTCAGCGGCGATGCCGTACGGCTAAACCAGGTGCTTATTAACCTTACGGGCAACGCACTTAAGTTTACGCATAGTGGCAGCATCGCTATTGCCGTAAGCCCCGTGGCTGTTGGTGATACATCTGCTGAATTGCTGTTTACCGTGTCCGACACGGGTATCGGTATTCCTCCCCAAAAGCAGGCCGTTATCTTCAACCGTTTTCAGCAGGCTGAGGATACGATTACCCGGCAATATGGTGGTACGGGTCTTGGCCTGTCGATTGTAAAAGACCTGGTGCACCTGCAAAATGGTACCCTTACCCTGCAAAGTGAACCGGGTAAGGGGAGTACTTTCAGCTTCAGTATTACTTATGGAATCGTGTCTGAAGCCGGTTCAACGCCGGTTGATGAGCCCGTAGGGGCGGAACGCAACCCGGTAAAGGCGCCCGTTCATATACTTGTGGCGGAAGACAATGAGCTGAACCAGCAACTGCTCCGCCACCTGCTTACACAATGGCAATACCCTTTTACCATTACGGCCAACGGGCAGGAGGCCATTGCCGAACTGCAGCGCAGTGCTTACGACCTGGTACTGATGGATATACAGATGCCGGTAATGGATGGCTATACGGCTGCCCAGGCCATTCGCAGCCAGTTGCAATTGCGCATACCCATTATTGCCATGACGGCCAATGCACTGGCCGGCGAGAGGGAAAAATGCCTGAGCATGGGGATGAATGATTATATTACCAAGCCCATACCTGCCGAAGAACTGCGCCGCATGATCCTGCTGTTTACTGCCAATGCCGCGGATACACCACCGTTCAGGTATATTGATCTTTCTTATATGCGCGAGATCAGTAATGGCAGCCGGGACTATGAAAAGACCATTACCGGGCAGTTTATTGAACTGCTGCCGGGAGAATTAGCCGCCCTGCAAGGTGCCGCAGATACGGGGGATACGGAGCTGCTGCGTAAAACGGCTCATCATATTAAAGCTACTATAGCGATCATGGGGCTTACGGCGACGCTGGAGAAGGACCTGGATGCGCTGGAATACAATACCCTTACTGCTACCGAAATAACCGGGCACCTGCACAGGATAACGGTAACCTGCCACGGTGCGCTTGAAGAAGCCAGGCAATTACTGACGGACTATATATAAAACATGCTATTCTTCCTTTTCACCGATTCTTTTTGCCTGTTGAACGACTTTGCCCTGTGCCGGGGAGTGGTTTACAATAGTTTTACATCATCAATCAGTCAAGCATTTAAAATATATAAGTAATGAAAAAGTTCCTGGTAACATTACTGGCAGCCGCGGGAATCAGCCTTGCCAGCTTTGCACAGCAGGCCCAGCCTGCGCCGCGGAAAAAAGCTGCTCCTGTAGCTGCAGCGGCTAAACCCCGGAAGGCTCTTAATGCCACGGCCGTTACGCCGGTAAAAGCTGCGGGGCCGGTAAAAAAAGACGGTACTCCCGACAAACGCTTTAAAGCCAACAAAAAATTAAAGAAAGACGGTACACCTGATAAAAGGTATAAAGAGAATAAAAATTAATAGTAGGTTGTGTTTTTCAGTAATCAGTGCCAGCCCCGCTCTCCAGTGGGGCTGATTTTTTTGGGTCAGTTAAGGAATGAGCCCGGCTTTTTCTTTGTATAAAGGGCATTCTGCTCCTTTTTGCTGAAAGTATTGCCCCGGCGATTATTTCTGCCTTTTCAGCGAATGGTCTGCTTTTTTCTTTCATTCCGTGAATACTTTTATGGTGTTAAATTTAGAGTAGCGAAGTTGATTTTATGATTATGCCCCTTTTACGAGGGGCTTTTTTATTTGCTGTTTTGGAATAGAAAAGCTGGCGCCATGGTAAAAATAGCTGGCACCGGGGTTATTTGCGACGTGTAGACAACGGAAATGTTGATGAAAGAAGCGCCTGCAGGCTTCTGTAATGACTGGATGGCTCTTTTTAGTTTGGAAATGGGGTGTTGACGAACGTATTTGTGTCATTGACGTATGTCAACGGGCTGTAGGGATATCTCGTTGCGCCGTTGAGATATCTCTCTGCCGCGTTGGCATATCTCTTTGCCGTAGCGGCATATCTTTTTGTTGTGCCGGGATATCTCTTTGTTGTATTGAGATATCTCTTTGTGGTGTTGAGATATCTCTTTGCTGCTTCGGGATATCTTGTTGCGGCAAAGTGATACGCCAATGCCGCAACTAAGTATGTATTTGCCATTTTGCAGCATGTAGGCACCTGTTTTACGGTTACCTCTGCCGCCAGGGTGTACAATAAAGCCGTATACACTGATGTGCTTACATATAAAACATATTAAATGCATGTCCGTCAGGATCTGCAAAGGTAAAACCGTAATAGCCTTTGCCAAATTCTTCGGGCCTGGAAATGATTCTTCCACCTGCCTGCGTGACTTCTTCCGCCCATTTGTCCACTTCGTCCCTGCTTTCGGCAGAGAGGGTGAACATAATTTCGATGGCCTTTTCCGTATCGGCCATTTTGACTTTCATATTGGCTTCGAGTATGTCTTTCAAAAAAAAGTGGATTACAAAGTCGTCATCACCGAATAAAAAGCTGGTTAGTTCATTAGTAACCGAATGTTTACCGTTGGGCTTAAAGCCTAATGCAGTATAAAAGTCGGTTGTTCGCTTTAGATCGCTGACGCCCAGGTTTGCCCATATCTTTTTGGGATTCATGATATTTATATTGAGAAAGGTTGGGAAATGTGGGGGTAACGGTTTCGGGCTTTGCGTTCGGGCGGGTTTCGGAGCACAAGGTTTCAATTTATTACTTAAGTTCATATGAATTACAAATCTCAAAGTTTGCACGTCACTCCGCCTGACGCAAAACCCGTGTTACTGGCATGTGGCACCTATTCAAATTTATAATCACTCATCCGGGTGATTATCAGTTTGCCGTCATCAGGTTTAGGTGGTGCGCTAAGTATTTCATTAATTTTTTTCTTCATAAAGAGTTTTCGTGAATTTGCTATATACATGCTGTTGTCAATGGCTTTATCTAAGTCAAGAATATTTGAATACAATGGCTTAAATATTTCACTAATTGTCATTACTGGGCTAACATATTTTGCATGATATTTTCCATTTTTCACGTAAGATGTAGTGGAGTTAACGCCTTTCGGGTTTATCGTTAGTCTATCAAATGACATTAGCATTTCGTTTTCGCCCATTAGATTTGCTCTCTTGTTAGTCAATATATCGTCACCTTCATATTCACTTCGTCTTCCGTAAATCAAAACAAACGTGGGTCTGAAGTCTAATTTTCTTAGGTCAAGCGGAATATTATATTCGTCATAAAATTTCAGAATGTTTTGTGGTTGCTTTAAAATCGCCTTCCATTCTGTCAGTTGATTCTTTGCTTTTGTAAAGTCAGCAGATGGAGTCCCGTTTTGGTTAAATATTCTTTTGCTTGGCGCTTCAATCTCAATTAATACTGGTTCAAATGTCAACGAATCTTTGGCGAACCACATAAAATCTGGAATTCTTTCTGTCAACCCGTTCAAAGAGGGCTGAGAAATAAGGGTCAGCATATACGGAGCGTGTCCTGATTCACCAAACACACAATTTCCGCCTGGCACTAAAGCAGGGTTTTTTTCAAGGAAATCTTGAAAAGCATTTTCGTCTGTCGGGGAATTTAGAAGCAGATTGTCAAAGTCAGAATAAAGCTGCTCCTTGTATTTATCCCCAAATTGGGTGTCTGTTATTTCAAATTTACTCATATGCTTCTCTTATTATACCTTTTAGAATATTTCCGGTCGTTGTCTCTGCCGCCATTGCCAGTAACACATAAATATATGATATAACACGTTACCCATCAAAAAAAATACTATTGATTATCAATCACTTAATGTTATACATTTTGTATTGTTATTAGCACAATCCACTTTTTTGCCAATCCATCTTTTTCTTTTTAAAGAGGTCGTCCAACGGGCTTTGGTTATACCGCTTTGCTGTACCACTCCATTATCAAAGACCACCACACGAAGTTTATAAAGGATTTAACAACTCACCAATAATTGTCGTATCAAATGCAGGGGCTTCAACTCGTAAAATTTTGTCGCAGTCTTGTAGATCAAAATTCCATTTTGTGATAAATGAAAGCTTGTCTAACACTGGTGCAAGTTTCTTTACTGCAACCTTTGTAGTTACGTTTGTTTTGAAAGCATAAACCATACACTACTTGTTTGCTTCTACAATCCACATTAAAGAGTAGGTTTCTGTAAAATATGGTTTTGAACTTTTAACCTTTAGTCCTGCTTTGGTAAATGCTTTTGCATATTCAGTTGTCGGAAAATACTCGCCAATTAAAACTGTGCCGTTGGGTTTTAAAACTCTTGCAATTTCAAAACAGGCTTTCTCTTGATCGGCTTTGGGTTCAATGTTGTGAATGCAAAGCAGTGAAAGAACAACATCAAAAGAATTGTCTGCAAAACTTAAACTTCTTGCGTCATCGTTCTTGATTTCAATTTTATCTTTTACGCCTTCTAACTCAGCATTTGCCAAAGTCTTGCTTATTGAATTATTTGAAAGGTCTTTGCTGCTCCAAATGTCTATGCCTATTGATTTTCCTGTTGTTAAATTTTTGGCTGCACCATTCATTAAAAGCCCTTGCCCTGTACCAACATCCAAAACATTTTCATTGCCTGTCCATTTAATTTTAGAAAGCATTAAATCTCTTGTTTTGTGCTTGCCCTTCACACCATAGACAACCATTGAAATGCCAAGAATAAAGAAAACAGCACCAACTAAAATAATTAAGTAGCTGATGTACTTTAAAATTGTGTTGTCGGAAAGCATTGGAATTACAAAACCAGCAACTATGGTTAATGCTCCAAAAACGATTAGGTTACGCATTATGCCTGGTGCGTCAATGCCATAATTTACTTTGCTCATAGCTATAATTTTTTATGCAAAACTATACTTTCGGCAAAGTAGAAAATTGTAAAAATCGGTCGTTTTTGTTTTGATGAAGTTCCTTTGGCTTAAAGCCTGTATGCTTTTTTATTTCTTTGATGAAATGTGCCTGGTCGTAGAAATCTTGTTTTGGAAAAAGGTTGCCTTCTCTGATGTCTGTGTATGAAGATGCACAACGAAAAATATTTGAGTAAGATTTTAGAGTAAGCCCAAACTTGTTTTTAAAATAACGATTGATTTGTCTACTGCTCCAGAAAGTCTGCTTTGATAATTCATCAACTGTCAATGAGCCGTTTGATTGAAAAAGCAGTTTGAAAAGATTTTGTTTTCTGTTGTCAAATGAACTTACTTTTTTTAAGGTTTCCAACATTTCGTTTGAAACTTCTTCTGTCCAGTTTTTAAAGTCGTCAAACTGTAAATTGTTGATGTTCCAAAAGCTATTTGGCAAGGTTTTAAAGTTGTTAAGTGTGTCTGCGATGTTTTGATGCAAAATGTATTCTGCTGAAAGTGGTTTAAAACAAATGCCTATAACTATTGTGCCTGCTGGAAGAACAACTTCAATCTCCCTTGTCCATAAGCCAAATAAAGTAATACTGTCTAAGTTGTTGGCTGTGATTTTTATTATGAGGTCAAAATAACCGTCCGGCAAAATCGTGTAATGTTGTGTGTCTGCCGTTGGGTTGCTGAATTTCCAAAACCTTTTTACAAAGTCTGCAAGTGATGGGTTTGGGTCAATTTCTTCGTAAAAAATTTCTGTCATGGTGAATAGTTGTTACGCAATTTAGGGTATTCGCTAAAATGGCAGCTAAAGGACAGGGCTTGGCGATGTTGGGGAATCAGCATTCCGTCTGCCTGATATGAAGCACAATAGAATTACAAAAAGCCGAAGATAACTTCCGTCCGCCTGTATTTTTGGGGGGGGGGGGGGGGGGGGGGGGGGGGGGGGGGGGGGGGGGGGGGGGGG
>CAZPXP010000032.1:0-51031 GCA_964590975.1 uncultured Ferruginibacter sp. | reverse complement strand
TAGCATCCACTTCACGGATATTAGCCAGGAATTTATTACCCAACCCTTCACCCTTGCTCGCACCGCGCACCAGCCCGGCAATATCCACGATCTCGATCTGCGTAGGCACGATACGGTCGGGCTTCACCAGCTCCGCCAGCTTATTCAGCCGCTCATCCGGTACGTCCACCAGCCCAACATTGGGTTCAATAGTACAAAAACGGTAGTTGCTCGCCTGTGCCTTCGCACTGTTGCTTACCGCATTAAATAAAGTCGATTTTCCTACGTTGGGCAACCCAACAATACCTGCCTGTAATGCCATAATGATCGTTATTATTATAAAACGGGTGCAAAGGTACGTATTTGAAGGTTACGGGAGGATTAAGTTGAAAGGATAAGACAGGCAGCATTTTGTAACGGGAAGGAGATGCCGGGCAACAGGCAACCCCTGCAATAACGGTTACAATAACTAACACAGCAGCAAACTGCCAAAATGTCGGCCGTTGCCACACCTTCCCGGCGGTATTATTACAGCGATGTTACAGTGAAGTTGAAGTGATGTTGAAGCGATCTTGAAGCGATGTTACCATACTCCCAAAAAAGGGTGTATAAAAGAAAAATACCCGAAAAACAGGAGAAGAAAACCTGCCAGGCTGGCATTTCATTAACCAGGTCAGCCATCCATTAAAGCATCATATATGGCCTTCGCTACTACAGCATCATCAAGATAACCCTCAACACCATGGCGGTTACTCGTATGATTTCTCACTTTATTGTAGTTGTCAATTTCAGGCGTAATACCAAAATTACGCTGGTCCAGCGGCTGAAGCGCTACCACATCGCGTTCGTCAAAAGCATTGTACCAGCCACCACTTACGCAGCCCGGCATACTAAGTGGAGTGTCAAGACGCGACCGTACAGACCTTACACCAAGAGGGGAACCAACGGTAATGTACTTTTTTACCTTCCAGGAACTGCTGTCGCGCAGAATATTATAGCCCACCACCGAACCCAGCGAATGAGCAAGCATCACACAATGGTTATCATCGATCTCCTTCGTTACAAAAGCGTTGATCCTGCGGCGTATACCAGGAACAGTAAGATACATATATACATCAAAAGTAAACTTCTTCAGCGAGAGACTGCCAAGCGGGGTTCGGTCCAGCGTCTTTAAAATGGCCTGTACCCAGCCCCAGTTCAGTGGCCCCCTTTCCTGTACCAGCCCTTCATAATTGGCAAGAATCTCCTGCTCCGGGATGTTTTCATTTTCGGCCAGCTCCAGCAGGAAATCGTTGAAAAAAGCCACTTCAGGATTTTGTGTATCGCCACGCGCAATCACCCCTTCCATACTATCAGGCATATTACCCTGTTTAACCAGTTCATCCAGCAGATCCCCATAAAAAGGAAAGACGATCTCCAGCCCGTCAGGAATCGTAAGACCATTCTTTTTCAGTCCTTCCCCCCAGGCATTTACCCAGTCGTTTTTAAGCTGAACAGGGTCTTTACCCTGCTGGTCGCGGCCATGAATAAGTATCAGTTTCATATCAGTTCGTTATTTTGTATAGCTGATTCAATAAGAGCAACCCCTTCCCGTGTAAAAGTCGTCCAGAGCCCCGGCACCAGGTGGCGGGCAAGCCGCTTCAGTAACGGTGGGTAATCATCATAATTGATAGACAAGTACGACCAGCCCTGCGTAAGCATAGGACAAAAGGGAGATTCCGCTTTTTTCGGATTGGTGGCAGGCAGCGCAGCATCATTGTCCTCCTCCATCCGCGCCAGCATAGCCACATCAAACAAAACCGGCTCCGGCTCACCGCACATAAACTGGTAAATATCCCTCACCTGCTCAATATCGCCCGCCTGAACATACGCATACGCAGCGTAGAGCCCCAGCGTCGGGTCAAGCATTTTATAATTACGCAGATAACTCGCCGTATCCATAATCTGATACCTGTCGCCGCTTACCTTAAAAGCGCCGTATCTCGCGGCAAGAGATATGTCAGCCCGGCGTTTACTTACCTCGTCATTATACGATTCCACATAACTAAAACGGTCATTATTCCGGCTGGGCAGGTAATTAATGTTCACTACCGCATCATTCTCCACCAGTATCGTACCAATAAAACCAGGCAGAACCGCAATCGGTATGCCGTTGCCATTCGCGCGCAGCACCAGCAGGATGCAGTTCGTATTTTCGTCAGGAAAGATGCGCACATGCCAGTGGTCATCCTGCCTGAACTTATCATGCCTGCCCTTATCCGTAATAATATCAAAAGCATCATCAACCCCAATCACCGAAAAGCCCGTATGCGTTTCAAAGCTCTCACGCCCTCGCGCATGATACAGGCTCGCCAGGTCAGTAGTGATCTGTGTCGTGATGTCGCCCTTCATCTTGCCGTTCAGCGTGGACATCACGTCAAAGTTCGTATTGTCCACATAGGACTTCATCTCCGCTTCCTTTTCAGCCCTGTCTTCCCCTATAAGTGTTTTCTCCTTTTCGTCATCCCGGGCAGGAACCTGGGGGTAAACGTCTGCTTCAGTACCAGGCCCCCGTGCTGGGTTCCGCCAAACATCCGCATCCAGCCGGGCAAGATAAGCAGGCGGAACAGAAGTAACTTCCACATCAGGTAGTTGTGTAAGCATGATATTAACTTCCTCGGCTGCTTCAGGTACAGACTTTTCAAGATAGCGTTTAAGCGGGCGGGCAAATACCAGGCACTTACCGGGATCCTTATCGTCCCTCTCAATAACCTCCTGCACCTTACCATTAAGGCCCTTCAGCAGGCACTGCGTAAACAGGCCATTGTATTGTTTTACCGCTTCGTCTTCCTTAACCTCAAAAGCAGGCGCCCCCGGAGCCGTCGCATAAAACATATCAATATCGGGCCTTTTATTCCCCGGTCTTGCATTGGGAAATATAGCCGCACCAAGCACCTGTGTCACCAGCGGGTCGTTCGGCACACTGCGGCACGCATCCGAAATAAATACCACATGCGGTATACCGCAGTTCCGCGAAAGAAATCGCGAAGGCTGTACATTAACCGCTTCATTAGGATCATCAGGCGCGCCCGAAAGCAGCCACTGCTCATCGCCCGGCCCTTTAAGAATACCATGCCCCGCAAAAAAGACGATCATCTGATCATACGTTTTGGCGTCCACATACTGCTTAACGGCCGCTTTTATCTGCTGCGTGGTTACCAGCCCCTGCTCGTCAGTAATTGTCGTACATACAATGCCCTGCGCCTGAGCCCACCGCTCAAAATCCCTCGCGCCCTTTACCGCTGCATTAAGTACAGGTAATCCGCCCGTTTTGTTAACCCCTATTATAATAGCACATTTATTCATGCAGTATAAGTTATTCCACGCCCTGCTGATGCAGGTAATGTATCCTGCTAAGTTAACCATTCCGGCCCGAAAACAAAAAGGTGAAAAAACCCTTTCATCCCTCACAACTAAACCCAAATTCCAATAACGCATAATACATAACCCATCCTTCATAATTCATACTTCACAACTCCTGCTCCATCCACCTACCTTTGCAAAAATTTTTATTATCAGTATGAAGCAATACCACATTTACCACTTTACCACCAACGATGAAACACAAAAGGAAATATTGATTGCACAGTTGATGGATGCCGGTTTCGATGGGGTAGAGGAAACACCCGGCAGCTTTACCGCATCGGTAGAAACAACACGGTTCGACGCAGAGCAGGTCGCCGCCATCCTGGAACGCACACCCATAACCTATACCGTTACCACAGAAACAGAACAGAACTGGAACAGCCGCTGGGAAGCCGATTTTGAACCGGTACAGGTAGGCAGCTTTGCTACCGTACGCGCTTCCTTTCACCCACAGCCCGGTGCAGTCAAACACGACATCATCATCACCCCAAAAATGAGCTTTGGAACAGGTCACCATGCCACTACCTATATGATGATGGAACAGATGCAGCCACTTCCCTTTGCCGGGCAGCGCATATTCGACTTTGGTACCGGCACCGGCGTCCTCGCCATCCTGGCCCGTAAAATGGGCGCCTGGCCGGTTATCGCCATCGATAACGACGAATGGAGCATCAGCAATGCCCGCGAAAATATCGCCGTAAACCATTGCGACGGTATCAACCTCTGCCAGGGAGAGCAACCCGCCCCTGGCCCCTTCGACGGTGTACTCGCCAATATCAACCTCAACGTCCTGGATACCCACATGCCCGCCCTCGCAGGCGCAATGGCTCCCGGAGCATGGATACTGCTCAGCGGTTTCCTGCATGATGACGAGAACACTATGCGCAATATCCTGAAAATAAACGGATTACAGGTTTCCTCAGTGGCAGAACGCAACAACTGGCTCTGTATCAGGGCCCTGAAACCAGCCCGTTAAAAACATAGCATTTTGTTAACATTACGCCGGGATAGGGCAGGAGTACCCCCAAATAAGCAAAAATTTGCTATCTTTGCCCTCAACTCAACTCACTAAGGAAACAAGCATGAAGGAAATTCTTCTTATTGTTCTGGCCTATCTGATTGGTTCAATTCCAACCGCTCTCCTGATCAGCAGGCACTTCTTTGGTATCGACATCCGCGATTATGGCAGCGGAAACATGGGCGCTACCAACACATTCCGTGTACTCGGTAAGAAATACGGTACCATCGTAATGGTCATCGATATCATGAAAGGCGCAGCAGCAGCAGCACTCTATAACCTTCTGCCCTTTTATGTACACAACGAGTTCGACCGTACCAACCTCATGGTAGGCCTTGGCCTTGCCGCGGTGATAGGTCACATCTTTCCCATTTTTGCCCAGTTCAAAGGCGGTAAAGGCGTAGCAACCCTCTTTGGGATGATCGTAGCCATACAGCCACTCGTAGCAATATGCTGTATTGTAGTATTTCTCATCGTGCTTTACCTCACACGTTACGTGTCGCTCAGCTCTATACTGGCTTCTGTAGCACTCCCCATCTGTGTACTGTGGATATGGAACGAAAAAGAAGTCGTATACCGCGTTTTTGCCATCTCAGTCGCCGCCCTCGTAGTACTGACGCATCAGAAAAATATCGGCCGCCTGTTAAGAGGTGGCGAAAGCAGGGTTCCCATCCTTAAGTTCCGCGACCGTCGCAAAGCACGCCGCCAGGCCGGAGAGCCACTGTAACCATCATATTGATTCCCGTTCTGTTAAACCATCCTGTGCATATCCTTTGTTAATTTCGTACCCTGTACCCGAAATTGGTACGCCAATTGTTTATTATCACCTAAAACAGAACAAATAATGAAAAAAGTAGTAGTGCTCATCCTCGGCCTGTCGATCTTCGCTGCCTGCACGCGCAACGCAATAACCGGCCGCAACCAGCTAAAACTTTTCCCAGAAGAAACACTCCGCCAGCAGGCCCTCACAGAATACCAGAGCTTTCTTTCCCAGAGCAAGGTAGTAAGTAATAACGCCAGTAAAGACGCCGAAATGGTAAAAAGGGTAGGTACACGCATCGCCAAAGCCATTACCGATTATTATACATCCAAAGGCCTCGGCTCCGAGCTCGAAGGATACCAGTGGGAGTTTAACCTCGTTAACGACCCCCAGGTAAACGCCTGGTGCATGCCCGGCGGTAAAGTAGTGGTATATACAGGCCTGTTGCCCATTACACAGAACGAAGCAGCCCTCGCCGTAGTGCTGGGCCACGAAATTACCCATGCCGTAGCACACCACGGTAACGAACGCGTAAGCCAGGTGGCCATCGCACAGGGCCTCGAAGTAGCAGGAAATATATTTACCTCAAAAAACAGTAAAGCCAACGCCATCTTTAATAATGTTTTTGGCCCTACCGCACAGGTAGGTGTATTATTGCCCAACTCACGCAAACAGGAATACGAAGCAGACCACCTTGGTCTTAACTTCTGTGCTATGGCAGGCTATAACCCCCGCGAAGCCGTTCCTTTCTGGCAGCGCATGAGCAAAGCCGGTGGTGCCAACAAACCGCCGGAATTTCTCGCTACACACCCCAGCGACGAGAACCGTATCGCCAAACTGGAATCGTATATGGACGAAGCACTCCAGTATTACAAGCCCGTAAGAAATTAGTCAGCAGGCAGATATTTACCAAAAAGGCCCCGGTCAGTAGTACTAACCGGGGCCTTTTAATACTACGGTGGAAATAAAAAACGCACAGGATTAGGTATTTACACAGATTTAATGTTACTTTTGCAAACTTTTTAAATCAATCTTAACAGTTGCATTGCTTATGTCATTTATACAGCCATTGCCTGAGAAGTTGCAATTGAAGGATGAAAGGAACCTGCTTATTCAGGGTCTGCCCTCTTCAGTTGAGAAACAATTCGTCAAGTATTCCTTTGCCAAAAATGTAACCCCACTGCTCAGATCGCGTAAGATCGATTTTGCACTGGTGTTTGCCATCAGTCAGGACCAGTTGAAGAATATTCTTCGCGATGTAGTGCCCGCACTGCATTGCAACGCTAAGTTCTGGGTAGCCTTCCCCAAAGTAACGTCAAAGATCGTTAGCGATCTCTGCCGCGACTGCAACTGGGATTTTCTATCTTCCCTCGGTTTTGAATCGGTAAAAATGGTAGACCTGGATCATGTATGGGCAGCCATGCAGTTCTGCAAAACAGAAGGAGAAGGTGAACTGGTGATGATGGGTGATGAAGAAGAAGTAGCCACCACGGCTACCGTTAAACGCACTATCGAAACACCCGCCGGCCTTCAGACCATGCTCAATAAAAACAAACAGGCCGCAGCTTACTACGAATCGCTTCCATACAGCCACAAAAAAGAATATGTGAACTGGATCGTAAGCGCTAAAAAAGAAGAAACACAGATCCGCCGTGTAGAAAAAACGATGGAGATGCTCGTAGCCGGTAAAAGGGTTGCTCCGCAAAAATAATTGTACAATATAACACATTCAACCCCGGCTAACCGCCGGGGTTATTTTTTACCATGCACCTCAATATAGAAATCAAAGCCCGTTCCGGTAATGCTTCTTTTGTAAGAAATTACCTGCAGCAGCAGGGCGCCGAATACAAAGGCACCGACCAGCAGACAGATACTTATTTCAATACAACCTCCGGCAGGTTAAAACTCCGCCAGGGCAATATCGAAAACAACCTGATCTGGTACAATCGTGCCAACCAGGAAGGCCCCAAGAGCTCAACCTTCCGGCTTTATCCCGCAGGCGATGGCGTGAGTTTGCTGGCCATGCTTACAGGCGCACTCGGCATAAAAGTAGTAGTAAAGAAAAGCCGCGAGATCTACTATATCAATAATGTAAAATTTCACATCGACACCGTAGAAGGATTAGGCTCATTTGTTGAGATAGAAGCAGGGAATATATTGGCGCCCTTAACCGCAGCCGAACTGGAAGCGCAATGCCGTTTCTATATGCAGGCCTTCCGTATAGAAGAAAAAGACTTACTGAAACATTCGTATAGTGATATGCTGATGGCTAACGGTTCAGAATAACCTATTCCTCAAAAAGCGCAAAACTGCCACCCACCCATTTTTTATCCTGGTTATAGCGCACCCCGATCATCTTACCCTTACTCAGGCGGGCAAGGTTATTCGCAGCTACAGGCCGCGCCTCCCCATCCTTCCAGAAATAGAAGATGCGGATCTCCGCTTTAGCAGGGCCATCAGGCGTATCAATCACTTCAGCATATTTTACCTTGCGCTGTAATATCCAGTTTTGCGGGTCAGGCACCGCTAAAATATCTTCCGGTAATACGTCAATCACAACACCCTGCCCGGCAAAGGAGAAGAGCGGTTTCAGCACGTACTCCTCCAGGTCAGCAGGGATCCTTTCCATTAGTTGGTCAAGGAAATAAGTCTTAGGAATATACGGGTGGTCAATAAAGGGTAAAGTGTACTTGCTGATGCGGTAAAACCAGTTGGGGTGGGGCGCCCATTCCACGTTCAGCGGTTGGGTAATGTCTACAATATCACCCAGTCCCTCTATCTGCTGGTGCAGCTCGTCGAAAATAACGCGGTTGTATATCCGCTTGATACGCGTTTTCACCCCGTCGCGCATATAGAACAGGTCCTGGCCCTCCTGTATCAGTTCAGTAAGGCAAACAGGGCGTACACCCAGGTAGTCCTGCGTAATATAAAAGTCGATCCGCGTTTTCTGTTCGTGAGGTTTGATCTCCAGCAGGATCACCTCTTCAGGTTGATGCCCATGCAGGAAGATATCGCTGAGGAGTTGTATATAGCTCTCTTTATTATACCCGTTCAGGTAAACAGAATAATTATCCGGCAGTTCAAAATGCCTGGCAAAAACTTCGGGCAGGTAAGCCTCATAGGCAAACAGGGTAGGGAAGCCCTGCATTTCGATCAATTGAGGCTCCAGCTCTCCGGCTTCATTTTCGCATACCCCAAAATCAAAAGCAATGCAATGCGCAAAACCATTCTCACCCGGCACTTCTTCACCCGGAGGGATGGCATTCTTAGTAAGCTCACCGAAGTTTGGCTGTACAATCACGTCTACAATAGCTTCGCAGGCAGCCAGCAGCTTATCCTTAAAATCACGGGGTACAAAAACCGGCGTTTCAGCCACCCTGAACGCTATAGCACCGGGATGCCTGCTGTCAAGGTCAGCAAGGAATTGCTCGTATTTGTCAACGGTAAACTGTTCGTTGAAACGCCTGCGTACATCATTTTGCATATAACACTGGAAATTGAATAAAGAATACAGGCTAAAGGTAACGAAAAAGAAAACGTTATGCTTCTATACCCATCCTCGCCTCCGTGGCAATAGATAAGAAATTGGGAAGAATATGCGCGTATGTCCACATAATCTTTTCCGGGTCGTTAAGCTGCTCGATCATGGAAGACCATTTTGCTTCTCCATAATTATCAATAACAGTCTTTTTCTTTTCGTCGGTCTGCAGGTGAAGACTCATACCAACAGCATCAGCTTCAGGGTGAAACTGTGTGCCGATCATATAGGCATTAAACCGGATAGACATAATAGCCCTTTCAAGCGCAACATGGGGCCTTTCCTTTTCAATGGCAAGTATAGTAGCACCCATCTGCTGGAGCTTCTCGTGGTTGGGGTTAATCACCTGGTAATCGCGGCTGTCTACCGCATAGAAAGGATCATTCAGTCCATCAAAAACAGTCTCTGAGTGGCCGGCAGGCATAAGATGCACCGGAAAAACACCAAAAGCAGTGCTTTTTCTCTTGCATACCTCTCCAGCGCCAAAATAACGGCAGGCCAGTTGAAAAGAATGACAAATAAAGAATACATACTTCTTCTGATCCTGTACAGGATCAGCGTTCCAGTCTTCAACAGACTGCATCCAGCCGAAATATACTTTCTCCCAGTCACTGCCCTCACTTTCAAGAGGACTTCCCGGGCCACCGCTGGATATATATATGTCGTAGGAAAGATCGGGTACTTCATTTTTGAGGCGGACGTCAAACTCGTCCCAGGAAAGATCCAGTTGCTGCTGTTCACCAAAAAGGTTGAGGATTTCCCTCAGGCAGCGCATACCCTGGTTTTCCCTTCCTTCGTAAAGATCAAGCAAAGCGATGCGGATGTGACGTTTATCAGACCAACTCATTAATCAAAATTACAAATATTTTCCAAAGACATCCCATTGCAAAATAGCAGTTTCTATTAACACCTGTGGAAAATGCAGCTCAGGTACGCTTTGGGCAGGAAAACGCGTATATATACACCAGGAGCATATTTATTATGCAAACGTTGGGTGTGGATAAAAAATAAGCACTTGTTAGATTTTTGTTAAAGAATCTGTTATCTTTATCAACCGCATCCATAATCCTCTTTTCTAAAAACACTTCAAAACCTTATTTTATTAACGCGCATCACTCCCGCAATCAGTTAGATTAACTGGGCTGTGATTCCTATTGTATTCACTTGTCTTCCCAGGAAGACGCTTTATAAACTTTAATAACTAAACCAAAGCAAACATGAGGAAAGTTTACGTACTGCTCTTAGTAGTATTCGGATGTTTTTCCGGTGCACTGGCACAGATCGGCGATGCCCAGAGTGGTATCAACGAAACGTATGCGATATTAAGCGTCAATGGGGGCGCAAATGCGTATTACGACCTGTATGCCACCACAGTCAATCCGGACTTCCAGGGAGCAAATCTTGGCACCTTTACCATCAACAACGGCGGTCAGACGCTGGTACTGAAAGGTGGACAAAACAAAGTGTACAAATGCTCCGGCGGCGACATTACCGCCAACAATATCTATTACCGGGTCTACAAAACAGGCGCCACCCCCGGTAGTTTCAGCAACATCACCATCCCATTCCTCAGTGGCAACCCCAATGGTTGCGGTGGCGCCGACCAGGTATGGGAAGAGGCCGCACAATCGGTAAACCTGCTGCAAAACCTTGCCCCGGGCAATTACACGATCGACGTGTACAGCACGGCCAGCAATGGCAATCCCGGTCCCGGTGTATGGACAGCCGACAACAGCGGCGCCTATTACAAAGCCAGCTTTACGGTAACAGCCGATCCCGCCAACCCCGTAAGCGTTACCTCCAGCGGAGGTACAGCCTTTGCCAATTATGCCACACTCGGCGCTGCCTTCGCAGCAGTAAACGCAGGTACGCATACGGGTAGCATCGCCATAATCATCGGTGGCAATACTACCGAAGCTGCTGCCGGCGCCGCCATCAATGCCAGCGGTTCAGGCGCAGCCTCATACACCGCCATAACAGTAACGCCCTTCGGAGCAGTTACGGTAAGTGGTGCCGCAACAGCAGGCTCACCCCTCATTAATTTCAATGGTGCCGACAACATAACCATCAACGGGCTCAACAGCGATGGCAACGCCCTCACCATTGCCAACACAACGGTTTCAGCTACAAGTGGTACATCTACCATTCGCTTTATCGGCGGCGCTACTAATAATACCATCACCAACTGCAGTCTGCAGGGGTCAGGTAATATGAGCGTGGCAACAAATGGCGCAGTAATATTCTTCTCTACCGATGGCGTAACCACCAGCGGTAACGACAACAATACCATCTCTAATAACAATATCGGTCCGGCAGGCGCTAACCTGCCCACAAAAGCAATCCTTGGTAATGGCTCAACCACTACAACCGCAATCGGCAATAGTGGTATCGTTATCAATAACAATAATATATTCGACTATTTTGGTACAACCGTAACCAGCTCGGGTATAGCCGTAAACGGGGGCTGTAACGGATGGTCGATTACCAACAACAGGTTTTACCAGACGGCTGCACGTACCTGGACAACAGGCGCCACCCACAAAGCCATCGATATTGCCGACGCCACTGCAACCAGCGGTGCACAGGGCTTTACCATTACAGGCAATATCATCGGCTATGCCTCTTCCACCCAAACCGGCACCTACACCCTCACAGGCTCTACAGGTAAATTTATTGGTATAGCACTCAATGGCATTACCGCCGGAACAGTAAATAATATCAATAATAATACCATCGCTGCCGTAAGCCTTACCGGTGTTACTTCCAATGGTACCGGCACCTCCAGCCCCTTTATCGGCATCCTGGCGCAGAACGGTATTATCAATACCAGCAATAATACCATCGGCAGCCAGAGCGCAACCGGCTCGCTTGTTTACAGTACTACCACAACAACAGCCACAGACGTGTATGGCATCTATAATTTCAGTTCTGACGCATGGACAGCCACCGGTAATAATATCGGGGGCCTGTCAGTTACCAATGCCGCAGCTTCAGGTACAATTATAGTATATGGTATGCGCGCCAATACTGGTACCACACTTGTCTTTACAGGTACCTCAAATATCATCGGCGGCACAGTGGCCAACTCAATACAGTTGAACGCCACAGGAACCTCCAGCCAGTTGATCGGTATTGCCTCTACCAGCGCCATTGCCGCGCTTAGTTCCAACACGATCAGGAACCTCACATCGAATATCGGAACAGGTACCACAAGCTCGGCGTCGGTAATCGGTATTACTACCGGCACCTCAACCACACCCACCCATACCATTACGCAGAATACCATCTACAACCTTACCAATACCAATACTACCGCTTCTACCACGGTTACGGGTATCCAGTTTACCGGCGCATCAGGTAATATTGTAGCACGTAATAATATATACGCATTAACCAACGCAAGCAGCAGCACTACTGCCGAAGTTAACGGTATCCGCATAGCAGGAGGTACAACCACCTACCGCAACAACATGATCACCCTCGGTGCAGGCATAAATAATGCCATCATCGTAAGCGGTATCAATGAACCCCTGGGTACAGATAATATCTTCCACAACAGTGTATATATAGGCGGTAGCCCCTCCGCAGGCAGCGCAAACAGCTTTGCATTTAACAGCACCCAAACGGTTAATACCAGGAGCTTCCGCGACAATATCTTTGTCAACGCAAGGAGCAACAGCGGCGCCACAGGTAAAAACTATGCCGTAAGGGTAGGAGGTTCAGGAACAAACCCCACCGGCCTCACGATCAACAACAACGTGTACTATATTAATGGTACAGGTACCGTTTTCGGCTTATACAACGCACTCGATGTAGCAGACCTTGCTGCGTGGAAAGCAGCCATAGGCCAGGATGCGGCCAGCTTCCAGAGCGATCCGCAATACCTGAACCCCACAGCCGCAACGCCCGACCTGCATATCAACCCGGCCATAACCACGGTCGCTGAAGGCAATGGTTTCGACGTGGGTGTAACAGACGACTTCGACGGACAAACACGCCTGGGACTCACACCGGTAGATATCGGAGCCGATGCAGGTAACTTTACAGGTATCGACCTTGCACCGCCTTCTATTTCTTACACCCCGCTGACGTTTACCTGCGCTACTTCAGACAGGAACCTCAACGGCGTTACCATTACCGACGCCTCCGGTGTACCCACCAGCGGCACACTCGTACCAAGAATTTATTATAAGAAAGGAGCAGGTGGCACATGGTTCTCCAAACCCGGTACACTCACTACCGGATCAGGCACCAACGGCACATGGAACTTTACCATCGCAGCCGCCGATATGGGTGGCCTCGTACCAACCGATCAGGTATTCTACTACGTGATAGCACAGGATATTTCCGGCACACCCAATATCAGTTCTAACGCAGCAGGAGCAGTAGCAACAGACGTAAATACCGTTACTACACATCCCGCTTCACCCAATTCATATACCATCAATAATACACTCAGTGGTACCTATACAGTTGGTGTAGGCGGTAACTATACCACGCTCACAGCAGCCGTAAACGCATATAATACTTCCTGCCTTGGTGGACCGGTAGTGTTCTCGCTTACAGACGCCAGTTACAGCACCAGCGAAACCTTCCCCATCACTGTACTCGCCAACCCCGACGCCAGCGCTACCAATACGCTGACGATCAGGCCCGCAGCCACTATCACGCCCGTAATCACCGGCAGCAACACCAATGCGATCATCAGGCTTACAGGAGCAGATTATATTACCATCAATGGTTCAAACAATGGCGGTACATCCAAAGACCTCACCATCGAGAATACCAATACAGGTACTTCCGCTTTCGTGGTTTGGGTGGGCAGCACAGCCACCGACGGTGCCACCAACAATACCATCAGGAATATCATTGCAAAAGGTAATGGCGGTGCTACCACATTCGGCGGCATCTTCGCAGGTAGCGCAGCTACCGCAGGCGGTGTGGCCGAAACAGCCAACACCAACCTTACCATCCAGAACAATACCGCCATCAAAGCCCAGTACGGTATCGCCGTAGCAGGTAACGCAGGCGGCCAGTCCGGTACAAACGTTTCCGGTAATACAATTGGCTCTGGCACAGCGGCCGACTTCATCGGTTTCAGAGGCCTGTTCCTCAGCAACATTAACGGAGGCACAGTAAATAAGAACAGTATCATCAATATCGTTACCACATCTACAAACCCAACAGGTATCTTCATCGCGGGTAATGTGCAGAACAGCGTGTTCGACGGTAATAAGGTAGATAGTATTCGTTACACAGGCACAAGCGGCTATGGCGCTAAGGGTATCGATATCAATACAAACCTCGCCAACAGCAACCTCACCTTCAGCAATAATATGGTGAGCCGCATCAGTGGCGATGGCTGGAGCAACCTTGCAAGCGATGCCATCGTAGGTATCCGCATCGGTGCTACCGGCGGTACCAACACTACAACAGGCGGTATCAACCTGTACCACAACAGCGTAAGCCTGAGCGGTTCTTTCTCAGGCAACACTTCCGGTACCCAGAGTGCGGCACTCTTTATTTCTTCCACTGCAACCGCCCTGGATATCAGGAATAATATCTTCTCAGCCACGCTGGATAATACAGCAACGACCTCCGACAAAACATGGGCGATCAATACCGCAGGTGCAAATACAGCATTTACTAATATCGACTATAACGATTATTACGTAAGTGGCGCCCCGGGTGTACTCGGCTTCCTTACAGCAGACCAGGCAACACTGGCCAATGTCCAGACAGCCTTTGGCGGCAACGCTGCCTCAATAAACAGCCAGCCCATATTTGCCGCCAGCGGCGACCTTCACCTCCAGGCAGTAGGCGGCAACGCACCCCTCAACAATTCAGCTACACCACTCGCAGCAGTAACGATCGACTTCGATAACGAAACCCGCAGCGCTACTACGCCCGACATTGGTGCAGATGAAGTGGTAATTGCAGCATGTACAGGCGCAACAGGAGGTACCATCACCACACCAACCATCAGCTACTGTGTATCCGGTGCTCCTGTATTTACCGGCACAGGCTACTCTACCGGTATAGGTACCAGCTACCAGTGGTTGTCATCATCCGATGGCGTTACCTGGACTCCGGTAGCTGCCGCAACAAACCCGGCTTCATACACAGTTTCGCCTGCCATTACCACTACAACGTATTACAGGCTGGCAGTTAACTGTAATAACGTATCATTCGATTCTTCAAACGTAATCACCATTACCATCAACGCGCTGCCCACAATAGCTGTTAACCCGCCTGCACCGGCTTATTGTTCGGGTCAGTCTGTTGTACTGACAGCAAGCGGCGCTGATACCTATACATGGAGCCCCGCAGGCGGACTCAGCGCGGTAAGCGGAACTTCGGTTACTGCAAACCCCACAGCAACCACAACCTATACCGTAACAGGAACGGTTACAGCTACAGGTTGCAGCAACACCGCCACAGTTACCGTTACAGTAAACCCGCTGCCCACAATTACGGTTACACCGTCAACAACAACAGTCTGCGCCGGAGACATCCAGCAACTGACAGCCAATGCTGCCGCTATAACCTCCTACACTTCAGGTACAGGAGCAAGTACAACAACGGGTAATACTACCACAAGTGCACTTGGCCCCAACCCACTGCAGATCTATTACGGTGGTGCCAAACAGCAAATGCTGTTCACCGCTGCTGAACTGACCTCACTGGGCCTTACAGCAAGCGCGCCCATCACAGCCATAAAGCTGAACCTCGCAACAGCAGACAATACCCTCGGTTTACAGAACCTGGTGGTTAAAATGAAGAATACAGCTACAGCTACGATGACAACATGGGAATCCGGTATGACTACCGTACGCCCGGCAGCTACTTATACACCGGCGGTAGGTCTCAACACCATTGCCCTCGGCACTCCGTTTAACTGGAATGGCACAGACAACCTGGTCATAGAGATCAACTACAGCAATAACAACGGTGGCACAGGTGGTACTACATTCAATACTGCAAAGTATAGTACCACAGCGTTCCAGAGCACCATCTTCTATCGCGTGGACAACAACACCGCAGCAACGATAGATGCATTTACAGGTACACCCAGCTTCAGCTACAACTCAAGGAACGATGTTACATTCGATGTAGCTACACCGCTCTCCAATGTTACATGGGCTCCGCAAACAGGGCTCTACACAGATGCAGGTGCTACCACCGCCTACACAGGTGGACAAACCACTGCCGTCTACGTAAAAACAGGTGCTACTACCACCTACACAGCTACAGCTACCAATAGCTTTAACTGCCCGGCAACGGCTTCTTCAACCATAACAGTAACAGGCGTATCAGGAAGCACAACGCTTGCAGGCGTGGTAGCTGCCGGTGGCGCAACCGCCGAAGCCAATGCTTACACAGTAAACGGTACAACCCACTACCTCACGGCATGCAAAGTGATCGCTACGGTTACGCCTTCAGGAGCCAGCCCGGTAACAGGCAGCATCAATGCCAGTGTACGTGTAGATACAGGCGCAACCCAAATGGGTACAGCTACACTGTATGCCGCAAGGTTCTTCGACATCCTGCCTGCCACCAACCCGGCAACGGCAACAGGTACAATCAAACTGTACTTTACACAGGCAGAGTTCGACAATTACAACAGTAAGGCATCCGACAGTGGTTTCCTTCCGCTGCCCGATAACGGCCTCAATACTATCGACAGTCTCCGTATCCGTATCTTCCATGGCGCACCCGCCGGAGGATACTTCCCCGGTAACTACAGCGGTGGTATGGATGAGCTTACCCCTGCCGACCCCGGTGTAAGCGTTGTATGGAACGCAGCAGGTAACAACGGTACCGGCTGGTGGGAGATCAGTTTCCCCACCAATGGTTTCTCCGGTTACTTTATCACGAGCAAGCCCAAAGCACCGCTCCCCGTTAAAGTAGAATACTTCCGTGGAAGCAAACAGGGCAGCAGTCACGTACTCGATTGGAAAGTAGTACCCGTAAATACAAACAACGGTACCCTTACCCTCGAACGCAGCAGCGACAGCCGCGGCTTCAGCAACATCTACAGTATTACTGTAAGCGCCAACCGTATGCTGCTGCCATTCAGCTACACAGACGCTCACCCGATCGCGGGCATCAACTACTACCGCCTCAAAATGGTCGATGATAATGGTGTGGTTACCTACAGCAGCATCGTTGCCCTGCTCAACAAAGAGAAAGGCTTCGAAGTACTGAATATTACACCTAACCCCGTTACAGAAGGCCGCTTTAAACTGAATATCACAACAACCACGCAACAACCCATTGAAGTGGTGATCGCTGATATCCAGGGTAGGGTAGTAAGCCGCAAAACAGTAAGTCTTGCAGCAGGATTCAACGCTGTCGAAATGAACGTCAGCAACCTCGCCAATGGCACTTACCAGTTATTCGGTTTTAGTGGAGGTGAAAAAACCAGGACGATTACATTCGTCAAAGAGTAAAAGAGAATTTGATCAATAAAAAACCTCCCGGCTTAATCGCCGGGAGGTTTTTTTATATAAACAAAAGAACATTCATAATTCCTCGCTCCCTCACAACTATCCCTTATTCCCCGTAACTCATAATTAATAACCCATCCTTCACAACTCACTCTCCTCCTCCTCAAACACAATCCCCCGCTCACCCAACACTTCAAGTACAGGATTATAAATATCAGGTGTGATCGGGATATGGAGACCTGTTTTCCGGATCTTACCCGATAAAATCAGTTTGGCAGCAATGCCAAGTGGTAATCCTACTGTTTTAGCCATAGCCGTGCGCAGGCTGTTCTCACCTTTTACCACAAGGCTGCTCTCTATCTTAAAAGGTTTGTTATCCCAAACATATTCAATCTCGTGTTTCATCACAATCATATCCCTGTCATCGGGGTGCAGCACCAGCTTCTGCTCAAGTGCAAATTGAAGAATATCCGCCGCGCTGCATTGTCCCTTATTGATGAGCGTGGTATCCCCGTCGGCACCAAGAAAGAACAGTTGCTGCAATGTGAGGTTAGCCTCGTGTACCTTTTGCGACATGGCCGTGGTCGCCTTGAGCTTCATCTCGTTGATATTGATCGTCTGAAACGACCCCGATGCCGTTACCATCGATACTTCTTTTGGCGACTCAATAGCCTCACCACGCGCAGCACGTTCTTCTATCTCAGTTTGTGCCACTTCCAGTTTCCTGAGCTTATCCATCAGGTTCTGTGCCACAGCAAGACGGTCATCAATCTTTTCCCGGATAAGCTTTTCAAAATTATTTCTCGCAAAATGTACCTGGAAGAACTGGCCCAGCGTAAGGTTGGTCGTATCATACATCGTGGTCTCATCCGTGAGGTTAAGCTCTACGATATTGCGCCAGCCATACATAAAGTCAGGGTAGCGCAGGGTAGTGCGCAGGAAGGTGTGCGCATCATGTAAACCATACAGATCGATATAGGGGAGGCTGTCGCGGTTAGGGTAATAACCCAGCGTACCCAGGGTATTGTTGATAAAAGTACCCCGCTCAGTGTTAAACAGTTCCGCATAGGGCTCAGTAACAATCTCGTTATTGATCTTATATACCGCACCCGCCTTGCCCGCCAGCACTACGTTGCGCGGGTTCCAGCTTATCTTATACCGCCAGGGATTGTCATCGCTTTCAGGAGCCACAAGCCCCCCGCAATGACTTTTAAACGAAGTGATGGTACCCCCCACGTCATGCTTTATCCAGTCGATCAGTTGCATCGCACTCATATGATCAATGCCCGGGTCAAGCCCCATTTCGCAAAGAAAGAGTACACCTTTATCAGCAATCTCCTGCTCCCTTGCCCGGAGGGCAGGATCAACATAAGACGCCGTAAGGAGGTTCTTGGAAAATCGTATGCAGTCATCCGCAACCAGGTAATGCAGGGCAGGGGGCATAAGAGAAATGACAATATCAGCCTGATGAATCCACCCCTGGCGCGCAGGAGTATCGTTGATATCCAGCTCTGCAACCGTAACACCTGCTGCATTGTTTGTCTTAGCCAGTATCACCTCGCGGCTGGAGTCGGCAATAATCACCTGCCAGCCCGAAGATGCAGACTCTTCAATCAAATAATCAATTAAAACCGTGGCCGATTTACCGGCACCAAAAAGAAGGATCGTATGCACAGGTATTTTTTTGGCAAGGTAAGAATGTTTAGGGAAAAGATATCCCACTCATCCCTCATAACCCTGCCACAACTCCCTAACCCCGTTTCCCCATTTATTCTCATGCGCAAGCAACCACTTCTTACGCCACAGATCACCACCATACCCAACCAGGTCGCCATTGCTGCCAATAACACGATGGCAGGGTACAATAATGCTGATGTTATTTTTGCCATTAGTAGTGCCTACAGCACGGATCGCTTTAGCATCGCCTGTACGCTTCGACAGCTCAAGATAGCTGATCGTTCTGCCATAGGGAATATCCAGCAGGGCATGCCATATTTTTTGCTGAAAATCGGTACCAGGCTGGGAGAAGGGCAGGTCGAATACCTTACGCGTACCCGCAAAATATTCCTCCAGTTGAACAATGCAGGCATTGGTCATGACATCCGGCTCCGTTTCGTTATAAATACCATGCTCCGGCAGCTTAGGACCCTTCCATGAATTGACAAAATGCACTGAGCAGACATGAGCACCCGTACTGCCCACGGCTATGATACCCACAGGAGAATTAAAATAACTGGTATGTACCGCTGCATCCATAATGGTTAGCCGATTTTAGAACCGTTTTTCACAGGCTGCGAAGGATGCAGGAGCACCACATCGTTATGCTCATTATATACACCCATAACGAGACATTCACTGAAAAAGTTCGCGATTTGCCGGGGCGGAAAGTTGACCACGGCAATCACCTGCTTACCCTCCAGCGCCTCCTTCGTATATAATGTAGTGATCTGTGCTGATGATTTTTTGATACCCAGCTCACCAAAATCTATCGTTAGCCGGTAAGCAGGTTTACGCGCCTGCGGGAAGTCCTCCGCCAGCAGGATCGTACCCAGCCTGATATCCACTTTTTCAAAATCCTCCCAACTAATCATTGAAGTATTTATTTAGGCGCAGGAATAGGATAACCACCTTTAACAAGACGTACCCTCTTCGATTTGATGCTGATATCAGAGTCAGTCATCTTACTGTACCGGATAGTCACATAACCCGCCTGTTTGTCTTTTCTTATAGCACCCAGCCCGTCATCCCACTGCACACAATGTGTAATGATGGGAGCAACAAGATACCGCCACCCCTTATTGATATAGCTGTACACATAATAATTATGCCAGCAACTGGTAAACCAGTCGGGCAGTAAGCCAATCTCATCGGTCTTATCACCATTGAGATCACCAAGGTTAACAGGTATGCCGCCAATACATTGGCCAACGGTAATATCCGCCAGGCCCGGTGCCGAAAATTTCAGTATCGAGCGACATTCACCCACACAGTCCATTTCTTCAGCATTCATAGCAGGCTTGATCAGCCAGACATAGTCGGGTTTTCCGTCGCCGTTAAAGTCCCCCTTAACCGCATTATCCGGGATAGTTACCGTACCGGTCTGCGACCAGCCCCCCATGGGAAACAATATGAGGAAAAAGAACAGCGCCCGGAGTGTCATATTAGTGCATTGATTATTTTATCCATTGTTCAAGTATTTCAATCTGTACCACGGCATCAATATTAATAGGGCCATAAAGATGAGGGAAATCTTCATTAACAGAGGGGGCCCTTTCATATTTGAGCGGCGCAGTAAGCAGGGTCTCCTCAACATGCAGCAGCACAAGATCGCTCTGGCCGGCATAGTAACGCTCAAGCACACCCTGTACCTGTTCCTTCCGGCTCAGGTGTATAAACCCTTCCGTACCAAGAGAAGAGGCAACATATTCCCCGGCCTGTTTCGCCGCATCCCAGGCAGCCGTAGTAGTAACGTGATAGATCATGATTCAAGTAATGAGGCAAGATAGAGCAGTTCGTCCATCTTGTACCGGTTTCTGTCGTTGTCAAAGCATTTACCCAGCTCTTCGAGAAGCAACCGTATCACTTCAATATTGTTGAGCGGGCGGTAATAGGAAGGAACCGGAGGCACCGATATCCTGCGGAAATAACTGTCAAGATCTTTATGCGAATAAACCTGGCCATTCACCGGGTCGATAAAAAAACTGATCCTGTCAGCCTGGCCACCGCGAGGGTTCAGCACCTCATAGTTAGGATCAAAATAACCCAGTATGAATTGCCGTGGAATATTTACCGCTTTTACAGGAATATCAAGCTGAGCACACATCACAAGGTAAAGGATACCATTGCTCAGCGCATTACCCTTCTTGGATTCAATCACTTTATTGAGGAGAAAATCATCAGGATGATCGTATGCCATCTCGATGCCCGTCTGTTTGTGATAATTGTACACAATACCCGTGATCACGTTTACCTGTTCAAGAGGAGTGAGGTAATTGCTCAGCTCCAGCCAGATATTACGCCGCAGTTTTTCAATCTCCTGCAGTAACCCTTGAGTCTGCATTTCAGGATAATGATATCTCGCCGTCAGCAGGGCGCCCTGCAACAGATCCGGCGTATCATTCTTCCAGCCCAGAAGGTCGCCCGTCAGGTCTTTAAAGTGTAGGCTATGTATAATATTCTCAATGCGCTCCTGTACAGTGGTATCATGGGTATGCTCCCACAACTGTTCCAGGTTGGGTATGATTTCTTTTCCCAGGGAGATGATCCTGTCGCTCACAGTAGTATACACTTCAGCATCAGGATCGTCTATCAGGTGAAATAATGCAGTTATCTCTTTTGTTTCATTCAACGCCATTCCAATTTGCCAACAATTTCGTAAAGCGTCAGCAAATCCCGGCGAGGTACTTTTCCACAGTTGGGGGTAAACACCATGCCAGCATCAGGAAGAATACAGAACAACCGGCGATCAGGTAGTAACGATCAGTACCGGTACTTTTAGTTCATGCCGTACCGAGTTGACCGTTTCACCATACAAAATGTCTTTAATGCCCGTATGTCCGTGCGCACCAATCACCAGCATATCCGCATGATTTTCGTTAACGATCCTGACAATCTCACTTACACGGTTGCGGTAACCCAGCACGCCCTCTACACCATAGCCCTTTGCCTCCAACTGCGCCACATAATGCGCAAGATGCTCCTTGTCCTTACGCGTTTCAAAGTCATCACTCTCACCACCCAGCATCCTTGCCGAAGCGCTCTCCACCACGTGAATCAGCAGGTAACGCGCACCAGTATGACCCTGTGCCAGCGCATGTGCGATCAGCTTTTCGTCGTGCGTACTGAAATCCAGCGCTACCGCAATACAGTTAAAAGCAGGCATTTCAAGATTAAGAATAGTATCCGGAGCCGTATGCAGGCCGGATAAACGATCCTGTTTCTTTTTAGCCAGCAGGGGATGGATCAGGATATAACCAAGTAAAAACCCAAAAGCCAGCGCCGTAACAATTACCAGCACAATCTGCCCCGTTGAGCCGGAGGGGAAAATATGCTCCGCCGCCTGGCTCCACAGCATCTTGATATTGAGAAATACAAGTACCGAAGCAATAGCCCATGCCGCAACGCGCGTAATCGGTTTGATCGCAAACTGCCCCATCGTCTTCCTGTCACTTACAAAATGGATAAGCGGAATGATGGCAAAACCCAGTTGCAGGCTCAGGATCACCTGGCTTAGTATCAGCAGGGAGTCTACCTCTTTCTCTCCATACACCAGTATCACGATGATGGCCGGCACAATGGCCAGCAGCCTTGTAAGCAGGCGTCTTGCCCAGGGGTTGATACGCAGGCTCAGGTAACCTTCCATTACAATCTGCCCCGCCAGCGTACCCGTAATAGTACTGCTCTGTCCCGCAGCAATCAGCGCAACGGCAAACAGTGTAGGAGCAAGCGTACTGCCCAGCAACGGTTGAAGGAGCTGGTGAGCATCTTCGATCTCACCCACCTGCGAATTACCCGTTTTATAAAAAGCCGTGGCCGCCAGCACAAGTATACCCGCGTTAACAAAAAAAGCAATGTTAAGCGCAATCGTACTGTCTATCCGGTTAAACTTCAGTGCCTGTTTAATACCAAACTCATCCCGGTCAATCTTACGCGTTTGCACCAGTGCAGAATGCAGGTACAAGTTGTGCGGCATAACCGTAGCCCCGATGATACCAATGGCAATATACAGAGCTTCACTGCTCGGCAGGGTAGGGATAAGCCCCATCGCTACTTCACCCATATCAGGCTTGGCCAGTAATATCTCGATCAGGAAAGATACACTTACCACCGCAACAAGACCAATGATAAAAGCTTCCATTTTACGGATACCCAGCTTTTGCAGGAAAAGCAGTAAAAATGTATCGAATACAGTAATACCTACGCCCCAGATCAGGGGTAAGCCCGTCAGCAGTTTAATACCGATAGCCATACCCAGCACTTCAGCCAGATCGCAGGCAGCAATAGCCACTTCAGCTAAAAGATAGAGGATAAAGTTAACCGGCCGGGGATAGGTTTCGCGGTTGGCCTGCGCCAGGTCACGCCCGCGTACAATACCGAGCCGGGCAGACAGGCCCTGCAGCAACAACGCCATCAGGTTGCTCATCAGCAATACCCATATAAGGCTGTAACCAAACTTACTCCCCCCCTGAAGGTCAGTAGCCCAGTTGCCCGGGTCCATATACCCCACGCTGATCAGGTAAGCAGGGCCAAGAAAAGAGAATATTTTTCGCCAGCCTTTACGCCCTGCGGTAGTATCCACCGTTCCGTGCACCTCACTCAGCGAATGATCCCTAATTTGTTTATGATTCATAGTGTACAAATATGTTTTCAGCCACAGCCTTACTGATAAGCTGCGACTTTTTATTAGCTACAATTTCCAGCGACCCGTCAAATCCAAAACGCCGCGTCACTTTTACTTTGGTACCGATGCCAATACCATAATGGTTCAGCAGTTCGAGCATAGCAGTGGTCTGGTCGCCCACACCACATACCGCCTGTGTGGTATTAAGCGGAAGAGCAGTAAGATTCACCTGCCGGATGCGTACCATTTTACCACTGCTGTCGGGTATCGGGTCGCCATGCGGGTCAAAACGCGGGTTGCCCAGGAAGGACGCCAGCCGGGTAATCAACTCATCACTGCTCACGTGTTCCAGTTCTTCGGCAATCTCGTGCACCTTATCCCATTCAAAACCCAGCTTCTCCGCCAGGAAGAACTCCCATAACCGGTGACGCCGGACGATATGCAGCGCAGTACGGCTGCCCTTCTCCGTAAGGCTGAAAGCCTTATACGGTTCATAATGCACCATCTTCTTGGTTTTCAGTTTCTTCAGCATATCAGTAACAGAAGCAGGCTTGGCATGTAATTCCTTCGCGAGAATATTCGTGTTTACACTACCCGTATCCTGCTGAAGATGAAAGATGTGCTTGATATAATTCTCTTCACTTACGGAAAACTTCATACAATTAAAAAATAAATTTAGACAAACCTAAAAATAAAAAATCATAATTTCAACTTTTTAAATGATGCAGTATGAAACAACTGATAAGTTCCGGCTCCCCCTGGGAGGATATAGTAGGTTACTCACGCGCGGTAAAAGTGGGTAATCTTGTTGAAGTGGCGGGCACAACGGCCATGGATGGCGACCAATTGATCGGCAGGGGCGATATATATGCCCAGACAGTATTTATCTTCAAAAAGATAGAGAAAGCCCTCGCAGAAGCCGGCGCCACCCTGCAGGATGTGGTACGTACACGCATGTATGTAACCGATATATCACAATGGGAAGCGGTCGGCAGGGCCCATGGTGAATTTTTCTGCGCCATTAAGCCCGCCAGCAGCATGGTGGAAGTAAGCCGCCTGATCAACGACGACCTGCTGATAGAAATTGAAGTAACGGCTGTACTGGGTACAATATAGCCGGGGCGGGACCAATAACGACAACCTACTGGTTGCATCCGGTTATTAACGACTAAAAAGAAGAAATTATGGGACCATTCTGGAGACAGCTCATCATAAAAACAACGCTGAAGCAAAAAAGCATGGATAGTAAGAAAGAAATTTCTTCTTATCAACTGGCAAAAGCCTACCGTGAGTTTACCATTTCAGTAAAGCGGCATACCAAAGATTTTTTTCTCATCACCGCCGGCATCTTTTCAGCATCGTTTGGGTTCAAAGGCTTCCTGCTCACCAATCATTTTATCGATGGCGGGGCAACAGGTATCTCCCTGCTCCTGTCCGTACTCACAAAAGTCCCCTTATTCCTCCTCCTTATCGGGGTAAATATCCCCTTTATTATACTTGGCTATAAAACCCTCGGCAAACAGTTTGCCATCAAAACAGCGCTGGCCATTGCAGGTCTCGCCCTCTGCGTGGCTACAGTAAACTTTCCCGACATCACCAAAGACAACCTGCTCGTAGCCGTATTCGGTGGCTTCTTTCTTGGCGCCGGTATAGGCCTTGCCGTAAGGGGCGGAGCCGTGATCGACGGCACCGAAGTACTCGCCATTTACCTCAGCCGGAAGTTCGGCGCCACCATCGGCGATATCATCATCATCATTAACATCATCATCTTTTCTACGGCAGCTTATTTCCTGTCTATCGAAGTAGCAATGTATTCAATGATCACCTACCTGGCAGCTTCCAGAACGCTCGATTTTATCATTGAGGGTATTGAAGAATATATCGGCGTTACCATCGTTTCATCACACCACGATGAGATCATCGAAATGATCACCAATAAAATGGGCCGGGGCGTAACCGTTTACAATGGTAAACGCGGTTATGGCAGAAGGGGAGAGGCCAAGGCAATGGATATCATCTACTCCGTTATCACCCGCCTTGAGCTCAATAAACTCAACACGGAAATCGAAAAGATCGACCCCAATGCCTTCGTCGTGATGAATAGTGTAAAAGACACAAAAGGTGGTATGATCAAGAAAAGACCACTGCACTAAATGCGATCCTCTGTGTGTCCGCACACTGGCTTACCAACGGTACAAAAGTGACCGCAATGGAGATGCCCCGCACCATACACGATTTTTATGGTTTTCCCCAAGCCCTTTACAACGTACAGTATCCCGCCAAAGGCAGCCCGGCACTTGCGGGTGAAACCCAATCAATGCTGGCGCCCACCGAGGTGGAGCTCGACACCCAATGGGGCCTCGATCATGGCGCATGGAGTGTCATTATCAGCCCTTCGCGATAAAGGCATCCTGGTCATTGGCAGTGGCAACATCATACATAACCTCAAACTCGTCGATTTCCCCAATATAAATAAAGACAATTATGGCTATGACTGGGCCGTAGAAGCCAGGGAAAAGTTCAATAACTGGCTGCTCAATGGCAATTTCGATCCGCTGCTTGAATACCATAAACAGGGTAGCGCCATTCAATTAGCCATACCCACACCCGACCATTATTATCCCCTTTTGTATACCCTCGGTATGAAAGGCAAGAACGAAAACCTCACCCTTTTTAATGATAAGCTGCTCGGCGGCTCCCTTAGTATAACCTCAGTAAAGATTGGATAGCGCTGTCATTTTGACATACTTGTACCGGAGGCTGCATCATCCCTTTCAACAAATCACTATCTTCATTTTTTAAACCAACAACTATGGCATTAAGCAGGATATGGGCCGCTTTTATCATTGTAGCCTGTCTTGTAGCAGGAATAAGATTTTGTTTTTCCAGTTCCCAAGATGAGATATTCGGTCGTATGTTCACCGGCACATCTAAAGATGAGTTCAATTATATCCCGCTGGGTACGCTTAGTCCCGATTCAGTCAGGGCATTTGAAAAAAAGGTAGAACCCTTTGGTTTTAAACGGAAAGATAAGGCAGAAGACGCCAAATTTATCGTTACCGATCAGCCCGATGCCGATACCGTATCCCGGTTGCTTGCCAAGAATAACCTGCTGCGTACGGTAGACTATAATTACATCAGTAAAAGACTGCAGAAGCCGGTCGATGGTGTGATTGCTACCTGTAAAAGTGCAGTGGAAATATGCATCGGTCTTATTGGCATCATGGCGCTCTTTATGGGCTTTATGAGCATAGCCGAAAAAGCAGGGGGCATCAACCTGCTGTCACGCATCACCGGCCCTTTCTTTTCGCGGCTCTTTCCCGAAGTACCACGCAACCACCCCGCCAACGGCCACATGATGATGAACTTTGCCGCCAACCTGCTGGGGCTCGATAATGCCGCTACACCATTTGGCATTAAGTCTATGGAAAGCCTGCAAACCCTTAATCCCAATAAAGCAGTAGCCTCCAATGCACAGATCATGTTTTTGTGCCTTCATGCATCCGGCCTGACCCTTATACCCGTAAGCATCATCGCAGCAAGGGCGGCACTCAAAGCAGCTTCCCCAACCGACATATTTGTGCCCTGTATGATCGCCACTTTCTGTGCAACAATTGCCGCCATGACCATCGTCGCCATCCGCCAGCGCATCAATCTCCTGCAACCGGTTATCCTCTACTGGGTACTGGGCATCTCTGCCGTCATCGCCGGTCTTGTCGTATTTATCCAGTCACTGTCCGCCGTAGGCGTGAACCTGTTCTCCGATAAGCTGAGCAACGGGCTTATCCTGCTCATCTTTCTCCTGATCATACTCGGTGGACTGTATAAAAAGATCAACATATTCGACTCTTTTATAGAAGGCGCTAAGGGAGGTTTTGAAACCGCCATACGCATCATTCCCTATCTCGTGGGCATGCTTGTGGCCATCAGCCTGCTGCGCACCAGCGGTACTTTCGACGTCATCATCAATGGCATCAAACAGTTGTTTGCCATGCTGGGCGCAGATACACGTTTTGTCGATGGCCTGCCCACAGCGCTGATCAAACCAATGAGTGGCAGCGGTGCCCGTGGCATGATGATCGATACTATGAAATCTTACGGACCCGATTCATTCGCGGGAAGGTTGAGTTGTATACTCCAGGGGTCGAGCGATACCACGTTTTATGTGATCGCCGTTTATTTCGGTGCGGTAAGCATCAAGAATACACGCTACTCGATCGGCACCATGCTGCTGGCCGATCTCGTAGGCATCATAACTTCTATCATTCTCTGCTACCTCTTCTTTGGCGGCAGTGCATGATACAGCATTGCAATAAGGTGTACACCGGCACGGCCAGTTACAGTTAATAAAAAAAGCGTCCTTGCGGGACGCTTTTTTTATGTTGCCGAAGACAATCTTATGCAGTCTGCATATGAGCTTCGATCTTTTTTACAAAGTTCGATTTAGGCTGTGCACCAACCAGTTTGTCTACCACTTCACCATTTTTGATAAAGAGAATAGCCGGGATGCTCGTAATACCATAGTTCATAGAAACCTGTGGGTTATGATCTACGTTTACTTTACCTACGTTTACCTTACCGTCGTATTCTTTAGCAAGTTCTTCGATTACGGGACCGATTGCACGGCAGGGACCGCACCATTCTGCCCAAAAATCTACAACAGTGAGTTTATCTGAAGCCAGCACCGCTGTGCCGAAGTTGCCATCTGTGAATTCTTGTGCCATAATTATTAAATTAAGTTGTTTATGTACGATAGTTATTTTACTGTGGATTGCAAATTTAAGCCCAATTTACGGATCGCGCAGTTATGACATATCCACAGGCTGTGCGCAGCCATCATGGCAGAAGCCAGAATCATCAGGGCTTGAACACCCGTAACGCCGGTAATGCCCGGTTAGAGAAGTTAAACAACGCCTGGTTCTCCCAGCTCGATCCGGAAGTGGAAGTATCTCCCTTATAAGCAACATATTCACCACCCCAGTAACAAAACCCTGCGCCGCCTGCTGTTCTTGCCACCCGATCCCTAAGCGACAGCAGGAACCCAAGCTGGCCCTCGGCACTGGCCGGAAATGCCGGTATCAGTTGCTCCGGCAACCCTACTGCATTATGTGTATTATCTTTCCAGCTCAGCGTAAAAGGATAGGCCGTTTCGGCGATAAGCACAGGCTTACCCGTTTGAGTATATAGGTTTCGCAAAGCCACTTCAAGCGCATCCAGATCCTTCCCGTGCCAGACAGGATAGTAGGAGAGACCCGCCATATCATAATCCCCCCCCTGCAGCTTCAGTTGGGAGAAGAAGCTCGCAGCGCCGTCAAAACCCGCATAATGTACGATAACCCGGGTACCCGGCGAAATATCACGGCATGCCCGTATACCAGATTTGAGTAACGCGAAAAAGGTATTGCCCGCGGTACTGAGCCTGCCCGCTTCCCACAGCATGCCGTCGTTGATCTCATTCCCCACCTGCACGTACTCCGGCTTCACCAGGTTTACCACGCGCTTTGTATACTGGTACACACTATCCGCCAGTACAGCACCCGTAAGCCCGCTCCAGGCAAGGGGAGGAGATTGATGACCCGGATCAGCCCAGGTATCCGAATAGTGCAGGCATAACCATACACTCATCTGCTGCTGACGGATACGGGCTGCCAGCGCCAGCACCTCGCTGAGCGAACTGCGCCCGTCCTGCGGGTTATACCAGAGCCGCACACGTACCGTATTACAACCGTTATTACTGAATTGCGTGAGCAGGTCCTCACGTACACTATCTGCATTGTAAAACCGGGTATTATACCGGTCAAGCTCCGGCAGGAAAGAAAGATCAGCCCCACGGATAAAAAGAGCCGGCGATGGTGTGCCGGTACGTACAGGATCCCTGACACACGATACCAGTGCAGCCGGTAGTATAAAAACAAGCAGCAAACGGGCAACCCTGTGCCGGTAAGCCAAAAAACAAAAAGATATCATTACACATAAAAATACAAAACAAAACCCGATGCAGAATGGCCTGACTGTCAGAACGGCAACAGTTTAAACAAACTCCATCCATTCACCCGAAATGCGTTAATTTTGCCGGATATATAAATCGGGCGCAAGAACATGAAGCATATCAGGAATTTTTGCATTATAGCACATATAGACCACGGAAAAAGTACGCTGGCAGACCGGCTCCTTCAGACTACCAATACAATTAGTGAAAGAGACATGCAGGCACAGGTGCTGGACGATATGGACCTGGAGCGGGAAAAAGGCATTACCATCAAAAGCCACGCAATACAGATCAACTATACACAAAACGGACAGGAATATATCCTCAACCTTATCGATACCCCCGGCCATGTCGACTTCAGCTATGAAGTTAGCCGTGCCCTCGCCGCCTGCGAAGGAGCTTTGCTGCTGGTAGATGCTACACAGGGTATACAGGCACAGACCATCAGTAACCTGTACCTCGCCATTGATAACAACCTGGAAATCATACCCGTAATCAATAAGATTGATATGGACGGGGCGATGATTCCAGAAGTTAAAGACCAGATCGTGGACCTCATTGGCTGTAAGGAAGAAGACATCCTGCTGGCAAGTGGTAAAACGGGAATTGGTATCGAGGAAATCCTCCGTGCCATTGTGGAACGCATCCCGGCGCCGCAGGGCAACCCTGATGCACCCTTACAGGCCCTGATCTTCGACAGCGTATTTAACAGCTTCAGGGGCATTATTGTGTACTACCGAATCCTGAACGGATCGCTCAAAAAAGGAGAGAAAGTAAAGTTTGTAAGTACCGATCTGGAATATGGCGCCGATGAAGTAGGAGTACTCAAACTTACCATGAAACCTACCAGCGAGGTAAAATGCGGCGATGTGGGTTATATCATCACAGGTATAAAAAATGCCAAAGAAGTAAAAGTAGGGGATACCCTTACCAGTGCGGTTAACCCTACCACAGAACCCATACGTGGTTTTGAAGAGGTAAAACCGATGGTATTTGCAGGTATCTTCCCGGTAAATACAGATGAGTTCGAGGAACTGCGCGATTGTATGGAGAAACTCCAGCTCAACGACGCCTCACTCACTTTCGAACTGGAAACCTCCCAGGCCCTTGGCTTTGGTTTCCGTTGCGGCTTCCTCGGGTTGCTGCACATGGAGATCATCCAGGAAAGGCTCGAACGCGAGTTTAACCAAACGGTGATCACTACCGTTCCCAACGTGAGCTTTATCGCTTACACCACCAAAGGCGAAGTGATACAGGTAAATAACCCTACCGAAATGCCCGACCCCAGCCGTACCGAAAAGCTGGAAGAGCCCTTTATCAAAGCACAGATCATCACCAAGCCCGAATATATTGGCAATATCATGACGCTCTGCATCAATAAGCGCGGTATCCTGATCAACCAGGGCTACCTCACGCCCACACGCGTAGAGCTGATCTTTGAAATGCCGCTTACAGAGATCGTATTTGACTTTTATGACAAGCTCAAAAGCCAGACAAGGGGCTATGCATCATTCGATTATCATCCCATCGGCTACCGCGAAAGCGATATCGTAAAGATGGATATCCTGCTCAATGGCGAAAAAGTGGATGCCCTCAGTGCCCTGATACACCGTGGCCGGGCACAGGAGTTTGGCCGTAAGCTCTGCGAAAAACTCAAAGAGCTACTTACCCGCCAGCAGTTCCAGATTGCCATACAGGCAGCGATAGGAGCCAAAGTGATCGCCCGCGAAAACATCAGCGCCATGCGTAAAGACGTAACAGCCAAGTGTTACGGTGGTGATATCAGCCGTAAGCGCAAGCTGCTCGAAAAGCAGAAAGAAGGTAAGAAACGTATGCGCCAGATCGGTAACGTAGAAGTACCACAGGAAGCCTTCCTTGCTGTACTTAAACTCGACGATTAGAATTGACCCATTTTAAATCAACCTGATAACTAATAAATTTTCTGTGATGGCTGCTTTTTCATTAGATAATGACCCCCGGATTGAAGTAATGATACGCCTTATTGCTAAAGGCAAAGACACCCCGGTAACCGGCAGTGAATATACCGTCAGGCTGTTCGACAGGGATATATTTGACAACGATTACCTCGGGGAGAGCACACCTGATGACCAGGGCATTGCCCGTATCCGCTTTAACCGCTCAGCATTCAGCAATATCGGTAACCTTGAATCACAGCCAGATTTCTATTTCACCGTATCCCATTCAGGTGTACGATTTTTTGAGAGCAAAGTGATGGAAGATGTTGATTTAGAGGCAATTGAAAAATTTGTGTCTGGAGAAGGAGAAGTGGTAGACCTCGGCACGTTCCTGATCGACCTTCCCTGACAACGAAGGGATAAATAAAAAAAGACTGCACAACCTCTTGCACAGTCTTACATAACTCACTCAAAAATTTATGCCAGGCTATTGGTCACCACATGGGGACAATGAGAGCAGGCTTTTGCGCCTTCCTGGAAAAACCAGCGGCAGGTTGTTCTGATAGAACAGGAAGGAAGGGAGGGATGCTGTTCATGCCAGCCGGGATTCAGGTCAATCATTTTTTCTATCACGCCACATTTGCCATCGTGCCATTGCGCACAGCCGGATTTCACACATTTTGAACTGAACCTGAACCGACGTTCCAGTTCCGCACCTTCACCAGCCCCAGTTATAAAGTCTTCATCTATTTCAATGGGTGTTTCCAAATAACCCAAAGAACCGTCATCATTCATTACACCCAATAAAACAGCACCAGGTTGAGCCACAGAACTTGGGCAACTTTTAGTGCTTTCGGGCTCCATGCTTAGAACTGTTTAAGCTGTTTGAATTCTTTCTGCAGTTTAAACTTGTCAATCGATCCTAAGTTTTTAATCCAGATACCCAGCCATTCCGGTACAATCTTATAGCCGAGAACAGGGCCAGCCGCTGCAGCAGCCGCAACTTTAGGAGCAGGCTTTTTAGCAGCAAGCAGGTGCTTGGCTACAACAGCGTTGATGTCTTTCTGGATGGCCTTGCTCTGAGTTGAAGTCAGATCAACATTCTCCAGTACGACCTGGAACTTTGTTTTTCCCATAATTATAAAATTTAACGGGTTATAAATGTTTTTACACCCTAAAGGTAGTGCCTCGGTTTGGGGACCGCAATACCACTAAGTGGTAGTTTTTAGGATTGCTTCTGCAAAGAGGGAACACCCCGCTTACCCGCAAATAGCTTGTTTTAGACCCTGAGCGAGCCCCGGAATCCCCTGGCAGCATAGTAAGATTCTGCACCGTTGTGATAAAGGAAAACAGTATCGTACCGGCGGTCACAGAAAAGAGCACCACCGAGTTTCCGTATAGCAGGAGGCGTTTTCACCCAGCTTGATGTTTTCATATCGAACTTTCCAAGCTGCTGCAATTCCCGGTACTGATCTTCAGTCAAAAGCTCAATGCCCATATCAGTTGCCATCTCAAAGGCACTGTTTCCCGGTTTATGCTCTTTCCTCGATTCCAGCGCTTCATGATCGTAGCAAATGCTTCTGCGGCCTTTGGGACTTTCCTCCGAACAATCATAAAAAATGTATTCTCCCGTCTTTTTATCATACCCAACAACATCCGGTTCTCCGCCAGTTTCTTCCATTTCATTGAGCGACCACAGCCTTTCAGCATTAGCCTCCAGCCTTGCCTGTACTTTAGTCCAGTCAAGACCTTTATGAAGGTTCATGTTCTTCTGAAAACGGGCCTTTAATACTTTAAGCAATTCTTCGTGCTGTGCAGGAGACAATTCCTTTTTTTTACTTTTCATACCTTATACATTATCGCTTTTTAAAATCGGGTCTATTCATAGGGATAAGTTTTCAGTAAAATATACGCATAATTAACGTTATGTTAAATAGGTCTATCTCGCTTACTGCCCGGCACCCGTCAACTTCTTCCTGTACCCATCCGCTTCAGCATCCCTTTCCAGGGCTTCTAAAGCTCCTATTAATAAGGCGAGCACATCATCACGTTCCTCAGACGTAAGCTCGCCTTCCTTTTGTAATACCTCCTTCAAAAGCTGTACGCATCGCCCGAGCGATTGCCGGATAACCGTGGCTGATTGTTTTGCCTTTTGCTCGTCGGCAGCTTTATTAAAATAATGCCGGGCCAGTAAAATACTGGCCGCATGAATTGCCGGGTACTTATTAATAAAGCTGTTTAATGATCCTTCAAGCCTGGTATATGCAGCCGGCTTTTCCTTTACATCGCGTTGATAGAGAAAGTTAAACAGGTCTTTACAATATGCCAGATGCACCTTTGACTGGTCCGGGAAAAGCTTTACAGCCCGTTCTTCAACCTTAAATAATGCATGATAATTACCCGATTTCCGGTGTATCGCGATCAGCGTTTGGTGCAGGTACCAGTCTTCCGGGTATTTTAAAAGTGCTTTTTCAGCATACCACTCTGCATGGATAAGGTCGTCCTTACCAGTGTAATACGTTACCAGCCAATGATACACATTCCTGAAATCGGCTTTAAGATGTTGCACAGTCTGGAATACCGATTTATCCGCGAGGCTCTTGGCATACAATACAGCCTGGTCTTCATTGCCAGCATTGATCGCAGCCTGGGCGGTATTATATACCAGGTTGGTATCCAGCGCAGGCATACCCCAGTTCATCTGGTGCATAAAGGCGCTAATCCGTAATGCCTGCCGGAAAACGTCGAGCGCCATGCTGTAGCTTTCCCGTGCACCCCGCTCAATACCCGCATTGAAAAAGGAAATTGCCCGGCTGTTAACCGTCTTATATAAGTTGGAAACAACAGAATGATCGGCCCGTAGCCGCTGTGTGATCCCTACCTTGTCGAGCTGTACAGCCCGGATAAGCGCTTCAAAAGCTTCCATTTCAGGGTCGGCTACCAACCCCCGGTAACGCAGGTCAGCGCCCAGGTCGGCATAGATCCGGGTTTTCAGCAACCACGCAGTGGCATCATTCTCCCCCTCGCCGGTAAGATACTGGTCAATCGTCTCTTTAGCCTGCACAAGCTGTTGGTTCTCCCAAAGATTGACCGCCTGTTCTACCACCGTTTGTGCCTTTATTTGGGCACAAAAAAAGATGAACAGCGGCAATAAAAAAGATTGTATTTTATTTCCGATATTCATCTTTATATAATGAAATTCAATTAATTATACAGTTTCATCCGGAGAGATAGACGCAATGTCATCTGCAAGTTCATCACCCGGGCTGGTTTCAGGAGCACCTCCATCCTCAGCCGGAAGCTCCGTATTTTCTTCGGCAGCAGCCTCCAGTTCGGCAAGGCTTGTGATGGCTGCAATTTCATCTCCCTCGTCAAGGCGGATCAGCTTTACCCCCTGCGTTGCCCTTCCCTGCGGACGGATAGAAGCTACGCCCATACGGATAGTAATACCACTTACGCAGGTGATCATAAGATCTTCCTGCTCACCCACATCCAGTAAACCTACCAGGCGCCCCGTTTTAGCAGTGACATTCATCGTACGAACACCCTTACCACCCCTGTTGGTGATGCGGTAAACATCTTCACCGTCCTCATCAACCAGTTCAGTACGCTTCCCAAACCCTTTCTCACTCACCACCATAATGGTACGGCTGCGGTCATCGCGTTTAATACATACAAGCCCCACCACTTCATCATCTGCATTTTCCACTTCAATACCGGCCACACCAATGGCCCCCCTGCCTGTTGCACGTACTTTCTCTTCGGGAAAACGAATGGCACGACCGCTTTTTACGGCCATCATAATCTCAGAGCTGCCATCTGTAAGCCTTGCTTCCAGCAACTGGTCGCCTTCAAGGATGGTAATTGCGTTAACACCAGTCTGGCGTGGGCGGCTGAAATCTTCCAGTGCCGTCTTTTTAATGATACCTTTTTTCGTACACAATACGATATAGTGACTTTCTACATAATCCTTGTCTTCGAGGCTTGGAATATCTATTACAGCCCTGATCTTGTCATCGGGTGTCAGTTGCATCAGGTTCTGTACCGCCCTGCCCCTGCTCGTCTTGTCTCCTTCCGGTATCTGGTATACCGGCAGCCAGAAACAACGGCCTTTTTCAGTAAAGAACAGCAATGTATGGTGGGTAGATGCCACAAAGAGGTGTTCTATATAGTCTTCCTCCCTTGTGCTGCTGCCCTTAGACCCCCTGCCACCACGTCGTTGCTGGCGGTATTCGGTTGCCGAAGTACGTTTAATGTAGCCGTGGTGCGAAATAGTAACCACCACGTCTTCTTCCTCTATGAGATCAAGCATACGAATCTCATCATCAAGGTAGGTAATCTCCGTTTTACGGATATCGCCAAATTTATCTTTTACTTCCTGCAATTCTGCTTTGATAATGTCGTACCGCATACCCTCATTGCCCAGTATCTCCTGCAGGTGAGCAATCAGTTTCATGATCTCGGCATGTTCTTCCCTGATCTTATCCCTTTCCATACCCGTCAGGCGCTGGAGGCGCAGTTCCAATACGGCCTTAGCCTGTATTTCACTCATCCCGAAGTTGCTTATCAAGCCGTCTTTAGCAATCTCGGGAGTTGTGGAGCTCCGGATAAGAGCAATTACTTCGTCGAGATGGTCGAGAGCGATAAGGTAGCCTTCGAGAATATGGGCCCTTTCCTGGGCTTTACGCAGTTCGTAGTTCGTACGGCGAACCACCACTTCATGGCGGAACTCTATAAACTCACTGATCAGGTCTTTGAGGTTGAGCGTACGCGGGCGGCCTTTTACCAGCGCTACGTTATTGATACCATACGAGGTTTGCAGATCCGTAAACTTATACAACTGGTTAATGATGACCTGGGCCACGGCATCCTTTTTCAGGTCTACCACAATACGGGTGCCCTCCTTATTATTACTTTCGTTGTTGACGTCGCTGATGCCTTCGATCACCTTCTCATTAATCAGTTCACCAATACGTGCGGTAAGATTATCCCTGTTTACCTGGTAGGGCGTTTCGTAGATGATGATCTTTTCCCTGCCCGCCTTGGTTGTTTCGATATTTACCTTACCACGCAGTACTACACGGCCGCGGCCCGTATGAAAGGCAGAACGGATACCTTCAAAACCGAATATAGTACCTCCGGTAGGGAAATCCGGGCCTTTTACATGCTTGATCAGCTCCTCAATATCAATCTCCCTGTTATCCACATAGGCCACGCAGGCGTCTACCACTTCAGACAGGTTGTGCGGCATCATATTGGTGGCCATACCTACGGCAATACCACTGCTGCCGTTTACAAGCAACTGCGGAATACGGGTAGGCAGCACAGTCGGTTCCTGCAGGCTATCGTCGAAGTTGAGCTGGAAGTCAACCGTTTCTTTTTCAATGTCGTCCATCATCGCCTCCGCAAGGCGCCTCATCCTTACCTCGGTATACCTCATAGCAGCCGGGGGGTCTCCATCCTGGCTGCCGAAATTACCCTGCCCGTCGATAAGTGTATAACGCATACTCCACTCCTGTGCCATACGCACCATGGTGTCGTATACAGCCGTATCACCATGAGGGTGATACTTACCCAGTACCTCTCCCACCACACGGGCACTTTTCTTATACGGCTTGTTGTAACCCATCCCCAGTTCATTCATCGCATACAGTACACGGCGGTGAACCGGTTTAAGACCATCGCGGATATCGGGTAATGCACGGCCCACGATCACACTCATCGAGTAATCGATATAGGCTGTTTTCATTTGTTCTTCGATATTTACCGGGATAATCCTGCCCCTGTTCTCATCGGGGTTTTCGTTGAATTCTTCGCTCTGATGATCTAAATTTTCCATACTTATTTTGAAGTCTACAAAGGTACTGAAAATAACCCTTTTTCCTGTTGAAATACAGTATGGATAAGGGATTAGTTACTCACATTTTATATCGGGATGTGAGTAAGTTCCCTACTGCAAAAGTGGGATATATATCCGCTCACCTGCCGCAGCCCCGTACCAGGTATATAAACGCAGTAAGCCCGCCAGAGGCGGGCTTACATATTATTAAATTCTTACCTGAAGCGGTATATTATTCTGCTGTCGGGGAACCGGGTTGCTCCTCCTCTGCTTTATGCTTTGCAGGATAGTTAAACAAGGCAGAAGTGAGGATAGGTATAAAGAAGATGGCTACCGTTAGACCGGACGTTACCCAGTCGGCCTGGTGACTGCCCAGCCATTTGCTGAACGCCGCATCGGGCATATAATGCTCCAGGATGGAAAGACAGAGCTTGATACCAAGTATGGCGATCACAACAAAAGCACAGGTTTCGAGAAAGGGATACTTCTCCATCAGCTTTACAAAGCCCTGTGCCACAAAACGCATGGCAAGAATACCGATGAATACCCCAAACCAGATCAGGATGATATTATCTGAGAAGGCCACAGCGGCAAATACGTTGTCGATAGAAAAGGCCATATCCATCAGCTCCACGAGGGCTACGGTTGCCCAGAAGTTGCCCAGTGCACCTACGGTAGACCGGTACAGCCAGTTGCCCTTTTTATCGATAAAGTCATCGTCTGTTTTTACTGTTTGTTTGCCCTTCCACCAATCATATACCAGGTAAAGCAGGTAGAGCCCGCCAAGGGGTTTAAGGAACCAGAACTTAACCAGGAAGGCTGCAAAGAGCAGTGCCAGCCCACGGAACACGTATGCACCAATGATACCATACTTGAGTGCTTTATCCCTCTGTTCTTTGGGCAGATCCATTACCATCGTAGCCAGCACGGCGGCATTGTCTACCGAAAGCAGGCTTTCAATGATGATCAGGTTACCCACCACGAGCAGCGACGGGATAGGGTTGTCGATAATTTGCTGTATTAATTCCTGCATGTAGCTATTGATTTGTTGTTGATTTATTGGTTATTCTGCCGAAATATACCTCTTTATTGGTTTACTTGTTGGTTTACTGCGTCAGTTATTGACAAGTTGAACGATTATAAGACGCCCCCCATCCTCTTTGGATAGCAATATTTTCTGGTTATCCTTCAGTTCCACCGATTCACCTAAAGGCACTACCCTGTCTGCGTCAAGGTCTTTCATATCGGGCAGGCGCCGGTTGATGAGTATCCACTTCCCATTATGCAAATGAAAATCAGCCACGGGCTTGCGCTGTTCGGGAGTAAGCCGTTCGTTCGGGAAAATATTACGATTGGCATGCCAGGGATAGATATTCTGACCGGTATAAACCATCAACCGCTGGTTTTCCGGTACAAAGCTACCGGCTTTACGGCTCCAATACAAATTCAGCACAGGAAGCTGACCCTTATAAATTGTTCCACAGAAAGGACAGGCAGGTTTGGTGGTATTATCAAATACGAACCATTTCTGCTCGCAGGAAGGGTTCTGACAGGGCTGCATAAGGTCGGTCGTTTTAATAAGCGCCTCCTCCCAGTCATTGGCGGTAGGCCGCATGGCGGGGTTGTGCAGGCCATCAATAAAAGCCTTATCAAAAAGAGCCTTGAGATAAGGACCACAAACCGTATAAGGTATCTTCTGCACGTCTGCCCAGGGCAGGTGCGTTGGCTTTACCTGGTTCAGTTTTGGCCGGTTCGATTTATCTGTCGGGTGCTCTATAAACAGCGCTTTGGAACCCATAGACAGTTCTTCGTCTTTTTGCGGATCGGTATCGTTTACCTTTCCACCGCGCAGCGGATGCCGGTATAAAAGATACATATAGATCATCACGGCAAGTGCATGACGGTCTGTTTCGATACGGGGCAGTTTACGGTTGGGATCATTCTTAGGCAGGTGCAGCGTAGACATTACTTCCGGGGCAATAAAATCGGGCGTGCCCACCACATCGGGTGGATATTTACCCGGCACCACCAGCCCATCAATATCAATGATGGCAGCATTGCCCGTGCAGGGATCAATCAGCACGTTTTTGTAAGACAGGTCGGAATGCGCCAAACCCGCCGCGTGCATACGGCGTACCGCACGGCTGATACGGATGCCGATGAGGAAGAACTTAAACCAATCTCCCAGTTCAGAAGCATCGAGATGGAGCTTGAAGTTTTTGCTGCGGAACTGCGGGGAAGCAAACCATTTGCCTTCCTTTTCTTTGCCGGCGATAGATGCGATCTGTGCAGCGGCGGGGTTATATCCCTTTTTAAAGAAAAAGTGTTTCTGGTAAACGGGTACAATAATGCCGGTACGGCCATTATGCTCCACGGTACTGGTAGGCCAGCAGAAAAGGTCTTTCCAGTAGTCGCCACCGGCCTGGTTAAAGATCCGTTCGCGGAAAACATTGACGATATTATTCAGCCTTTCTTTGGAATTGAAATCCTGCTTATCCCTGAAGAATGCTACCACATAGGTTTTATCGGGGCTGAAAAATACGTCCTTCATCCCGCCCTGCATGGGTGATCCATCGTCTACATACTGGTACGATTTCCCGTCTCCTCCTTTTACCGTGATGATATTACTCATATAAAACTGTTAGTATAAAATAGCAATGGTTCTGTCGTCGTGGTTACCCGGGCTCCAGAAGTCCATCCATTGCATCAGTGCAGCCGCAGCATCAGCCTCTCCGCCTGTAAAGTCTACTTTTACGCCATCCGGGTTACTGCCGCCCAGGTCGGCCCAGAGCTCGTGCCATTTTTCTATGCGACTGAGGTTGGCGTCTGTCTGGAACTTGGGATCGGTGATACCGTCTGTCATCAGCACAATGGCAGTGAAATCTTTTACTACTTTAAACTTTATCCGGGTAACATAAGCGCCATCCCTGAAGATATCGCTCATGGTAAGAAAACGCGTCTGCCCGGCAAACTCACCACTGTCCGGCTCGCCCAGCACCGTAAGTTCATTTGCTGAATTATTGTATATGCCCACACCCCCATCGCCTACCCAGAATGAAGCAATCGCATAACCAAACTCAAACTGTTTGACCAATGTAAATATAAGGGTGGTAGAATAATCTTTGATCACCGCCTCTTTGCGGTCGGCTTCTTCCTTGATCTTTGTCTGCGCTAAAAAGGCACCATTCCCTACCAGTTCTACCAGCAGGCTGCTGAGTTTTTTCTGGCTTTCGGTAGAAGACTCCGATTCTGCAACAGCCGTTTCGTTGATCACGGCTTCAAACTCGGCAAGCTTTTCGCCGCTGAGTTTTTCCCTGAAATAAGCAGTAACCGTTTCACAGGCAATAGACGAGCCCTTACGGCTGTATTTGGCAGACCCTGCACCATCGGCAACAGCAATTACTCCCCAGCCTGAATCTTCCAACCAGGCAAAGGCAAAACCATCATCCCTGAACTTCGCTTCGTGGGCATGGCTCCTGCCGCGTTTGGAAGCAATGATCAGTTTCCGGTTGCCCAGTACAGCCCAGGCCGACTGGTCGTCTTCCTTCCAGTACGGATCATCTTTATCCGAGTCGAGGTTCTTCCATAAAGACTTGGGGTCAGCATTAACAATAAGCAGTATCTCTTTATCATTAAAAGGTTTTTCATCGCCCGCATCGCCGATCTTAAAACGCAGCATAATTTTGAACTCGCCCTGTTGCAGGGGTTTACCCGAAATAGTTCGGGTATCTTTATCAAAGCTGAGCCCTACCCCTTCAGGGATTATCATTTCGTAGCCGCCTATCTGCTGCAGCCCCTGCTTGTCAAAGTCGAATGTAAAACTGTACTCCTTACCAGCCGTAGCGTTGCTCATGGTAATGTGCTTACCCATGATATTGGAGATCGCTATGTTTTCGTTAATTTTTTCATTCATATAAGTCTGATTGTCCAGGATCGCCTGGTATGCCGCAATAATCGTGCTGTCGGTAAGCATTTGATCCAGCACAGCAGGATGCTGCCGTTCAATGTCTGCTTGGCATTTATACTGTGCCAGTTGTATGATATATCCTCTGAGGTCCATAAAATTAAAGTTAGCCCTGCGTACGATTGATGTCTATATGCCCTTCGCCAAAACCATAGCGGCCCTGGTTACCACACCAGGGGCAGGTGGTTACTTCTTCGCCACCAGTGCAGTGTACTTTACCGCAACTGCATACCGAAAATCCGTATTGATTACCGCAGCACGGGCAGGAAGGAAAACCTACCAGCTCCTCTGTACTTACCTTATTATCCACCTGCACTTCGCCTGTCAGCTCAAAATAACTGTTATCGACCGGGTAAGCACCGGTAAGCCGGTAAGACAATGTATCGAAATTAAGCCCGCCTACATTTGAGGGTGTTGCTGTTCTTTTGTATTTGATCAGGTAAGGCCGTTTGTTGTTCTGGCATTTGGCGGCGAATACCGCAAAGTTGGAATCCACTGCGGCCGGGGGCAAGGCAACGCTGTCGTCTACTTTAGCCACTACGTCATCGTTAAGTTTAGCCAGCTCAAAACCCGAACCATTGGCATCAACACTTACGCTGCTTGTTTTGATGGAAGCTGTTACCCATTTAAAAAATTCTTTGTAAGACTGTGCCGTGGTATTGTTGAACATAAGCACGTTTTCGGTGAGCTCACGCAGCAGGCGCAGATCGGTTTCGGCGCCAAAAGAGATGGCTACCATATTGGTCTGCCGCTGCCAGTTGTTCTTCCATTCGGCAATAACCGTCTTGGTATCGTCCGTAGGTACGCCATCCGTAAACAGGAAGATGATGGGTTTCCAGTCGCCCTTCTGCTCCGTGGTGGTTTTGATAATATTACGGCGCAGTTCATGCATAAGGTGTCCAAGACCACTGCCGAAAGAAGTACCACTACCCACCGGAAACTTGGGCGGGTAGAAGCTGATCACATCCTGCAGGGGAACAATCGTTTTGGCCTGTCCCGCAAAGGCGATGATCGAAACATATACTGTTTCGAGTGCGTAGGGATCGCTTTTGAGTTCGCGTATGATTGTAGCCAACCCTTCTTCCACCAGTTGAATGGGATCGCCCACCATGGATTCGGATACGTCGATTAAAAAATAAATAGGTAACCTTCTCATAAAACAAGTTTTAATAAGAATAATAAAATGATCAGCAGTACGAGTTGACTCATATCTACTGCCAGCCCCTGCCCTACTGTTGCCGGCTTAAAGGCCGACCTTAAACCATTAAGGAGTGGCGTAAAGAGGCTGTTATAAAAGTCGAATGCTTTTTTATAATTGCCCGCCAGCCTGTCTTTATAAGGCAGCAGTTTAGAATAAAGGAACAGTCCAACGATAACTGCAGCGATCAATAAAAATAATATCCATTTCATGTACAGGGGTTGCTTACCAGGTAAGGCTTTATTGATGAATGATGCAGCATCAGATAATCATGTGCACTTCTGCGGGTGGCGCAGGGAGTGCGATCTCTTCCGTAGTACCCATGCTTTTGTTGCCGGTACCGATGGAGTCGGATACCCATTTGAAAAAGGAAACAAGGGTAGAACTATCGGCAGTATCAAGATGCACTACGGTATCCGTCAGTTCTTTCAGGTAGCTATCCTGTGCTTCTGCCCCGGCGGCACAACCTACAACTGTACCCAGGTGCTTGCTTTTTACAAGAGGTACCGCTTTGCGGAAGTCGGCCAGGTCGGAAGGTTTACCATCCGTCATCAGGAAGAGCAACGGTCTCCAGTCGCCTTTCTGATCGGGTGTGCTCTTTAATATCTCCTTATCCAGCTCTTCGCAGAACCGGAGTAATGCTGCGCCCATGTTGGTTGGCCCGGATTCGGGCGTAGTAATTTCGGGGAGCTGCAATGATTCGAGATCGGTAAGCGGAAAAAGCTGTTTTATTTCGCGGTCGAAAGTAATAATGCTGATCCATACCGATTCGAGCGCGAAGGGGTCCTGCCGGAGCTTGGAAACAAGCACCTGCAGGCCATTCTTTACCGCTTCTATCCTTTCGCCGCGCATAGAGCCGGATGTATCCAGTAAGAGGTATACAGGAAGTCTTCTCATTTTCTGATTATTATCTTTTATACAACGATGTTGACTTCGGGAGGAGGTGCAGGCAGTTCATTCAGCCCGCCTACTTCCTTGCCGCCGTCTTCAATCTTCTGGCTGCCGGTACTGATAGATGCAGATACCCATTTGAAGAAGGCCTTGATCGTTGTTGCGTCTGCCGTATCCAGTGCAACCACCACGTCGGTAATTTGTTTAAGCAGCCCGGTATCTGCACCGTTACCTGCTGCGCAGGCTACTGTGATACCTACTTTTCTTTTCTTGAATTCCTGTAAGCCCGTTTGCCAGGTATCTGTTGGCGAGCCGTCTGTCATGATAAACACAAGGGGTTTCCAGTCGCCTTTTATCTCTGCGGTAGATTTTGCCACTTCCCTGTCTATGCTTTCTGCAAGCAGGGTAAGCCCGCCGCCAAGCGAAGTACCTCCACTGGCTTTGATCTCGGGCATTTGGAAAGAAGACAGGTCAGTAAGTGGTACGATCTGCTGTGCGGTGCTATCGAAAGTGATTACACTAAGAAAAGCGGTTTCGAGTGCATAAGGATCCTGGCGCAGGGTAGATACAAGTACCTGCACGCCATTCTTTACTGCTTCGATGGGTTCACCGGTCATGGAACCAGAGGTATCCAGTAACAGGTACACGGGCAATCTTCTCATTTAGAATAGTTTTTATTGTTTAGTTATACTTATTTAAATAGTCCTGCAGGCCGCCTTTCATACCTACGCCTACAGCTTCAAATTTCCATTGACCGCCACGGTTATAGATACGGCCAAATTCTACTGCAGTTTCGATGGAAAAGTCCTCATCGAGCTCGTATTTCACGAGTTCGGTATTCGACTGGTCGTATACACGGATAAAAGAGTTGCGTACCTGGCCAAAGTTCTGCTTGCGGGATTCTGCCTCATGGATGGTAACTACTACGCAGATCTCTTTAACTGCAGGATTGATCCTGGAAAGATCTACTGTGATACTTTCGTCATCGCCATCACCGGCCCCTGTAAGGTTATCGCCTGTGTGGTTCACAGCGCCGTCGGGTGAAGCGGTGTTGTTATAAAAGATAAAATAATCGTCAGCTACGAGTTTACCATTCTCTCCGAGCAGAAATACAGAAGCATCGAGGTCAAAATCACCGCCGGTAGCACTGGCATTGTTGTCCCAGCCAAGGCCGATGGTAAATTTCTGGGCATTGAGGTTTTCCCTCTGTCCTTTTTGAAGATTAATAGCCATAATTGATGTGTTTAATAATTTGATCCAGGCTGTAGCGGTATTCGTCCATCAGGTGATAGTTGTTTCCGATGGCATATTCGACAAGCCTGGCGAGTTGTTCCTGTTTAACATTACAAATATACTTATCCAATTGGTCTTTGGTGCTGTGCAGCACATATTTTACCACACGGGTGTTGAACAGGAACGAATCGCTGTTCATCAGCGCTATAACCTGTTCGGCCGACCGTACATAGGCGTAGTTGAGTTCATTCTCAATGGTAGGTGGAACAGCAGGGTTGATGAGTTCGGCATAGTAACAGAAAATAAACTCTCCTTCAATGCCTTCTTTTGTGAGCAGGGTACGGATGATGTGCTCATGCCCTCCTGTAATCTTTACGTCGTCAATCAGGATGCAGAGCCTGTTGCGCAGGAAGTCCCTGTCGAGGTGGTAGGTATCTGAAGCGATGAGGTTGATGCGTTCCTCCCTGCTGAGGTTACCATAATCGGTACTGTAAGTTTTATACCTGTGTATACGGGATTCAAGCAGGGCCTGCCTGCCCGTTCTGAAGCGAAAGTCGTTTATTGCTTTTTTGAAGAAGAACGCCATCTGGCAGGATGCGGTAGGAATGCTGCTGTAAGGACTTGGCAGCAGAACTATTTCATCGCAGGTTTGTATTTTATCGCCAAATACAGTAATAAAGCCCGCAAACAGTTCCTTTCCGAAAGCCGCCGCGGCTTCGCCATCGCCAAACTTGAACCGGCTGTACCGGTCTTTACTGAAAGGCACCTTATCTGCACACTCAATTTTATGAAGGGAATAACTGTGGTACATTACTTTCACATTTTTCTTAACTGCACTTGATACTTTACGTCATGGCCCGTTCTGAATAATATCACTCCCGGAGAATTACCCCAATAATACTTCTCTTAACGTACCCCTGCCCTCACCCACCAATGCTGCATTGAACCCGAAGGCCCGTGCTCCTGCGGCATCGGCATGGTCATTGTCACCGATATGGGTAACGGCTGCTTTGGGGATATCTTTTATGGCCTGCACCCCGTGGTACACGGCTTCAAAACAGTGAGGATGAGGTTTTGCATACAGCAGTTCATCAGAATACAGGTGGAAACTGAGCACGCCTTCCAGTGCACTGTTTTCGAGGAACCGCCGTAATGTTTTACCCTGGATAAAACCGGTATTACTGAGCAGGCTGAAAGTGAGCCCCCGCAGTGCTTTAGCGTTGTGGAGCGTACCTGCTATATCCGGTTCACACCACAGCGGCGGATACTGAAAGAACAGCTTCTCCATTTCGTCGTAATATTCGTTGAGCTGGTGGTCAGTAATCTCCTGTATATCGGCCCCGAGATGTTCGAGGATGACCATCAGCATGGTATGACAATGGGTATGATGGCCTGTTGTTTCGTTTATCCTGTTGAATAGCCTGTCGAACTGCTGCATCTGCACCGTAATGCCCTCAACAGGCATACTTATACCAAACCAATCACGGATGAGCTGATTACGCGCCGGTTTGAATACCGGGTTAGAGCGGATCAGCGTCATCCAGAGGTCGAGTGAAACATGCCCTTCAGCGGGAATGACAGACTTCACTATACGTAAGTCTTCAATATATCGGTAAAGCTGTCAACAGGACGGGGTTCACCAAGGGCCCTGAACTTCCAGGTACCATCTTTACGATATACTTCTGCAAAGATCAGCGAGCACATACCATTATATGTAGCATCGCCTGAAAGAGAGAACTTGGCAATTTCTTTACCCTTAGCGTCAACGGCGCGGATAAAGGCGTTGTCGATCATACCAAAGTGCTGGTTTTTCTGGCGGCCCTGGTAAATGGTAACGATAAAGACAATCTTATCATAACGGCTATCGAGCGAATTGAGTTTTACAACGATCTGTTCGTCATCTCCTTCTCCTGCCCCGGTGCGGTTATCACCTGTAGACCAGATATGGCCCGAGGGATGTTTGGGACTGTTATAGAAAACAATATCTCCTTCAAACAGCCCCATCTGGTGACCGCTCTGCGTTTGTACGGTACGGCCCAGGTTCGCTACTTTACCGTTGCTGTCGAGCAGGAAGGCTACAGCATCCAGGTCATAATCTTCTTCTTTGTTGCCGCCCAGTAATTTACCAAGAAATCCGCCTCCCGATTTTTTGCGCACGTCCCAGCCGAGACCGATGGTTACCAGTGAGAGATCGTATTCACTTCCCGAATCGTTTTTGCGAAGGTCGATGGTCTGACCTTTTTGTAAGTTGATGGCCATTATACTTTTGTTTTATGTTTTTACTATTAGTAATGCAGTGCAGTGGTAATTATTTAATGATCTGTCCTTTAAAGTACTTGCTCAGGAAGAAAGCAAGGTCTTCCTTATACCCAAGCCCGGAGGCTTCGAACTTCCATTTACCGTCTTTTTGATACAGGCGGCCAAACTCAATAGCCGTTTCGATCGAAAAGTCTTCGCCCAGTTCGTATTTACATACTTCCTCGCCCGACCCCTCATCAATGATGCGGATATACGAGTCGCGCACCTGCCCGAAGTTCTGCTTACGGTTGGCGGCATCGTGTATCGTAACAATAAAGAGTATTTCGTGAATCATGGGGTCGATCTTGCTCAGATCGATGATCAGTGATTCGTCGTCGCCACCGGCACTGTTACCACCGGAAGGGTCATCACCGGTATGGTGTGCGGCGCCATCGGGGGAGTCAGGATTATTGTAAAAAACGAAATATTCGTCTTTGGGAACGAGCCGGTTGGCGTCGATCATGATCGCGGAAACATCGAGGTCAAAGTCGTGCCCCGTGCCTTCATTGGGATTCCAGCCCAGACCAACGGTCATTTTGGTGAGGCCAATGTCTACGCGTTGTCCTTTTTGCAAATTAATTGCCATATCTGCTTGGTCGTTTTATCAGTTTAATTGTTTACAAATCGGGTTTAAAAATAGGAATTTCTGGTTAGAAATGACCAAATATTGAGGATAGCTGCAAAAAACAGGAAAACCATGGATTTTTAACAAAAATTGATGGCGGAAACATAGTTTATGCGGTATATGTACGCGTAAAAAGGGGAAAACACCGTGGGGTTTTGCAGAGTAGCAGGAATAGTTTTACATTAGCGAGCGGGTGAAACAAACCATCTGCATATTTTTACTGTACTGTGTTGCTGAATGTGGCGCCCTTTCTTACCAGAGGGCACAGACAGAATAAAGATTAAAACTTAAACCAAAACAGAACTTTTCTTATCCAAACTGTTGCCAAAATGATGAAAATACTGATCACCTTAGCATTTATCGTATCCTGCTGGTGTTACTTATTTGTAGCTAACAAATTCATGACTTCTGTTTTTAAGATCATCAGGAGCAAGCGTGCGAGTTTTTTGATCACCATGCTTTTTACCTCGATCATTGCATTGATCTATTTTGTCCAATACTGGCTGCTTACGGGTATATTTCCTGTAAAGTCGATGCTGATCTTATTTTCTGCCCTGATCCTGTCGCAACTGATCTACGAGATTTTTGGCTCTTTACTGGGCATTACCATTGCAGAGACCATGAACAAGATCAGGGTATTAACTGTAGTAAGAGGTTTTGAGTTTGGCTTAAAATACCCCTGGGTAAACAAGGTCAATGCCATTATGGGTTTGCTGATCTTCGTAAGCTGGATCATCGCACTCGTCATCTACTGGACATCGCCGGTGATGACGACACAGACAACGTTCTGGATATCATTTTGCATCTTTGTCATTCCTACATTGATCGGCACGATCATAGGTAATGAATATGCCCTGCTGTTTCTTGCTTCTACCAAATACGACAATGATCTGAGAAACGAGTACTTTATCAAAGGCTTTAACAGTGTACTCTCCACAACAGTTTTTATCATGCTGCCCATCGGCCTGTTTTATAATTACCAGGCAGCATCTGCCAACCTTCCCCCTTACTGGCTGGTGATCCTCTCTCCCCTGCTGTTGTTTGTTCTGCTTACCATACTCCCATTCTTTGTCGGCAGCAATAAGTTTCATCACCAGCAGGTCTATAATGTAACCTGGCTCATCGACTGGCTGAATGCAACAAACAGTGCGTTGCTGATTCCCGGAGAGGAGAAAAAGAAAGCTGCATTGCAGGAAAGGGTGACGGAACTCGAAACGGCGATTGACGAACACGAAACTGAACATCAGGTACTGGCATATATTGATGAAAGCGACAGCCCGGAGTTTCGCCAGGTAGCTTCAGGCAACCCGCAATTCCAGGCTATAACTGAGCTCTTTACCGTTAACAGGAATAATATCCATAAATGGGATATCAGGGCCAGCTATCTTAAAAAGTTACAGGCGCTGAAAGAAAATATGTACACCGCTGATGAAGAAAGCTGCAAAGTATTGATCACGCAAAGCCTTGCCAGTATGGAAAAAGAAAGGGAGCGCTTGTCGAAGACAAAGAACCACATTACGGGACTTATCATTACGGCTACTACCACCGGAGTTGGGTTTGCGTTGAAATATTACCAGGAAGACCTGCTGCGGCTTTTCAGGTTTGTGAATTGAGATAGCATACCACATTGGAAAGCTGCTGTATAATAGATTCACTGCAATAGCCTTGGTTACTGGTATAAAGTAGCCAGCGTTGCAATTAGTTACGCAACCTGTTTGTGGGCAGCATGGTAAACTAAATAAACATGAAACAACAACTAAGTTTTGCCTCAACCATAATTACTATACTGCTGTTTGCAGTCCTTACATCGGTGAAGATTCCATTTCTCTTTTTTTCAGCATTTCTCCTGCTTTTAACGAATGGCATCAGAATGTTTATTGAAACCGCAAGAGAAACACAGACAGTAAACGAAGAGCAACCAAAAGAAAATATAACTAAGTTGATAGTAATAAGATTGGTCATGCATATAATACCCATTCTGTACATCACTATTTGCTTTTATATATTCTTTATAAGGCAGGAAGTTTGGAAATCATTATTTTAATAATTCACTTATATTGTTCCCGTAAGCCATAGTACTACTATGGCTTACTCTTTTAAAGCATTGATAAAATAAATCTTATGCCAGAAAAAGTATTTAACCCAGACGGGGATTTCACAGTAAAGGAAGCGCGTACTGTAAACTTTGTAGTTGCAGCTATCTTCACGGGAATCACAATTTATGGTCTTATTACTGATGGCCCCCGTACGATGCTCTGGGTTGCCATTTTTCCGGCAATCTTCAATACTGCAAAAGCGGTAATGAACAGAACTGTTATTACCATTAATCAAAAAGGCATTTACCATAATACTGCCTTTATTACCAACTGGAATAATTTCCTGAACGCTTCTATTACAGAGGAAAATCCCAATAGAAATATAGATGACAGGTTTGTTTTACTGATAGAATATCGCAAAGACGGCATAGAAGGGTATTTTAAAAGGAAGATTCCACTTACCAATACACAAAACAAATCGGAGGAAGAGATCATCGAAGCGATAACTTTTTTCAGAAATCATTCAGCGAATCCATAATAATGTTCAGTTACAATAACAAAGCATTCAGGCCCGTCTCCACCAGCGGCAACAGCGAAACCACTGCGGATACCATTTTTCTCTATAAGCAGGAAGGCAATATCGTCACATCAGCCTATACAGGCGGCAGGGTCGTTAAAGGTCACCTTATCGGTATAGTAGAAGATACTACAGGCATAATCAATATGGCCTATCACCAGGTTAATGAGGCAGGAATATTAATGACGGGTAGCTGTACTTCTACCCCCGAGCTGTTACCCAATGGAAAAATACGACTGCATGAAAGCTGGCAATGGACTTCCGGCGATCATTCTAAAGGAGAATCAGTTATCGAGGAGATATAATGCAGGGCCTGGCACAGTGGGGTTGTCAGATCAACTTATGCTCATACGCATACTTCACTAAGCCGATTACACTGTTGGTCTTTGTTTTACGGAAGATATTCTTGCGGTGGGTCTCTACTGTACGTTCGCTGAGGAAGAGGTGGTCGGCGATCTGTTTATTACTGAATTCTTTTTCAATAAGGCGGATGATCTCTATTTCACGGAGGGTGAGGTTAACTTCTGCGGTTTCCTTTTTGATTTCACTTGCCCGGGTCATCTCGTCCAGTACTTCGGGGCTGAAGTAGATACCCCCGGCGGCGATCTTTTCAAGTGCCTGTATCAGTTCCTGTTTACCGATATTCTTCATCACATAGCCCGAAATATCAGCATCATCAATCATCTGGTTAACAAGGTCGCCCTGACCGCTCATAGAGAGGGCCAGTATTTTAATATCGGGAAAACGCTGACGTACTGTTTTTGATAACTCTGCCCCATTCATAACAGGCATCATTACATCAGTAAGCAAGAGATCTACCTTCTGCTTCTCCAGCAGATCGGGTACGAGAGCAGGCTGGGTAGACTCCAGCACTACGGAAAACTTATCATGCCCCTGCAATAATGACTTTAACCCGTCGATAACGATCTGGTGATCGTCAACCATTGCAAGGAGAATTTTTTCTTTCATTGTACC
>CAZPXP010000031.1:35296-51122 GCA_964590975.1 uncultured Ferruginibacter sp. | reverse complement strand
ATCTTGATACCCTGATATCTGTTGGCGCGTGCTTAATGTTAAATATTGAAATAGTGTGGTTTAAAACATTAAGGAGTTAAGGGTAGTTAAGCTTGTTTCGTTGGGCTGCATGGCTTCATCTTGATACCCTGATATCTGTTGGCGCGTGCTTAATGTTAAATATTGAAATAGTGTGGTTTAAAACATTAAGGAGTTAAGGGTAGTTAAGCTTGTTTCGTTGGGCTGCACAGCTTCATCTTGATACCTTGAAATCTGTTAGCATATTCTTAATGCTCCTTAATTCCTTAATGTTAAATACTGAAAAAGTATGTTTTAAAACATTAAGTTGTTAAGTGTAGTTAAGTTTGTTTCGTTGGGCTGCATGGCTTCATCTTGATACCCTGATATCTGTTGGCGCGTGCTTAATGTTAAATATTGAAATAGTATGTTTTAGAACATTATGAGGTTAAGGGTAGTTAAGTTTATTTCGTTGTGTTGCATGGCTTCATCTTGATACCTTGATATCTGTTAGCGTATTCTTAATGCTCCTTAATTCCTTAATGTTAGATATTGAAATAGTATGTTTAAAAACATTAAGGAGTTAAGTGTAGTTAAGTTTGTTTCGTTGGGCTGCACAGCTTCATCTTGATACCTTGAAATCTGTTGGCGCGTGCTTAATGCTCCTTAATTCCTTAATGTTAAATACTGAGATAGTATGTTTTAGAACATTAAGTGGTTAAGGGTAGTTAAGAGGCTGCCGACAAAAGCAAATAAGTGATATTTTTGCGGATGAAGCGGATTTTTCTTTCTCTTATAATAGTGATGTTTTTGTTTGGCAGTACAGATACCTGTGCACAGAATACCCGTATCAGTGACCGTAATACTATTGGCTGGTATAACGTCTTTGGTACATTCAAATTAAACAATAAATTCAGCGTACATACCGAATACCAATGGCGGAGATCTGACCTTATTACCAACTGGCAGCAGAGCTTACTGCGTATAGGCGTTAACTATCAGTTGAATCCTAAAGTACAACTGCGGCTGGGCTATGGCTGGATAGAGACCTACCCTTATGGTGATTACCCTATCAATGCATTGGGTAAGGATTTTACTGAGCATCGCATATTTGAAACGGCCACCATCAACGATAAAACGGGTATTCTTGAACTCTCGCACCGCTTTATGCTTGAGCAACGCTGGTTGGGCAGGTACTCGGGTGCCCATCTTTCTAAAGAGGATGATTATGCTTTTGTAAACCGGCTGCGCTATATGTTCCGTATGCAACTGCCATTGAAGGGTAAAACTATTACAGATAAAACGCCGTATGCCGCCCTTTATGACGAGGTGTTCGTAGGGTTTGGTAAGAACGTTAATGAAAATATATTCGACCAGAACCGTATTGGTTTACTGCTGGGATACAGGTTTAATCCACGGGTAAGGATTGAAGCAGGTTATCTTAATCAAACTGTACAGTTGGGCAGGGAGATCAATAACCGGAATGTATTCCAGTATAATAATGGGATTATTGTAAACGCCTTGTTTAATATCAATTTATAATAATGCCACCCCTGGCGGGGTTGCTGGTTGGCTTCTTTTTATAATAATGTCACCCCTGCGGGGTTTTGATGTATCCATCTATACACATGTCGTCTATAATAATGCCACCCCTGGCGGGGTTACTGGTTGGCTTCTTTTTATAATAATGTCACCCCTGACGGGGTTGTGATGTATCCATCTATACACATGTCGTCTATAATAATGTCACCCCTGCGGGGTTGCTGGTTGGCTTCTTTTTATAATAATGTCACCCCTGGCGGGGTTCTGATGTATTCATCTATACACATGCCATCTATAATAATGTCACCCCTGCGGGGTTACTGGTTGGCTTCTTTTTATAATAATGTCACCCCTGGCGGGGTTTTGATGTATCCATCTATATACATTCGTCTATAATAATGTCACCCTGCGGGGTTACTGGTTGGCTTCTTTTTATAATAATGTCACCCCTGCGGGGTTATATAACTCGTTACTGAAATTATGTTCGTCTATAATAATGTCACCCCTGCGGGGTTTTGATGTATTCATCTATACACATGCCATCTATAATAATGTCACCCCTGGCGGGGTTGCTGATTTTCCTTTTGCTACAATAGTATCGTCTCTCCGGGATTATTCGCTCTTAATGCCGCAGCACCTGTTCGATTACATGGATTAATGTTATACAAACCTGTATTCAACCTCTTCAGGGTGCCATTACTATCAGGGTTTTTCGTTAAGTTTTTCCATTCTATACGTGTAATATGTTCAACAGGAATGCTGCAGCAGCAGGCAACATGCGAATTATGTAAGGTTTATAAAAGATTATATAATACTTCGCGGGGTAAATGAATTGATTCTTGCACGTTCAATTTAATGCCCGTGTAAAAGTATTTGCACCTGTTTCTGCCGATGTTGTTAGTCACCTTTTGGGATACTGTATTCTTCGGGAGTGATATGGAAACGAAAAGTAAATTGAGTAATATTAAATTAAAACTATTAGCAATAGCACAGATACAGGTACAGGTACAGGTACAGGCTATTACTGATCCCTTTATCGTTCAGGTAAGAATGATCGTTTGAAATGTCAAGGGTTACTTTGAAACATTAAGGAATTAAGTTGACGGAAGCGGAGGAGGGGTATTAATGACGGCTGGCGGGTATTCCGTCTATGTTGCCGGGACAAGGTAACGGTCATGGATGTGAGGATTGTGCCTAATATTGGTGGAACTGGCAGCGGCCATGATAACGGGACTTAACTTCTTAATGATATAAAAATAAGCATATTCACAAAGGAGATTGCTCATAATTGTGACATAACTTCTTCTTTACAGTACTGTGATATATTTTGCTAACTCATAACCTGCCTGTTACAGGCTGGCTACCAGTTCCTTAACCGCAATCTCCACATCCTCCTCTGTCGTTCGCCAGTTTACAAATGCCGCCCTGATACAGGGAATGCCTTTATACTGTGTGGGTGTCATAAATACTTTACCTCCGGCGTTAAGACGGTTCAGGGCAGCCTGCAAGTGTTCAGACCTGTGGGCCTCGTCTTTAGTCGTAAAACAAACCACGTTGAGGCGTACTGGTGCAGCTAAGTCAAATGCTGTTTCTGTGCTGAGCCGCCGGCCAAATTCATTAGCCAGCATAACGCTGTTCTCTACCATCCAGGTAAAGCCCTGCCTGCCGTATGCCATCAGTGAGAACCATGCGGGTAATGCCCTGAAGCGCCGTGAGTTCTCGGGCCCGAAGTTGAGGTAAGAGAATTGTACTTCCGGATTACCAAGATATGGCGCATTGCTGTTCTGGAAAGTCTGTACCTGTAAGCGGGCGTGCTCTTTACGAACAAGATAAAAAGCACTGTCGTAAGGCACGTTCATCCATTTATGGCCATCCACGGCAATGCTGTCTGCCCCATCCCAGCCATTGAGCAGGTGGCTGTATTTTGCTGAGCAGGCTGCAAAGCCACCAAAGGCTGCATCAATATGCCAGAAAAAAGGCAGCTCTTTATGCAGTGCGGCTATAGCGGTCATGTCGTCAAAATCTACACTGTTTACCGTACCACCACTGCTGATCACGATAGCGGGTGAGCCGATATGTTGCAGCAGTTGTGCCTTAAGGTCTGCAATGTCCATCGCCTCACGGTTGTTCTCCAATGTTTTAACAGGAATGATATTATTGCTGCCCAATCCCAGCATGGCAAGTGCTTTAACTGACGATGAGTGCGGCGTAGCCGTGAATATTTTAATATCGGTATGGATGCCTTCCCTTGCAATATCATTATTGTTTACTGCGCCTGCCCATTGCCGGGCCACAGCAAGGCAGGTAAAATTGGCCATAGTAGCGCCTGTTACAAAACCACCGTTGAATGTATCGGGCAGGCCAAAGAGCTGCAGGATCAAGCTGATGGTATGCTGCTCAAGCAGGGCAGAGATGCCGCCCGGGCCTGTGATGCTTTGTGTATTCTGGTCGAAGATGGTCGTGAGCCAGTCGCCTGCAATTGCCGCAGGTGTGGTGCCGCCGGTAACGAAACCCCAGTAACGGGGGCCGGAGGAAGACACTAATATATCGGCAAAATGCTTATAGAAATAAGCCAGTGCTGCTTCTGTGCCAAGCCCTTCGCCGGCAAGTGCGGGTGCAGGCAATATTGGTATGGATTTATTAGTGGGCTGTATGGTAAGGCCCTCAAGGTAGGCGAGTGCCTTTTCCTTTACCTGTGCCAGGATATCATCGATACGGGTATTGTCGTGTTCGAGTGGAGGATACATGGTATGAAAATTTTTAATGGTGGCGCAAAGTTATAGCATACCTTAACAGTCTACCCAAAAGAATCGGTACAGGCAAACCGCGGTGGCAAATGCAATATCACCGCTGAGGTCATCTGCTGCAATAAGTGTGTATTTTTTATCCGGGAAGCGTATTTCAAAAGCGGCTGCACCCTGGCAGGCGTCGAAATTGAGTGAGCTTTTAAGATGCCTGTAGCTGTATGCCGTTGGTTTGATCATTGTATCGTAAGCTCCGGCACTCCGTGTGTAGATATACATATTGTTGCTCCTTTGTCTTTAATATCTTAAGGGAATCGGCAATGCTGGAGAGTGTGTGTTATTAAATGTGAAAACGAAAGTACAGAATTTTGTAAGGGCAGAGTTGTTAGCTGTACCGGGTGTACCGGTGATGCATACAATCTGCATATCTTCTTTATGGTTGAGCGGGTTGGGCAGAGCGGCTGTAGAGATATTTGTGCGGGGCAGGCCCATTTCATAGTAGTCTTTTTTATGAACTGCTATGTAATCAGTTGTGGGTGAAACATTTATCCCGGGAAATATACCAGCGGCAGAGAAAGCAGAATAACGCATCAGATCACTCTTTTGCTATTACTCTTTCAGCAGTTCCTCCTTCAAAAACTCGTACCCAGCTTCTATCATCACTGCTTTCTTTGGTAATGCCATGATCTCTTTCATGCTATCCGGCAGCGGTACTATAGTACCCGTTACGTCTTCTACTACTGTATTAAACTTAACGGGATGCGCCGTTTCGAGAAAAAGCCCTTTCATACCCGGATGGGTATCGAGGTATTGCTGCAGGGCCAGGTAAGCCACAGCGCCGTGGGGATCGAGGGTATAGCCTTCGCGTTCGTACACTGTTTTGATGGTGGCTTTTGTATCTGCATCGCTGATGCTGCAACTGCTCATTAATTTGGCCAGGGCAGCGGCATCATGACCGAAGAGCTCAAGGATGCGGATGAAGTTGCTTGGGTCGCCAATATCCATTGCATTGGAAAGGGTGGCCACGGCGGGCTGTATGGTGTACGTGCCGCTTTGCTGGAAGCGCGGTACCACATCGTTGGCATTACAGGCTGCAATAAAATGTGCTACGGGAAGACCTGAGCGTTGTGCGAGAATGCCTGCACAGATATTGCCAAAGTTGCCGCTGGGTACGCTGATGACCGGCGGCTGTTGCTTATCGGGCCATTGCCGGAAGGCGAGAAAATAATACAACTGCTGTGGCAGCCAGCGGGCAATATTGATGGAGTTGGCCGATGTGAGAAAGATGCGCTGCGTAAGGTCTTTATCGGCGAAGGCTGTTTTTACCATACGCTGGCAATCGTCAAACGTACCTTTTACTTCAAGGGCGCGTACGTTCTCGCCGGGCGTGGTCAATTGCTGCTCCTGTACTTTACTCACTTTACCGGAAGGGTAGAGTATGACCACTTCCACACCCGGCACACCGTGAAATCCATTGGCCACAGCGCCTCCTGTATCGCCCGAGGTGGCTACAAGCACCACCACTTTTTCCTTACGGTCTTTTACAAAGTGGCCAAGGCAGCGGCTCATGAACCGCGCGCCTACATCTTTAAAGGCAAGTGTAGGCCCGTGATATAATTCCAGTGCGCTGATCTGCCGGGTTACGGGCACTATGGGCAACTCGAAACTGAGCGTTTCTTCTATAATGCGTTCGAGTTCACCGGCAGGTATTGCATCTCCAACATACGGCGCCATTACCCGCATGCCGATCTCTGTGATGCTGTATGTTTCAATGGCGGCAAAAAATGCATCGTCGTGCTGTGGTATAGTTTCAGGGAAGTATAATCCCCTGTCGGGAGCCAGTCCCAGTATAGCAGCTTCCTTAAAATCAAGTTTGGGCGACTGCCCGTTGGTACTGTAGTAATACATAGTGGTTATTTAAATGGCCGGTGGAGAAATGGTTTTTACCCCTTCGTGGTTAAGGGTGGTAACATAGGTTTTGTAAGCAACACCGATCTTTTCGTATATATCCTGCATGATCGTTTCCAGCGTCTGTGCCGTTTTACTGTCTTCACTCAGCATAAACACAGAGGGGCCGCTGCCGGATATACCACCGCCGAGTGCACCGGCTTCTTTGCACTGCTGCTTAACGGTATCAAAGCCCGGTATGAGTATGCTTCTTACGGGCTCAATGATCACGTCTTCGAGTGAGCGGCCTATCAGCGCATAATCCTTTTTAAGCAGGCCTGCCACCAGGCCGGCAATATTACCCCACTGCCGTATCGCATCGCGGAGCGGCAGTTGCTGTTTGAGTATCTGACGGGCATCGGATGTGCGTACTTCTATCTGCGGGTGTACTACAGTGACAAACAGCGGGGGCGCATCCAGCCGTATAATATCCAGCGGGAAAACAGAGCGGATGAGTGTTACGCCGCCATAGATGCAGGGTGTAATATTATCAGCGTGTTTTACACCTGAAGCCAGTTTTTCGCCGTTCATCGCAAAGCGAACAAGATCTTCATCGGTAAAATAATTATTAAGTAACCGGTTGGCTGCTACTACAGCGCCTGCTGCACTGGCCGCGCTGGAACCGAGGCCGCTGCCCGGTTTAATATTTTTGTGTACCACCATATCGAAGCCAATGGGTTGTTGCAGTGCTTCGAGCAGGGGGATAAGTGCTGCGCCTGATACATTCTCTTCGGGTGCTGCGGGCAGGTTATAATCGTCTGTATGGTGTATACGGATACCGGGCTTGTGGCTAACGGTCATGGTGATGGTATCCTGCGGGTCGTTCAGCGCCAACCCGAGAATGTCGAACCCGCAAACCATATTCGCTACTGTTGCCGGGGCAGCAATGGTAATGCTTGTGCCGGGTGTATATGTTAATGCTGTTGTCATACTGGTTGATTTAAAATGAACGCATAATGTCTGCAAAAACGCCTGAGGCGGTTACTTCCGCACCTGCGCCTGCCCCCTTAATGACCAGTGGTTGCTGGCTGTAACGGTTGGTGTAAAAAAGTACCACATTGTCTTTGCCGTATAAATGGTAGAGGTCGTGCTCGGGGCCAATCTGTTGCAGGCCTACCCTGGCCGTTCCGCCGTCGAAGCTGGCTACAAAGCGCAGTTTTTTACCCGCTGCGGCAGCTTTATCATACAGTTCTTTAAAGAAGGGCTCTTCTTTTTCCAGCGCAGTATAAAAATCTTCTACCGATCCTTCGCGGCAGGAGGGGGGCAGGAAGCTTTCGTTGGTAATATCGTCGGCCTCAATCACTTCACCCACTTCACGCGAGAGGATCATGATCTTGCGCAGTACATCCGTACCGCTGAGGTCGAGCCGCGGGTCGGGCTCCGTATATCCTTCTTCCTGTGCACGGCGTACCACGGAGGCAAAGGTCTGCCCGCCGGTGTACTGGTTAAATACATAATTGAGTGTGCCGCTTAATACCGCTTCCATGCGGTGAATGCGGTCGCCGCTGCGGAGCAGGTCGTTGAGTGTGCCGATCACCGGTAGTCCGGCACCTACATTCGTTTCGAATAAGAACGATGCGCCATAGTTGCGCGCCAGGTCTTTCAGTTTTTTATAATACGCATAATCTGATGAGCAGGCTACTTTATTACAGGCTACCACGGCAATACTGCGTGAGAGCAGTTTGTCGTACTGTCTTGCTACGGCTTCACTGGCTGTTACATCGGCAAACACGCTGTTGCGCAGGTTGCGGTGTATCACAATATCGATATAGCGGTCAATATCCATGTGTTCGCCTTTGTCGAGTGCGGTCTGCCAATGGGCCAGGTCAATACCTTCATCATTAAAGACCATGGTGCGGCTGTTGGCAATGCCTACCACACGGAGTTGTAACTGGAGGTGATCGAGCAGGTATTGCTGTTGCTGCTGTAACTGTGCCAGCAGCTTCTGGCCTACGTTGCCGATGCCGCAAAGGAAAATGTTTACCTGCTTATAGCTGGTTTCAAAAAACTCTTCGTGGAGCACGTTTACGGCTTTCTTTACATCTGCTGCATTGATCACGGCAGAGATGTTCCGCTCTGATGAGCCCTGTGCGATAGCCCTGATATTAATCCCGTTCTTACCCAGCGCGCTGAACATCTTACCGCTGGTGCCGGTATGGTTTTTCATGTGATCGCCAACGAGTGCCACAATGGAAAGACCAGTTTCAATTACTAACGGCTCTACCTGTCCGCTGTGTATTTCTATTGCAAAAGCGGTATCTGTTGCGAGCTTTGCCTTCTCGGCCACAGCAGACTCCACACCCACGCAGATGGAGTGTTCGGATGAGCTTTGGGTGATGAAAATGACGTTGATCTTTTCGCCGGAGAGGGCCTCAAAGAACCGTTTAGAGAAGCCGGGCGTGCCTACCATACCGCTACCTTCAAGGCTAAGCAGGGCGAGGTGGTTGATGCTGGAGATGCCGCGGATGATGCTGTCTTTCTCTCTTGCACTGTTCTCTATGAGCGTGCCATAGTGATCGGGAGCAAAAGTATTCTTTACCCATACGGGGATATTCTTCGTCATGACGGGTTGTATCGTGGGCGGATAGATCACTTTGGCGCCAAAATGAGACAGCTCCATAGCTTCCTGGTAAGAAATATGGGGGATAGCCCTTGCGTTGGTTACGAGCCTTGGGTCTGCTGTCATCATACCGCTTACGTCTGTCCATATTTCAAGCACAGCGGCATTGGTTGCTGCTGCGAGGATGGCCGCTGTATAATCTGATCCGCCACGACCGAGGGTGGTAGTAGCGCCGCTTTTTTCAGATGCTATAAAGCCGGGCAGGATGACCAATGTGCCGGTTAATGACAGCAGCCAGGTGGCCGTATTGAGGTTGGTAAGGGGGAAGTCTACCGCGGCGTAGCTGTAGTTGGAATCGGTAACGATCAGTTCCCGCGAATCCTTCCATTGTGTCGGTATCTGCCGGGCGTTGAGCGCCGCAGTCAGTATCTGCGATGACATCAGCTCGCCGAAGCTCATCAGCCAGTCTTTAGTGCGCAGTGAGCATTCGCGCAAGCTGAAAATGCCCTGGCAGATATCTTCCAACTGGTTACAATGTTTTTTGATGTTGCTGAGCGTACTGCTCTGGCTGGTAACGGGCAGCAGTTTCTTAACCATATCGAGGTGGCGCTGCTCGATGGTTTGTAATATTTCGCGGTATTCTTCCTTACCCCTGGCGGCGAGATTACCGCAGTGGAGAAGCATATCCGTTATACCACCAAGGGCTGAAACGACGATGAGTGTGGTGTCTTTTTTGGCGGCGGCTGCGGCGATGTTGATGACCCTTTCCATATTTTCGGGGTTGGCTACGGATGATCCGCCGAACTTTAGTACCTGCATGTTGTGCTGTTTATAGATAGATAATAAGAGTGTTAATGAAACAAAAGCGGGATGCCCAATGGATAATATGATGCTGTACAACCCTTAACGGGTTGTGGTGATAGTAGTGGTGGTGGACACCGCTGCGGAGAAAACATGGTATGTTGTGCTTTGTATCATATACCGGAGGTAAAACTAAGGTTTTTTTGGTAAATCACAAGAATGTGGGTGCCTGTTCATACAAAGTATTTACCTGTGTACCGTATTACCGCATAACAGTCTTTCTCCTACTGCTTTTCCCTTACCGGGCTTTATTTTAAAAAAGCAGTAAGACTTGTATATTTGATTACTCAAAACCTTATCACTAATTAAAAAACGAAAACTATGCTTAACAGAAATTTCTTTTTCACCCAGGTACGCAATACGCTTTTTAGCGGCACGCTGAAACAAAGCCAGGTCAATGGTCTTACTGCTATACTTGATGAATGGGAAAAAAACTGGGCTGCCAAAGATGACCGCTGGCTGGCATATATGCTGGCAACGGCTCACCACGAAACAGGTGCTACGATGCAGCCTATAGAGGAATATGGAAAGGGCAAGGGCAGGCCTTACGGTACTAACCTTAAAATGGATAAAAAAACCCGCTACACCGATACTACCAATATCTTCTACGGGCGTGGTTATGTGCAACTGACCTGGTATGATAATTACCAGAAAGCGGGTAAAAAGATCGGGGTTGACCTTATCCAGCACCCTGAACTGGCGCTTGACCCGGATAATGCCAGCGAGATCATGTTTAATGGTATGAATGAAGGCTGGTTTACGGGTAAAAAGCTGAGTGATTATTTTAACGCTACTGTAGAAGACTGGGTAAATGCCCGGCGGATCATCAACGGTACAGACAAGGCTACGCTGATCGCCAATTATGCCAAACAATACTACGCTGCGCTGAGCCATACGGTGTAAGACTGTATGATTGTGGTGCTGATTCAATAATGCCATCTCTGCAAAGGGATGGCATTATCGTATATGTCTCCGGGCATGCAATCTGCTACCACAGGCCTTTTCCGGCCAGTTCCTGAAACGTCGGGTATGACTTTGGACAGGCCAGTTCCGGTCAAAGGTAAGAGGGTGGCGATTGATTGTCCGGATAATGTCATTTTTACGTTATCTTTTTTGTAAAAATTTTTGTTGAAAGAAGGGGTAAAGGTCGGACAAGCATTGAAAATAAGGCATTTAGACGCCCTTTCAAGCCAAAAACGACTTTTTAAGCCAGTAATATTACCCCTGATTGGCGGATGTCCATATTGGACGGGCTTTTCAGGATTGATGGAAAGGGCCGGTCAGGCCAGCGGACATTTCCGGTCTGGCCGGGAATGTCCCTTTATTGTCTGTTTGTCTATACTTGTAAACCTTAATTTTGTAATAGATAGATATTCAATATATGCCAAGCACAAAAGTGATTTTCCTGGTTCTTCCCAATGTCCACCTCCTGGATCTTGCGGGTGTTGACCAGGTGTTTTATGAAGCCATTGAACATGGTGCTGATATACAGATTGAATACTGCTCTTTCACGGATCATCTTTATACTTCAACGCACCTGCCTTTTGGCAGCCTCCGCCATTTCAGTGATGTAAGTGTTGCCGCCGGTGATTATATATTTATTCCTGGTTCTGATGTGGCTTACCTCAACTCTGAGGAGTTGCACCGGGAAAAGGCGTTGTTTGACTGGGTGGTAGAGGCGTACGAGAAGAAGGTGACACTTTGTACCATCTGTACCGGGGCTTTCTTTCTTGCCGTTACCGGGCTGCTTGATGGTAAGACCTGTACGACGCATTGGAAAAGGACGGGTGAATTGCAGGCAAAGTATCCCAGGCTCAGGGTGCTGGAAAATATCCTGTTTACAGAAGACGACAGGATATATACCAGTGCGGGAGTAACATCGGGTATAGATATGGCACTCCATATTATCGGAGCCATCCGCGATGATTATATGGCCTATAAGATTGCAAGGGAGCTGGTGGTGTATAACCGTCGTCCCGGTAACCAGGCCCAGCAAAGTATATTCCTCAATTACCGTAACCATATCCATTCCTGTATTCACAGGGTGCAGGATTGGTTGCAGGAAAATATAGACAAGAAGGTTACGCTTGATGAACTGGCTGAAATAGCCTGTATGAGTACCAGAACGCTTACCAGGACATTTAAAAGAGAGACCTCAATATCTGTTAACGAATACATCACGCTGATCCGCAAAGAAAGAATAAACGAGCTCATGAAGAATCCGGACATGACGAGGGCGCAGATCGCCAGGAAGTGCGGGTTGAAGAGCGAGCGGCAGGTTACAAGAATTATTAAAAAGGAATTGGTCTGATCATATCCCTGTTGATCACTATTACCGGCAATGCATACCAGAATGGATCTGTGTGTAACGGAATGCACCATATTTAACAGTAATAGTATATCAACATCGAACTTAAACAAAATAGTATATGAAAAAATCACTACACATACCGCTTAACATGAAATGGCTCATCGTATTACTGCTGATACTAATGAGCGCGGCAGGTAACGCCCAGAATCTTACACTCACCGGTAAGATTACAGGTAATAAAGACAGCCTGCTCAGTGGTGAAGTGCTGATCATGGATGCAAAAGGTACCCACCTGCTTAAAGTAAGTCCCTTTGCCAACGGTGTAATGCTGGTGCCGGGTGTACATACTACTCAATTTGTTGTTAAAATTGCAGCACACGGGTATCCTGATACTTCTATTGCGGTAAACACTACGCAGCAAACCGGCGATTATGATATGGGTTTACTGCGCCTCGCGAATTATAACAGCCTTGGCGGGGTAACCGTATATGCAAGAACGCCACTCTCCAAGAAATCGGATGAAGGGACGATACTGAACGTAGAGAATACGGTAATGGCTTCCAGTTCTTCTACCAACGAACTCCTGTCGAGGGCCCCTGGCGTGGTAGTAAGTGGCAGCACGCTCCAGATTTTTGGTAAGGGTGAAGCGCTCATCTACCTGAATGGCAAGCAGATTCTTTATGAGCGTCTTGCTTCTATTCCTGTTAACCTGATCAGGCAGGTGGAGATCATCACGAATCCTTCTGCCAAGTATGATGCAAAAGGCCGTGCGGTGATCAATATTGTAACGAAGAAGTCGTCAGAAGAAGGCTGGAGGGCTGTTATTACACAGCATTTTACTGCTGCCAAACATTTTATGAGCACTTCTGCTGCCAACCTGACCTATTCGAAAAAGAAGCTCTCTCTTTCGGGTGATTTCAGCATACTCACGGGTACTGACTGGTTTAATAATACCATCAGTTCCTCTGCCAATTACAATGGCGATGTGTATACCAACTACAACTATTACGAAGCAAATACCAAGCAGCCTCATATCTCCAACTATAAAATTGGTGCAGGATATGAGATCAACAAGAAATCTGATATCTCTATCCAGTATGACGGGCTGGATGGTCTGAAGCAGTCGGGCATGGCTACCAATGCAAAGATTGTAGTGCCTAACAGTGATCCTACATTTATTTCCACCTTTAATGATGGTTCAACGCGTAACTCCAATAACTCGATCAATGCGAACTACAACCGCAGGCTTGATTCGCTGGGAAGTACGCTCTTTATAGGTGGCCAGTACAATAAGTTTAAGACAAGGGTGTACGACCAGATCGCAGAGGATGTTGCGAAGAGTGGTAATGCGCGTAAAGCTTACCGTGTAAATGACGGGCATAATGCGATCGACCTGTTTACTATGCAGTTTGATATTGTAAAGAAACTGAAGAATGCAAGAAGGATAGAAGCTGGTGGTAAATACTCAAGTGTGGTAAATGATGGTTCGGTGGTATTCAAATCAAGAAAAGATCCTGTTGAAGAGTGGACGTCTTTCCCCGAACTTTCAAACAGCTTCCTCTACCAGGAAAGAATCCCCGCTTTATACTTCCAATATGCAGACAACAGCAATTCAAAGTTCAGTTTTGCTGTAGGTGCAAGAACAGAAATGTCGATTGTGAAGGGTATCTCCCGCAAGTTGAATAAAACTGTTCTGGATACCAACTATCTGAACATCTTCCCTAATGCAAAGTTTACCTATACTATATCCTCCAACTGGTCTGTTGGCGCCAGCTACTCTAAACGTATCAACCGTCCGCAGTACCAAAGCATCGATCCGTTTGTATGGTACCAGGACTCGTTGACTTCATTCCAGGGAAATACAAGACTGACTCCCGAGTTGGTCAATTCGATCGAGGCCTTGCTTACCTATAAATCGTTCACGCTGAAAATCGGGCACGCGTTCTCCAAGAATGTGCTGAGGGCGGTGCTTGTTACCGGAAACACCGGGCCTAACAGTTTTATCTTTACTATGGATAACCTGCGCAGCTTCAAACAGTACAGTGCGTCACTGGAAATTCCTTACGACACGAAGTACTGGAGTTCTTACAATATGATCAGCTACAACCTGAACCAGTTCTTCGATGACCGCCCGCAGTTCAAGATGAGTATGCCTGTTACGCCGATGTGGTACATCTACCTGTACCAACAGTTCAAGATACCAAAATGGTTCAATGTGGACCTGACAGCGGAATACACTTCATCACAGAGTGATGCGATCACTGAGCGTCATCCGCTCTACCAGGTAACAACCGGTTTGTCGAGGTCGTTCCTGAATAACAAATTGTCATTGAGGTTCCTGTATAACGATATGTTCAGAACACAACGCTGGTGGGGTAAACGTGCATTTGGAAACATTTATGCCACTTACGATCAACGATTTAATACACACTATGCAAGGCTCACCGCAACCTATAGGTTCGGCAAACTGAAGAAAAGCAACTACAAGAACAAGTCTGTGAATGATGACCAGTTCAACAGGATCAGACGCTAACTGCTACCCTGAAGGAAGATACCGTTGTCCGGTAAGAGAGCGAAACCGAAATTGAAAAACGCTGCCTGATGAGTATGATTTTGCCCGGCTTGAAAAATTTGGGCTCTTCCATACAACATTCTTTTACCGGACAACTTTTCTGATGAAATCGCAAGAGAAGATGACCGCAATATCCCTGGAATCCTGCAAACGGGATTCTTATGAAAAAGATAAGGTCGTTGCTAACACTTAAACGGGAAGAACCGGCTTTTACACCACCCTGCCGGTCCTTTGGCTCCTGTGTTACCTGTGCATAACAGGTAATACTACAGTGCCAACCGGGAAAAACATTGAAGTTACTGTGCGGCCGGGACGGGAAACTGTCCGCGGTCTACATGGTACCAGCACTTATAATCACCACCGATGCATTCCTATATCTTTCTCTGCTCCGGCGGGGGAAGAGCACTTGGCCGTATTGCTACCATTTTTCGGACATGGTCGCTGCAGAAGCAGGGCCGTGTCTTTTTTTTGCCTTCAGCGGGCAGGCATCCTGGCCTAAATTGCTGATTATTACCTCAATTCCTGATATGCATCCAATGCTTTGGTTATATCAAAAACTATCCTTACCTTTGCGCCGCCAAAAGGTTGGTTTTTCAGGATGGGTACAACAGGAGTACAGAACCAGTCTCATTTGGCAGTCTATGAGAGTTTAATATATCATATCAACGACTCCCGCTTTCTTTGGGAGAACGGGCTACGGCCCGCAGACCGATCTGTAGTTATACCTACACCGACTAAACAGGAACAAAATAACCAGGGAACTAAAGGCGGTCAGCAACAAATTATCACATTTTTAATTTATCATTTTTAATAAAATACAATGGCAGATTTACGTTATCAACGGAACTTTGGTATTGCCGCTCACATTGACGCCGGTAAAACCACTACTACAGAGCGTATCCTGTACTACACCGGTGTAAACCATAAGATCGGTGAGGTGCATGATGGCGCTGCAACAATGGACTGGATGGCCCAGGAGCAGGAAAGGGGTATTACCATTACATCGGCTGCTACCACTTGCTTTTGGAACTTCCCGACAAATCAGGGCGCTAAAATGCCTGATACCAAGCAATATAAATTTAATATCATCGATACTCCGGGCCACGTGGACTTTACCGTAGAGGTAGAGCGTTCGCTGCGTGTACTGGATGGTTTGCTGGCCCTGTTCTGCGCCGTATCTGGTGTTGAGCCCCAGTCTGAAACGGTATGGCGCCAGGCCAACCGCTACAAAGTGCCACGCATCGGTTTCGTAAACAAAATGGACCGTATCGGTGCAGATTTCCTTAACGTGG
>CAZPXP010000031.1:16978-35286 GCA_964590975.1 uncultured Ferruginibacter sp. | reverse complement strand
GTTGTAAAGCAGATCAAAGAAATGCTGGGTGCCAAAGCAGTGCCCCTGCAGTTGCCCATCGGTGCTGAAGACAGCTTTAAAGGTGTGGTGGACCTGATCAGGATGGAAGGTATGGTTTGGGATGATGCTACACAGGGTATGACTTACAAAGTAGTGCCCATTCCGGAAGATATGATAGATGAAGTAAACGAATGGAGGCAGCACCTTATTGAAGCTGTTGCTGATTATGATGATAAACTGCTGGAAAAATTCTTTGATGATCCTAACACGATCACTGAAGCAGAGATCCACGAAGCTATCCGCAAGGCAACCATTGATATCTCTATCATCCCGATGATGTGTGGTTCTTCATTCAAGAACAAAGGTGTACAGACTGCACTGGATGCGATTGTACGTTACCTGCCCGGGCCGATGGATATTGAAGCGATCAAAGGTATCAACCCCGATACAGGTGAAGAAGTATTGCGTCATTGCGATCCCAAGGAGCCATTCAGTGCCCTGGCATTCAAGATCATGACGGATCCTTTCGTGGGTCGCCTGGCGTTTTTCAGGGCCTATAGCGGCCGGCTGGATTCAGGCAGCTACGTACTGAATACCCGTACGGGCAAAAACGAGCGTATCAGCCGTATCATGCAGATGCACGCAAACAAACAGAACCCGGTTGATTATATCGAAGCGGGTGATATTGGTGCTGCTGTTGGTTTTAAAGATATCAAAACCGGTGATACCCTTTGTAACGAAAACAATCCTATCGTTCTGGAAGCAATGACCTTCCCCGAACCGGTAATCAGTGTGGCGATTGAGCCTAAAACTCAGGCCGACGTTGATAAAATGGGTATGGCTATTGCCAAGCTCGTGGAAGAGGATCCTACGCTCCGTGTAAAAACTGACGAGGAAACCGGCCAGACCATCCTGAGCGGTATGGGTGAGCTTCACCTGGAGATCATCATTGACAGGATGAAGCGTGAGTTTAAAGTGGAGATCAACCAGGGTGCGCCCCAGGTGGCTTATAAAGAGGCTTTCCAGTCGAGTGTTGAACACCGCGAAACGCTGAAAAAGCAAACCGGTGGTCGTGGTAAGTTTGCGGACATCGTATTCGAGATCGGGCCTGTGGATGAAGAATGGCAGAAAGAGAATCCTGATAAGAACTACCAGTTTGTGAACGACCTGTTTGGTGGCAGTATTCCCCGTGAATTTGTGGCTCCGATGCAGAAAGGTTTTGAAGCTGCAATGACAACCGGCGTACTGGCTGCTTACCCGATGGAAAGCATGAAGATACGCGTGTTTGACGGTAGCTTCCACGCTGTGGATAGTGATGGTATGAGCTTTGAATTGTGTGCTAAAGCTGGTTTCCGTAATGCCGGCAGGAAAGCAAAACCGGTGTTGCTCGAACCCATTATGAAGGTTGAGGTAATTACTCCCGACCAGTACATGGGTGATGTGACAGGTGACCTTAACCGTCGCCGTGGTATGCTGGAGGGTATGGACAGCAAAGCCGGTTTGCAGGTGATCAAGGCGAAAGTGCCGCTGAGCGAAATGTTTGGTTATGTAACCCAGCTTCGTTCACTGTCTTCAGGCCGCGCGTCATCTACCATGGAGTTCAGTCATTACAGCCCTGCGCCCAACAACATCGCAGAGGAAGTGATCGCTAAGCAGAAAGGTAAGATCAAGGTGGAAGAGGAATAATAAGCCTCTTAAACCTGGTTCCGTAATAAACAAGCCCTCCCGTGCAAACGGGAGGGCTTGTTGTTTTATCGTTATTCCTGCCCGGCAATGCGGGCAGGGTTCTTTAACCGGGCTCGTAAGTAATCACTACCACAGCATGCTTATCAAAACCGGCATTTAACCGTGCTTCATAACGGTTTTCTCCATACTCCACGATCATCAGGCAGGTATTGGGGGGAATGCTGCCCAGGTTCTCAGCTTGCATCAGTATTTCCGCAATGTTGCTATACTCTTTCAGTGATATCTCAAAGTACAGGGCTTTATCGCTGATGCGTTGCTTTATCAATACCGGTTTTTTGTTTACATATACTGTTACTGTATCATTGTCTACTACAGCATTATCGTATATGAATATACGTACAAGAGTATCTTTTACTTTAAGGATGTGCTGGATTTCCTGCCTGCGGTCGGCAGGTACGCTATCGTTGGGTGGGGGTGGTATGGCGCCAGCTATGGCACCAGGTAAGGGGTCTGTTATGATACTGTCTGCCGGATCGGCTATGGGTGGGGGCATCCGGTCTCTTTTTTTGAGGAAGTTTACTATGCGCATGCCAAAGAATATCTCCGGCGGGTATTCGGGTTCTTTTACCTTTTGTAATACAACGAACAGGTCTTCGCCGGGGAAACAGCTTGTGTCGACCCCTACGCCGATGCCGCCCCAGGTACCGGCCAGGTATTGTGTTTTACCTATTTTATACCATTTAAGCGCATAGTTTTTTTCGCAGGGGTAGAAGTCTTCGGGCAGCAGGTAGGCGGGTGTACTGAACTCCTGAAGCTCCAGTGTTTTAGTCTTTTTATTACGTTTGCCGCTAACATTGAAAAGTACAAAGCGGGCGCTGTCTTTAAATGCGAAAGTGCTGCCCCATAATGACTTGCCGGATTGGTACAACTGTATTTCAAGCCCTTCCACACCGTAGTAACTATTGGTATGCCGGCTGATCTTTCCGCTCCAGATCCCTTCGAGGTTCTGGCTGTACGCCATATTGGTAAGAGACAGCAACAGTATTGATAAAAGGTATCGTAGCCCCATCATATTCCGGTGAATAGTACAGGTAATAAATGTACTGTATATTGGCGAGATAAATTGTTAAAGGACAGGGGAACGGGATTCTATACGGTACGAATGGTGTTGCCGGGCTGGTACAGGAAAAGTGGTATAAAAGTGTTTTACAGGCGTTTGATTTTACTGATCGTGATCTTTGGTTCGAGGCTTTCGCCGTTTGCATTCTGTTCCTGTATTTTTCGTACTACAGCCATTCCTTTAAAGACTTTTCCAAAGGCAGCAAACCCTTCTTTATCGCCATTGTGATCATTGCCATAATTGAACTGTGTCTGGTCGCCGATGCAGATAAAGAACTCAGTACTGGCCGTGCCTACTGTTGTACGCGCCAGGGATATCGTACCATCTGTATGGGTGAGCCCGGTTTGTTTAGTGGACTCATGCGTAATGCCGGGTACATTCTTATTACTGGTTGACCACATACCGCCCTGTATCAGGCCGGTATTGGATGCTGAAGACAATCCTTCCATCAGCAGTACCCGGTAAAAAGCACCGTCGTTGTAATAGCCTGAATCTATATAAGAAAGAAAAGCGGCTACGGTTTTGGGCGCTTTGCCGGGATAAAGTTCTACTTCGATATCACCAAAACTGGTATAGATAACAACATGCGGGTTTTCATATTTGGGTTGGCTGCAACTGATCGTTGTAAGAATGACAGTTATAATAAATAAGAGTTTACGCATACTGCAATTTAGACAATTCATGGTATGAAATATACTACTCCGCAAAGCGGGCATAAATAAAAGCCGCCAGTTGAATACAACCGGCGGCGGGTTATCGGGCTTGAGGAAATCATCTTGTTTACTGGTTATTATACCAGTTCCAGAACCGGCTCTCATCGATGATGTTATCTCTTATGAGCAGCTTTTCTCTTTCCAGCTCTTCAAGGCGTTGTGCCATTTCCTCTCTCTTTGCTTTATATGCCGGGTCGTAAGCCAGGTTAGTATATTCTGTCGGATCATCTATGAGGTTATACAATTCGAACTGGTTGGCATAACTGCCCAGGGCGTCGAAATAATAGGCGTATTTCCATTCTTCTGTACGGATGCTGCGTACCCTGTTGGCTGAAGGAACGGCAGAAGGTACATTGGGAGAACCTGCTTTGGTATCATCGAATGTAAACAATACTTCTTTCTGTACGGGCTGATCGTCTTTTATGACGGGCAGCAGACTAACGCCTTTAAATGCCGAAGTTTCATCAGATTTTACTCCCACGATTTCTGCGATGGTGGGCATGATATCGATCAGCGTAGCAAGGCGCATGGACAGTTGGGGCTTTCCTTCGCCGGGGAAGAGCAGGGGGTTGGAGATCACCAGTGGAATGCGTATTGTTTCTTCGTAGGCGTTAAATGCTTTCTGCCGCATACCGCCATGTGCCATACCCATTTCTCCATGGTCGGAAGTGCGGAATACGATGGCATCGTCGGCCAGTTTTTTACCGCCTGCTCCTTCGCTGTACAGTTCATTCAGGAAGAAACTGATCTCGTTATCTACCAGTTTCAGTGTATGGGCGTAGAAGTTGATGTAGTTCAGCTTATCCTCGTCGGTAGGTAACGGCCCGAGAAGTGATACCGCACCCAACTTAATAAACTCCTGTGAGACGGGCTTTTTGTTCAGGATGAGGTTTTCGTTTACTGTTGCGGGTAATGAGATTTCCCGGCCGGAATAGGTCCAGGGCAAATATCCATATTCGACCCCGTTGGGATAACACAATACGTCATGCGGATTAACGAGGGAAAGCACAAGGCAATAGGGCCGCAGATCGCCCTTTTCTCTTCTCTTTTTTACCTCCTTCAGGTATTCGATACCCTGTCTTACATACTCCGCATCATGGTTGGCAAAGCCACCGCCGAAGTTTTCGGGTTTGGTGTCTTCGCCTGCATCGGGTGGTATCCATCCCCTGAAGCCAAATATGGCCACATCTGAAGCGGTCAGTCCATCTTCTGTTTCGCCTTTGCTGAGGTGCCATTTACCACGGAACTGAACATCGTATCCTTCGGGCTGGAGCATACGTGGCAGATTAAAGAAGGTAGGGTCTAACGTTACTTCGGCAGGGGAGTAGCGGCCACCCCAGGTAAGGGTTTGTGTTACCTGGTGTTCTGCGGGGTAAACGCCTGTAAAAAGGGTGGCCCTGCTGGGGGAACACATACAGGTATTACAGAAGGCTCTGTCGAAACTGAAACCGTGTCTTTTCAAAAAGGTGAGGCTGTGGAGGTTTTCCTGTTCCCATCCCACAGGAAAATGCTGCGTGGCCCGCTGCTGGTCTGTAATGATAATGATGATATCTGGTTTGGCTTTCAGTTTAGCCAGGTTTTTTTCAAATGACATAAGTTTATTTGTTTTGTATGAATAGAGATAAAAATGTTGTTGCTTTTTGAATAGGGGATTATCCCGGGTAAGTATTGACGCTTACCCGGGGGAAATCGCCCGCTTGTGCTGATGGATAATATTAGTACAGGGCTGATCAGGGGGTTACGATGTTAAACCAGAATTCGAACTTATCGAGCATGGCTATAAACTCGTACCAACCTTTACCTGTAATAGTAGCTTTACCACTGTTTACTGCATCTTTCATGGCTTTAGTTCCTGCTGCGGGTCCGTAATTGATGATGGTGTTCATTACGTTTCTCGGCAATTTTACCACTGCATCTGGTGTAAGGCCTGATGGGAGCTTGGAAGGCAGTATGCGGTAGTTGATTGTGGTGTTCTTTAAAAAGATAACCATACGTATAGTATCGGCGCCTGGATCGTTGAACGATACATCAAAAGTATACGACCTGTTGCCTGCTCTTTGTGGTACAAGGTGTATGGCCAGAAAATCGAGGTACTGGTCCAGTGGCATTGCGTCCATCACTTCGTTGGTGGGGTATTTATTCTCCCTGGTATAGGGGAGGTTCTTAAACCGCAGTTCCTGCGTTCCTGTAAGGTAGAAATTACGCCATGGCCCTGATTCTGCCTGGTAACCCAGTTGTTCATAGGTGTCTGCCAGCAACAGCCTGGCATTCTCATTATTGGGGTCGGCAAATACGAGATGGTTCAGTACTGTTGCGGCCCAGCGATATTCTCCTTTGTTGTAGGAGGCCTGCGCTTTTTGCAGTGTGGCAGCGGGGCCACCCATAAATTCTACATATTTGGCGCCTGCTTCACTTGGTGGCAGGGGGTGGAGGTTTGCAGGGTTGCCGTCGAACCAGCCACCGAGATAATAATCGTATACCGATTTGGTATTATGGCTGAGCGTACCATAATAGCCACGGTTGGCCCATACGGTATCAATGCTTTCGGGGAGTTTAATATATTCTGCTATTTCGAGTGCAGTATATCCCTGGTTGGCCAGGCGCATGGTCTGGTCGTGCATATATCGGTAAAGGTCACGCTGTATCTCCAGTAAAGCAGAGACCGTGTCGGTTCCCCATACGGGCCAGTGGTGGCTTGCAAACATCACTTTGGCTGACCGGCCATATACGGTTAGGGTGGAGTCGATGAACTTGCTCCAGCCCAGTGCATCTCTTACTTTAGTGCCGCGGAGGGAGTACACATTATGCATCGTATGGGTTACTTCTTCCGAGGCACAGAGCGCTTTCAGCGAGGGGAAATAAAACATCATTTCTACCGGTGCTTCTGCTCCGGGCGTACTCCAGAACTTTACTTCCAGCCCGTCGATGGTGATGACTTCGGGATGGAGTATACCTGCTGCTACAGGAACATAGGTAGCGGTGATACCGGAAGTGCCTGTAGAGATGCCTTTACCGAGACCAGCATCTACCATCTGCTTTTTGCCGCGGGGGTAAAGCGAGCCATACATAAAAGTGGCGCGGCGGCCCATCACATTCCCCGCAATGGTATTCTCACTCACTGCGTGTTCGAGGAAATCGGATGGTGCATAAATCTTTGCACCGGGCAGAAAGCGGTCTATAATACCCAGTATGCCGCCGTAATGGTCAATATGGCTATGGGTAAAGATCACGCCGGAAACGCCATGATTAACTCCTAATACGCTGTTGACGGAGTCGAGCGCGGCTTTGGCTGTTTCCCTTGTTACCAGCGGGTCGATCACGATCCAGCCTGTGGAGCCTTTGATAAAAGTTATATTGGAAAGGTCGAAGCCACGTGCCTGGTAAATGGTACTGTCTACCTGGAAGATGCCGGGTACATAGTTCAATTTGGCCTGCCTCCATAAACTGGGGTTAACGGTAGCGGGGGCGTCTTTGGAGGAAGATGAGTTAAGGAACTCGAAAGCCTTCATATTCCATACCGGTGTATTGGGGGTGTCTTTTGTAATGGTGAGATTGGGCCATATTTTCAGCGCACCACGATACACATTCAGTGAATCTGTTGTGCTGTTGAAATTGAGGTTGGAGTTAAACCTTACGTTAAGATTAGCTTTGATGGTGTAAGAACTGGCCTCTTTATTAAGGCGGTTATACTGTGCACTGGCGCAGATAAAAAGCAGCATTCCTGTGCAGAGCAGCAATAGTGTCTTCTTCATGTTTGTTGTTGTTTGGTTATAAATGGTTAAATATTGGTTTACTGTGGTGAACAGCAAATCGACAACCCCGGACCAGCGGATCCCTTGTAATGCGGTAGATATTTTGGGAAGTAATCAACCTGAACAATGAGGCATTGCCCGGTTAACTGGGACAATGTAGTTCGGTATAGCCTGGTCTTCCTATTGCTTAGCATACAGTTAGAGGTTTTAACAGTCGATCTGGATTGATTTACACTGGATATTTCCGGGTGCTAAAGTATAGTCTTACAAGTGAAAAAAAACAGGTGGAAATACGTGATTTAATTAGCTTTGTGCCAGGACGATGCTGTGCGGCATAAACAACGGCAGGATCGATTAATTAAATTGTACCCTTTATGTTAAAAAGTTACCCTGTTAAGTACCTGCTGCTTATACTCTTTACAGGGCTTTTTTGCCTGTCTTTCGGGCAAACGAGCCGTCTTTTATTCAGCGCTAAAAATTATGGCGGATCAAATGGCGATGATCCGGTTCGTATTATCGCTACACCTGATGGCGGCCGTATTATGTGTGGCACTACCAATTCGAATGATCATGATGTGAGCGGTCTTCACGGGACGGAGAATGATATCTGGGTAACCAAGATCAATGCGGCTGGTGCTATCGAATGGCAGAAAACTTATGAGACAAACGCATCTGAAGCAGCACAGTATATGATCGCTACCTCGGATGGTGGCTATGCTGTTGTAGGGGTAACCAACTTTTTCTCGGGCTCGGCTGATGGGCTGGTGATCAAGATCACCAGTACGGGAACAGTGCAATGGAAGAAACAGTTTGGCGGCGGCAGCGCCGACCGTGCCTGGCAGATCGCAGAAACTACTGATGGCGGCTTTGTGGTAACGGGTGAAACGATCGGTACGCCCAGCCTTGACTTTGCCGGTCTTGTAAACCATGGTGGATATGATCTTTTTGTAAGCAAGCTGAGCGGTACGGGTACCTTGCTGTGGAGCAAAATATACGGGGGCTCACAAGATGAAAGGGGCATTTTTATACGCCAGTTGACTGACGGTAACCTCTTGCTGGGTGCAAGGGCGGTATCCAACGACGGAGATGTTACGGGTAATCATAATAATTATGATGCCGGTGACTACTGGATACTTAAACTCAGCCCTGCGGGCAATATCATCTGGAAAAAGTGCTATGGCAGCATTGGCGATGAGACGCCGTATAATATGATCGAAAAGAATAACCGCTACTATATTATTGGCACTACAATGAATCTTTCTCATGCTGATAATGGAGATGTAACTGGTGTAATTGACGCGTATGATATGTGGCTTGTAACACTGGATACGGCGGGTACGCTGGTTCGTCAGAAATGTATTGGAGGTACTTCGAGTGTGGATGAAGGGTTTGATATTGCATGGACGCTTGACAACAATATCATCATAGCCGGGGATACCCAATCTGATGATGTATATGTTTCGGGTAACCACGGGCTTACTGATCTTGCAATGATCAAAGTGGATACGCTGGGTAACCTGATGTGGAGCAAGCTTTTCGGTACGACCGATTACGACAGGGGAAAAAGCATTTCTGTAAATGCGGACAGCAGTTATTCGCTGCTGGGCTATATACAGCAAACAGGGGGCGATGTTACGACCTATTATGGCGGTGGTGATTACTGGCTGGTTAATTATGCTGATACGTCGCTCTATCCTGATCTGTATGTAAAGCTCAGCGGCCCCGCGGCTGTGTATGCCAGGAAACAGGTAAGGTACCAGTTGCGGTTTGGAAGGCGTACGCGGCCTGTTGCCACTGATACTGTTACGCTTTATCTTGTAAAGAATACGCACCTGCAATTGCTGACCAGCAGCAGGCCGGTAACGGCTACATCGGGTGATACACTTTTCTGGAAATTACCGAAGGTTGTAATAATGAATGCTGACAGCATAGCACTTAACTTTATGCCGGACAGTACTTCTCCTATGGTGCCTGACAGTATGCGCTTAAAAGCATATATAGGCCCATACGGTACTGAATTCTTCCAGGGCGATAATACTGCGTCGCTTGCGGTAAGGGCCAGTTATCAGAATGCGGCGATCGGGAATGTGCTTTTGGATATTACGAGCGTACCTGCTGTTTCTACCGGGCGCACGGTATCGTATGATATACCGGTTTCTTTTCAGAGTAATCTTGATACTACGTTTTTTTCGTTGCGGGTAATCAAAGACCCCCGTACGAATTATGTTTCTTCTACTCCTGCCAACGTGGTACAGTCGGGCGATACGCTTACCTGGCAGTTGAGGGCCAACGGTAATTTCTTTGGTCCGTTTGCACTTAGCCTCCAGGTTAAGGATACTCCATTTGTACAATTGAATGATGTGCTTAAAACAAGGGCGATACTGCGTTTTAATACACTTGATACAACAGTGCTTCAATATACCGACAGTGTGCTGCAAACGGTTACTGCCATCTGCACTGCGCCCAGTACGGTTAATACGACTTTGCCACCACCGCAAGGCATTCAATGGCTGCGCACATTCGGGGGCAGTGACTACGATTATGGTTATACGATAACGCGTTCGTCTGATTCGGCTTTCTTTATTGCTGGTGATACTTATTCTGATGATGGAGACCTTGCAGGCGAGCCCGGCGGCTCTAATATATTTGTTGCCAAATACCTTACTGACGGCAGGCTGGTATGGAAGAAATCTATCGGCGGCGGCGCAGAGGATTACCATTACTCAGCAGCTCCTGTGAACGATGGCGGGCTGATCATTACCGCTGAAACCTATTCTTCTGATGGTCCTTTTGCGGGTAACCACGGTAATGGAGATATCCTGCTTGCACGTCTTGACAGTGCTGGTAGTATTGTCTGGCAGAAGGTATTGGGTGGAACGAGGAATGAAAGCTCGCCCGTGATCAGGCAAACGGCAGGTAACCATTATATTATTATGACTTCTACTTCTTCCCGCAATGGGGATGTAGCCAACCCTTATACAGATACACTAAAGAATTATCCCTGGCTTTTTGAGATCAACGAAAATGGTAATATACTCTGGCAGAAAGTATTGTCTGATTCTATCTTTACTTATTGGAACGATATTCAGCCCACACTTGATAGTGGCTATGTTATCGGGGGAGAACTGGGTGTTTTTGACCCCAATACATTTGTAACAACAGTGCGTGGCCGGTTGATCAAAACGGATAAATCGGGTAATGTACTCTTTATGAAAACGTACAGGAATACAGAACACGATACGCATATTGCTTCAGTTGTGGTTAATGCGGACAGCAGTTTTACTTTTACGGGTCATTTTCATCCGAACAACATTATGCCTGATGCGGGCTGCCTCGGTGATCACGGGCTGGATGATGTATGGGTGGGTAAGACAGACAAACTGGGTAACCTGCTCTGGCAAAGATTTTATGGGGGAGAAAATAACGACCAGGGCTATGCTATAATACGTACAGCCGGTGGTGGTTATATGATCGCAGGAAGTACTATGTCTGATAACGGGAACGCGACTGACCTGCATAATGCGGGTACACCCAACTCTGACGCCTGGCTGATTCAACTGGATGCAGATGGCAAGCTGGTGTGGCAGAAAACAATCGGGGGTGATGGTTATGAAGAGGCCATAGGGCTGATGCAGTTGCCTAATAATGATGTGCTGGTAACGGGTTACTCCAATACACAGAACAGCGGTGATATATATGGCAGCAAGGGGAATGATGATGCCATTATACTTAAGATCGGCGCTGCCAATTATATCAGGGGTTATGTTTATCTCGACAATAACGGCAATCATATTCATGATGCAGGCGAACCCTTCTTTACTGAAGGTATAGTGAAGAGCAGCAAGCCCGGAAATACGCGTTCGAGCGATATCGTGGACGGGTATTATGCGAACAGCGCTGATACGGGACATTATGTTACTGCCCCGGTGATCAATGCACCTTATTATACGGTATTCCCGGCATCGGGCACTACTGACTTTACCGGTTACCTGCAGGCGGATACCATCAATTTCGGGCTTGTGCCGATAGGGGGTATCAATGACCTGGAGCTTACATTACTGCCTGTAACGGCAGCGAGGCCCGGCTTCCCGGCTATTTACAGTATGCGTTATACCAATGCAGGAACAACAACCATTACCAATGCACGGATCACACTGGTAAAAGACCAGCGTACTACTGCCGATTCGGCATCTGTACCTTTTACTTCTGTTACTGGTGATACGCTTAGATGGGATATCGGTACGCTTGCCCCCACACAATATGGAGCAATACTGGTGTATCTTAAACCTGGTACACCTCCTGCAGTAAATAACGGGGATACTTTACACTTTACTGCAACGGTTGATCCTGCCGCGGGTGACAGTACACCTGTTAATAATACGGTTGTACTTAACCAACTGGTTACGGGCTCTTATGATCCGAATGATAAAACGGAAACTCATGGACCGGGCTTTCCTGCGCAACTGCTGGCCAATGGTGAGTACCTCAATTATGTGATCCGTTTTCAGAATACGGGTACTGATACGGCTTTCAGGGTGATTGTTCGTGATACGCTGGACAATAACCTGGACTGGAACAGCCTGCAAATGCTCAGCGCCAGCCACCCGTACCATCTTACTATCAGCAATGGTAACGGACTTGAGTGGAAGTTTGATCCGATACTCCTGCCGGACAGTACGAACAATGAACCCCTCAGCCATGGCTATATTGCCTACCGTATAAAACCATTGCGCAACCTTGCGGAAGGGGATACCATCCGCAACAGGGCTGCTATTTACTTTGACTTTAACCTGCCTGTGCTTACCAACCAGCAGCAGACGGTGATAGATAACGGGGTGAGCATTTGCCCGGGTAATAATACTACTTATAAAGCTGGCGTTACCGGCGGCCTCAGCTTCCGCTGGCAGGTAAATACGGGTAGTGGCTATACGGACATCAGCAATGGGGGCGTGTACACAGGCGCCACAACAGGCAATCTGCAGCTTGCTGCACCGCCTACCAGCTTTGCCGGATACAAATACCGCTGCGTGGTTACCACGGCAGGAGGAACGGTGTACAGTGCGGAGTATACGCTGAAGTTTGGTGTAAGCTGGACGGGCGCTGTCAGTACAGACTGGGGCACAGCGGGTAACTGGAGCTGTGGTATAATACCTGATGCCAATACGGATGTAACGATCAAAAGCGGTGCAACGGTAGTGGTAAATAGCAATGCTACTATCAGAACATTAACGCTGAAGACGGGTGTACAATTTTTTGTAGCATCGAATATTAACTTTACGATAAGGCGATAACATAACAGGAATATATTCTCAAACAAAGCGGGCGGGTCTATTGACCCGCCCGTTTTACTTTTTCCATTTCTTTCATCAGCGCTGCATACGCTTCGTCCAATGTTTCTCCAAAAATAATTACGCCTTCTTCATGGCCTGTCATGGCAATTACTTTATGTGTGAGCAGGCTGGTTGTACCGATCAGCCGGTTTATTTCGCCGGCCATGCCGGTTGTGCCGTAGCCAATATTGGGAGCTGTAGCGGGAGCGTGGTGCAACAGGTACTGCCAGAGTGCTTTATGGTGAACGTGTATTACGGCATGTGCTGAAGGTATGGATTGATATATAGCGGCATGGGTGAGCGATTCGGAAGAGGCTTTGGCGGGGCCGGTACAGTAAACCGTATTGGTATCAATATCTGCCTGCTGTACACAGGAGAGTTGAGATTCGCTGAGCAATGCGATATGCCCTGTTTGTGTGCCTGAGATAAGAAAGGTATTGCTTTCGCCCAACCGGACGCTGATATTACCATAACCTACCTGTGCGGCTTCGTCATAGCCGATCAGTTTTTGCCGGTACAGTTCGTTTCTGGTATCCAGCAGTGCGCTGCAGTGCATGCCCGGGGGGAGAGGGCCTTCTATCCAACTGCAATTAAACTTTATAACGCCTTCGTCCTTCATGGGTAGTATATGTTTCTTAGTTCGGAAGGGGTTGCAATACCTTTTTCTGTGATGATACCCGTTACGAGGCGGGCAGGGGTAACATCGAAGCCATAATTGGCGGCCGGGGTATCTTCCGGGCAGATGAGCACACTTGTCAGCATACCCTCATGCTTACCCGAAACATACCGTACTTCATCGGGATGGCGCTGTTCGATGGGGATCTCTGCTACGCCATCGGTAAGCGTCCAGTCGATGGTGGACTGTGGTAATGCTGCGTAAAAGGGAATGTTATTGTCTTTTGCCGCGAGGGCTTTGAGGTAGGTGCCGATCTTATTGGCTACATCGCCTGCGGCTGTTACCCTGTCGGCACCGGTGATCACAAGATCGACCATGCCATGCTGCATCAGGTGACCGCCTGTGTTATCGCTGATGAGTGTATGGGGTACGCCCTGCTGGCCCAATTCGAATGCGGTGAGGTTGGCTCCCTGGTTGCGGGGCCGGGTTTCATCTACCCAAACGTGTACGGGTATGCCGGCCTGGTGTGCATGGTAGACAGGTGAGGTGGCTGTACCCCAATCGGTACATGCCAGCCAGCCTGCATTACAATGTGTGAGTATATTAACGGCAGCACCATTTTTCTTTTCATACAGGGCCTTTATTAAGGGAAGACCATGTACCCCGATCATCCGGCACATTTCAATGTCTTCCTGTTTGATGCGGCTGGCTGCCAGTAGTGCTGCGTTAACTTTGCCGTCATACCCGTGTGCGGCATCGATCGCTGCCGTCATCTGCTGCAGGGCCCAGTGCAGGTTTACAGCAGTAGGCCGGGTGGCGGCAAGTTGTTGCAGTTGTTGTTGTATGTATGCGCCGGGATTATTCCGGGGGGCTTCGAGCGTGGCGAGGTATAACCCGTAGGCGGCGGTAACGCCAATGAGCGGGGCGCCTCTTACCGTCATGTTTTCAATAGCCGTAGCCGCTTCGTGGCTGTTTTTGATCTCGGTGATCTTCAGTTGGTGCGGGAGGCAACGCTGGTCGATGACAAAAAAAGAATGCCGGTTGTTTTCTTCCAGCCAGATGGTATGAAAAGGTTGTTGATTGATCTGCATGCGTATGATGTGTGTATCGCAGGATCAAACTTAGCATCTTTTCGCCGCCTGTGTTTTTTTATTTTACGGCCCCGGCGAGTGATCTTTCCCGGGAGGGTTGTTCTGTTTTTTTTGCGGGCTCTTCCCTGTAAAACTCGCGGAATATCAACCGCAGGTTCTGGTCGCGGGTAACGTAGTTGTAGAGCCAGTTACAAAAAACAAAGAAGCGATTCTTTACTCCCAGGATCAGCATGAGGTGGAGGCCCATCCAGGTAAGCCAGGCGAGGAAGCCACCAAAATGCAGTTTGGGTTTGGGTATATCTACCACGGCAAGGTTGCGGCCTACTGTAGCCATGCTGCCTTTATCGTGGTATGCAAAGTCTTCCAACTGGCGTTTGCCGCCTTTCATCTCCATTACCCTTAGGTTACCTGCCAGTACATCGGCCTGCTGCATGGCTACGGGGGCTACCTGCGGGTGACCGTTGGGCCAGGCGGGTTCTTCCATCCAGGCTACATCGCCGATGGCATAGAGATCTGTAAAGCCGAGTACCCGGTTCATCCGGTCTACCCTGATGCGGTTACCTTTTACAATAAGTGAGGGATCGATACCGGCAGGTACATTGCCTTTGATGCCCGCTGCCCAGATGACCATACCGCTTTCTATTGTGCTGCCATCGTGCAATTCTACTCTTTCGCCATCGTAGGTTTTAACGAGTGTTTTGGTTAAGACCGTTACCCCCATCTTTTTAAGGTATTCGCAGGAGCGCTCTGAGGCAAAGCTGCTCATGGCGCCCAGCGTTTTGTCTGCCCCTTCCAGCAGGTAGATCTTCATCTGCGAAAAGTCGAGTTCGGGATAATCTCTGGGCAGTACATACCGTTTCATATCGGCAATGGCACCGCTGAGTTCCACCCCTGTTGGTCCGCCACCCACCACTACTACGGTGAGCAGGCGGCGTTTTGTGGTTTCGTCTGTTGCGGCGAGGGCGTCTTCAAAATTATGCAGCAGGCGGTGCCTGATCTGGAGTGCTTCTACGGTACTCTTCATGGGGAAGGCGTTGGCTGCCAGCTCGGTATTACCAAAAAAGTTGTTGCTGCAGCCTGTAGCGATGACGAGGGCGTCGTAGGTAAAAATGCCTGAATCTGTGATTACTTTCTTTTCTGCGTGTACGATTTGCTGGACTTGTGCCATACGAAACCGTATATTTCTGGCTTTGTGAAATACTTTCCGGAGGGGAAAGGAGATATTGCTTGCATCGAGGCCTGCGGTAGCCACCTGGTAAAAAAGGGGCTGAAACTGGTGATAATTAAAGCGATCGATGAGCGTAACGTCAAAGCCAGGTTTATTGCGCAGCTTGCGGGCCAGTCTCAGTCCGCCAAAGCCGCCTCCTATAATTACTAATTTCATACTGTTGTTATTACCATAAATGATACCACAAATGTACGCTATATTTTCAATAATTATTGAAAATATAGTAATTTTATAAAGTGCTTAACGGGATGAGGTGAAATACTTTTTTTCGGGCAAGCAGGATTTTACTTGTTCAATTATATTTTTTCCCTACCTTTGCCAACCAAAAATTGACCTAAAGGAGGTATATAAACATGCTCATTATTGATTCTAAAGATTGCGAAAACATAGACAAGGCGCTCAAGAAGTACAAAAAGAAATTTGAGAAGAGCCGCACATTGCTGCAACTGAGATCAAGGCAGTCTTTCACCAAACCGTCTATTAAACGCAGGGGTGAGATACTGAAGGCGATCTACAAGCAGAAACTGGCTACCGGGCAGCTCGATTAAGCTGTAGCGGACTTCCTGTCTTCAAATAATTTGAAACTGATTACGAGTTACAGTAACTTTGGTAATCAGTTTTTTTATGCCCATAAGCGAGCACGTACATATTCAGCCTTTCCTTGATTATCTGAAGTTTCAGAAGCGTTATTCCATGCATACGCTGCTTGCCTATGAGAATGACCTCATCGGTTTCTTCGATTACCTGCAAACGAGGTATGAAGGGTTTCCCCTGCCCGATATTAAGGCCGTATATATTAAGAGCTGGCTGGCTGATCTTATTGGCGAGGATAAGATTACTCCCCGGACGGTGAACCGTAAAATATCCACGCTAAAGTCTTTTTTTAAATTCCAGCTCCGGGAAGGCATGATTAAGGTAAGCCCGATGACTACTGTTATAGCCCCGAAAGTGACTAAAAAGCTGCCTCAGTATGTGGAACAGGGGCAGATGGATACTCTTTTCAGGCAGGTTGAGTTTCCTGATACGTGGGCAGGCCGTACAGACCGGTTGCTGCTTGAACTGCTGTATCATACGGGTATGCGGAGGGCGGAGGTTATCGGTCTGAAAGTGCGGCAGGTGGATGCGGGTAATGGGTCGATTAAGGTGCTTGGCAAGGGGAATAAGGAGCGGGTGATTCCTGTGAGCCCGGAGCTGATGCAGGGCATGCAGGCTTATATCAACGACCGTAAGGCTGTTGTGTTGCCGGGGGTGGACAACCTGCTGGTAGGGGAGAAGGGGCGGGAGTTGACGACAGCGTATGTATATGGAGTTGTTTCGGCTAACCTGGCGAAGGTAACCACGATTGATAAAAAAAGTCCTCATGTGTTGCGGCATAGTTTTGCCACGCACCTGGTGAATAACGGTGCTGACCTGAATGCGATCAAGGAACTGCTGGGGCACAGCAGTCTTGCTGCTACGCAGGTATATACCCATAACAGTATTGAAAAACTGAAGGAAGTGTATAAAAAAGCACACCCCAAGGCCTGATGATTGCCGGGATGGTAAGGATATTCCCGGTGTTTTTCCAAAATGATTTACTGTGGCTAGCGGTTTGATCTGCGCCTGCTTTGCCAGGGTGGGGAAACAGTATGCCAGGAGTAGGGCAACAGTATGGCATCAGTGGGTTATCTGCACTAAAAGTTCATATTTTACAGTCTTAAAATGCTATTGAGATAAGCGGCCGGGCAGGATAATTCCTCCGGCAGGGCGGCATGTTTATTGATGGGGTTCCGTATACAGAAATATGCACCCGGTTGTATAATTATATTTGGGTTTTACCGTTTAAAGGAGTATTTTCATGTTAAGAAATAATTAATTCATTTAAACCCAATTCAGCCTATAGCCCCAACTTTTACTTCTGATTTTTAACACTATTCTTTCACAGATTAAATTAAGAAGATTATGAACGTGAGCATTCAAACTGTGCATTTTGACGCAGACAGCAAATTAGTCTCTTATGTGCAACGGAAGCTGGATAAGCTGCCTCAATTTCACGACAGGATTACGAAAGTGGATGTATTTTTAAAACTGGATAATGTGGTTCACACGATTAAGGACAAAGTAGCAGAAATCAGGGTACATATTCCCCGGCATGATTTTTTTGTAAAGCAGTCGTCTAAGTCTTTTGAAGAGAGTTTCGATTCTGCGATGGATGCAGTGATCAACCAGATCAAGCGGAAAAAGGAAAAGCAGGCTGCATAGAGTATTAAAACGATTCAACAGAAAAGGGCTGTCAAACGACAGCCCTTTTCTGTTGCCGGGGGTGGTTGGAGCGGGTATAATTCAGTTGCTGCTGTGTGAGGCAGGGCCCGTTATTAAAGGGGTTCTTCTGCTTATCCACATCTGTAGAAAAACATTGTAAAAAAATTAAGACCAAAATTTTTGAATTAAGCAAATTCACTTACCTTTGCCTTCCCAAAAAATAGGGGAGTTCTTTTTTTATTATTTGTGTTATAAAAACATGCCGAAATAGCTCAGTTGGTAGAGCAACTGATTTGTAATCAGTAGGTCGCTGGTTCGACTCCAGTTTTCGGCTCAGTGCAGGGCAGTTACCAGAGTGGCCAAATGGGGCGGACTGTAAATCCGCTGTCTTTCGACTTCGGTGGTTCGAATCCACCACTGCCCACTTCTAAAGTTCTTTACAGCACAGCGCCTGTCTGTTTACGCGGGCAGGTAAAAGCGGGAGTAGCTCATTTGGTAGAGCGGTAGCCTTCCAAGCTTCAGGTGGCCAGT